>JBEKZM010000229.1:0-4155 GCA_049509875.1 Verrucomicrobiota bacterium | reverse complement strand
CACTCGAAATTAATCGAACTGCGGACGCCGACGGTGAAGGGGCCGTCAACGTTGGGCACGTAGCCGAGGCCCGCCAGGTTGGTCGTGGTGAACTCCGTATCCGCCACCACGCCATTGGTGTAGAGCTTCCCCGTCGTCCCGTCGTAGGTGATGGCAAGATAAGTCCAGACCCCGGCCGATGAATTGGTCGCGTGCAGTGTGACCGATGGGGTGGCGGCGTTTGTGTTAAAGAACCGGACCACCCAAGCCGGACCGTAACCGAATGTACTGCCGTTGTCCTGGGCGAGATACCAGCCGGAACGCGGGGAATTCAATTCGGCGGAGGAAGCAAGATAGGCAAAATTAGGGACGACCGCCGGTTTGGCCCAAATTTCAAAGCTGAAGGCGCTGGTATTGAGCCCGGCCACCCAGGGAGTATAAACGTACTGGGACACTCCATCTAAGCCCACGGAAACGCTGTCGGCAAACGGTCCGGGCTGGTCCAACGAGGGCAGATTGCTGTAGGACCCATCGGCCGCGCTCCCCAGCGTGCCGGAATTCGTCGGATGCGTGAACTGGGGCTTGACGGTCTCGTTCAGCTTGTAGTACCCCGCCGGCGCCTGCGAAAGCACGGTTGACTGGTAGTCCGCCCGTGCAGTCTGGCCGGGGCCAAGAGTCAGCAGCAGGAAGCTGCCGAGGGCAAGCACGGATTTCATGGTTGATTTCATGGACCTCATAAAATCGTTCTGCCGCCGCAGTCCAAAATCGTTGCGGCTTTTTGCCTTGGAGCCGTTCGGTCAAGAAAAGCGACCGGGAGATTATCCCGGTCGCGCGTTTTTACACAGACAGTTGGTGTCTCAGCAGTACGCCGTCACTGCCCAACCTTGAAGAACGTGTTCGTCGAGGTGGGTGTGAACTGATAAATCGGCGCGGTGGCTCCCGGCACGGGCGTCCACGGGCCCGTAAGCTGGGAGGATTCCGTCAGCGTACCGGTCTGCCAGGTGATGTCATATTTGCCTGCGGGCGCAGGATACAGGGCAACCGTGAGCAAGCCGGTCGTATTAAACGACTTGCCGTATGCCTGGCCTACTTCGTAGATGCTTCTGGCCTCGTAATCGGTAAGCGCCCGGCGCCACACCCCCATATCATCCAGGTTAAAGGTCCCGGATTGCGCGTAGGTGCCCGTGGGATCCTGGCCGATATTGTACGGTCCAGCGGTGTCAACGTCGCCGATACCGGCAATCGACGTGGCATTGACCGCTTCCCCATCCAAATATGTCACGCAATTATTGGAACGGGTAAAGGTCTCTACGACGTTATGCCAATTGCCATCATTGATGGTGCCGGTCGGCCCCTGGACACCGGTTCCTTTGCCGGTTGAATCATAGAGTGACCAGGCCCAGCCGCCGGTGTCGAAGGCGGGCACGATTGCCACGCCAAAACCGCCGGTCGAATTGGTGGCGTCAGTAAGGAACGGCAGGTCGCCGGGCTCGGCGCCGGCGGGGAATTGCACCCAATAGGAAACCGAGAAGTCAACATTCGAGCTGAATGTGAAGTCGGCGGGTGTGCCGAGGGTCACATAATTATAAAAAGCATTGGTTGTGTCGGTGGACACCTCCACGGCCTGGCCGCCAATTTTGCCCGCCACGAAATTGGTCGAACCCACCGGCGTGCCGTTGTTTCCTCGCCCGGAGGTATCGTTGTAGTTGCCGTCGAACGTCAAATGCAGCACCAGATCATTCGTGAGATTGACCCACGTGGGCGGCACATAAACGGTGATCGAGACATTGCTGCTCAGCGCTGAGCCGAAAGCGTTGGTCGCCAGCAGCGCGTAAACAGCCTTCGCGGACGAGTATGTGACATTGCTGATCGTCAGGGAGCTGTTGGTCTGGCCAGCCAGGCTCACGCCGTTCTTTTCCCATTGGTAGGCGATCGTCGGAGCTCCGCTGAGTTCGGCCGTGAAGGTAACGTTCTGGCCCACGAAGGCGGATTGCGTCTGGGGCTGGAGGGTGAACGAGGGCGGGACCCCGTAAAAGGCGGCGGCATAGTGCGCCGCAATTTGCGTTGAGTCGAGTATCTTGTTGTAGAAAGCCACCTCCTCAATCGAACCGACAAAGGCGTTTTTTAAAATCGCCGAAGTCCCGGTTCCAAGTCCGCCGATGATCAGCGGCCCGCTGCCATCGATTGCCAGCGAACCCCAAATATACCCGTCCGTGACGCCGTTTACATAAATGCTCCACGGATACGTTTCATCGCTGCCGGGATTATAAATAATGACAATATGTGTCCAGACATTCGGGTAGATGGTTGGATCCCACGCCGAGGTGGATCCGCTGCCCGGCGGCTGGCCGAACGTGTCGCCGCCTGTGAGCCCCTGCCAATTCCCTCCCGCTTGAATGCCATAACCGTCGCCGCTCGAATCGTAGGCGGAAACCGGCGTGACACCATTGTCCACGGTCGATTCTTCGGCCCAGATCTCCAAGCTGAACTTGCTGCCGCTCAAGGCGGTAAAGTAGGGGACGTACCCATAGCTTCCGTCACCTGTGAACTTGGCGGAGGCGGCGCCAGCCTGTCCGTGGAGAGCGTTCGGATTCCCAACGGTAAGCCCGCCAAAGTTGGTATAGGCGCCGGAATTCCGCCCCATGCCGTCCTGCAAGACGGCGCCGGTCGCGGCGGAGGGATCGTCCAACCGCCACCATGACAAGGGCGCGTCTCCATCCACCACGGCGGCGTAAGTACCCGGCACCAGGGTTGGAACGGTGATGACAAACGGGCCGAGGTTGGTGCCGCCCAGGGAATTGGTTATGCCGACCGTATAGGTGCCGGCATTGATGTTGGTCACGCTGGCCACGCTGTAAGTGGGACCGGTGGCGCCAGGAATGTTCGTCCCGTTCAATTGCCATTGGAAGGTCAAACCTCCGCCCGTGGCCACCACGGGCAGATTCAACACGGCGCCGGGATAGAGCGTCGCACTGCTGGCGGGCTGGGACAAGATGACGGGAGCCGTGGCCAGTTGGCCGGTGACGATCGCCAACCCGCTCGTGGCCGACCCGTACAGATTCGTCACAATCACAAAATAGCTTCCCGATTCCGCCGCGATGCTAAAATTGGATTCGGTGAGGACCGCGTTCGTGGCCGTGGAAAGGGGCGCTGAATTCAAGAACCACTGATAACTGAGCGGGGGCGTTCCGCCCACATTGGCCTGAAGTGTCAGCGTGTTGCCAGCCACGATCGGCTGGTTCGTCCCCGTGGTAAAACTGGGCGGGTTGCCAAAGATGATCGGTCGAATTCCGCCGACAGCGGAAGCGTATTGACTATAAAGTTCGCCGGAACTCAATGAACGGTCCCAAATGGCCACCTGGTCAATGGCGCCGTTGAAGCTAAGAGTGGGATTCCCATCGTCCGTGCCGATCAGCGTGGCTCCGTCAAACGGCTCCGGCACATCGGGATAGAAGTTGGTCACACTCATGAACGAGCCCGCGTCATTGGTGATCGCAATGTAAATATCGGCCTCGGTCGGCTGGATGACCAGGGCGACATAGGCCCATTCGGAGTTTGGCAACTGCTCCAACCCATTTGCTGTGGGGCTAAATTGGGAAGTATTAGGATCATTATTCCAAAAATAGCCCAGGCCCAGCCCGCCGTTCACCTGATCAATGGTGAAGCCGGCCGCTGTGGTTCCGGAGTCGCACACCACGATGCCGGCTCCTGCAGCCTGCGCATTCGTGGCGTTGACCCAGCCGGAAATCGTGATCGTGTTGGTATTGAAATTGAAAGCCGGCAGACTCACCGCCCCGCCGCCGGCGTCAAAGGCCGTCGCCTTGTTCGTTGCCGGAAACCCCGGGAATGTTGGCGGCACCGGCCCCGGCGCACCAGGGGCGGCGTCGGCCAGGTACAAGCCGTTGTAGGCGGTGCCGAGGGTCCCAAGATTGGCCGCCGGCGGCTGGACGGGCGCCTTGTACTGATCAAACAGGAGGGGAGCATCCGCCAGCACGGTTGAGACATAAGTTGACGGCGCGGTGGTGGCGGCGGTGTAGTGCGCGGCCACGCGAACGGCGGAAAGGTTCGCGGGATAAATGGCCGCTTCGGCGGCTTGTCCCGGCCACTCGAAATTAATCGAACTGCGGACGCCGACGGTGAAGGGGCCGTCAACGTTGGGCACGTAGCCGAGGCCCG
>JBEKZM010000228.1:0-4241 GCA_049509875.1 Verrucomicrobiota bacterium | reverse complement strand
AATGATACGTAATACGAGTAAACCAACTTTCACTTCAGTAATGACGACTCATCATCCGAAATCATTTAACAAGTAACGTTGTCAAAAACAGCAGATTGCGAGGTATCAGCCCTGGCCAGAAATATTGTACCGGACCACACGGCTGTCCGGTCGTTTTTTGTGTGCCCAAACGAGCTGCAATTTGCTCCATGACCAAACAGGACCGTGGCCATTCGCAGATTGTATCGAGCCATTCGATTGGAATTTCCTGCTTACCCACTCTAACTCCCGCCAATGCTCCTACGACGGCCCCGACAGTGTCTGTGTCGCCGCCGCATTCGAGGGCTGAAACCAGCGCCGCGCGAAAATCACCTGGGTGGCGCAGCCATGCGTAGACGGCGACGGGGACAACGTGCATTGAATACCCTGACACAGCTCTTTTCAAGCCTAGGCGGGCTGCGAAATCCGACACCAATTCTCGTTTGTTCAGCGAGATTTCCAAGGCGGTCAAGGTATTCTGCCATTCCGCTTCCGCCGAAACGCCCCGAAGAACTGATATGACCTCCGACGCGTCTGTCTGGCCATCATGGATCACCGTCAACGCGACCGACTCGGCCACGGCTAATGCTGCAGTCTCTGCCTGCCATCCTCGATGTGTGAGGCGGGAGGAAGCCAGAACGAAGTCGCGGCGACGTTCCGGATCATCTGCAAAGTACGCTCCGAGAATGGCACTGCGCATCGCCGGACCGCTGCCTGCCGATTTAACGGCACTTTTTCCCGGTGGACAACCAATCCACAGTTTGAGACACGCTTTGGCGGTCGCCAGTCCCACGCCGCCAGGCAGGCCAACGAACCAAAAGCGAAATTTCCAAGCCAGGATGCGTTGAAATGCCGAGGCGTCCATCGGTTGGGCGAGCAATGCCTGGGCAACCATCAAGGTGTGCTCGGTATCGTCGCTAACCATGCCGCGGCCGAATAAGAGACGCATTCGCCACTGGCCCCGCCATCGGCGGCGAATCTTATCGGCGGAGAGATTTTCGGCGGGTAATCCGAGCGCATCACCAACGGCTGTCCCGAGCAACAGCCCAGTGAAGTGGTCCGTTCGATTGAGAGTTGGGCCAGTCGCACTCACGTTATGCAGAATTTTGCGGCCAATGTTGTTCGCACAAATCCGCGAACTCGTGAAACAGGCGATCCACATCAGCCTTACGAGCAAGTTGGCTGATCCAATCGGGTGGAATGGATTCTATGCCATATGCAACCCCGGCCAAACCGCCGGCTACACAACCCGTGGTGTCGGTGTCGCCGCCAAGATTGACGGCTTTGAGTACGCAGTCGCGAAAATTGTGCGTTGTCAACAGGCACCACAGGCTCGCCGGCAAAGTGTTCAGCACATAACCACCGGAATCAATTTCGGATTCGGGCCGCCGGGCCAAATCACCGGCCAGGAGGAGTTGAAAATAGTCCCACTCGGCGGACCACCATGGATCGGATTCATAAAACTCGCGGAAGGCTGACAAACCGGCGCTATATGCGTTATAGGCATTGTTGCCTTTCAACAATTCACGGACGACCAACGTGAACAAGCCGCAGGCCATTTGGGATCGTGGATGACGGTGAGTGAGGGCAGACGCCCGATGGACTCGATCTATGGCCTGCTTGATCGGGAGATCAGCGAAACGCAACGAAACTGGAAGGATGCGCATTAACGAGCCGTTGCCGTTGCTGAATTGATCATCTCCACCAGCCACTTCCGCCCGCATCCCGTTGGCAATGCCGGTAAGCGCACGTGCCGTGGCCACCCCCACATCAAATGTTTTCCCGTGCGGCGTCCAGATTTCTTCCTGGTACCAGCGGACGAATCGTTTTCCCATGTCCCCGGTATCAAATTCGTGACGGATTAGACTTTCGGTGGAACACAACAGCAGTGACGAATCGTCCGACCAGGTGCCTGCTGGTTGATTGTGTGTACCGAATCCACGCATTTCAGTGACCGGATCGGATTGGATCTCTGCACGATCCATGAATTCCACGGGTACGCCCAGGGCATCACCCACGAGCGATCCCCACAGGCCGCCGAGGATTCGGTCCCTTCGTGCGACTATTTCCGTTGTGTTCATTGCTTCTATTCTGTTCAATTCCCGTCACTCTCACCCCATTGAAATCCAATTTGGTCAATCTGCGCCAACACCCAAGCGAGTTCCTTTTCCTTGGGCACAACTCGAACCAGGCGCTGAATGAGTCCTGCGGAGAGAAGCTTGTCGTTGATAATCGACTGAGCTTGTTTATACGCCGTCGTGCCAGTCTCATTAACAGTGTGGAAGACGAGGCGATCCAGCCGCGCCAGCCGCGCGGCCAGAATCTGCAATAACGCGATGAGCACCCGATCATTTCCGTAAACACCACAACCCCAGAAGCCGGTATGAATCACAACCGCATCCCGATTGTTCTCCAAGCGGCGTTGCGATTCGAGTTGTGCCGCCCGGAAGCCTGAGTACGCCGTTTGCAGGATGATCTCGATTTGAGCGCGAGTATAGCGTCCCTTCCCGTTGGAAGGAGCTTCAATGGCGAGAATATTGCTAATCGTTGGCGGTTGAATCGGTCGGGTTACGCTGCGGATGACGTTGGGGCTGGCGTTGCAAAAAAGCCTCCCATAAAGTCCATTGGGCTGTCCCGCTGCGGCATCAGGCGCCGTATTAATCTCGCATCGGCGCTCCACTCCCATAATCGTAATTGGCGTGGGTTCTCTTTGCTCCACCACAAAAAGCTGATTTCGTGACGAGGCCAGCAGTGCTTCCCGCACGGCACCAAGGGCCGGATGTTCCCCGACCTGAAGTTCGTCCTGGGCAAATGCCCGCTTTCCATAGGCGCAAAAAAGATCGGTGTTGGCAAAATTCAAATGCCAATCCACCCGGCCTGAAGCCGCGACATAGGGCTCGTATTCGAAAATCCCTTCGTGATGCTCCAGAGCAGTGTCCGATTCCGCAGGCAGAGATTGTGGAAGCACTGAAGACCGATAACGAGCGAACGAAATCGTGCCGGAATGGGGACTGTTGGTTGGGCAGGCCACTTCAAAAACGATCTGCTTGTTTCTCTCCATGAGTCGAAGTGGATGCACTCGCATCAACTCCGACGCATCAAAGGTTCTCTCGAAAATGGGTTCCATGGCAAGAATGTCAGGTGAGGTTTTTTACTGTTAGATATAGTTCAAATATTGATGGCGAAGCAGGTTCTCGACAGTCATTTGTTTCTGACTGTAAAATAAAGCCCGGCATAAACTTTGGGATCAATCAGCACCCCGGTCTTCGCCTTTGCTTCCAGCCACGGCATAATTTCAGCCAGCGGAACTTCATGAACCGTGATGTCCTCATGCGCCACGCCGCCACCCTTGCCGGTGCGGCGTAACCCAGAGGCATGAAACAATGTCACCCGTTCGGAGGTGATGCCGCTGCAGGCCGGGCCTGTGGTCAGCACCTCCATCTTTTCTGCTGCATAGCCGGTTTCCTCCAATAATTCCCGCCGGGCTGCGTGGGCCTTAGATTCATTTGAGTCGCCGGGCTCGTCTCCGATGATGCCCGCTGGCAGTTCGATGGTGCGGGCGTGGACAGGAATGCGATATTGCTCCACCAGCAAAACTTTCTGTTCCGCGGTCAGCGCGAAGATGAGCGCGGCTCCGGTCGCATTAACCCGGTCCACGTATTCCCAATGCCCTTCTTTGATCAGCGCAAGAAATCTGCCGGTGTGCAGAGTTGTGGGTGGATTCATTTGCTGCTTCAAGACGTCTGCGCTTTGCACCGTTTCAATGCCAGCGCTGTGCATTTCTGCGATGGCCTTCTCCACATCATCAGGCTGCAGGTTGACTCCCCGGCTGGCGTCCTCGATGAAGTGTGTTTTTAAGCCAAACTGGGCCGCGTCCAAGGCTGTGAACTTCACGCAGTAGTCCGTCGCCAGGCCACATACGAAGACTTCCGTTACGCCTTTGGCCTTGAGCCATTCGCCCAGGCCGGTGCTTTTGCGATGGCCGTTATCGAACAACCCGCTGTAGCTGTCGATGCCTGTGTCTGTGCCTTTTGGAAAGATTTTGGCGATGCGCTCCCGTTGCAACCCGGGAGCGAGTTCGGCTCCTGATGTTCCCTGCACGCAATGCACCGGCCAGAGCGTCTGCGGGAGACCATTCAGGTTGATTTGCTCGAACACTGCCTTGCCGGGATGGTTTGTCGCGAAGCTGCCGTGAATGGCCGGATGCCAGTCCTGCGTTGCGA
>JBEKZM010000227.1:0-6885 GCA_049509875.1 Verrucomicrobiota bacterium | reverse complement strand
TCGCGAGTCGCCCTGGAAATGGAACCCATCCCTAGCTCCAGGATGACCGTCGCCAACTGCAAACGCACTTTGGCAAAGGACAATTGACTGGGGCGGCCAACGGTTTGCCCCGCTGCGGCGGTCATTAATCCGCGGACCAGATTGTAAGCCATTAAGCCAGCATAGAACTCCTTGCGCACTAGGTCGGCGGACTTGGCCTCGGATTGGTCCATCTCCATCGTATCTTTGACGGTTCGAAAGTTCAATTCGGCTTGCCAGCGCCAGCCATAAATTTCCAGCAGCCGTTCGGGCGGGTAGGTTTGGACATCGGTTAGGGTGGTAAAGATAAAGGGTTTGGCTCCGCCAACCGGGCCGGACGGTGCGCACGATGATCAACCGGCCCGCCACGGGTTTTTTGTCTAGACCCGGATCCACCTGATCATGGGCGGAAGGAAGCCACTGCCGGGACTGATCCAAAAAATGGGGCAACCGCCTTTTGCCCAGGCGCCGCCGTGCGCGCACTTGGGTTAAGCGGACGAGGATGTGGCCGCCGCTCTGCCTAGCCGCGCGCACGACGCGGCACACGCCAAAGTTGCGATCCCCGACATAAAGTACCGCTTTGGCCCGCCCGAGCATGAGCTGTACGGCCAGGGCTAGCTCACTGACATGCTGCGAGGCGATCAGGGCGCCCATCGCGATGCCGGTGTTGACACAAAGACTGACCAGCACCCTGGCGACACACCAATGGATGGGACCAGCGTTGGTAAAAGAATACCGCCAAAATCAAAAAAAGAAAAAAGGATGACCCAAACCACGTTCCGAAAAACTAGTGGCATTGGGTCGCAGACCCGCAGCAGCGTCGCCGGTCAGCAAGATTGCGAGTTACGCGAGTTTTTTCTGGCAGTTCGGAGGTCACTACGGCTCACAGAGCCGCGCTCCGCCCGCGCATTCCGCACTCCGCATCCCGCACTCAAATGGTTCCGCAATGGCTAGACGCTTCCCGGCGGCCACAAACTCTGGCCGACGTCGGTGCGATAATAACTGCCCACGACGCGAATTTTGCGGATGTTGGCGTAGGCCCTGGCGATGGCCGCGTCCAACCGGGGAGCGAGCGCAATCACGTCCGCGATCCGTTGCCCGGTGGTGAACAACTGGCCGTCCGCGGCGCGCATCACCTCGTTCCACCACACATCGCAATCGAAGCTGCCATCCACTTCCAACGGGAGCTGTGGCCCGCGTACCTGGGTATAGGGATAGCCATACCCGGCCAGCGTCAGGGAACAGCCGAAACTGGGGCCGTCGTTGAACACGGGCGACAATTTCTGGTTGCGAGTAGTGGCCAGCACCACCGCCGCAGAATTTTTCAGCAGGCGCAGGATCATCGGCCCCGAGGTGACGCCGATGCGGATGTTGTACTCGATGACGTGCCATTTGCCGGGAGGCGGCGAGGGCACCTTGATCGCAGTGACTTGGACCGGGCCGTGATACTTCACTTCGCGGAACCAGGGCAGGAGCGGATGCAACAACTCGCGCGCCAGCCCGTATTTGTCCTGTTCGTCCCGTTCAACCAGGCCGCCGAGCGGCGCGCCGGCGACCACGCCCAGATTGCCGTTGAAGGCGTATTTATATTCCTGGTTGGTGACCAGCGAATAGATTTCGCCGCCGCTGACCAAGGCGATGTGGCCCGCTTCGGCGCGACCGAGGTATTCCTGGAGGAAGACACCCTCGGCGCAATTGACGTTGCGGAGCCAGGCGCGCGTGTCGGCCACAGTTTCACAGAGAATAGTGTGAATGGGGCTCGTGGGCGAACAGAGCGGATTTTTGATCACGAACGGCTGCGGATGTTCGGCCAGAAGGTTCTCCGCCGCCAGCCGGTTGGCGGCCACGAACGACTTGGGAAAAGGAATCTGGAAGCGGGCGCACAGTTCCCGGGCAAAATCCCGCTCGCGCTCGAGTCGCATCGCCTCGCCCGTGGGCGAGAGGATGCCTACGCCTGAGCGCACGAGTTCCTCCGCCCAGGGCTGCAAGGCCCAGTCGATCGATTGCGGAATGACCGCATCAATTTTCCCTTCCCGAAGGAGCGGAACGGGACTGGGATAAACGCCGGGCAAATAGGTGTCGCCCACCAGAGATGGCGGGTAGTGTCCGTAATTGCGGGTCAGGTAGGTGGAAACCCTGGCCTTCGCATCTTTCAATGCGCCGCCAATGCTGTGGGCGAACGAGCCGACACCGAGGACCATGAATGTCGGCACGTTCGATTTCTTGGAATGAGCTGCTGTCATCGATTACCCAAAAAGCCGTAAACCGGTGGAAATAAAGGTTCAGATTTCACCTGCCGCCGCCTGGCCGTACCGGACCTTCCTGCGGTAAGTTTCGTGCTCGGATGTTTTACCGGCAATCCGCCCGTCTGTCACTTCAAAAGCGGCCACGCCGAATTACGATATGCTGTCGCGCGTATGGTAAGTAAATTGCATACATGGTCATGATCTGCTAGGCGTTGAGAACCACCGTCAACCGCAGATGGAAACATGGCATAGACCTTCAGCGCCATTCCGATCTGCCGCTGGTTGGAGATACATTTTGCCCGCAAGACGCGCGCCTTGGCGCTGGCCAGCGCCGGCACCAGCAGGGCCGCCAAGCTGAGGCTATTTTCGATAGCTAAGCAAAAGCCCCGTTTTCAGTAATGAAAACGGGGCTTTAAAATGTGGTGGCAGGAGGCGGAATTGAACCGCCGACACAAGGATTTTCAGTCCTCTGCTCTACCAACTGAGCTATCCTGCCAAACCATTGATAACATTGCGTCTTATTAGCTTTTCCGAGGCTTCATTTTCTCATTGCATCCCGCCATTGTATCCCTTATAGTGTATCTGTCATGAATGCACTATCTGAAACCACAACGGCGGGAGCACAAAGCATCCCGAACACCAACACCAATCGCAAAGGCAACTTGTCCGCAGACGGCAAATGGAGATCGTTTCCGAAGGTTCCAAACCTCCTGCAATACGTCGTTGCGGGGACATATTACGCACGCTGCAAGGTTAATGGCAAGCCTGTTCGTGCATCACTTGAAACGGACGTTTTCACCACTGCCAAGGTCCGCCTGCCAGACAAGCTCAACGAACTGCGAAAACCCAAGGCACACGTCGGCACGTTTGCGGACGGACGCATCAAATATGAAACGGAAACCAAGAACGGCTATACATCCCGGAAAAACCGGCTGGTCAAGCTTGCTCCCTTGAGTGTGGATTACCGGCTCCGTTGCCTCGAATGCTTGAGGCGCACACTGGTGGAATGCTTGTTTCACCCAGGCAAAACTTGGAAGGAATTGAGCGAGGAGGCGCGGGCCGAAGGATTCGCCAAACTGGACGAGATGAACGCCCGTGACTTCAACAAGGAACATTGCGACGCATGGCAGGCCCGCTACTCAAGCGATTACTCTCCGTCGGTGTTCAACAACACGGTCAACACTTTCCGCCGCGTTCTCGAACTCGCGGGACTCCCCCACGATGATAATCTGGCTTACAAGATTGGGCGCATGGACATCCTCGAAAAGCCGATCCGGCTGCCCAGCCCCGAGCAATTCGACCGTATCATCAACTTGGTGGAAACATCCGGCGCGGGCCAATCCAAGGATTGCGCCAACCTCATCCGTTTTTTGGCTTTCACCGGCTCAAGAATCGCCGAGGCGAAACAGGGGAAATGGTCGGACGTGGATTGGAATGACAATACCCTCCAGATTCACTCCGTCAAGATTCGGAACCGTTTTGACCAGGACATCACCCGGATAATTCCGCTGAATCCCGCGTTGAAACAACTGCTTGAAAAGATGCAGCAGAAGGAAAATCCGAAACCCACCGACCGCATTTGCCAAGTTTCTGAGTGCCAAAAAAGCCTCGACCGTGCGTGCAAGATGGCTGAGTGCAAACGGCTTACCCATCATGACCTGCGGCATTATTTCGTTACCAAATGCCTGCAAGCTGGCGTTGACGTGTTCACGGTGGCGAAATGGGTTGGACACAAAGACAACGGGAAGCTGCTCCTAAAGGTTTATTCCCACTTGCAGGCCGAACACTCGCAGGCGATGGCGAACAAGGTGACGTTTGGAGCGAGCAGCGTCAATCCAGTGTCGCCAGTCGCGGCGACAGAGAGCGACTAATAGGATGTTCGCCAACCCCCAAAAGCAAAGGCTTCGGGGGGCGAGTCCGCGACCAACGCTCGTTGCAACCCTTTGCAACGAGCGCTCGTCGCGGACGGAAGGGAATTAAACGCAGCCGCGTCCGCTTCCGTCTGGCATTGGCAGCGTCGCTCCGGCTGCGCGGCGTCACTCAGGCCGTTCCGCCACACCGCCAGCCGCTTCCCGCCGCCAATGCCAGACCGAAGCGCAACGGAAACGATTCCGATGGTAGGCAAAATGATTGCCTGAATTTCTTTGATGGCGCATTCGCTGTTTGCGCAAGTGAATCCCGGCCCATAGTGTCTTGCAAGAATTGCGCCAGCGAGGAAGATTCGCTTGATGATTCCGGGCGCAAAGGATTTTCACGACAGATTTCAACTTCACTCAAACGACTGCTATCGCAAACGCCTTCAAAACGTCGGCGTTGGATTACGCACGAATCACCCTCGGGAAAGGCGACCCCAAGCCGGCATGTGGACCGCTTAGAGTTTCAAAAAGAATTTATATGGACGCACGTTGAGAGCTTTGGCGATTTTCAACAGAATTGCCAATGTCGCCGAACATTCACCGCGCTCAATCCGGCCCACATAATTCGGATGAATATCGGCTTTTTCCGCGAGGGTTTCCTGGCTGAACCCCGCCTTTTTCCGATAATTCATCACGGCCCGACCGATTGTATCGCGTTGATTTTTCTTGAGCACTCAGCGCTACGAAAGCAGAAACGCCGGAGAGTCACCACACACGCTCCGTGTAGATTTAGAATTTCCCGCTTGCAACCGCGCTGGAGAAAATGTAGAAACGACCAGAATGAATCAGCGGGCAACTGCGTCAAACCGAGGATTGGGAAAACCCCCGGCAGGGAAAATCGCACCGTGGTTTGAGGTTGCACGGCCAGTGGTTATCAGAGTTCGCCAATCAAAGTGTGTGCCTTCACTTTCAAAGCCCTGGCAAGCCGCATCAGAGAATCCAACGAGATGTTCACCAAGCCCCGCTCGACCTCGCCGACATATTTGTAGCTCAAATCGGCCTTCTCCGCCAATTCCTCCTGGCTCAAATGAGCCTGCTTGCGGTAAAGACGGATTTGCTGGCCAACAATTCGACGATGTGAGAGTCGCACAGGCTGCAACAAAAGCAGGAAGCGCCGGGGAACAAAACCCGATATATGTGCTATTTTATCCTTGCGCGTTTTCAGGAAAGGGCGTAGAAACGCAGGACGATTTGGGAAACAGTTTCAGCGGTTTGACGGAGACCCGTTGTTTTATGAATGACAAGAAAAGAATTCTGGTGGTGGACGATCAAATTGCTGTGGCGATGATGATGGTGTTCCTTCTAACGCGCGCCGGGTGTCAGGCCGAAGCGGCATTGACCACCGAACAAGCCTTGCGGCGGGCGCAGGCCGAACCGTTCGATTTAATCACTATTGATATTGGAATGCCCGGCCTGGACGGCTTTCAGCTTTTCGGACGCCTCAAGGAAATCGCTCAATTGAAAGAAATTCCGGTCATATTTGTTACCGGCCAAGCCGCGAACGAAGACCGGCGACGTGCCGTCGAGATGGGCGCGGCGGATTTCATCGAAAAGCCATTTGACGGGAATGATTTCATTTCCCGCATACTTTCAAAGGTCAAGCCTTTGCCCTCCTATGCGTAGCGCCCAAGATCACCTGCTTTTGACCCGGTTCCGTGATAGTCGCATCCGAAATGCCGGTCCCAACTTTTTGATGTTTACGCTCGCGGGGAAAAGCGCGTCGGTCGTCGTTTTCAAAACCTTTGCCAGAATAAAAAGCTCTCCATCGGGGACGCGCCGTTGCAGGGTTTCCAGCTTGGCAAGCGATTCCCGGCTCACGTCCCAACCAAACACCTGCAATTTTGCGGACAAATCCTCCTGCGTCCAACCTTTGCGGTCACGCTGCTCCCGGACTTGCGTCCCGATCAAATTTAGTGGTAACGAAACTTTTTTGATGCTGGCAACGGTAGCAGCGCCAAACGGAGATAATGTTCGATTCAGGTCACAAATTAGGACTTGTCAAAAAAGTGCGGCTTGGCAAAATAACAGCTAACCTTGAGCAGCAAAGGCATGAATATCAGTGTCAACGCAAAGAGTTTTAGTCATTTTGGTCGTTTTGGCGGAACCGGCAGAATGTCCAAACCGAAGTCACGGAATTGTCACTTGCCCCCGGCGGGGAAAGCGACATAAACTCATAAAAATAAGATAGAAACCAAGTTAAACTTATGAAGGCAATCACCAATGGGAATGACTCTCCGCAATTTCATGCCGTCAAGTTGGCTCGCGCAGTCATCATCGCGGGCTTTTTGCTGGCATTGGTGTTCAAAGCTGATGCGGTAGTGGTTGGACCACCCGGTGGTGGTGGAACCAATTCCGGCCCCACCTACACCCCGCTGAATTCCTGGTCTTTTCAGGACCGGGTGGGCTGGACGAGCGACACCGGCAAGGCACCAATCTCATTCACCAATCTTGCTTTCTCCAATCTCGGTAACGGTGCGTCGCTGGTGGTGGACACCAACGTCCCGGCCTGGCTGCAATTCAACGTCTATGAAAGCGATGGCTCGACTAATCTCACGGTTGATTCTGGCACGATAATGTTTTGGGTGGCCCCGGCATCCTGGGCCAGTACCAATGCCGGCGGCAGTGGTCCCGGAGAAGCCGGACGCTTGCTGGAAGTCGGCGGATACACGACCAATTCCAGCTTTGGCTGGTGGAGCGTTTACGTG
>JBEKZM010000226.1:0-4295 GCA_049509875.1 Verrucomicrobiota bacterium | reverse complement strand
TTCCCGATGAAAGTGCACTGGCAGCGTTCTGCCAGCAACCAGATATTCTGCCGCAAGACAATTCCGCCACGGCAGACGCAGCACCAGGTGCGGACTACGAAGTTGGAACAGTAATCGCTGTGGGGGTGTCCCACGACAAAATAGTCATTGCCGCTGACAGCCGAAATACGCAGTTTTTCAAGAAACGTCTCCCTGATGGAACTTTTGCGACGGAAACAAAATACGACGATTGCGCCTGTAAGGTGACGCAGCTCACTCCGACTATGCTATTTGCCGGTGATGGGCTCGTCCGGGCAAATGACACGACGCCGGGCGCCATACCTGGCGCGATTTTGTATGACGCTCACAGGCTGGCACGGCTTGCTGCGCGAAGCTACCATTCCAATCCCCAAGAGGAGGAGGTTGACGGTGGAAAGATCGCCGCGATTGCAAACCACTGGGCATGGGACGTTGACTTCAGAATGCGCCACGGATTTGCGAAGGGTTGGACGCCGGTCTGGGCAATGACACTGGAAGGAATATTTGCTGGCCTGGAATCGGATGGAGAAATAGCTATCGCGGTAGCGAAGTTGGAATATCCGAAACCACGGCCCGGTCTTAGTGTTCCGCCCGTGACCCTCACCGTGGGTCGTTTCCAAGCGGTGCCGACGGAAGTGACGTGGGTCCGAGCATTCGGCATGAACGATGTAGCCCAGACTTACTATTTTGGGCGCACCGCCGCCGAGCAAGCGAGAGATGAAAACAAGCGAATCAGCAGCGAGATCCAGAAAGACCCAAAACTTTTCGACCCGCGAATTCCAGAACTGCTTGTGGATTTAACCATTCGGAGCTATCAATCCGCGGCGGGACTGAACGGCCCCCTCTACGTTCACGGGCCCATTGATTCTGCGGTGCTCGAACGAAAGAAGGAAATCACGTGGATCCACAAGAAACAGTGCAGCATTGCCGCGCGCTGAGTGGCGGCGCCGGCATTCGCCAGGACTTTCTAAAGGAATTGAGATACAGGGCCAGGTTGAGATCGTCGTGAAACGCCCGCACTCCGGCGACCTCAGAGCTGGAATCAAGAGACGAACTTGACTCTTGGAACCGCGAAAAACAAAGGGTTTACGTTGTCGAAGTACTAGTGTATTCGGGCTATTGACGGTCGGGCATCGTAGATGGTTTAATCGCATCCAATCTGTTGGAGGTAAGGAGGAGACCATGAGCGCAAAAGCCCGACACGCACTGGACTGCTCCGTTCGGATGATCGAGATGAACAGCCCCGTAATTGAGCAGATCCTCAGGGAAGCCCGGGCGGACGTGAGCCCTGAATTGGTATTCACCGCGGCAAAGTACTACGAAACGCTGAACAAACTTGCCCGCGAATAAGGAACCTCTCTGCAAGCTCGGAACCCGTTATGTGGAGCAAATCCACGATAGGCTGATAGAGAAGCTCTGGCCGGGGACTGATCCGGTTCGCGAAGACGAGTATCGAAGTCCAGAGCTTCTCGATTCAGCAACAAATCGTCCATTCCAAACTGCATTTGGAACGGATACATATCCCGCTTTGATAGAGAAGGCGGCCGCTCTTTTCCACTCTCTGATTTCCAATCACCCATTTCACAATGGCAACAAGAGATGTGCCGTCATCGCTTTTGACCACTTCTTGCTCGCGAACGGATTCTTCTCCGTCATGATGAACGAGCCGATGTATGAGCTGGCAAAGCAGACTGCGAGCTATCGAGAACGGGGCATATCACACGAAGATTCGATGATTGAGATTCTGCGCGCGGTTGGCGACTTCGTGGTGTCGCTCCGCGCACTCGAAGAGGACTCGCAAAAAAACACCGCGAGCCTCGCTCTCAAACAGATCTACGCCGTGGCGGTCGTTATGCGAACTAATATCAGAGCAAATCCTCTGAATGTCATCCTTCCGCCGGCGCCGGACCCGGAATGAGGGATGACGTTTGACGCTAGTGCAGGGCCACCGCGGTACCTGTGCCGATAGGCGTACCGTGCGACCAACTAGAGCGTTGCGGCGGCCCGGCCACTTTCTGGCATAGATTCAGCTTGGGATGCAGGCCGTTGAAAATTTGCAAATATGGCGCGTTCAATTGCTGGCAAATTCCCAACGCTGTGCAGCCGTTTCTCTTTGCGCGATAAATCTGCAACAAGATCCGACTCGTTAAAACTATGGGTTTCCTGCGCTGTCTCATATTAGTTGCTCCCAACGATCGAGAGAAAGTTCTTCGCGCTGGCTCTTGATCGCCAAGCGAACGTTTTCACGGTCGCAAGCAAACGCGTACAGCGAAATGATCGGCTTTTCAGAAGCGTCCTGCAAATACACGAGGCCGTTTTCCAGTTTCACAAAGATCGCGCCGGCGGCTTCGACGGTCGTCTTGAATTTGTGTTCGATGGCCATGCTTAATTTGCGACGCCTCCATTTGCTCGCGCCGCGGCTTCCCAGGCTGCAAATGCACGATCAACGCACGGAGCGTACCGCGCGCGAAATTGACTTCGGCGGTCGTCGAAAAAAACCACCATTATTTCTGCCGGTATTCCAGTCACGGCTTCCAGATCCGAACTTCCCATCTCTTGACGGAAAAAATCCACGAAACACTCGAGCAGAAATTCTTTCGTTAGACTGAGTCCATCAGCTTGAAATTTTGCGATGATGGACAACGCGAGCCGCTCGATGAAAGCGTCATCGTGCGTTTCGCCGGCGCTGGTCGCGTTTTGCATTTTTCTTTTCGTCCTTCTGCACGAGCTTCAGGAATTCAACCCGCACCTGCCGGCGAAATGCGAGCGCCTCCGCCAAAAACTCAAACCCGCTAAGTTTCAACAGCACGGTGCGCTCGCAAGAGGTGACGCCAATCTCGTGCAGGACGGACGCGGGTGTTGCATGGCCCTTCCTGACTCGGCGGAGCAATGACACGGCTTCCAATTTCGCGGACTGAGTTTCCACGCCGGGCTTGGTTTTGGAGCCGCCGTCGCGCCTCACGCGCGCGACTTTTCTTTCTTCCCGCCAGGCGCGAAGCCTTGCGACGTCGGCCGCGCTCCAAGTGCGGCTTGCGATTCGATGGCTGCGCGGCGCCGGTGGAGCGGGGCACGCAAAATTGGAAATCCAATTGTGAATGGTCTGGCGTTTGACATTGAACGTCGCGGCGACTTCACTGGTGTTCATCTTTCAGCTCCACAAGAAGCAGGCGGGCCGGACCGAGCGGAGACGGTCCGGCCTCCGCCACGTGGGGCTCCGCGGTCCAACGCACGGCAAGGGCGCGGCCGGGACACTCTTCCCCCACGAACCTAAAACTGGGTTCTTCCGCTGCGGATCACCGACGGAGCAACGGGTTCCTGTTCCTCTGGCACGATGACGTTTTTCAAAAACGGGTCTAGGTTACTGCGCGTATCATTCGCCCTTGGGTCCGGTGCGCCGTGGCGCGGGATCAACGAGAGCCCAGCTGAAATTCCAGCTCCGCCGGCGAGTTTGAGGACGAGCCGCTCGAGGAACGCCTCCCGGTCGCTGCTTGCCGCTTTCCCGGTCGGGCCCATCGCTGTGTCGGGTAGCATTCCCGCAGCTTTGTGCTCCTCGATGCATTTCTCGCCGCGTTTTGCGTGCGATTCGGCCATCACCTTGCAACAGGCGGAAATATCCTTGTGGCACTTCGAGTCTGCTGGATTGGTCAACTCCTGACGAGCTGCGAGGGCGCCGAAATGCTCGGACAGCTTGTGCATCTCCGCGGCCTTGATTGCATGGTGTTCGGCGTCACGCTGGTGCGTTTGCTGCAGATGTTCTTTGAGTGTCATGTGCGCTGCCTCCCAAGAATTTACTCATTTCGACTACTGCACAACTCGTGGATCCGGACCATCCAACAGAATCGCTCGCCGAATAGCGGCGCGCATTCCCTCGTCTGAACCTGAATTCGCCGCTTTCAGAAAGTCGATTGCGGGTGAACCTTCGGGCAAGAATTCCGAGGCGCTCGCAGCCATTTGTGCGAGTGGGAACTTTAATTTTCGCAAACGCTCCGCGAAAGGGCTCTCGCCAGTAATAGCGCGTCGCACCAGGTCGAGGCTTTTGCTGATTTGCTCGACGCTGCGCGGGCCCGGCTTCGAGCCCGGCGTAGGCATTCCGTAAACATTGCGGTGAATCAAATCCGCGACTGGGTGGGCGTCCTTGTCCGTGTCGCCGGCGAGGCTTCCACACGGTTCGTTGATTCCCACGATGGACGCCACGACAGGATCCATCTTTTCTTTCGGCATCGTGCCCCCTTAAAGTCTCGCCAGCTCTTCGAGCGCGCAATTCCACTGCCGCAACA
>JBEKZM010000225.1:0-4310 GCA_049509875.1 Verrucomicrobiota bacterium | reverse complement strand
TACCTGCGGCTGGATGGCACGATGGTTTGGATCGCGTTCTCGTATCAGCGGCAACACTATGCTGATGGCGGCTTTGAGGAACTGACCACGCTGGTGGACATCACTGAAAGCAAGCGCGCCGAGGCGGAACTGGCTTACGAGCGTGATTTGTTGCGCACTCTGCTGGATAACTCGATGGACCACATTTATTTCAAGGACACGCGATCCCGTTTTATCAAATGCAGCCGTTCCCAGGCGCGCGTGTTTGGCCTGGCTTCGGCGGAGGAATTGGTTGGCAAAACTGATTTCGATTTTTTTTCGGACGAGCATGCCCGGCCGGCTTTTGACGATGAGCAAACGATCATGCGCACCGGCGAGCCGATGATTGGCAAGATGGAACGGGAATCCTGGAACGATGGCCGCAAAGAATCTTGGGTGCTGACAACCAAAATGCCGTTCCGTAACAAGGCAGGCGAAGTCGCCGGCACCTTTGGCATTTCCAAGGACATTACACCCATCAAGGAAGCCGAAGCCCGGCTCGAAACAGCGCACCAGCAACTGCTGGAGACCTCCCGCCTGGCGGGCATGGCTGAAGTTGCCACCAGCGTTTTACACAATGTTGGCAATGTGCTCAACAGTGTCAACGTCTCCACCACGCTGGTGCTTGAACTCGTCAAAAAATCCCGGCTCAGCAACCTTGGCCGGCTTGCGGCCATGATTAACGAGCAGCAGGGCAACCTCGCAAATTTTTTTGCGGACGATCCCCGGGGCAAACAACTGCCCGGTTACTTCACGAAACTGGCGGAGCACCTCGCCGCCGAACAGTCTGAATTGGTTGCCGAAATTGAGCAAACCCGGAAAAACATCGAGCACATCAAGGATATCGTAACGATGCAGCAAAATTACGCCAAGGTTTCTGGTGTGGTGGAAAAAGTGAAAGTAACGGACCTGGTCGAGGATGCCTTGCGCATGAACGGCGGCGCGCTCACCCGGCACAACATTGAGCTTATCTGCGATTACCCCGCGGACGCCGTGGAATGCAGCGTCGAACGGCAAAAGGTGCTGCAAATTTTGGTGAATCTGATTCGCAACGCCAAATATGCCTGCGAGGAATCAGGCCGCCCGGACAAGCGGTTGACGATGCAAGTGCGCGCCGACAATGGCCGCGCGCAAATCATCGTGCTGGACAATGGCGTGGGCATCCCCGCTGAAAATCTGACCCGCATATTCAACCACGGCTTCACGACGCGCGAACACGGTCACGGCTTCGGTTTGCATAGCGGCGCGCTGGCCGCCAACGAACTCGGCGGCTCGCTGGCGGCACACAGCGACGGTCCCGGCACCGGCTCGCGCTTTGTTTTGGATTTGCCCTTGGAGCCGCCCCAAAAATTATGAATCGACCCTTCGCCCAAACCTGCCGCCGAATTCTCGTGGTTGATGACAATCCGGCCATTCACTCTGATTTTAAAAAAATTTTGTGCCCTGCCACGGCCAGCAACCTGACACTGGAAGCGGTCGAGGCGGATATTTTCGGCCAGGCCCCCAAGACGCCGGGGCCAACCGGATTCCAGGTGGATTCTGCCTTCCAGGGCCAGGAAGCTTTCGCGCTGGTCGAACAGTCAGTCGCCACGAATCAGCCGTACTCCGTTGTGTTGATGGATGTGCGCATGCCGCCAGGCTGGGACGGAATCGAGACCACCGCGCGCATCTGGGGAATCGCCCCGGACATTCAAATCGTCATCTGCACGGCATATTCAGATTATTCCTGGGAGGAGATGATCACCCGGTTGGGAATTTCGGACCGTCTGGTAATTTTGAAGAAGCCGTTTGATAACGTTGAAGTGATCCAGCTGGCGCATGCGTTAACGGAAAAATGGCGGTTGGGCCGGGAAGCTCGGTTGAAAATGGAACAAATGGAAGCGATAGTCGCCGGGCGAACCAGTGAGCTTCAGGCCGCCAACGAACAGTTAAAAGTCGAGCTGTCCTGGCGCAAGAAGACCGAGGAGGCTTTGCGGCAGTCTCAAAAAATGGAAGCCATCGGTCAACTGGCTGGTGGCATTGCCCATGATTTTAACAACATTCTCGCAGTCATCCGCGGCTGCGTTGACTGCTTGCTCATTGAAGAACGGCAAACGCCTGAGGATCTGGAAACTTTGCGCGAAATCGAACAAGCCACCGACCGGGCGGCCCAATTGACTTCGCAGATTTTATTGTTCAGTCGCAAGAAGCGGATGCTGCCCCAGCCGATGAATTTGACCGAGGCGGTCAGCAGCCTGGCAAGTATGCTCCGGCGGGTCTTGGGTGAACATATCGTGTTGCAATTTGATTGCGACCCGAACGGCCTGCCGGTTCATGCCGATCCGATCATGATGGAACAGGTGCTCCTGAATATCGTCATGAACGCGCGCGACGCCATGCCCCAGGGCGGAAAGCTCGCTGTTACCGGACGCAGAACCGAAGTCACCGAAGACCATGCCAAAAATAATCCCCAGGCCCGTTCGGGACACTTTGTCTGTGTTAGTGTCACGGACACCGGCTGCGGTATTGCGCCGGCCGTTTTGCCGCGGCTGTTCGATCCATTCTTTACAACGAAGGAACCGGGCAAAGGCACGGGACTGGGCTTGGCCACGGTTTATAGCATCGTGCAACAACACCAAGGCTGGATCGAAGTCGAAAGCCATCCCGGTCAGGGTGCCAGGTTCAGTGTTTTCCTCCCGCTCGGCACCCTCGAACTTGGCGCTCAGCTGAAGCCTTCGCCAGGCGCCAAAATCCCACGTGGCACCGAAACAATCTTGTTGGTTGAAGACGAGCCCGCGCTACATCGCCTCACCCGAACCAATCTGCAACGCCAGGGTTACCGCGTGTATGACGCCCACACCGGCATTGAAGCCGTTTCCATCTGGGATCAGCACTGGGCCGAAATCGACCTGCTGCTAACCGACATGGTTATGCCCGGAGAAATTTCCGGACGCAAACTCGCTCAAACGCTCAAGTCCCAAAAACAGGCCTTGAAAATCATCTACACCACCGGTTACAGTGCTGAAGCTCTGCAGGTTGGTTTTCAACTCGATGACGGCGTGAATTTTATTCCCAAACCCTACACACTGGAGAAGTTGACGTCCACCATACGCCAGTGCTTGGACAAAACTTGATCTGCACGCGCAGTTCGCAAGCCGATGGCTTCATATCTAACAAACCACTCATCGCGTTTGCCACGGCGATTTTCCTGAGCCCAGTCCGATTTGGGTGCGCTGGCGCTACAAGTCGCTGGTCTCAAATGGCTCAATTCCCTGCGTTAAAAATTCCCCGTGTCCCGTTTCCACTTTCTTGCTTTCTCGCTTTCCGCTTTTTCCCTGCCTTCTGCCTTTAGCCTTGGTTTTGCCCCCTTCACCCTCATTTTAGATGTCCCGGGGACATCTAAAATGCAAGGAGATGTCACCGGGACATCTTACCCTCTCCCGCGTTTGGCTATATTGGCCGCTGTGACGGACGAAAAACAGTCCAGAGGCTGGCCGCGCCAGCCGTCTTGCCGCGCCGACTCGTCGCGCCGACTCGTCGCGCCGACTCGTCGCGTCGACCTGTCCGCCGACTTGTCCGCCGACTTGTCCGCCGAAGCCTTGGCGAAGGTGGAAGCCTTGGCGAAGGCAGGGCTCGCCCGCGCGTTTCCGGCCCGTCGAACGACTAGCCATTCGCCATTGGCTGCCGTTCCCACCGCCGCCTCGCGGCGTCCGGTGGTCCGTGGCCCCTTTGAACATTGAACATTGACGAACAAAAGCCATGCAATTGCACCACAGCAAGAACACCCGCGGGAGGCGCCGGTGCACGCCCCCGATCCCAATTTCGCCGAGACCAAAACAATGCTCGCCGAAATGTCGGTGGAAATGGAGGAATCGAAACGCGCCGCCGGCGGCTCCATCAGCGAGGTCGCTGCCGGCTGGATCACCCCGCAATACCTGCAGTCCATGCGCGATCAGTTCGCCGCCCTGCCCGAAGGCCCCGAGCGGTTCAAGCTCTTGCGGCCGGCGGTCGGCGATGTTGTCGCCCTTCAGCGCGGCGGCCATTCCGCCGCCTGGCTGCAACTGGGCCGCGAGCGACTTGAGCTCGAACAGCAAAAGCACCGCGACGCGGTCGCCGCCGCCCAAAAGGAAATCCAAGATCGGCGCGATCCCAAACTTCCCCTCAGCGATGCCGACCGCCAAGCCATCGTGGACAAAGCGGATGAAATCCTCGGCCTGAAATGAATACACCATTTGCACCTGACCGCAGACTGTCCAATCGTCATTGGTCATTGGACATTGGTCATTCGTCGTTCGGCCCTCGGCAATGAATAG
>JBEKZM010000224.1:0-4382 GCA_049509875.1 Verrucomicrobiota bacterium | reverse complement strand
TCCGCGAAAATCACGATATTTTATTTCTATTGATGATATGGAATCCTGCTCTCTTCAACCCTGTCAGATTCTGAGCCGCGCAGAGATGGTTTCGACCCTGGATAATCTGTCCCAGGTTTCGGTGGCTGTGATTGGCGATTTTTGCCTGGATGTTTACTGGACGATCGATCGTTCAGCGTCGGAGATCTCATTGGAAACCGGACTTGAAACCGAACCGGTCCGGCGCCAACGTTATGCGCCAGGTGGTGCGGGAAACGTGGTTATGAATTTGGCAGCCCTCGGCGTTCAGCAAGTTTACCCGGTCGGAGTGCTGGGAAACGATCCCTTCGGCGACGAGCTAAGGCGGTTGTTGAAGAGCTCCCGGATCAGCTGCGGCGGCTTGATTTCGCAGGATGCCGGCTGGGCAACGCCGACCTATGTTAAGCCGTGTGTGAACGAGCAGGAATTGAGCCGCATTGACTTTGGGAATTTCAATTGTCTGTCAGATGTGGCCGAGCAGGAATTGTTCACGAAGTTGGAAGACATTTTGGACAGGGTTTCCGTGGTCCTGGTCAATCATCAGGTCACGGGAAGCATGCATGATTCCCAGTCTTTTCGGAAGCAGCTACAGCAGGTGATGATCCGGCATCCAAAATCAATCTTCATCATCGATTCACGCGGATATCATGAGTCCTATCCGAAAGCCATTCACAAATTGAATGGGCGTGAAGTCATGAAGGCGTGTGGCAAGGCGGTTGGGGCCGGCGACGACATTTTCCTCGAAGATCTCGTTCAGCAAGCTCAACATCTTTCTAAGCGCTGGGAATCGCCGCTGGTGGTTACTCGCGGGGAACGCGGTTGTCTTGTCTTCTCCGGGGATGTGCCCGGCCGAATTTTTGGCCTCCAATTACCCGGCCGAACGGATCCAGTGGGAGCGGGTGATACCTTTTCTTCGGCGCTCGCCGCCACCCTCTCCACCGGCACGAACCTGACCGCTGCGGCCTTTATCGCGAATATTGCGGCGGCAGTGACCACCCAGAAACTATTCCAAACCGGGACAGCGACTCCTGATGAAATCTTGGAATTGGGAGGGAACGCGGATTACGCGTTCAATCCGGAACTCGCCGAAGGTCTTCATCGTGCACGGCGTGTGGCTGGGTCCGAGATCGAAATCATTACCGAACCGTTGCCGATGCTGAACATTCGGCACGCCATCTTCGACCATGATGGCACCATCTCCACGCTGCGCGAAGGCTGGGAGCGAATCATGGAGCCGATGATGACAAAAGCTATTTTGGGAACTCAATTCGGAACGGCGGATGAAAAGCTATTCAATCGGGTGAAAGATCGGGTGCAGGAGTTTATCGAGCGCACGACGGGCATTCAGACGATTGCGCAAATGCACGGACTCGTGGATCTCGTCCAAGAGTTTGGTCTGGTGCCGGAGGATCAAATTCTCTCGGCGGTCAAATACAAGGGGATTTTCAATGAGGAACTCATGGCGTTGGTTAATCTGCGGCTGGCCAAATTGGATGCGGGTGAGCTGGATATCAACGACTTCACACTAAAAGGGGCCGTGCCTTTTTTGCGTGCGCTCCAGGGTGCGGGAGTGCGGCTTTACCTCGCCAGTGGAACCGACGAAGAAGACGTCAAGCGCGAAGCGGAGCACTTGGGGTACGCGGATGTCTTCCAAGGAGGCATTTACGGTTCCATCGGCGAAGTTACCAAGGATGCCAAAAAAATTGTTATCGAACGAATCCTGAACGACGTGGATGGGGCCTTCGCGCAACTCATCGCGTTCGGTGATGGCCCGGTGGAAATGCGCGAAGCCAAGCGGCGGGGCGCGGTTGGGATAGGGGTTGCCAGTGACGAATTGCGGCGCTTCGGAATGAATCTTGAAAAGCGCCGGCGACTCATCCGGGCTGGAGCTGACGCGTTGGTGCCTGACTTTTCACAATGGCAAAAACTGTGGGAGTTGCTTCACCTTCCGCCTTTCTGAGTATGCCGCATCCTCAACTCGACCGTTCCCGACTGCTGGTTCGCAAACTCAATACCCGTCCCAACAAAGTCGAAATCGAGCGGGACGCCATTTCCCCCGACGCGGCGCCGCGACCCATTTCCGGCGCTGCCTGGGCAGCACTGGCGGAGGGCGTGGCGAAAATCCGCGCTGCCCGGAACGCTGGGCGGCCGGTCATGCTGGCCTTTGGCGCGCACACCATAAAAAACGGCCTTGCTCCCGTGCTGATTCAACTAATGGAGCAAGGCTGGGTTACGCTTTTGGCTACCAACGGTGCCGGAATCATTCATGACTGGGAGTTCGCCTTTCAAGGGCTAAGCAGTGAAGACGTTCGGGCCAACGTGGATCAGGGGCAATTTGGCATTTGGGAGGAAACTGGATTTAATCTGAACCTTGCGTTCGTGGTCGGAGCATACGAGGGCATTGGCTACGGCGAGGCGGTTGGCAAGATGATTTCGCGGGATGGATTGGACATTCCTTCGCATGAGCAGTTGTTGAAGACGGTCAAGGATGTTGCGGAACAAGACCCCGATCTTGGGGCTGCAGCCCTCGATTTGCTGGCCACCATTCAAAAATCCCATCTCAAACCGGGTTTTCTTTCTATCCCACATCCTTTTAAACGCTACAGCGCCCAGGCTGCGGCCTATCGGTTGAATATTCCCTTCACAGCTCATCCGATGATCGGCCACGACATTATCTATAACCATCCGGTTAATCACGGTGCGGCCATTGGACGCGTCGCGCTGCGGGATTTTCTCATTTATGCGGAGCAAGTGCATCAGTTGGAAGGTGGCGTATATCTTTCAGTTGGGTCGGCCGTGATGTCTCCGATGATTTTTGAGAAATCTTTCTCCATGTCCCAAAACCTCGAATTGCAGGCGGGGCGCAAGATCACGAAACACCACTTGGTTATCGTGGATCTGGCCGAAAGCTCGTGGGACTGGCAACAGGCAGGTGAGCCACCCATGGATAATCCGGCTTACTATCTGCGATATTGCAAGACCTTCAGTCGCATGGGGGGGACCATGCGCTACGTCTGTTCCCATAACCGGGATTTCCTGCTCACTTTGCTGCAAGAATTGCAAAAATGATCATGTCGCCTCACCTCGAAAATCTCGTGAAGCGTTATTCCGCTCTCGAAGAGTGTCGGCCTGATATTCATCGGGCGCTTGATTTGCTGGCGGCGGCGTTCCAGGACGATCATGAGCTCGTGCTTTGCGGAAATGGCGGCAGCGCGGCGGATTCCGAGCGTTGGCCCGGCGAAAAGCTAGACTCACGTTCAACCTGTCTATTATGAAAAACTCAAAACTACAGAGCCCATTATTTTTCGAACGCAACCGTGTCTTTCGGGTTTATGAAGGCGGCAAGCTCTTTCACGATTTCTTTGGGGACGACGCCGTGGATGGCAACTTCCCCGAGGAGTGGATTGCCTCAAAGGTAAAGGCCTTGAACAAAGAGACGAGGCGTCCCGATGAAGGACTTTCAAGAATCCGGGGAGGCGCCGAAACCTTTGCTTCCCTGCTCACCAAGTACCCCGAGGAAATGACGGGGGGCAACGGATTCGACATTTTGGTGAAGATTCTCGACAGCGCCGTCCGCCTGCCGGCACAAACCCACCCTGACCCAGCCTTTTCGCGAGAACACTTCGCCAGCAATCATGGAAAAACCGAGTGCTGGGTCATTCTCGCGACGCGACCTGGTGCGAAGCTCTTCTACGGCTTCAAGGAGGGCGTAACCGAGGCCGATCTGCGCCAAGCCGTAGAAAAGAGTGAGCTGCCGGGGGATTCGTTTTCCGGCCTCCTGCAAGACGTGGAAGCCAGGGCGGGAGATGTGTGGCTGATTCCCGCGCGGGTCGCGCACGCCATCGGGGCCGGTTGCCTGATTTTGGAAGTTCAGGAGCCAACCGATTTCACGATCCAGCCTGAGCGGTGGTGCGACCGCTATCAGCTTTCCGACCAGGAGATGTATCTGGGCCTCGACAAGGAGGTTGCCCTCGGTTGTTTCGATCTGCGGCAGGCCGGCCCGTCGGTTCTCGCCAGGGGGAAGAAGTTGCCCCAGGCCAATGGGGAGAACAACGGCTGCAAGAAGGAGGTCCTCATTTCGTTTAGCGACACACCGTGTTTCGCGGTGAATCGGTATACTCTCAATACATCGTGTGTCTTGCGGAATCTTGCGGTCTATGTTGTCACCAAAGGCGAGGGCGAATTGATGAGTCCGGCAGGCAGATGCTCATTGAGTAAAGGCATGTATTTCTTTGTTCCATTTGCAGCAAGAGAGGCGACAGTCAGCACCCAATCGGAGTTGGAGATGGTTGAGTGTCTTCCTCCGGTTTGCAAACAGACTCATTGAACGTTGATTCCTTTGCATCCCGCCACCCGCCAGTGCG
>JBEKZM010000223.1:0-4448 GCA_049509875.1 Verrucomicrobiota bacterium | reverse complement strand
TTTGAGGATCGAATATGGGTCGGCCTCGGCCTGGCTGAAGCGTTCCGCCTCGTCCACGGTATCGCTGAAATTATTGGCCGTTACACCAGAACCTATGTAGCAGTATGGGGAAAAATAGGTCAACGGGTTGGTGGCGTAATCACCCACCAGGCCGGTCGCGTCGCGAACGTCATTCGGCCCGAATATTGGCAGCATGAGGAATATACCCGGCTGATAGCCCCACTTTTTGAAGGTTTGCCCGAAATCAGCGTCTCGCTTCGGGATATCCCAACGTGTGGCCACATCGAAGAAGCCGCCAATGCCAAAGATCGTATTGCAAAAACAACGCTCGGATTCATCGCTCACCGCGTTCCAATTCCCTTGCAGAAATTCGTTGATGAATCGTCCCGGAAAGGTCAGGTTTCTGCCGGCATTTCCGATCCCTTGGCGCACGGGCTTGGGCACCACAAAACGATAGCCCTTTGATGCTGGCTGGATCACCGATGTCATCAACCCTTCGTTGAAACCCCAGAGCGCCCGGTTGAAGGGTTCGATCGGGTCGCGGAGCGGCAGTGGCAGGATGATGGTATTAGTCATTACCGGTGAATTGGTGACCCACGGCTGGCTAGTCGGCGAAGCCGATGTTGATTGAGCCCAAAGGCTGTTACCCACGAGACACCCCAGAGCGGCAAGATATGGCAGAATACCAGGCAGTTTCATATAAAAGTTGGAGCATTTTGTGGCAGTTGCCAACAACATTCGCCGCACTTTGTAGCATTAGCAGGGAATTAGGTTGCGCCAGCCCCCTATTTCGTTCGCCAGCTCGTAGCGCCAATCCCGGCCTGGCTTTCTGTTATCTCGGCGGGAATGGGAAGCTGCAACGTAACCGCTAACCGCCCGGCGCGCGAAGTCAGCCAGGCGTAAGTTGCCAGTCCCAGACAAGCACAGCCCAACTGAGCCAGCCGTTGGGCAGTGCCAAAGGCCATGCCTGTCACTGCATCGGAGCCAATTGCTTTGAAAGCTACAATACGACTGCCCTCCAAAGTTCCCAAATTGAGCGGCACGGCAAAGGCCAGCAAATCAAACCACATGCCCAGAACCCAAACCGCCATTGCCGTCACAATCGAAACCGGCTGATGCAAAAGAGTGAAGAAACACCAGGTCTGAAGAATTCCTGTCGCATGAGCGAACATATGCCAGCTCACGGCCAGCGCCAGCGCTTGCGGTCGTTCATGATGAAGAATCTTTAGCGCTTCGTCCACTTCATTGATTTGCCGCGCCGCACCTTGAAGTTTTCGGCCGCTGAATTTCTGAGCCGCCAGCCAACGGACGAGCGCGCCGAGTTTGCCATGTTTTTGCAGCAGGAGAAATGCAAGCATTCCTGCCGCCACAATTCCACCGCTCAAAATCATTACAGCCCAGACCGGGTGCGGCAGGGTTGCGTTTCCAATTAGAACGACGGACCCAAAAGCCACAAACAGCAATTGGCCAATGCCAAGGCAGAGTTTGCCTGCCAGCACGCCACTGACGGCTTCTGGCCCGCCACAGCAGGAAGACAGGAAGGCAGCTTTCGTCACCTCGCCCCCCAGTGCCGCTGTCGGGGTAAGATAATTAATGGCATATCCGGCCATGCGGATTTGAAAGAGACGCATCCCCGACAAGCGGCGAAGCGGACCGCTCAAGCAGTGACTCCAGGCAATAGTGTGTATTGCCTCAGCGACAAATTCAAACAGGAAGAACGGGACCAGGCCCCAGCCGAACAACATCAGTTCGCGCCAGAGTTCTCGAACGCCAATCTTGCAAACCAGAAGGGCCAGAAAGCCGGAGCCCAGCAGGAGCAGGATGAAGTGAAATTTTTTCATGGTTGCGCGGACAAAACTTGCTCGGTTGGTTCTAGCCCGGTTCCGGTTAACGGCAGACAATGCCGAACCGCTGGCAATAAGTTTCGAAACGACGAATTTCCGCCGCGGCGTCAAAACCCAATTCGGCCAGTGTCGGATTGTGCCGGCGACGATACCGGGAATGATTCGAAACGAGCCGGGTCATCCGTTGAATCGCATCTCCGGCAAGCGGACGATCCAAGTGCCGGTAGATGCGCCGAACAACTGCCATTGGGTCGGAAACCAGCTCGGAATAACCAATATCGAGAAAACGATCCGCAAGCTCGGGATGCATATCGCGAAACCGGATGGACCGCTCCGTGCGTTCGGCCAGCGCCCTGGCTTCATGATCACGCAACTCGTTGGTATCATTCGCCCGGCCGAAGAGGCCGCGCAATGTCTTCGTAAGTTGAATGGATGATTTCAACACTTCCAGCGGATTGCGATGCGTATGAAGGATGATGGCATCGGGAAAAACCGAAAATAATTCCTCTAATGAGCAAAGATGGTCGGGGGATTTTAAAATCCATTGTTTGGTGGGGCGGCGCGATTGCAGGTGCTGGAGAAACCGCTTTTGCCAGACATACGCCACCTCGAGTCCCGTCGAACGCAGGAACCGTTCGTAGCTGGGAATGCGACTGGTGGAGACAAACTCTTCAGAAATAAAAGTGTAGCTGTGGATCGCCACGAATTCATGCGGCATTTCTGCGCGCAGCGGATAAACAGCGTCGGCCTGCGGCGCCAGCCGGCGGAACCACCACAAGCACGCGGCCGCCCGGCGCACGCGCGCATCTCGATTGGTCCTACCAGCGTCCGGGGCCGGAAAAGGAAACATTACTTCCCAGACCTTGGGACTGCGGCTGGCCTGATCCTCCGACAATAATTCATGCAAAAAAGTGGAACCGCTCCGGGGCATGCCGGTGATGAACACGGGCCGTTGAATTGGCGCGATGTCCGAATCATTCCGCCACGCCTGGTTCAATCGAAGCCGTGTCTTCAGCAACCCGAGCAAATGCTCGCGCATCAAAAATCGTCCGAGCGGATGCAGGCCGGCTTCGCGCTCTAAACATTCTAGCAGGATTGAAAGCGGTTCTTCTACCTGCGGGTCTCCGAAATCCAGCAGGCCCGCACGTTTGCGGGCGCGGGCACACAAACCTTCGACTTCCAAAAAGCACAGTCGTTGCGCTGCATGATCAATGATTTTTCTCCCGAATGTTGATCCGTTCACCTCCTTCCGGGCACAGGCCGATTTCATAATTCTTTTTTTCATGTGCATTATCCTTTTTCTTGCCTTTTACTAAACGTGTGCCAAGGGCAATCCATGACGACCGATGTTACTTTTCAAATGAAGTAGCGATCTCCAACGATTCCCTTCGCAATGCTGCGGCACTCATTCTGTCTCACCGTTGTTTACTATGGGATTATGCCAACCGCCCGGAGGTTCGACCGAATGCGTTTCGCTCGGCCCCCATGTTTTTGGCTCATATTCAAAAACCGGCGTGCCGGCCTCAATGGCTGGATCTACGATTCGCCACGCTTCCTCCACATAATCTTCGCGGGCGAACAGCGTGGCATCGCCAATCATTGCATCGGTGAGCACGCGCTCATACGCCTCCATTTCCGCCCGACTGGTTGGCCGATTCACTTTTAATTCTACCAACCGGCTCACCGATTCGTCCTCCGGCGCGACAGTGTTCAGGCCGAACGCCGCCACCACATGCGGACTGATGCGGAAACGAAAGTAATTCGATTTTAGATCGTATTGGTTGTACATCGTCGGCGGATAACGAAGCTTGATCTGCAGTTCTGTGCAGGTGGCCGGCAGGTTTTTCCCGGCGCGGATGTAGAAGGGAACGCCGCGCCAGCGCCAGGAATCAATCTCCAGTTTGAGCGCGACAAAGGTTTCGACTTTGGAATCAGGCGCCACACCCGGTTCATTGCGATAGCCTTTGAACTGGCCGCGAACCATATTCTTCGCATCCAGCGGTGGTATCGCCTTGAGCACTTTCACCTTTTCGTCCCGGATGGATTCACTGTCGGTGCGGATCGGCGGTTCCATCGCCAGATTGGCGATAATCTGGAACAGATGGTTCTGGACCACATCCCGCACAGTGCCGACTTGCTCATAAAAAGCGCCTCGACCCTGAATGCCGAAATCTTCCGCCATGGTGACTTGCACGCTTTCGATGTGATGACGGTTCCAAAATGGTTCGAGCATCGCGTTGCCAAAGCGAAAGAACAACATGTTGTGCACGGGCGATTTCCCAAGGTAATGATCAATGCGAAAAATGGCTTTCTCGTCGAATGAGTACAGAAGAATTTGATTGAGTGATTCCGCTGATGAACGGTCACGGCCAAACGGTTTTTCAAGGATGACCCGCGCGTTTATGGCACATCGGGCTGCGGTCAGTTGTTTTACTACTGTGGCAAACGCGGCAGGTGGAATCGCCAAGTAATGTGCCGGGCTTTTCGCGTTGCCCAATTCCTTGCGCAGCCTTTGAAAAGTCGCCGTATCATAATAATCGCCATCCACATAACGTAGGAGACCACACAATTTCTCAAACGCCGCCGGATCGAGCCCGCCATGTT
>JBEKZM010000222.1:0-5691 GCA_049509875.1 Verrucomicrobiota bacterium | reverse complement strand
AGCGGTGGCTAAATCAGGACCCCATCCAAGAAAGAGGGGGAATTAACTTGTACGACTACGTATACAACAATCCGGTGAACAGAATTGATCCGAACGGTTTAATTGGAATAGGTCTTGTTGGCGGTGGTTCCGCCACTTTGGGAATTGGTGTCGGTCCTACTTTAGGAGCCTCGGCAGGTGCTGGAATTTTTATCGGGCCCAACAGTAATGGAGCAGAAGGTTCCTTTGGAGGATATGTTTCAGGCGGTATGAGTGAACCTGCCGATCTAAGTATTGGCGCTGGTGCTGGAATTGGTCCGGGGCTGTTTCTTACTGATGCGAATAATGCGAATGATCTTGAAAAGACATGTAAAACAGCGTTCATCAACATTGGGTTCGGCCTTGACATCAGTCTGAGTTTTAGTTGGGGCAATGGCGTTCATATTCTTGAAATCACCGGTGGGCCCGGTGGTGGTTTAAGTTTAGGGATTATACCAACTACCACTGTTGCTGGAACTCTTCACCCTGGCGGTTATGTACCTCCTCAACCTCCTATTCCCTAAACCGATTGAATTCATTGTAAACTCTGAATTGCCTATTGATTCAGCGGTTCTACGGATTCAAAAGCGGTTGGTATCAAGCGTCTGGAAGACACCGGCGAAAGCAAATTTTATTGGAGAAATAGCGGGATCTAGCATTTGTGTTTCACGGTATCGGCCTGGCAATCGAAGGATGTTGAGCCCCCGGTTTGAAGGTATTTTAGTGACAGAAGGGAATGGAACGGCAATAAAGGGGAAGTTTGAAATGACAACTTTCGAGAAACTATCGGCTACACTTTTCTTTATTGGGGCTTTGGTAGCCTCGTCCCACGAGTTGTATATGATTAATAGTGAAGGTACGTCCGGTCATGTTGGAAAGTTTTTAGGGTGTTTAGCTTTACTGCCATTTTTGATTCTTGTGGTTCATCTTGGATGGCGAATCAGGCGTGATGATATCGATGCAATCAAAAACATGCTTAAAGATGCACTTGATAGTCGCATTTCAACAATTGACAAATGAAGTTTTCCCCATCGCTGGGACTTGCCGGGGCTCAACCCCGCTTTCTCCACATTCGCCACATTCCCGGCAAGGGCGTTCAATCCCCCGCCGGTACCAGCCGATTTTTTCTTAGCCGCTGATCAAGCCGCCGCTGGTTTGGGGACGACGAACTGGAATTTGGGCCGGCTCTCGTCATTGTCATCCACGAGGATTTTGAAGTGTTATGTTACGAACTTTTTTCTGATCGTAAGAACGGCCGAATTGGCGTCGCAAGGTTTTTGGGGATTTGACCGCACTGGGATCGTATTTTGTGGCCGAATAGCCACGCTTTGATCGTAAGGTTACGACCGGGCGGAGCGTTTTAAAATGGTTGCCGGGTTTCAGGGTTTATGACCGCACTGCCGTCGTAAACGGCGGCTTCCGGGCCTCTTTCCACCCTGGCATCGTAAGGGCGGGATTTGGATGATCTGGCGGTTTTTGACCGAGCTGGGATCGTAAGCCATCGGCCTTGGCCACCTTGCCGCCCTGGGATCGTAAAAGCGTTTTTCTGTGGTTTTGCCGGTTTTTGGCCGGACTGCCGTCGTAAGGCTACGACGGCAGTGGCCGTTGGCTACGTGCCAGTGATCTGGCGCATGGCGTCGTGGAAGGAAAGGCCGAGCACCTGGACGTGGAAGTCAATGGCGTTGCCGGCCAGATTGCGTTCGGGCCAGCGCCAATAGCTGTCTTTGACGACGAGGCCGGGATAGGCGGGCAAAATGAAGTTGTCCGCCTCCCGTGCGATGATTTCGAGTCCGCGTTTTTCGAGTAAGGGCACCAACGCCACCAACCGGGCGGCGCGGATTTGTTCCCGGGACCACCGTGGGCCCTGCGAATGACTATGAGGCGGTGGGTTGGTCACAGTCTTTCCTCCAATGGGGTTGGATGAGCACCCGGTTGACCTGCTTGAGGTCCACGATGCGGGTCTGGTCGCGGACGGCTTCGATGAGCGAACCCAGGCACAAGTTACGGGTGCGACGCAACAAGCCTTCGCCGGAACGCACGACGAGGGCCAGGGCTTCGGGCGTGAAGGTGTTGTGGCCCAAGCCGGCGCGGTCGAGTTGGTCGAGAATGAACTGTTCGACGGTTTCGGGGGCCAGCCGGGGCAGGAGTGCCGAGTAAGTGATGCGGGAGCGGATTTCCTCGTTGATGGTCAGGGTCAGGGATTGGAGCAAGGGCGGCTGGCCGATGAGAACCAGATTGTGCGAGCGTGGAAAGTCCTCGCACAACAGGCGGAGTTTGCGCAAACAATCGGCGGGCATGAGGTGGGCGTCGTCAATGATGGGAACGAGCATTTTACCCGCCCGATGAACGCTGAAGGCTTGCTGGACGAGCAGGCGTTCACAGCGATGATCGTGGCCCTCGAACTCGATTTGAAAGGCTTCGCAGAGGATGCGGAGCGTGTTGTGGTAAGTATGGAGCGTGCGGTTGACCACGGGGGTGATCATGCGTTTTGGGTCATAATTCAACAGCGCCTGTTTCAAAATACTTTTGCCGGTGCCGGGTTCACCGAGCACCAGGCAAAGGCCGCCCTGCTGGGCGTGAACGCAGAGGATGTCAAAGATTTCCTGCTGGTGAGCCAGCAGGGTGACGGTTTCGGGGTCGAAAGGATGACGTTGGAGGCCGAAATGGGAGCGGATCATAAAATTTACGATTGGGATGGGTTGGCGGGAACCTCACTGACTGGCGTGGGTGGTTGGGGATTGGCGGCAGCCGGTTTGCGGTCGTTGGCGACGGGATCGAGCAAACGGGCTTCGCCCATGCGTTCGCCCTTGTAATAAACAATGACCCGCGCCGTGGCCTGCGAGCGTTGGAAGCGGATGTGGATCGTGCGCTCGGGCAGATGACGTGGCGCTTCAAAGCGGAGCGATTTGAAGGAAAAGGTGTTGTCGGCCCGGACATGGCGTTCTTCCTCGACGAAGAACAGTTCGTCGTTGGCTTCATTGGGCGGGAGGAAACGCACCGATTTGCGGTCCAGCGCAAAGCGGTCCAGCGGGGACATGCCCAGGATGGAATGAATCTGGGCATTGTAATGTTCCTCGACCCATTGGGTGAACTGGCGGTTGAGCGCCGCCAGCGAACTCAAGTCCAGTTCCCGGGCCAGGAACTGGTCGCGGACGGTGCGAAAAAATCTTTCCACTTTTCCCTTCGCCGCCCCATCCCGCACCGGCGTGTGATGGAGCAGGCAGCCGACCCGGGCACAGATTTGAATGATTTCCTTGGAGACGTAGATGGACCCATTGTCGACATTTTGTGCCCTGCCGCGTTATGTGGCCGCGAGCCTCCAAACTGCTGACACACAAGCACGACTTGCCGTTCGGAGGGCACATAATTTTCTTGCCTCGGTTAGCGCCGCTCGTCTCTACATTGATTGTGAAAGGCCATTATCATGATCGAACATTATTTCCTCAAACCAGAGACCTGTGACCGTATCCGAGCCTCCTGGCTCGGCGAACCAATCCAACGCTACGTTACTTGGCTGCATGAGCAGGGTTACGTGGCGCGAAACGTATTCCGCCGTGTGCCAACGCTGATGCACTTTGCCCGATACGCGCAGGACCATGGGGCCAAAGCCTGGGCTGATCTCCCCGCTCAGGTGGAACCCTTCGTTGAGCAGTTGGTGCGTGAGCGTGGAGTTAACTGCCGCGACGAGCAAGCACGGCGGAGTCTGGCACGGGACTTTCGGAACCCGATCCACCAAATGCTGCGTCTGGTGGTGCCCGATTTTGCCGACAACAGACGGGAGCAGCTGCCTTTTCCCTTCGTCGGTGAGGTTCCTGGCTTCTGCGGCTATCTTCAGCAAGAGCGAGGAATCAGCCGCAACACCTTGCATAATTATATTTATTGTCTCCGAAGTCTCGAAACCTATTTAAAAAGCGTCGGGGTCGCCAAGCTCAACGAACTGTCGCCGCCGATCCTGAGCGCGTTTGTGACGGCTCGCGGACAAGATTGGGGCAAGAGTGCACTCAAAGGTTTGTGTTCCGCGCTCCGGGTGCTTCTGACTTACCTGCATCGGGAAGGATTGCTCGCCCGTGATCTGAGCCCGAGCGTGCAGGCCCCAAAATCTTATCGTCTGGCGGGGATCCCCCGGTCGATCCGGTGGAGTGATGTGCAGCGAATGCTCGAAGGAGTGGACCGGCGCACCGGCACAGGGAAGCGCGATTACGCCATTTTACTGTTACTGGTGACCTATGGCCTGCGCAGCCGGGAGGTTGCGGCATTGACGCTGGAGGACTTGGACTGGGAACAAGAAAGGCTCCGTGTGCCCGAACGTAAGGCTGGCCATTCCACAGCCTATCCCTTGTCGCCGATTGTGGGCGAAGCCATCCTGGATTACCTGAAAAACGGCCGACCCAAAACGGCCGACCGCCATGTGTTCTTTCGAAGCTATGCTCCTCCAGGGCCGCTGGGGGCGCCAGCCATTTCCGAACGGGCGGCGCACTATCTTCGACGAACAGGCGTCAAGGTGCCACGTCCTGGTTCTCACACCTTGCGCCACACTTGCGTTCAACGTTTGGTCGATGCTCACTTCTCATTGAAGGACATTGGGGATTACGTCGGACATGGCTCGCCTGACTCGACCAAAATCTACTCCAAAGTCGACGTTGAAACATTGCGCGAGGTGGCCTTGGGCAATGGGGAGGAGGTGCTATGAGAAGACAACGACGGGCGCCGCACAGTGCAGCCGCCGGGGCGATGCGGGATTATTTAAATCATCACCGAGCTCTGGGCAAGCGGTTCGATAATGAAGAGTGGGCGTTGAGCCTGTTCGATCGTTATCTGGTTGAACAGCAGGTTCAGTCGCTCAGCGCGATCACTTCGCTGATGGTGGAGAACTTCCTCAGTTCGCGACCTCGCAAAGTGGCCAAGAGTTTCAACCACCTGCTGGGAGTCCTTCGCCGCTGGTTCAACTGGCTCGTTGTGCAGGAGCGATTGCGCCAATCGCCGCTGCACCTTGAACCTCGACGACTTACGGGCGTTCGGCCACCGTTCCTATTTGAACCGGATCAGGCCCGGCGGTTGCTCGCCTTCACGGCCCAACTGCCTGACAACCCCCAGGCTTACCAGCGTGGGCTGGTCTACTCAATGATCTTTGCCCTGTGTTACGGACTGGGGTTGCGGGTGAGCGAAGCCGCCCGGCTGCGCCTTCAGGACGTCGATTGGGATCGTTGTGTGCTGACCATCCATCAAACCAAATTTGCGAAAAGCCGTTTGGTTCCATTCGGGCCGAAACTGGCGGCAAGGCTTAAAGACTACCTGCAACAACGAGAAGCTCACTTCGGCGGTTTGGAGCTTGAGCAGCCACTGTTTTGGTTTGGTCAGAACAAAAGCCGATCGGTCTACCCAGCGACGGTGAGCAGAGCCTTCCGTGAGGTGTGGCCAAAGCTAGGGCTTAAGGTGCCGCCCGGGGTGGCAGTGCCTCGATTGCATTGCTTGCGTCACTCCTTTGCCGTCGGCACGCTGCTGCGGTGGTATCGCGAGGGAATCGAGCCCATGGACCGCCTGCTGCATTTATCGTGTGCCTTCGGCAAGAGTGCGTAACTTAGTTTTCGGTTCCCGCTAAGGTTGGCGGCGAACTATGACTAATCCAACCGAATTGCCGTCTCCCCTCCCCAGTCCTTTCAGTTCGTTGGCCAG
>JBEKZM010000221.1:0-4463 GCA_049509875.1 Verrucomicrobiota bacterium | reverse complement strand
GCGCCGCCGCCCAGCTGGCAATATTTCCCGGGCCCGATCACCTCCGCGACGACGAATTTCAGCTTTGTGGACACGAACCTCCCGCTGGCCTTGATGAAGTTCTACCAGTTGATACTCCTGCCTTGAGGTGGAACAGGCTTCCAGCCCGTTGAATCCGGCGTCCCGCCGGATTCTGTTCGCACTCCGAGCTTGCAAACGCAAGACCAACGGCGGGCGGAATGGACCCTGCTGATCCCGCCGCTACAGCCTCCCTTCGAAGAATGGATTTTGAAAACCGGCCACGGCCTGGCCGTTCAGGAACCTTTCATTGTTTTAACACATAGAATGGCAGCGGCTTTGGACGGGGCCCATCGCGTCCAAAGAAAATGGGCGACGAGGCTTATGAAACCCCAGAAAATTTTCGGCTGGCCTTTTAACACGTGCATCTCTCCGCGAAGTGTTTTAGGACCAAGCACCCCGGTCACTCTGTATCCCAGCTGCTTCATCTCTTCGGCTTCCCATCCGGAAAGGTGTTCCTGCAAATCGTTGTTTTCAAAGCTGTGCTGAGGCAGGAAGCCGCTAGGCGTGTAGAAAATAACTTTGCGACTGGCGATCTTTTCCATGCTGCGCATCATTTGCAAGCCATCTTCTTTAGTCAGATGCTCGATCACATCCAGCGCCACCACTGTGTCGAACTGCCCGGCCTTGAAATAGCGGTCCAGCTCGCGGACGTCGCCCACTACTATTTCGGCATGAAGACCACCATTTCGGGCTTCCGCCACATACGGAGCGTAACCGTCAATTCCTGTGGAATTTTGAATTCCCAGCCATTTCATATTTGGCGTCTTGCCGCATCCCACTTCCAAAACCTTGCCGCAGCCTTGGAGCGCTCTTCTAAACTCAAGGCGCGTGAGAATCTGGCCGGGGTCTAGCCCCTCCTTTAATAGTAAAATAATAAGCTGGGTACGGCTTCGCATAAATCAAAGTCAGGCTGCGCTGCAACTGTGCTTCCGCCATCAAAGTTGTTGTTTAATAGCATCACTTAAACTAATATTAGTGGTTTCGCGGAATCTGCCCTACCGGCGCAAGATATTTGCTTCAATAAGATTGTCGAGTTCAAAAAACATAATGACGGCCGTGGCGGGCCGCATTTGCGCACCGTCTCGGAGGCACGGACGGGTCGTCCCTTAAGGCGGGTGTCGCTCCCTGGCCGATGGCCGTCGGCCGTTGCCGCAGCGCGGCAATTCCGATCCATCACAATTTTGTCGTTTGAATGAATATAATAAGTTACAATGATATTTTATGATAGCCCGGATACCATAACTGCCGCCATCGCTGACCCGCAAATTTCAGATGATTTTGGCGACCTGGGTGCTGGCAATTTTTTCATGACAAACGCGGTTGGCTTTTTCCGCTTTCAATATGATCCTTGATAAACGGTAGCTTAAACGTTTAGGCGGCCATGGTCTTGATCTTCCGAGCCGCGGTGGCGGGATGGTTCAATCACCGCTGGGCGATCGGTTTTGGCGCCTTCAGATAGCCAGGCGGAATTGCCTCGCCGTTTGCCTGGGCTTGTAACATATCCAATAAACGGTGAATGTCATGTAGTTTTAAGAGTTTGTCGCGCCAGTTCAAGCAGTTTTCCCGCAAAATGGGATGGCGGTCCATGGCTTGCTCCAACAACGATTTCATCTTGCTCGCTGACATGCTCAAATCTTCCGTGTTAAACATGCAGTCTTCCAGCCAGGGAAACTCATAGACCGTTTGCCGGCCGATCATCGGCGTGCCCAGGCAGGCGTATTCCAGGTGCTTCGGAAGTCCGGAGTTGTGAAGTCCCCCGGTCGAAAGCACGAACCGGCTCTCGCGTATAATGCGCACGTACTCGTCCCATGATTGGGGCGCAACCGCCGGCGACAATTTCCTCCAGTCGTAGATCGCGTACGGCTTGCCGTCGAATTGGCGCACCAAATCCATCAAAACCTCCCGATCGTGATATAGATTCGCGAAAGTATATCGAGCTGAAGCATACGGATCACGCATCAGCCAAATGCCAACCACGTTTCCCGTCAGCGCAAAATCAAATTTCACCGGCTCGTCCCGGAGCGGCACCGCTTCCGCGGCCACCGACAATGGAAAGTAGAGCAGCCGCTCCGGGCGGATCGTTTCGCGCCGCCGGTCAAACCATTTCCAAGCATCGAGCAGCGGCCAGGTTACCAATGTCGGCAGCCGCAGCAGGGCCGCCTGAGTTCCATAGATGGTCGAATTCCTTTGCCAGAAAAATACCGGCGGGGGCGAAGTTACGAGCTTCGCCTGTCCCAACCGGGCGGGGATGCCGCTGTAGATCCGATAAAGGATGTAATCGGCCTCGCGGCTGAACCAGCGCGGACAGATCCACCAATCATCCACCACGATGGAGAAGTTTTTCCGTTCCCGCAGGATGGGATAAAGACACTTCAATTCGCACGGCCGAAGCCAAATGAGCACGACATGAACGTCGCTGTGACGCAGCCGCTGGCCCAGTTCTTCCAGCCCCTTGGCGTTCTCGCTGTCGAGCACGAATACCTTTGCGCCGCGCTCGCGCACGGCGGCCATTTCATGACGCGGATACTGGACCGCCTGATTGGTAATGCCTCCGCAGATCCATAAACACTCGTTTAAGACAAGCCGGGGTTTGCTCATACCAGAGCCCCAAAATTAATTATATCCTGCGAGGTCATGTCGGTTAAGAGTGCCGGAGCGGCGAAGCCCGGTCAAGTTTTCGGCTGGCGAGTGTCGGCTGGCGAGTGTGAGCGTCGGTCGTTTTTTAAAATCCGGCTGATATCAATTGGCTGTGGCCGGCGCGTCGGCCTCGAATTCGCGGAAGGCATCCGCCTGCCGCTCGTCAAACGTGTTCGGACACCGAATGCGCTTGTGCTTGAGGATTCAAACCTAATCAGCTAAACGAATAAGCTTGCAGATTTTCTGGAACATGCTTTAATAGTAACGAATTAAGTTTGGATTCGGAATTTGTGGTTGGGAACAATTATGAAAAGCTTCCTTTTATCGGCTGTCCTCTGTGGTTTCTTCCTGCGAGCAGACGCTCAAGTTTCATTCACTCTTTCTTCTTCGCCGGTGGTGGGCGGCGCGCCCGCCGGGGTGACGGCCGCAGACGTCAACGGGGATGGGCGGGTTGATCTGCTTTCCGCCAACAGCGGGACGGACACGATATCGATTCTGACGAACAATGGGAGCGGCGGCTTCGCCTTGGCCGATTCGCCGGTGTCTGGCAACAGCCCGCATTCCGCCGTGCTGGCGGATCTCAACAATGACGGCAAGCTGGAAATGGTCACCGCCAACTACGCCGACGGCACCGTTTCGATTCTGACCAACAACGGGAGCGGTGGTTTTGTAACATCGGTTTTGATCACCACCGCCGGCGCTGGAACATGTTCGGCCATCGTCGCGGATGTGAACGGGGACGGCAAACCGGACTTGATCTGGGCGAATTATGGGCTGGGAAACGGCAACCAGCTTTCCATTTACACCAACAACGGCGCCGGTGGGTTCGTGCTCGCCAGTTCGCCGGTCGTCGGCGCGGGACCCGTTTGTGTTGTCGCCGCACATATTAATGGGGACAATAAGGTGGACTTGGTTTCCGCCAATCTTGGGTCTTCGACGCTCTCGATTTTGACGAACGATGGCACCGGCAATTTTGTGCTGGCAGCCTCGCCCACGGTGGGTTCGCAGCCTTACTGGGTTACGGCGGCGGATGTGAACGGGGACGGGAAGGTGGACCTCATCAGTGCCAACCGCGGCGGCAATTCCCTGACGGTGTTGACGAACAATGGCAGCGGCGGAATGGTCTTGTCGGCAACGTTGAGCGTTGGCCGTGGACCGCAAGGGGTGGTGGCGGCGGATGTGAACGGCGATGGCTCGCTCGATTTGATCAGCGCCAACGGAATTGACAGCACAGTGACGGTGCTGACCAACAATGGGAGCGGCGGCTTCACCCTGGCGGCGACGGTAAATGTTGGCTATGGACCGGTCGCGGTGACGGCGGCGGATGTCAATGGGGATGGAAAACCGGATTTGATAACCGCCAATGTTGGCACGGACACACTGACGGTGCTGACCAACGGAACCGTTTTTCCGGCGGCACCTCCGACCATTGTGGCCGAACCGGTTGGACAGACCAACGCGGTCGGCTACGGTGCCTCCTTCACTGTGCAAGCTGCCGGGACGCCGCCGATGGCTTACCAGTGGCAATTGGCCGGGACGAACCTGCCAGGGGCGACCAACAGTGTTTTGGCTTTGACGAACTTGGCATTGAGCCAGGGCGGCCTCTACGACGTGGTGGTGACGAATGGTTTTGGCAGTGCGACAAGCACGCCGGCGATTTTGGATGTGCAATTTATTCTGGTGGAAGTGAACGGCCAATTTGACCTGGGCACGGCCATGGCTCTGGCGCCGGCCTCGGTCTCGATCCTGGGCGGCTATCCGGGCGG
>JBEKZM010000220.1:0-4519 GCA_049509875.1 Verrucomicrobiota bacterium | reverse complement strand
GTGGAGGTCCAATGCAGTCGTGGCACCAGTTCAATCCTTGACTGGACCGGAACTCTTCTGGCCGGCATCGGCGAGACATTGGTATTGTTTTACCTGCTGTTAGCCTCGGAGGACCTGTTCCTCTATGGCGATGAGATAAATTGACCCCCTTTTGCTGAGATAAATTCACCCAGCCATCAAGTAACCTTTTTCCTTTCCAAGTAGCACAGCCCTCCTACAGGTTGCGCTGTTTCAGCGATCAAATTCTGATCGTTGCATAGCCGCAGGGTTCTACCACGGTGCTGTATAGGAAAACGGCAACGATAAAGTTCATGCGTATGAACTCCACAATTTATCAGTGCTATTGGTGACCACTCTTTGGAAAGGAAAGAGGGTCAATTTACCTCAGCAGACCCGGGTCAATTTATCTCAGCGGCATCGTCAGAACGTATGAAAGAAGCAGGTTGTATGAAATGTTGCGCATACGCTCAATGCCGTCTGACGATCCCAAAGCTGAATCACGCCGGACTTGTGGTTCACGCCAACCTGCATCATCTCGATGAAATCAGGTGTCCGCCCGGCGTCGACACAGGTGATGTTAGGCCATGGATGTAACGGTTTGGATTCGACGAGATCGAAAGGCGAGAAGCACGATGGGAGTGCCCAAGATCGTGATAAAGATGGCAATCACTCCGCCTTCGACTCCGAATTTGCCGCCGGTCACAAACGCCGGTCCGACAAGCTTAAAAAGACGCCAGCCAGCGTCTAATGTTTGCCCGCTTACCGTTAGACCCAGCACTGGACCCTGGAGGTAATTCCAGCCGAAAAGTAAAGCGAGCGGCAGCCAGAGATTGCCGCTTACGGCGTAACAGGTCCCTAAGAGGATTCCCGCGGCGAAGAGGCTGACCGCTGGTAGGATCGCACTTTGGATTGCACCCAGATGAAGCGCAAGAAAGAATACCGCTGAACCAATAACGCCGCTCAAAACACCGAACTGGCCTTGGATCACTTATTGCACATAGCCCCGGACCATGACTTCCTGCGAGGCTGTGTTGGCGATCATCGCAAGTGTCATTAGCGCCAGCGCCGAACCAGAGAATGTGGCGTTTGTATTCGGCTTTGCCCAGCCGCAAAAATAAAGCACCGCGAAGCATGAGGTCATCATGCCCAGTCCGATTAATAAGCCAAAAAATGCAGACCAACACCCAAAAGAAAGCCGGATCGTGGGACCTAGTAATGTCAATCATAAATCCGTGGTCACTCGCATCAATGTTTCCCGTGCGGATGGCGTGCAATGTTAACAATGCAGTACCCAATCCGAGGACGAGCAATAGGACTCGCCCGGCAAATGGTATCCTAAGTTGTCGAGATTTCATAAACGCCTAACGTCAATGATTTTAAGCCACCGCCGACCTATAGCGTGGGCCGCGCAGCGGAACCGTTCGCACCGACGGCGGGTGGCTCCAGGGGTTCGGCGCTCTATTTATTCGATCCCTCATACTGCTGAGGCCCCTTCCAACTGTCATCAGTCGTCGCCCAAGCATACCAGTGCTGGCCAATAGGCTTAAATGCAGCAAAACCTGGGGCAAATGCATTCGTCTCGGGATTGTAGGCAACTCCCTGATTGTTGTAATGCCAACCTGTGAAGAACACATATAAAATCCCGTCGTGAGTGACGGCAGGAAAGTCGCGGTCATGAATCTCCGTCCACGGCAGACCGTGAATCTCCTTCGATCTATCAGTCGCCAGTGGAGAACAAAGAAACAACGTTGGACTGCTCCGGTGAAATGAAAGGTTAGGCCGCTGGTGTCTGTGACTCGCCATAAAACATAGACCGAATGCTTGGTCTTGTGAGAACTCGATACGTCCAGAATGTGAGAAAAAAGTAAACGGCGGAAAAAATGGAAACCCAGGTAACTGGAATGTCTTTGTATTGCTTGCCGAGAATCTTGACGCAAACTGGGCCATGATCGACAAATCCATAAAGGACCCCAAAAGCACAGGCAATCATCGTGAGGCAAATGTAAACCAAGGCGCAAGTGCGCCAACCCTGCGAATAACGTCTAAGCCCAGCACATATCCAAAAGCCGAGGATATTAAAATCTAGGATGAAAGAATTTCTTGTCGCATTCACAATTATCCCAATAAGAGCTAGGATGCCCAAGACAAAGAATGCATAGGAAGTCACCGAGAGCGCGGTTGGAATCTGGCGTGTACCTGTCATAACGCGTAGCGGCTTAACGACCCAAGAGCCGAGCCGAGCCGGATTCGTGGCTTACGCCAACCTGCGGCCCTCCGATCAACTCCGGCGTACGTCCGGAGGCGACTCCAGCGAGCGGGTCAGGCAGTTCTATTTTCATACTCACTTCTTCTCGTGATAAAGCGAGAAGATAGCCAGGACTACACCGCCAATTGTCGTTAGTATGCCATAAATCCGTGAGGCGGTGGTGCTCACGAATTCTGGCTCATGGTGCGCATTCAAACCCAAAGCATCATTGGTAAAATGTAGCACAATAAAAGTCTGGGGCCAAACCAGCAAATCCAATCCGACAAGAAACATCAGGACTCCCAAGACGAACATTATGATCTCGGTGGATGAGTGCCGTTTCATGTTCGTGAGCCGCCTAACGACCCAGACCCGAGGCACCGCCGACCTGCGACGTTGACCGAGCAGCGGACCTGGCGGCACCAACAGCGGATAGCTCCGGGGAAAGGTTAGACCAATTGTGACAAATCGTCATTCCGAACTCCTGTGTGCTTCCGCCTGCTTCAGATGTGACGCGTAGGCCCAACCGACACCACAAATGCCAAAGAAAATAATGGCCGGTAAACCAAATGCGAGCATCCAACCTCCGGCGGATGAAATGAAAATGCCGCAAACCACAAATGCGATGCAGCCCATAAGTCCGAGGATAAGACCTGATTCGGAATGTCTCTCAGCCATGTCCGAATAGAATCTTCGCAATGATAGGCGGGAGGGTCTACGTTGCAAAACGCGGAGGTCCGAGTGAAAAACGATGCGCAAGACTACCCACTGCAGAACCATGACCGACACCAAGAATACGAAAAATAGCCAAGGCCGCTGGAAATAATAACGAAACAGGAACGGCTGGCCAATGATGAGAACTGATAGAAATATCCTGTGATTCCACGTCATCTTCCGAAACAGCCGCGTCTCCGTCGAAGCATCCGGAATCAGATAGGGCTGCGAAAACGGGCTACCGATGTAGAACAGCCTGCGCCCTTCATCGTCACTTTTGAACGACTGCTCAGCGATGTATGTGAAGTAGCGCATGGTGGTCTAACGAAAAAAGCTGAGCCACCGCCGACTCGCGACGTGAACCGCGATAGCGGAACGGACAGCGCCAACGGCGGTTGGCTCCGGCGACTTCGGCGGCGTCATTGGTCATCGCTAAATGGTTTGTTCAATCGTGGCGACAGCCAACGAAGCACGCGGCCCGTCAAACCCGGCGCGCCCAACAAACTAAGGTGGCCGTGCGGCAACCACCAGATTTCCGGTTGCTCCCACTTTTGCCAGAGTTCCTCGGTGCGTTCCGATTCAGCAAGTAAATCGTAGCGGCCCTGAATCAACAAAATATTCTCTTTGGGGATGACGGGCTGGCTCAACGTCAAATTGGTTGGCGTCGTATCCCACGCTTTGAGCGCTGCTTTTCGTCTTTCCAACGCTTTCCGCACCGGTGTCCAAAGAGCTCGCTCGCCGCGCATCACGCCATAATTCGAGCGCACACGCGGTGCCACGAGAATAATTGCCTTCAGCCGGCTGTCACGCGTTGCCGCCAACCCGGCAAACCATCCGCCGAGTGAAATTCCAAATAATGCGACGGAAGGACAACCTTGGTCCAGCAGCCAGCCAGTCAGGGCGCGAATTTCAGCAACCGCTTGGCCAATTGGTTCAGCCGACCGCAGATGGTCCCATTCAATACGACGGACGCGACGTTGAAAATGGTAGGGTGCGACCAATGTCGCGGCGTTGAATCCCGCCCGGTTGCAACGGCGGGCGAGCCAAGCATACCCAAACCGGTAATGAAGATATTCAACGCCACCGTGCAGCAACACGACCACAGGTCTTTTCTGCCAAACATCCGGGCAACGATATAGCCGGCCATGAACGACGTTATTTTCCGCAAACTCGCACGGTTTCGGCGATGCGAATTTAAAATGGATGTCCGATGTGAATTCCAGTTCGGCAGGTTTGCTGTCGGCGGGAATGAAATTCGGCCCATTTAGATATTCAATGGCTTCCGTCAATTTTGTGTTGTTCCTGTCACATTTTCGGGCGGAGTCGCTCACTGTAGCGGCTTGAATGACGCACCAGTCAATGAATTTTGCCAGAGGCGCAATCATAGTTTGAGCCGCCTAACGTCCATGAGCCGAGCTGCCGCCAATTTCCGTCGTGGACCGCGACAGCGGAACGACAAGCGGCGGTAGCGGACTGCTCCGGCGAATGTTAGGCCACATGGTCATATCTACTGTTTTCGACCGCGATAAATACCAAAAACGATAAGCGAACCGGCAACAA
>JBEKZM010000022.1:0-60587 GCA_049509875.1 Verrucomicrobiota bacterium | reverse complement strand
GCCTACAAAATCGCGGACCTCTTTTCAGGCACGGAGCCACACGACAAATCTACCAATGTTTGGAGCCGACTAAAAGACCCGCTTTATCGATTCATGAAATTCGCCCCGCGTGGCTGGATATACCTGAACTTGGTGAACATGGCAACCATTGAGCGGAAGCCTTTGGAGAGCTTTGATTTCGAGCATGATACAATTTTGCCACGGGCTTTTGATCAGGCCGACCGAAGTGTCGGGAAATTCCTTGCCAGCAAATCGCCGTTCAGGATCGTGGCCGCCGCCACCGTACCAAATTACGCCAAGGCAGTCCAAAACACCACTTACAACCAAACGTTGGCCAATGAAGCTCAAATCGTCTGCGCCCTGGAGCGCTACCGCTTGGCGGACGGCGAATATCCCGCGTCACTCGATCCCCTCGTGCCTTCGTTCATCGAAAAGCTTCCCCACGACATCATCGGCGGCCAGCCGCTGCACTATCGGCGCACCGATGACGGGAAATTCCTGCTCTATTCCGTAGGCTGGAATGAACAGGACGACGGCGGCAAGACCGCGCTGAACCAGGACGGCTCCGAGGACCGCCTGCGCGGCGACTGGGTCTGGAAAAACTAGATCCTAAAACCTTACCGGCCCAAAGCGAGCAGGCGGGTGCGCTGATAAATCTCCTCCGGGGAGCCTTCGGCGGAAATGGTCACCAGCAGGCCGCGCTGGTCGAAGAAATCGATCAGGGGACGCGTGCTGGTCTCGTAGGCCTTCATGCGCACCTCGACGGATTCCGGGCGGTCATCCTCGCGTTGAAACAGGTCGCCGCCGCAATGATCGCAGACATCGGCCACTTTGGGCGGCCGGGTGGCCACGTGATAAACCGCCTTGCACTGGCTGCAGGTGCGGCGGCCGGAAATGCGGGACACGATCCTGGCGATCGGCAGTTCGTAGTTCAGCACGGTGCTCAACTGGACATTTTCGTCGCGGAAAATTTTCTCCAGCGCCTCCGCCTGGGGGACGGTGCGGGGGAAGCCATCCAGCAGGAAGCCGCCGTTGCATTTGAGGCAGCGCAGCCGGTCGCGAATGAGCCCCAGGACGGTTTCGTCGGGCACGAGGGCGCCCTGCCGCATGTACCGCAAGGCATCCTTCATGGACGGCGTTTGCTCGCCCTCCGCGAGGCATTTGGCGGTGCGAAAGATGTCGCCGGTGGAGAGATGACAGGTGCCGAGGCGCTCGCAGAGGAGCTCCGCCTGGGTGCCCTTGCCAATGCCGGGGGCGCCGAGCAGTACGATGCGCCAGGCCTTGCCGGTGCGGGCGGCGGGGGGGATTTCACAGATCGCGGCGCCGCCTTTGAGCCAGGCGTTGCGGTCGGGCTTCGGCGCGGTTTGGCCCGCGGGGATCTTCGGTAAAGTCTGTTTCAAATTCATCCGTCCATGATAGCCCAAGATTGGGTTCCTCCAAGTGCGCGGCGGCAGTTTCCCAAAAAATGTTCTGAGAATGACAAAAAATGCAAATGCCACCGAAGCAAGCTTTATGCAAGATTTGTTTAACGTTTAGCAACCCTTGTGTGGCTTGGAACCTGCATTATTCCTAAATTTAATCAGACATTGTGGAAGAAACCAGAACTACCATCGACCCGACTCCGCCCCATCGGAAGGCCGCTTCGATTTATCATGCGCCGACCCGCGAAACGGCCTTTGACCGTCCGCGCGACTGGCTGGGCAACCGTTTCGTTTATGCGGTCATTTCTTCCCGCGCCGGCGGCTTGTCACTGGGCGTCAACATGAATCCCAGCCGGCTTTGCAATTTCGACTGTTCGTATTGCGAAGTGGATCGGCGTTCGCCTTCGCCGGAGAAGCAGCTTTTGGCCGATGTGATGGCCACGGAATTGCACCGGACTCTCCTGGCCGTACGGCAGGGACATCTTCGTTCGCGGCCCTGGTATCATTCGCTGCCGGCCGAATTGCTCCAGTTGCGCCACGTGGCCCTCAGCGGCGATGGCGAGCCGACGCTGGCGCCCAACTTTGTGGAAGCCGTGCAGGCCGTGGCCCGGGTGCGCGCCTTGGGCGGCTTTTTCAAGATCGTACTGCTGACCAACGGCACCGGCCTCGATCAGGCGGAGGTGCTGCGCGGACTCGAAATCCTGACCAAGTCCGATGAAATCTGGATCAAGCTGGATGGTGGAACCCAGGCGTTCGTGGACAAGATCAACCGCCCCAATGTCCCGCTGGAAAAAATTCTGGGGAACATCCTGCTGATCGGCCGCCAGCGGCCGGTCGTCATTCAAAGCCTGTTCCCGGCGATCCACGGCGACGAACCGCCGTTCGAGGAAATCCAGGAGTACGCCCAGCGCTTGAAGGAGATCAAAATGGGCGGCGCCCAAATCTCCCTCGTCCAGATTTACTCCGCGGCGCGTCCGGGCGTACATGCCGAATGGGGCCACCTGCCCTTGCGCGTGCTCTCCCAAATCGCCCAGACCGTGCGCCAGGTCGCCGGCCTCCGGACGGAAGTGTTTTAGAACACAACAAAATCGCACCGCCCGACGTGGCGGGATGGAACAGGCGTCCCGCCTGTTGTTTCGGGCGTCGCGCCCAAAACCGGAGCGGAGCACGCCGCTTCAAAAGGCTGGCACATCTCCAGCGGCCACGCCTCGATCGAATCTGGCCGGAGGCCGGATTCAACCGGCTGGAAGCCGGTTCCACCCCCGCGCAAAAAGGCCGCTGGAACTTTCCAGCGGCCTTTCGTATTGCCAACGATTACCGGGAAATTCAGGTGCGTGGCAGGGTATAGCCGGTCAGCGCCTTCATGTATTGGGCGCGCTCGAAGGCTTCCGGCTCGGGGCACTTCTGTTGGCTCAGGCAGCCCTTGAGCTGGCTGATGGATTCGTAGTCGTGTTCGGTCAGCCAAGCTTCCAAATCGCGCTCAATGATGGCGATTTGCGGGATGCCGTGGCGGATGATCGTCGAGCAGAGCATGGTTGCATCCGCGCCGGCCATCAGCATTTTCAACACGTCGGAGGCACGGTGGATGCCGCTGGTGCCGGCGAGGCTGGCCTTGACGCGGTTGTGCAGCAGGGCGATCCAGCGCAGCGGCAACCGCATGGCCATGGGTGTGCTCAATAGGATGTTCGGCTTCACTTCCAGTGACTCCAGCTCGATGTCGGGCTGATAAAACCGGTTGAAGAGCACCAGCCCGTTGGCGCCGGCCTGGTCCAATCGCTTGGCCATGTTGGCAAAACTGCTGAAAAACGGGCTCAGTTTCACCGCCACCGGAATGCTGACGTTGGCCTTGACCGCCTTCAGGATGTCCAGGTAGGTCATTTCCACTTCCGTGCCGGTCCGGTTCATATCCGTGGAAATATAATAGATGTTGAGTTCCAATGCGTCGGCGCCGGCTTGTTGGATTTTCTTGGCGTAGTCGGTCCAGCCGCCTTCGGACGAGCCGTTGAGGCTGGCAATGATCGGGATGCGCGTCGCCTTTTTGGCGGCGGCCACGTGCTTGAGGTACTCTTCCGGCCCCAGGCGGAAGTCATCCGGCTCAGGGAAGAACGACAGCGCCTCGGCGGAACTGTTCGTGCCGCGCTGCAGGTTTTCATCCAATTCCAGGCGGTCCTGCCGCAACTGTTCCTCAAACAGCGAATACAGGACCACAGCCGCGGCACCCGCGTCCTCCATGCGTTTGATGTTGTCGATGTCCTCCGACATCGGTGAGGCCGAAACGACCAGCGGGGACCGAAGATTCAGTCCGAGATATTTTGTCGAGAGATCCATAGACATTTTCGTATTGTGATTTTCGATTTGCGATTGGGTCCGGTTACAGGTGGCGGTCCACGTCGCTCAGGGCTGTTGGTCCACGGTGGCCGGTTTGGTCTCCGTCGCCGTCGCGGTTTCCGTCTTCATGTCCCGTTGGGCCATGAACGAGTAGAACCTCCAACGCCGATCGGCGTCCACCTGTGACTGGGCAAAAAGCTTCTTGGCGTCCTCCGGCCGGCTTTTGGTGAGCATCTTGAAACGGTTTTCGGACAGTAGGAAATCCTGCACTTTGGACTTGGCCGCGCCGGAATCCAATTGCAGCGGGTTCTCGCCGCGTTCGGCCCGGCGCGGGTCGTAGCGGTAAAGGAGCCACTGGCCGGAATCCACGGCGAGTTTCTGCTGTTTGGCGCCGATGCCGCGGTCCAGCGCGATGCCATGGGCTATGCAATGGCTATAAGCAATGATCAACGACGGGCCGTTGTAGGATTCGGCCTCGACGAGCGCCTTGAGCGTGTGTTCGTCCTTGGCGCCCATGGCGACGCTGGCCACGTAAATATTGCCGTAGCTCATGGCAATGAGGCCCAAGTCCTTCTTGCCTGCGGGCTTGCCGCCGGCGGCAAACTTGGCAATGGCCCCGCGCGGCGTGGACTTGCTCATCTGACCGCCGGTGTTGGAATAAACCTCGGTGTCCATGACCAGCACGTTCACGTTGCGGCCGCTGGCCAGGACGTGATCCAATCCGCCGTAGCCAATATCGTAGGCCCAGCCGTCGCCGCCGAAGATCCACACGCTCTTTTTGACGAGCTGATCGGCAATCGAGAGCAGCAATTTCGCCTCCGGCAAATCCGTGGTTTGCAGCTTGGCCTTCAAGGCCGCCACGCGTTCGCGTTGCTCATAAATGCCCGCTTCATCGGCCTGGCTGGCGTTCAAAATTCCCGTAGCCAGGTCCTCACCGATCTGGGCGGCGAGCTTCTTGACCAGTTCGGCCGCAAATTCCTGCTGCTTGTCGAGGGAGACCCGGAAGCCCAGGCCGAATTCCGCGTTGTCCTCGAACAGGGAGTTGTTCCAAGTGGGACCGCGGCCGCAGCCGTTTTTGGCATAGGGCGTGGTCGGCAGGTTGCCGCCATAGATCGAGGAGCAGCCGGTGGCGTTAGCCACGATCATGCGGTCGCCAAACAACTGGGTGACCATCTTGATGTAGGGGGTCTCGCCGCAACCGGCGCACGCACCGCTGAATTCAAACAACGGCTGCAACAACTGCTGCTGGCGCAGCGTGGCGGTCTTGATCTTGCGCCGGTCGTATTCGGGCAACTGCAGGAAGAAGTCCCAGTTCCGGGCCTCTTCCGCCCGCAGGGGCGCCTGCGGACGCATGTTGATGGCCTTGAGTTTGACCTCGGTCTTGTTCTTGGCAGGACATACTTCCACGCAAATGGTGCAGCCCGTGCAATCCTCGGCCGCGACCTGCAGCGTGAACTTCTGGCCCTTGAATTCCGGCACGCGGGAGTCGCAGCTCTTGAACGTCAACGGAACATTTTTCAATTCCGCCGCGTCGTAAACTTTCGCGCGAATGGTCGCGTGCGGGCAGATCGCCACGCACTTCAAGCATTGGATGCAGGTCTTCTCGTCCCAGACCGGAATCTCCAGCGCCAGATTGCGTTTCTCATACTGCGCCGTCGCCGTCGGAAACGTGCCGTCGATCGGCAGCGCGCTCACCGGCACGTCGTCGCCGTCGCCGGCGGCAATGGTACCCAGCACGTTGCGGACAAACGCCGGCGCGTTGGGCGTGATGGGCGGCAGGAGCGGGCCCGTGCCATTTCGCTGCTGGTCGGCCACGACCACCTCGTGCAAATGAGCCAGCGTGTTGTCCACGGCCTGGAGGTTCTTCTGCACCACTTCCTCGCCCTTCTTTCCGTAAGTCTTCTTGATGGACTTTTTGATGGCGGCAATCGCCTCGTCCTTGGGCAGCACGCCGGAGAGGGCAAAGAAGCACACCTGCATGACCGTGTTGATGCGCCCGCCCATGCCGCTGTCATGCGCCACCTTGGTGGCGTCGATGACGAAAAACCTGGCCTTGGCCGCCAGCAAACTCTGCTGCACAGGCGTCGGGAGTTTCGACCAGATCTCGTCCTTGGAGTGCGGGGTGTTCATCAGGAACGTGCCGCCCGGCACGAGGCTGCGGACCATTTCGTAGCGATCCAAGAACGTCGGCTGATGGCAGGCAATGAAATTCGCGCGCGTAATCAGGTACGTCGAACGGATTGGCGTGGGACCGAAACGGAGATGCGAGACGGTCATGGAGCCGGACTTCTTCGAGTCATACACGAAGTAACCCTGCGCGTAATTGTCGGTCTCCTCGCCGATGATTTTGATGGAGTTCTTGTTGGCGCCCACTGTGCCGTCGGCGCCCAGGCCGTAGAAGAGGGCGCGCACCACCTTGTCGGATTCGGTGGAAAACTCCGGATTGACCTTGAGGCTGGTGTGGGAAACATCGTCATGGATGCCGACGGTGAAATGGTTTTTCGGGGCCGCGCTGGACAGGTTGTCGAAGACCGCCTTGACCATGGCCGGGGTGAATTCCTTGGAGGAAAGGCCGTAGCGGCCGGTGAGCACCTGCGGCAGGGTCTTCAAATGCGAACGGCCGGAGGCGGTTTCTTCCATCAACGCGGTGACCACGTCCTGGTAGAGCGGTTCGCCGGTGGCACCTGGTTCCTTGGTGCGGTCCAGCACCGAGATCTTGCGCACAAATGGGGGCAGCGCCTCCACAAATCGTTTGCCGTCAAAGGGACGATACAGGCGCACCTTCAGCATGCCAATCTTCTCGCCCTGATGGTTCAGATGCTCGATGGCCTCCTGCGCCGCTTCGCAGCCAGAACCCATGAGCACGATCACGTGCTCGGCTTCCGGCGAGCCCACGTAGTCAAACAATTTGTATTTGCGGCCGGTTTGTTCGGCAAACTGGTCCATCACCTGCTGAACCAGGTCGGGACAGGCGGAATAGAAGAGGTTGGCGGATTCGCGGGCCTGGAAGAAAACGTCCGGATTCTGCGCGGTGCCGCGGAGCACCGGTTTGTCGGGGGTCATCGCGCGGGTGCGATGCGCGGCAATGAGCTCGTCGTCGATCAACGCCCGCAAGACGGCGTCGTCCAGCAGCTCGATTTTGGAAACTTCATGCGAGGTGCGGAAACCATCGAAGAAATGAATGAAGGGAATGCGCGAGCGGAGCGTGGCCGCCTGCGAAATCAGGGCGAAATCCATCGTCTCCTGCACCGAGGCGGCCGACAGCATGCCCCAGCCGGTCGAGCGGCAGGCCATCACGTCGCTGTGGTCACCAAAAATGGAGAGCGCATGGGTGGCGACGGTGCGGGCCGTCACATGAAAGACCGTGGGCAAAAGCTCGCCGGCAATCTTGAACATGTTCGGGATCATCAACAGGAGGCCCTGCGACGCTGTGAACGTGGTGCTCATGGAGCCGGTCTGCAACATGCCGTGGACCGCGCCGACGGCACCGCCTTCGCTCTGCATTTCGATGATGCCGGGGATGGTGCCCCAAAGATTCTTTTTACCCTCGGACGCCCACTGGTCGCACCATTCGGCGATCGGGGAGGAGGGCGTAATGGGATAGATCGCCATCGCCTCGTTCAGGCGGTAAGCGACGTAGGCGGCGGCTTCAGTGCCGTCAATCGTTTTAAAAACTGGACTTTTTTTCATGTGAAATCAAATGAGGGAGGTTTTCGGCCTCTGGGGCCTGGTTAAAGATATGTTCGGTAAATGGTTTGGTCGTATGCGATCAATCTTGCGGGTAAAATAGGCTGGCTCCGGGTGCCCGACTTCTCCGATTTTGCCAAAGATGCAACGTCCGTTGTTTAATGGCGGCTGACCCGGGTGAGACCAAGGCCGGGCGAAGGGGCGCGGCCCGGGGCGCCAAGCGAATATGCAGGGGCGTTTTTCATTTATACGCCCCTCCCCTCCTGAACGCATCTCCGCACTCCCTCCGGAGCGCGTCTTTGTGAGCCGCAGCAGCATGCGATATTCAAGACCACCCTCATAATTCGTTAACTCCCTGACTGGCAACGCTGCTGCGGGTCGCAGACCCGCGCTCCGACACGGTGGCTTAAGGCTCCTTGTTTGGGGGCAGTTTCGAGTTGCGCCCCTGCCCTCCCGGACGCCGTTTTCCGGCGTGACAGCCGGCAGTCTGTAAGGCATTGTCCTGCGATGACAAGAGACGAAGCGGCCCGTTTGCTGGACCACTTTCGCGCCGGAAAAACCTCCCGGGACAGGGTCCTGTCGGCGTTCCAGGCCGCGCCCGTGGCCGATCTCGGCTTTGCCCAGGTGGACACCCATCGCGCGCTGCGCAAAAATTTCCCCGAAGTCATTTTTGGGGCCGGCAAAACCTCCGAACAAGTCGTCAAAATCGCCGCCAAGCTCCTGGAGCTCAGCCAACCGGTGCTGGTCACCCGCATTAACGCCGATTACGCCCGCGCGCTGAAAAGGAAGTTCAAGGATGCCGTCTATCACCCGCTGGCGCGCTGCGCGACCGTCGAGAAAAAACCTCTTCCCAAGCGCCCCGGCTTCATCGCCGTCGTCTGCGCCGGCACGAGCGATCTGCCCGTGGCCGAGGAAGCGGCCGTCACCGCCGAAATCATGGGCAACCGCGTCCAACGCGTCCACGACGTCGGCGTGGCGGGTCTGCACCGGATGCTAGCCCGGATGGAACTGCTGCAAAGCGCCCGCGTCATTGTGGCCGTCGCCGGCATGGAAGGCGCGCTGCCGAGCGTTCTGGCGGGACTTGTCTCCAAGCCGGTGATTGCTGTGCCCACCAGCATCGGCTATGGCGCCAGCTTCGGCGGCATCGCGGCGCTTTTGGCCATGTTGAACAGTTGCGCCAGCGGCGTGACGGTCGTCAACATCGACAACGGCTTCGGCGCCGGTTACGCCGCCAGCCAGATCAACGCGCTCTGTAGCGACGGTCTCTGACCACCGCCATTTGATAAATGAAAACTCTCTACCTCGACCTCATCAGCGGCATCGCCGGCGACATGTTCATCGCCGCGCTGCTCGACCTCGGAGTGGACGCCGAAAAACTCGCACGCGAGCTGAAAAAGCTCGAGCTGGACGGCTACCACCTCCACATCTCGCGTCAGCAAAAATCGTCCATCGCCGGCCTCAAATTTGACGTCCATCTGGCCGACGACCACGATCATAACCATGACCATGAGCTCGAGCATCATCACCCTGAACCTGGGCAGGGACACGTCCACGGTCATGAACACGAGCCTCCGCATCACCACGACCCGGCCCACCAAGACCAGCGCAATTTCACCGACATCAAAAAATTGATTGCGCGCAGCAAGCTTTCCGCCTGGGTCAAACAAAAATCCATCGCCGTCTTCCAGCGCATTGCCGACGCGGAAGGCCGGATTCATGGCCTCCCGCCCGCCGAGGTCCACTTCCATGAGGTCGGCGCGGTGGATTCCATCGTGGACATTGTCGGCGCGGCCGTCGCGCTGGAATTGCTCGGCAAACCGCGTGTCTTTGCCTCCCCGGTCGTGGAAGGCACCGGTTGGATCCTGTGCGCCCACGGTCAATTTCCCGTTCCGGCCCCCGCCACTTTGGCGATTCTGGGCGCGCGCGGCGTGGCCGTCTCGCAATGCGAGGAACCGCACGAACTCGTCACCCCCACCGGCGCGGCTCTGCTCGCCGAATTCGTCGAATCCTTCGGACCGATGGCAAATCTGGTTGTCGAAAAAATCGGTTTCGGCCTGGGCACCCGCGACAACCAGACCCGCCCGAACGTCCTGCGAGCGGTCTTGGGATCAATTGACAAGCAACGTGTGACCAGTGACCCGAAACACGCCTCCGCCAAGTCCTCGTCGCCCATCACCCGTCACCGGTCGCCTGCGTTGGATTGGGAAACCGACCGCGTGGCGGTGTTGGAAACCAATCTGGACGATTGCAGCAGCGAGATTCTGGGCGCCTTGGTGGAAACCGTGCTGACGGCGGGCGCACTGGACGTCTTCCACACGCCCATCCAGATGAAAAAGAATCGGCCCGGCGTTTTGCTCACGGTTTTGTGCGCCGAAGCCGAGGCCGACAGCTTCGCTGAAATGATCCTGCGCCAAACCACGGCCTTCGGCGTGCGCCAGACCATCGCCGAGCGGCGGAAGCTGCGGCGGGAATTCTCCGAGCTCAGCACAAAATTCGGCAAAGTCACCGTGAAAATTGGGCGGCTTGGTGGTAAAGTGATACAGGCTGCGCCCGAGTTCGAGTCGGTCAAGCAGGCGGCCGCCAAGGCCGGCGTGCCGATAAAGGAAGTGTTTGCCGCGGCAGCGGCGGCCGATGGCCGCCGGAAACTCAAGTGATATGGCGGCGGTCCAGGAAGGCCGGAAATTGAAGATAATGACTGAAGCAGATAATAAACTGAACAAGTTGCGCGCGTTGCTCAAAGGCTACGGCTCCTGCTTGGTGGCCTACTCCGGCGGTGTGGACTCGGTCTTTCTGGCGCACGTGGCGCGTCAGGTGCTGGGCGACCGGGCGCTCGCCGCCATCGCCGATTCGCCGAGCCTCCCCCGCCGCGAATTCCAGGAGGCCCTCGAACTGGCGGCGAAATTCCAATTCCCGGTCCGCGTCCTTCAGACCAAGGAATTTGCCAACGAAAACTACACGGCCAATCCCGCCAATCGCTGCTATTTCTGCAAGCACGAATTGTTCGAGGAGTTGATTCCGCTGGCCCGCGCGGAGCATTTCGCGGTGATCGCCTACGGCGAAAACGCCAGCGACATCGGCGATTTCCGGCCCGGCGCGCAGGCGGCGGCGGAATTTCAGGTGCGCGCCCCGCTCAAGGAAATTGGGATGACCAAGGCGGAAATTCGCGAACTCTCCGCCCAGCTCGGCCTCCCCACGGCCGACAAGCCGCAGATGGCCTGCCTCAGCTCGCGGGTGCCCTATGGCGAGGTGGTCACCCCCGCCAAATTGCGCATGATCGAGCAGGCCGAATACGTGCTGCGCGATCTCGGCTTCCGCGACGTCCGGGTGAGGCATCACGAAATGCGGAACGCGGAGTCCGGAGCGCGCAATGGCCTTGCCGCTGAGAATTCCGCACTCCCTCTGGCTCGCATCGAGCTGGCGCCGGCTGAAATCCCGACTTTGCTGGGCAATGGCAAGCTGGCGACCGTGGCGGAGGAACTAAAGAAGATCGGTTACGCGCATGTGACCCTCGACCTGCTGGGCTACCGTCGCGGGAGCACGAATGAGGCATTGGGCGGAAGCCCGAAATGAGTCTTCCGACGCGTCGGTGGCGCGAAATACTCGCAGCAAAAAAGAAAAGAGGCCGGACACTACTCCGGCCTCTTACAACAACACTTTTTAAATTCTCTTTAGCCCGCCCCGCTCACCTGCAAAGAGCATACACCATTCCCTGTCCCCTGCACGTCACCAGTTGTGGGTACAATTGGAAACGGATCCGAAGCAACCTTTTTGGCGACTCGTGCCTAGCTCCGCGCTAGTTGCGCCCGGTAATCACTCGGCGAGCGGCCTTGGATGCGTTTGAACACGCGGTTAAAGTGGGTCAGCGATTGGAATCCGGCCTCAAAGGCGATTTCGCTGACGCGCAGGTGCGGATTGAGCAGTAATTCCTTGCACCGTTCGGTGCGCAGGCGGCCCAGATAATCGGTGAAACGGACCCCGGTGGCCTTGGAAAAGCACTTGCAGAAATTCCAGGTGCTCGTATTGATGACTTTGGCCACCCGGCCCATCGGGAGTTTTTCGGTCAGGTGTTCGTGCATGAATACTTTGGCGCGGGTGATAGCGGGTGGCTCATGGCACCGTTCCTGCACGACGATTTGATTGCTGAGCAGCGCAAGGTGCTGGGCAAAAATCGTGAGCAGTTTGATCACCGAGGCCTGTTCCGGCGCGGACAGCACGCGAGTGCCAAAATAGAGGCCATGCAATTGATCCGCCGTCGCGGGCACACCCCATTCGTCGAGCAGCCTGACCGTGCGCCGGAATTGTGCCGCCGTCGGCTTTTTGTGGAACACCTGGCCGGTGGTCAGGAATCCGATCAATTGTTCGCCCAGGCGCACCGGAACGGCAGTCTCGCACAAACCGGCCTGACAGGTGACGGTATGCGGGTCATGGGTGGCGGCCTCGGCCAACTGCTGCTGCGCTTGCAGGCAGGCGGCGCAGGCCGGGCTGGTCCGCGAAAGCAGCGCGCAGAAGGGGTTTTCCAGACGCTGGCCGTGATGCGACAGCTGCAGCGAGGCCACCGACCGCAGTGCGAGCGACAACCCTGTCGCCGTGGTGAAGGCGTTTTCGTACTCCCGGTAGATTTTTGAGTCAGCCAGGGATTTAATCAAATGTTTAGCCACAGCCGTCCACTTTCACCTGCACCCGGGGTTTGCCAGGGGGTGTCGAGAACCCATCACTGAGCCACCCGACGCTGCCACCCTTCCCCTTCAATGAATGCGATTGCCTCCCGACCCGAACTGCAATGTAGGCCCAAGCCCGCAGGTCTGGCAACAGACGATAAGTGACCTTGCCACGATCGCGTTCGGACTCCACTTTGAGGCTGACAGCTGTTCGTGTGGTCGGCACTCGTTTGATCACGTTTTTCTCGAAATCACGCGGCAGCGGCCGGACAGCCCGCGCTCCGCCTGGTGATGAAATGTCCGGGCGTAGCGGGGGAGGATGAAGAATTGGTTTTTGTTGTCGCCTGCTTCTTGTTATATCGGTTGGGACGGTTTGATCCCGTGGAACATGAGCAACGAGAGACAACCTTTTACGGAACAGGTGACCCGCGCGAACCGGGGCCCGGGCAATGGCAGCGCCGCGCGGCTCCCGTGGGGCGTGGCGGGAGTTTTAGCCGCCGCCCTGATCGCAGCCCTGCTGCTATGGGCGACGGCGGTCGGCAAGATGCGCGCCCTGCAAAGAGTCCAATCCCAATTGGACGAGGCCAATGCCGGCCTGGCGGCCGCGTTGGCCCAGAACGAGAAGGCCAAAGAACAGATGACGGCCCTGCAAAATCAGATCGCCGATTTGCAGAAGGAGAAGGACGCCGTCGCCCAAAACGCGAAGGGGCTGGAGGACGAGATGCGGGCGGACCTGGAGTCGAAGGACGTGACGATTTCAAAGCTGCAAGGCAAGCTTACGGTGAACATCCTCGACCGGGTCATGTTTGATTCCGGCGAGGCGATTTTGAAACCGGCCGGGGAGACAGTGATGCGCAAGATTGCGGCGCTGCTGGCGGCGCATCCGTCCCTGAAGATCCATGTCATCGGCCACACGGACAACGTGCCCATTCACGGCCGGTTTGTCAGCAACTGGGAGTTGTCCACTGCGCGCGCGCTGGCAGCGGTGCATTTTCTCACCGAAAAGGCCGGGGTTGATCCGCGCCGCGTGGGCGCCGTGGGCTATGGGGAATATCGGCCCATCGCAGAAAATTCCACCGCGGACGGCCGGGCCAAGAATCGCCGGATCGCCATCACTATTCTCCCTGACGAATTGGCTGGCGCCGACACCTTGTCGGCGGCAGCGCCGCCGCCGCCAACGGCAGTCCCGCCGCCAAAATCCGATTCTGAATTAGCTTCCCCCGCGCCGCCCGCGCCGGAACCGCCCGCAAACCAGCCGCCCGCGCAGAATTAAGGCCCCCGTTAGGCCTTAAAAGGGTCGCGACCAGCCGACCCCGAACTGGAATTGCCCGCTGCTGCCGTTGTATTTGTCGGTCGTGATGGGGATGCCGTAGTCGAGCCGCAACGGCCCGAGGTGCGGGATGTTCAAGCGCAGACCCACGCCCCAATTGTCGTCGATGTCGCCCGACAATGTATAGGGGCCACCATCCACTTCGCCGACGTCGTAGAACAGGGCAAAGCGCAATCCCACGCCCCCCTCCTGCTCGAAAATCGGAATGCTGTATTCGATCGAGCCGAACCAATAGGTGTCGCCGCCAATGGGTTCCGTGGGCACGCCGGGCGCGCTGCTGGAATACGGTTCGCGCGGGGCAACGTTTCGGTACTGGAAACCGCGCAGCGAATATAGGCCGCCCAAATAATAACGGTCATAGAAGGGCACGTCGCCGCCGCCGACGCTGTCCGCCACCCCGGTGCGCCCGCCAATTTCGAGAACATGTCCCTTGAAAAATCCCGGAAAATACCACTCCGTCGTCAATTCCAGCTTGTAAAATGATTCGTCGCCGGCGGAAAACTCGCCGGAAATTTCCGTGCGCTGGCCGTGATTGGGCAATTGCACACTGTTGCGCGTGTCATAAGCCAGGGAACCGCCGAACCGATTAAAAAATTGATCACCGACTTGATTGAGGATGGCATTGGGCACGTTGCGTGTCTGGGGCGTCCCGTTGGTGGTAATAATATTGGGGTTGGCATTATGCCAGCCGCTATTCAGGGAAATGCCGACATCTTCCGGATTATAGCTCAGGCTGCCTATGAGGAAGTCGCTGCCCAGCGCGCGGGTCAGGCTGATTTTCGCCCCCGTGCGGGTCTCATCGTATATGTTGTTGGGGCTTTCGAAGTCCAGTTCGCGGCGGTAAAGGTCCACGCCCAGGGACAGCTTGCGGTTCAAGAACCACGGCTCGACGAACGACAACTCGTAGTTTTGATACACGAGGCCGAGATCGATACGCAGGCGGATCTTTTCGCCGCCGCCCGTAAAGTAGGGAGGATGGAAGAGATCGAAATTCTCCTGCGAGACTTCGGCATAACCAACCAGGGAATCCACCGAACTGAAGCCGGCGCCCACGGTGAAATTGCCGGTGTTCTTTTCGCTGACGTTGATCACCAGGTCCTTTTCCCCGGGAGTCGGCGGATCAATCGGTTCGGACCGGGTGTCCACCTTGTCGAAGAAGTCCAGCCCCTCCAGACGCTTCTTGCTGATCTTGACGTTGACCATGTTGAACACGTCGCCCGGCGATATGGCCAGTTCGCGGCGGATCACCTTGTCCTTCGTCTTCAAATTGCCCCGGATTTCGACCTTCTGGACATAGGTTTTTTCGCTGTCGCCCAGGATGTATTTCAAATCCATCGTGCCGGTCTCAACATTGGCGATGCGGACGACGTTGAGCGCCCGCCCCTCCGACGAAAGATCGACATAGCCCTTGCTACCGTAGAAATCTTCGATCAGGTCGGTGTCCGCCTTGAGGCCATCCGGCGTGAAGGTATCGCCAGTGTCCATGGGCAGGCCGTGGATCCCGAGCTTGCTCTTGAGATGCTCGTAATCATGGATGCCGCGAAGACCCTTGAGGATTTCCGGATCCGTGAAAATCTTGCTGCCTGAAAGCTCGATGTTGCCAACCTTGTACTTGCGGCCTTCGTCCACATAGTACTTGATGAACAGGCTGTTGGTCGTCGGCCGGTCCAGCTTGACGTCTTTGATTTCAACGTCCAGGAAGCCGTGATCGCGATAGAAATCGGTCAGGCGGTCGCGGTCGCCGTCGAAGTCGTCCTGCTCAAAGTAGCCGGAGCCCGTCAGCCAGGAAAACGCCCAGCGGCGGCGGACCTTCAATTCATGCCGCAGCTTCTTCCCGGTAAAACTGGTCGCGCCGATAAACTCCACATCCTTGATTTTGACCTTGGGGCTTTCCTCGATGTGGAAGATGACGATGCCGTGGCCGGTCAATTCCTCGATGTTCAGGACGTATTTGACCTTGGTGTCGGCCAGGCCGTTCTTTTCGTACAGCTTTTTGATTTCCTGGACGTCGGTGAAGACTTTTTGTTCATCGAGCGGTTCGCCCACCTTGAAAGTGACTTTCTTCTTGAGCTTGGAATCCTTTAATTTCTTGTTTCCTTCAAAGCGGATTTCGGTGATGCGGGGGCGAACCTGGACGATGTAGGTGAGCACCACGCCGCCGTCATCGGCTTGCTCGACCTGCACGCGGATGTTGTAGAACTGGCCGGTGGTGTAGAGGGAATGGACGTCGTCCTGGGTCATCAGCGGCTGGTAATTGGCGCCGGGTTTGAGGCGGATGTTGGCGCGGATGAAATCCTCGCTGACGGAGGCGGGGCCGACAAACTTCACGTCCACGCGGTCGATTTTGGGTCCCGTGCTTTGCGCCAGCGCCACGGTCGCGCAGCCCAGCACCAGGGACACGCCCAGGGGTTTGATGATTGATTTCATTATTTACCGGCCCGGAGGCACGTCTTCGTCGCTATATTTTGATCGGCTTTCAAAACGCGTGTACGGCTTCAAGAACGTCAGGTTGACATCTCCCGTCGGCCCATTGCGCTGCTTGGCGATCAGGAAATTCACCGCCACGCCTTCGCTCTCATCGGGCACGTCGTCCTCGTCGCCTGCGTCGGGTTTATAGAGCAGACCCACCAAGTCGGCGTCCTGTTCAATGGAACCTGATTCGCGCAAGTCGCTCAAGCGCGGCTTTCGGCTCTTGTCTTTTTCCAGCTCTCGATTTAACTGGCTCAGCACCATCACGGGCACGTTCAATTCTTTGGCCAGCGCCTTAATCCCGCTCGAAATATCGGCAATTTCCTGCTGCCGGTTCTCTTGCGCTCGCCGCGCAGTAGAATTCAGAAGCTGCAAATAGTCAATGACAAACAGTTTAATCCCATGCTGCTGGTGCATGCGCCGCGCCCGCGCCCGCAATTGCAGGACGGTCAGCCCCGCCGTGTCGTCGATGAGCAGCTTGGCCGCCGCCAGCCTGCCGCTGGCCGACATCAGCTTCGGAAAATCGGCTTCGCTCATGAAGCCGTCGCGGATGCTCCGCATATTGACCCGCGCCAGCGAGCATAACATGCGCAATACCAGGGACGAGGCGCTCATTTCCAGGCTGAACACCCCCACCGGCAGGTTCAGCTCCAGCGCCACGTGCTCGGCCACATTCATCGCCAGCGAAGTTTTGCCCATGGACGGCCGGGCCGCCACGATGATCATTTCGCCCCCGTGCAGTCCGTCGGTCATCTTGTCCAGATCGGCAAAGCCGGTGGACAATCCGCTCAATTCGCCTTTGCGGTTGAAAAAATGCTCGATGGTGACGATCGCCTCGTTGACGAGCTTTTTGACGTCTTTGATTTCGTTTTGCTCTCGCGATTCGTTGACGTGCAGGATGTCCTTCTCCACCTCGTCCAGGAGCTGTTCAACGTCGCCTTCAAAATCATAGATACGGCCAACCACCCCCGAGCAGGTTTGAATCAGCTTCCGCAGCACATATTTCTCGCGAATAATACCCAGGTAGTAGGCCAGGTTGGCGGCGCTGGGCACCACGTCCTGCAATTGGGACAGGTAGGCGATGCCGCCCACCTGGTCCAGGAGCTGCCGGTCCTTCAAATTCTGCTGCAGCGTGATGAGGTCAATCGGCGAGCGGGCATTGAACATGCCGGCCAGCGTCTCGTAAATCGTCTGGTGCCGCAGATCGTAAAATGCCGATTGGCCGTCATCCTTGAGCTTCTCGATGCATTCCCCGACGCACTGGTTCGGATCCAGCAGGCAGCAGCCCAACACGCCTTGTTCCGCCTCGATGGAATGCGGCGGCAAGCGGTCGATGCTGGCGGCAGTGGGAGCCCGCCGGTCAGCCTTCTGTCGCCGCGTTTTCTTCAAATCCGTCCCATATTCGGAGCTGCTGGCGGAGACGGGGTCGGAAACGGAATCAATCATACTACAAGGAAACAAATCGGGGCGGCCGGAGGCAAACCGGAGTTGTTAAATGTTGGTGACACGTTCTTCACAAAACGCCCCCAATCTTGAGTGCACAATCGGCCCGATCAAAGAAAATTCACGAACCGGGTGGTGAGGCGGTGCGCCGGCCCGCCGGCCATGGAAGTGTCAGTTGAACGACCGTCCTCACCCCGGCCCTCTCCTCTAGGAGAGGGAGAACTTGTTGCCGCATTTTTGAGCAGACCCGCGGTGGAATTGGTCACGCGATGCTCCATAAATCCGCAAGTGCGCCACGATTGTCCTTCAGTGCGCCAGGCGCGAGATCATGGCGTAGATGATCAGTCCCAGCAGGACCAGGCCCAGGCCGAAGAACAAATAGCCGAATGACTTGGCAATGTTCTTCCAGCGGAACCATTCGTCGCGCACACGGAAGTCGTCCAGCTTGCCCGTGGCCACCAGCCGGTCATACCACCGCCGCCGCTCATGCAGCATCTCGGCCTTGGACACGCGGCCGGAGAAGATGACGGTGTCCATCGGGAATTTCTCAATCCGGAAATGCGTGTTGAAGAAATGGATCGAGAAAATGAACCCGGCGGCCAGCAGCGCCTCGTCCGAATGCAGGATGAGCGCGATGTTGATCGCCCAGCCGGGCAGGAAGCGCGTGAAGAACTCCGGGAACCACATCACCAGGCCCGAAAGGCCGATGATGGCCACGCCCCAGAACACGGCGAAATAGTCGAACTTCTCCCAGTACGTCCAGCGGTCAAAATGCGGCTTGGGCCCCTTGCCAAAGAACCATTTGTTGTGGTCAATCAGGTCCCTGGCGTCCTGCAGCGTCGGCACCATCGAGTCGGGTCCAAACAGCACGTTGAACAGGCGCTTGAATTCAATCCGGCCGGTCCCCGGATTGCGGATATTGCCGCGACCCTTCCAAGCCTTGCCCACCAGCGAAGTCAGGTGCAGCGTGAAATACAGGAACGTGACCAGCGCGCCAAACCGGTGCAGCATGCGTGCCGTATCCGGCCCGCCGATCAGGCTGAAGATGAGCTTCGCCCAGCCCGTGTAATAGAACTTCAGCGGCATGCCCGTGACCACCAGCGTCAGGAAACTGGTGACCACCAGGAAATGGAGGAGCCGCTCAAAGGGAACGAAGCGCGTGAACCATTCATCGCCCTCCTGGGTCTTGATTTTCGCCTCGCGGAACGTCTTGGAATCGTGCAGGTACAGCCAGACGGCGCGCACCAACCAGGCGATGGTATGGACCCCGAAGAAGCCGAACGTGCCGATGAGCAGTCCGGTCATCGCCAAGAATACGAGGTGCAGAAGCGGATAATTCTTCGCGTCGAGCGGATTGGCGTGCGGTTGGTATTCCGTGAACTTGGCCGTGGCGCTGGGATGGCATTTCTGGCAGGTGGCCAGGATGTTGTTGGTGGAAAGATGGGAGGCGGGGTTGGCCGTGGGCAGAATATCGTGGAAGCCATGGCAGTCGTAGCAGGCGGCGACATCCGGGGCGTTGTTGGGCTTGCCCAGCAACATGGCCTTGCCATGATAAGTCTCGCGATAATGTTCCAGCCGGTCCTCGTGGCAGCGGCCGCATCGCTGGTCGCTCAGCGCCTTGAATTTGTTGCCTTGAGGATTGGATATCTCGTGGGCGCTGTGGCAGTCGATGCACACTGGCCCCCGCGGGTCACCCCGGGCCAGCAACTGGCCGTGCACGCTCTGGTCGTAGGTTGCCTCGATTCCCACATGACATTTGCCGCACGTCTTGGCCACATTGGCGTGGTTGATCGGCGAATCGCGGTCGATGCTGCGCTTGATTTTGTGCGAGCCATGGCAGTCATTGCAGGACGGCGCCACAATCAGGCCCATTTTCAGGAGCGCGGTGCCGTGGATGCTGTCCATGAATTGCGAGGCCGCCTCGGGAAATTCGATCTGGTATTCCTTGGTGAGATTGGTGTTGCTGTGGCATTTGGCGCAGGTCAGCGGCAGGTTCATTTTGAACACGGGCGAATCGCCATTCTTGACGGGGACGATCTCGTGCGAGCCGTGGCAGTCCCAACATTGCGCCGCGCCGGACGCACCCATGGCATGGCTCATGCCGTGGATGCTCGTGGCATAATCTTTGCCTTCCTTGTCATGGCAGCCCGCGCAGTTGGGCGGCGGCACGTTTTTGTCATGCACCATTTCCTTGATGCCATCGTGGCAGTCGATGCAGTCCAGGCCGCTGTGCACGGATTTGGCGAAGCCGTTGGTGGGAAAAAGAGCCATGGCCTCGGCATGGCCGTTGACGGTGCGCTTGTTGGACGAGTCGGTATGGCAATCGAGGCAATCGGCGTTGTTCAGCTTGTCGGCGGCGAACAACAGCGCCGGCAGCCAGAAGATGGCCAGCGCAAGCAGTCGGAGTCGGTAAGTGTGACGATTCAGTCTGGTTGCCATACGGGCAAAGAATCGGCATAAGGCAGCGCCACGGCTTACCAAAAGTTGCCGATTGCTGGGCATAATTTGGCTAGTGCGAAACGCATGCTCACTCAGCGCTCCGGCCTTTGGTGATAAACTTGGTTTTTTTTTATTTTTGACGCCGGGCGGGGGAAACGTCAGCTTGTAGGCAGACGCAGTGGTCAGTCAATGAACCCCATTCGACTATGACGATTCAACCGCCAGCCAATCGCCCGCGCGAAATCAGCGTGACCGAGGCCATCGAACCTGCCATTGAGCGGGTAAAGCTGATGCTCTTCAGACCTTTCATCTTCTCCAAGTGGATTATCATCGGGTTCTGCGCCTGGCTGGCCGGATTGGGCGAATCCGGCGGCGGGGGCGGCTTTAACGGATTCAACAACTTTAACAACCACGGCAATCGCCCGCAACCAGCTGAACAATTCCGGCAGTTCTACAACCACGCCCATGAATTCGTGCTGGCCAATCTCGATTGGATCGTGCCGGTGGCCGTTTTCGGGACGATCCTGATCGTAGCCATCGGGCTGGCCGTGCTGTGGCTGAACAGCCGCGGAAAATTCATGTTTCTCCATTGCGTGGCTTTGGACAAGGCCGAGGTGGACATCCCGTGGCGGACCTATGCCGCCCAGGGCAACAGCTTGTTCTGGTTCCGGCTGGTGGTGTGCTTTGCAGGCCTGGCCTTGTGCCTGCCGCTGCTCATCTTCCTGGCGGCAACAATCATCCAGATGGTGTTGCAGGGCGGGCCCAACGTCGCCGCCGTGATGCTGGCGGTCGGGCTGGGGCTCGGCCTGATTCTGGTGGGCATTCCTTTCGCGCTGGTCCGGAAATTGACGGCGGATTTCGTGGTGCCGATCATGTATCTGCGCGGCCGCACCTGCACGACCGCCTGGGGCGAACTTTGGACCTTGCTGTCGGCCAATCCGGGAAGTTTCGTCGTTTACATACTTTTCCAAATTGTCCTGACCATCGTCATCGGCGTCATCGTCATGGCGGCGGTGCTGGTGACCTGCTGCATCGCGCTTTGCTTTTTGGCGCTGCCCTTCGTAGGGACGGTATTGCTGCTGCCCATCCTGATCTTCAAGCGGTCGTACTCGCTCCTTTATCTGGCGCAGTTCGGGCCGGAATACGACGTCTTTCCCCAGCCCGCCGCGCCACCAGCGCCCCCGGAGGCGCCGATTTCACCGCTGGGGCCGATCCCCACCTGAGATCTTGAAAACACGCCCTATGGCGTCTGCCTCTTCCGCGTGAAGGTGTGCGTGGCGTTCCCGTAAAAGACCTCGGCGCATTCCATGAGCGTCTCCGAGAGCGTCGGATGCGGATGAACGGTCAGGGCGATGTCCTCGGCCGTGGCGCCCATTTCCATGGCCAGCGTGGCTTCGCCAATCAGTTCGCCCGCGCCGGAACCGCAGATGCCCACGCCCAGCACGCGGTCGCTCTCGGGATCAATGATCATCTTCGTCAGCCCGTCCGTGCGGTCGAAGCTCAAGGCGCGGCCGGAAGCGGACCACGGGAATTTGGCCACCTCGTATTTGACGCCCTTGTCCTTGGCCTCGGCCTCGGTGAGGCCGCACCAGGCAAGTTCGGGATCGGTGAAGACCACGGCGGGAATGACAATATTTTCAAACACAACGTTTTCGCCATTGATGTTCTCGACCGCGATGCGGGCTTCCTTGTGCGCCTTGTGCGCGAGGAGTATGCCGCCGGCGATATCGCCAATCGCGTAAATATTCGGATCCTCCGTGCGTTGATGGTGGTCCACCTTCACAAAACCCTTTTCATCGATCTGGATGCCGGTGTTTTCCAGGCCCAGGTCGTTGCTGTTGGGCACGCGGCCGACAGCCACCAGCACCCGGTCGTAGAGTTCGGTGAGTTGCTGGCCGTTGTACTCCATTTCCACTTTGATCTGCCGGCCGGCGGTGGACATTTTGCCGACGCGCGCCTTGAGGCGGATTTCCTTGAACGCCTTCTTGGCGATGGTCACCACCGGACGGGCCAGGTCCGGATCGGCGCCGGCCAGAATGCCGTCCAGCGCTTCGACCAGGGTGATTTTGCTGCCGAGCGCGCCATAGACCGTGCCCAGCTCCATGCCGATGTAGCCGCCGCCCACGACGAGCAGGTTTTCGGGCACATCCTCCACTTCGAGCGCCTCGGTGGAGGTCATCACGCGCGGATTGCCCAGGTCAAATGCCTTCGGCATCGCCGCGGTCGAGCCCACGGCCAGAATGGCCTTGTCATACTCGATGAATTGCTGCCCCTGCTCCGTCTCGACGCGCAATTTTTGGGAGCCTTCAAAGTACGCGCGGCCTTTGATGACCGTCACATTGCGCATTTTGGCCAGGGAAGCCACGCCGTTGCCGAGCTTCTCGACGATGGATTCCTTCCAGGCACGCAGCTTGGCCAGGTCGAGCACCGGTTCAGTGAACGTGATACCGCGATGCGCCGATTCACGGGCGTTGACGATCTGGTGCGTGGCATACAGCAGCGCCTTGGAGGGAATGCAGCCGCAGTTCAGGCACACGCCGCCGAGCCGCCGGGAGCGCTCAATGAGAATCACCTGCTTGCCAAGGTCGGCCGCGTAAAAGGCCGCCGCGTAACCGCCGGGGCCCGCGCCGACCACCACAATTTCAGTTTTGATTGAGTCCATAATAAATTCTCTTCGCCCCCGTCACAGCTTGACCGCGGACTCGTCGAAATTCTCAAACGCCTTGACCAAATCCACCGCGAATCGCGCCGCGTTGCCGCCGTCGATCACGCGATGGTCGTAGCTCAGCCCCATGGGGGTGAGCAGCCGGGCCTCGATTTTGCCGTCGCGCACCACGGCTTTCATCGCGCCGCGGCCCAGGCCGAGAATGGCCACCTCGGGCAGGTTGATGACCGGCGTGAAATGCGCCCCGCCAATCGCGCCCTGATTGGAAATCGTGAACGTGCCGCCCTTCATCTCCTCGGCCGTTACTTTCCGGTCGCGCGCCTTCGCGGCGATGCTTTCCAGTTCCTTGGCCAGTTCAAACATGGATTTCTTGTCCACTTCGCGGATGACCGGCACCAGCAGGCCCTGGTCGGTGTCCACCGCGATGCCCAGGTGGATATACTCCTTGATGATGATTTCATCCGCCGCTTCGTCGAGGCTGGCGTTGAAAATGGGATGCTGTTTGAGCGTGGCCGCAACCGCCTTCAAGACAAAGGGCGTGAGCGTGAGCTTGGCGCCCCGCTGCTCATATTCCGGGGCGAATTTCTTGCGCAATTCGCCGACGCGGGTGAAATCGATGTCATCGAACTGCGTGACCCGGACCACGGTGTTCCAGCTTTCGCCCAGGCGCCGCGCGATCACCTTGCGCGTGGGCGACACGGGCTTTTTGAGGATGGGCCCCCATTGCGAAAAGTCAATCTGTGGCGGCGCGGGTTTTGCGGGAGCGGCAACCGCGGCGGCCGGTGCGGGCTTCGCGGCGGCCTTTTGCAATCTGGCAAGGTAGGCCCGCACGTCGCCGGTCGTGATCCGGCCCCCAGCCTCAGTGCCCCGGATCTTGCTCAAGTCAATGCCCAGCTCCCGTATCATCCGCCGCAACGAAGGCGACGCCACCGGCGCGGCCACCGGATGCGGATTCTCGTCGCCGGCTTCGGCCTCGGGCGCCGGTTCCGCGTCGGCGGGTTCCGCTTCGGCCACAGGCCTGGCGGCGGCTTTGGGGGCCGCGGATTTCGCGGCCGGCTCGCCCCCCGGGACGCTGCCGCCGCCGGCGATGGACAACAGCCGCTGGCCCACGCTCACGCGGTCGCCGGACTTGACATACACTTTTTCCACGACCCCGGCGGAAGTGGACGGAATGGACGCCACCGCCTTTTCGTTTTCCAGCTCCAAGATCGGCTGGTCTTTGGCGACGGTATCGCCTTCCTTGACAAAAATGCCGACTACGACGCCGGAATCGGCGCCCTCACCCAGCTTGGGAAGTTTTACATCCATAAATCGAAGCGACAACTTGCCCGAAAACAGCCTCCGTTTCCAGAAAATAAAATGCTTTGAATGATTAATACTGCTTTCATCTGCGGCCGCCATCGAGACCGCTCCCAAAAAATCTTCCCGACCGCCTTCGCCGCGCCTAAACTGCCTCGCAACGATGATGTTGTTTCGCCAGCTTCAAAAAATTCTGCCCGGGGAGATTTTGTTGCAGCCCGCCACCCTCGCCCGGTATGCGGGCGACAAATGGTTTGCCTCGCACTCGCCGGACGCCGTTGCCCTGCCCCGCTCCGCCCAGTCGGTTGCCAGGATTCTGCAATTCGCCCACGGCCATGACATTCCGGTGACGGCGCGCGGCGCGGGCCATGGCTACGTGGGTGGCTGCGTGCCGATCCGCGGCGGCATCGCGCTCTCGACGGAGCGCATGAAAAAAACCCTGGAGATCAACCCGCGCGATTTTGTGGCCGTCGTGCAGCCGGCCGTGAACACGGCGGCGTTTCAAACCGCTTGCGAGCGGCGCGGGCTGTTTTATCCGCCCGACCCGGCCAGCCGCGCGGACAACTCCCTGGGCGGCAATATTGCCACCAACGCCGGCGGCCCGCGCTGCCTGAAATACGGCGTCACGCGCGACTATGTCCTGGGCCTGGAGGTCGTCCTGGCCGACGGTACCCTTTGCCGGCTGGGCAGCCGCACGCACAAAAACAAGACCGGCTTCGACCTGCACCGCCTGTTCGTTGGCTCCGAAGGCTTGCTGGGCGTCATCACCGAGGCGACGTTGAAATTGATCCCCTTGCCGCCCTTCCGCGCCAATCTCGCCGTGGGCTTTGCGTCCATGAACACGGCGGTGCGCGCATTGCAGTCCGTTTTCGCAGCCGGTTTCCTGCCCTGCGCGGCGGAACTGGCCGACGAGTTCACCCTCTCCGCCGCCGCCAAGCGCACCGGCAGCCGGCGCCTGCTCGGCTGCAAGGCCCACTTGATCGTGGAGCTGGACGGACAGGAATACTCCGTGCGCCGCGAACTGGCCGCGGTGGAGAAAATCGTGCGCGGACCAAAGCCTCTGTTTGTCGAGCGCGGCTTTGGCGCGAAACAATGCGAGGCCATCTGGCAAATCCGTCGCGAATTCTCCTATGCCCTGCGCGACACCGGCCTGACCAAGTGGAATGAGGACATCGTGGTGCCGCGCGGCGAACTGGAGGCGCTGTTTAAATTTGCCTCGCAATTGCAGGAGCGCCATCAACTACAGGTGGCGTGCTTCGGTCACGCCGGCGACGGCAACATCCACACCAACGTGATGGTGGATTACGGACAGGCCGGCGCGAAGGAGCGCGCGGAAAAATGCCTGGACGAGCTGTTCACCTGGGTGATCGCCCGGGGCGGCGCCATCACCGGTGAACACGGCATCGGGCTGGCCAAGAAACGCTGGTGGCCGCAGGCGGTGTCGGAAAACTCACGCGCGCTGCATGGCCTTGTGAAGCACGCGCTCGATCCACGCGGCATTTTGAACCCGGGAAAGTTTCTCTAGCAGCCGGCTCCATTAGATCCCGGGCAACACAAAGTTGTCGTGGAGAAATTCCAGCCACTGCGGCAGCTTGGCGGCGATGGTTTTGTAGCCGGTCAGCGCAAAGCACCCGGCGGCCACCGTTTGATAATATTGGGGGGACGGCGCGGCATGGTGCCGGTGACGGCGGGCGGCGTGCTCATAAAACAAACCAAGGCCGATCGTGATCCGGCTGGCGACGGTCGCCGGGGGATCAAATTTGCAGGGGGGTTCGCCGGACAACAGGCGGCACATGTGTCCCAGCTGATTGAGCTGGGATAAAAACGCCTGGTAAATTCTCACGGTGTCGGATTCTTCCGCCCCAAAGGTGGACAGCTTGCATAGGATCCAACTGAACGATTCTTGCGGCAGCAAACCCGCGTGATCTTCAGCCAGCTTGCTCAATTGCTGGCGAACGAGGTTCCGCGAACCGTCGTCTTCCAGCAGCGATTGTGCATGGGCCTGCTGCACTGGCGGCACCAGCGTTGTAATTAGATCATTCACACCTTGTTTGTCGGACAATCGGCCCGTGGCTTGAGTCGGTCGGATTTTCGCCATTTCGGCCAGCAATTGGTCGGCCGGAAATGGGGGCGGTGTGCCGGACCGCTGCGACGGGATTCCGCTGGAAAGCGATTTTAAGAAATTCTAAAGTCGGATCCATTCATTGAAAACCGCGGATGAACGCAGATGAACGCAGATTTTGAAGTCTCGTTGGGCACTTCTTCCTCCACGTCATAAGGCACCCTCTGGTTGGCGTGACAACGTTCCTAATTTCCAAGAAACACACATTCATCTGCCGTTAATTCCTCTTCGCCTGCATGGATACGGCTACGGATTCACGAGTTGGAAAAACAAGTTCCCCGTCGGATTGGCAATGCTCAAATAATTCGTCCCGTTGGTCAGCGTGGGGCCGCCGCTCGAGACCCAACCCGATACGGGCGTGGTGACGGTGCCGTTCTGGTGGAGATTCCAGCCGGTGACGTTTTGCCAGTACAGTGTCACGACGATTCCGGAGCGCGAGATGTACAATCTCGGCGCGCCCGGCGTCTGGACCACCTGGACGAACGCCCAGAAACCGCCCGTGAGGGAGAAATTGCCACCACTCATCGCCCCGCTGGCGTCGGGTTGGCCGATCGTGCCGCTCACTGAATATATACCGCCGGTGCTGGTCCCGCCGCCGCCGGCAATTTTGTACCAGTCAATCGAATAGCTCTGCGCCGATGCGGCCGCCGGTTGAAAACAAAAAACCGACAGTGCCAGCGCGAGGGTTGCAAGTCCAAGTTTCATAATGTTCCGGCGTTTCAAGTGGGTTGGAGGGTCACAGACCCACATTTGCTCCTGCCCCGCACTTTCGCCCAATGGACGCCATTTGCCAAGTCTGAATTACCCCGGACCGCGGATTATCTCGATGCCGAGCCGAGGTTCGGCCCGCAGCGCGTGGCCAGCCAGCGGCGCTTTGCAATGAGGCAAGCCGGCAGTTCCGGCGGGGCGCTGCGAGTCGGGGCGACTCGCGGTCCGGTTGCAAGACGCGCCCATCCGCAAGTGCGAAACGCGGAAGCGGCGTTTCGTCCGCGGGTTGCCATTTTCGCCTGGGGGTGAAGAATTTCCTTTTTCACGCGCCGCTTTTGCTTGACCCTGCGACCATGGCACTCTCAACCCCCCTGCACGGCCATTCGAACGATGAAATCTTCGCGTCCGATGACCTGGCCGCCGCGCTGCCGCGCCAGCACTTCCCGCGGCACGAGCGGGACCCCGGCCGGATTTATCAGGCAGTTCACGACGAACTGCTCCTGGACGGCAACTCGCGCCAGAATCTCGCCACTTTCTGCCAGACCTGGGTCGAGCCGGAGGTTCACCGGCTGCTCGATGACTGCATCGACAAAAACATGATCGACAAGGACGAGTATCCGCAGACCGCCGAGATCGAGAACCGTTGCGTTCACATGCTGGCGAACCTGTGGAATTCGCCGGATTGCGTCCATTCGGTCGGCTGCTCGACGACGGGGTCCAGCGAAGCCGCGATGCTGGGCGGCCTGGCCCTGAAATGGCGCTGGCGCGAGCGACGCCGGGCCGCGGGAAAATCCGCGGAGCGCCCCAATTTGATCTGCGGACCGGTGCAGATTTGCTGGCATAAGTTCGCCCGCTACTGGGACGTTGAACTGCGCGAGATTCCAATGGAAAAGGACTGCCTGCTCATGAGCCCCGCCGAAGTGATCGCCCGGTGCGACGAAAATACGATCGGGGTGGTGCCGACGTTGGGAGTCACCTTCAACGGACGTTACGAACCGGTGAAGGCGGTCGCCCAGGGGCTGGATCAATTCCAAGAGGAGACGGGGCTGGACATTCCGCTGCATGTGGACGCGGCGAGCGGTGGCTTTCTGGCTCCGTTTTGCGCCGCCGATCTGGAATGGGATTTCCGCCTGGCCCGGGTGAAGTCCATCAACACGTCGGGCCATAAATACGGGCTCGCGCCGTTGGGCTGCGGGTGGGTCGTGTGGCGGGAGCGCAGCGACTTGCCGGCGGACCTGGTCTTCAACGTCAATTATCTCGGCGGCAATATGCCCACGTTCGCGCTTAACTTTTCGCGGCCGGGCGGACAGATCGTCGCGCAATATTACAATATTGTGCGCCTGGGCCGCGAGGGCTACACGAAGGTTCACTCCGCCTGCTATCAGACCGCGCGGTATCTGGCCCGGGAGATCGCCGCCCTGGGGCCGTTTGAAATGCTCTTCAGCGGAGATCCGGCCGACGGCATACCGGCGGTCTGCTGGACGATTCAAAAGGGCAAAGACCCGGGATACACCCTTTACGACCTGGCCGACCGGCTGTGTGTGCGGGGATGGCAGGTTCCGGCCTATTCGATGCCGGCCAATCGTGAGGACCTGGTAGTGCAGCGAATCATTGTCCGGCTGGGCGTAAGCCGCGATCTGGCGGGCCTGTTGGTGACCAACTTCAAGTCAGCCATCGAATACCTGACCCGGCATCCGGCTGGCCGCCAGCCGGACGGCACGGCGTTCCATCACTAAGTGGTCTGAGCCCTGATGAATCGCAAGTCCAGCTTTCTCCCCTGGCTGATATGGACGCTGGCGGGTCTCTTCGTGGTTTTCAACTATGTTCAGCAGGTGGTGCCCAACATAATTGCCGCTGAACTGAGCAAGGCGTTTAACGCGAGCACAGGCACGCTGGGCAACATCGCGGCCTCCTATTTCTACGCTTATGCCATTCTCCAGATTCCCGTGGGCCTGGTGGTGGACCGCTACGGCACGCGGCGGCCGCTGGTTATTGCCATCCTGGTCGCCAGCCTCGGCACGCTCGCGTTCGCCTGGGCGCAAGGTGCGGGGAGCGCCCTTCTGGCACGGCTGTTCATGGGCGCCAGTGCGGCGTTTTCGTTCATCGGTTGCCTGAAGCTCGTCGAGGAGTGGTTCCCGCCCTCGCGATTTTCAACGCTGGCCGGAATGACCAATACGGCGGGCATGGTCGGGGCGGCCAGCGGCGCACCGGTCGCGGTGCTGGTGACGGCCATCGGCTGGCGCGCGACGGTGGCGTGGATGGGCGCGGCGGAACTGATTCTGGCGGTGCTCGTTTTTCTGATTGTTCGCGATCCGCCGGCTCGAACCGCGGCCGCCAGCGGGCCCGCGCCCGAGCCTCGATCCAGCGGGGTGACGGCCTTGCTGACCAATCCGTATGTGTGGATCAACGCCGTCTATGCGACCAGCATCAGCCTCGTGTTCGTTGCCTTTGGCGGCCTTTGGGGCGCCAGCTATATCCAGAAAGTCTATGCTTTGAGCGCGGTGGCGGCGGCCGGCACCGGGTCGCTGCTGTTCCTGGGCGGCATCGCCGGCAGCCTGTTCTTCGGCTGGTGGTCCGATTTTCTGGGGCGGCGGAAACTTCCGATGGTCCTGGCGGGAGCCGGGGCCCTGGCGAGCATGGCGTGCCTGCTGTATCTGCCCGGGATTCCGTTGGCCGGCTTCAAGCTGGGGCTTTTCGTGGTGGGGGCTTTTAGCAGCGCCAACATTATTTCGTATGCGGTTGCCCGCGATCTTTTTCCCAGTCTCGCCGGGCTCTCGATCGGTTTCCTGAGCACCTGCTATTTTGCGGGCAGCGCGGCGTCGCAGCCCCTCGTGGGGATGTTGCTGGAGCGGAGCAGCGCCGGCAGCCAAAGGGCGGCCGGGCTGGACTCCTTGACGGCCGGCGACTATCGCTACGCCCTCTCGCCGCTGTTGGCCTTCATGTTCGTGGGACTGATCGCGTCGTTGGTGGGCAAGGAGACATTGGGAGATGCCGCGCGGCAGTGAAACGAAAGCAATGTGCCTCATCAATCGTCAGCCGCGGAAGTTCAGGTCCTTTAACCCGAAGCGGTGACAGTGGCGAATTTCAAATCCTTAAGGAGGGTGCCGGCCGTGGCGTCCCAGTGCTTGGTCTTGATTTTCTGCACGGAGACAACAGCGTGGCGCGGTGCGTTGGCGACTGCCAGCACACGGGCGATGGCCGCCCGGTGATCCTTGCGGTCGTAATGACGCGAACGGTGCCCAGATCGTGCTTCAACCGTACGGCATAATGCTTGGACTTGGCGAAAGCCAAAATAGGCACATCATCGGACAGCACTTCCAAATCTTGGGTGTTCATAGGATGTCGGATGGGCAAATCCGTAGCGGAGAATTTGCCAGCGAGCAAGCGGATTAAAACGAGGATTACACTGTAAAATCCGGAGCACATCATTTATGCCGCTTGAGCGTGGCCTTGCAGGCTGGCGTTGATGCGGGCTGAAGCCCGCGCTCGAACGCAAACGAAGGCAGCGCCAAAGCCCCTGAATCGCTTGACCTCCCGTCCGCAATTGGCAGAATCAACGAAAATCCTCAAGACCATGTCAAGACCCGTCACACTTTTCACCGGCCAATGGGCCGACCTTCCCCTCGCGAAACTGTTGCCCCTCGTCAAGAAAATGGGCTATGACGGCGTGGAACTCGCCTGCTGGGGTGATCACTTTGAGGTGGACCGCGCCCTCGCCGAACCCGATTACGTCAAGAAGCTATGGGCGCTCCTTCAAAAACAGAGCTTGTCCTGTCACGCCATCTCCAACCACCTGGTCGGCCAGGCCGTGTGCGACCTCATTGACGAACGGCACAAGGCCATTCTGCCGGCCGATGTCTGGGGCGACGGCCAGCCCGAAGGTGTCCGGCAGCGCGCCGCCGACAAAATGAAGGCGACGGCCAGGGCCGCCCGAAAATTCTTCAATGCCGCGCCCGCCCGCGAAGGCGGCGACGCCTTCCCCGCAGTGGTCAACGGTTTTACCGGCTCATCCATCTGGCATGCCACCTATGCCTTCCCGCCCACCAGCCAGGATTTCTGGAACCGGGGCTTTGCCGACTTTGCCCAACGCTGGACACCGATCCTCGACGTATTCGAAAAAGAGAAGGTCAATTTCGCACTCGAGGTGCATCCGACCGAAATCGCCTTTGACCTTGCTTCCGCGCGGCGCGCACTGGCGGCGGTCAAGGAACACCCCCGTTTCGGCTTCAACTACGACCCCTCCCACCTCGGCTATCAGGGCGTCAAGTACGTGAAGTTCATCCGTCAATTTGGCAGCCGCATCTTCCACGCCCACATGAAGGACGCTTGGTGGGGCCACGGCGACGGCTCCGTCGGCGTCTTCGGCGGCCATACCGACTTCACCGATCCGCGCCGTTTCTGGGATTTCCGTTCGCTGGGGCACGGCGACATCGAGTTCGAGGACATCATTGTGGCCTTGAATGATGTGGGCTACCGCGGCCCGCTCTCCGTCGAATGGGAAGATGGCCGCATGGATCGCATCCACGGCGCCACGGAAAGCTGCGCGTTTGTGCGCCGGCTGGATTTTGCTCCCAATCAGGCTGCCTTTGACGCGGCGTTTGCCAGAAAGTAAACGGCGAACAGCGGCGATGTTTGGGCGCCCACCCCGGGCGCGCCGTGTTCGTTCAACCGGACGATTCAGTTCGATGACGCAGGTATGCGGGCACCGCCGGGAGGTGCCCGGGAGGGCCTCAACTGGCCGGCTACCGGCTGTTGATTTCCGCCAACAGCTTTTGAGCGACGACGCGAAGTTCTTCGGCTACGTTTGGGCGCAACAGCGTTTGCAAGGTTTGCCGCGCGGCCTCAGGATTTTGCTGGCGAATATCCAACTGCGCCAGAGCGATCAAGTAGGACTGATTATCGGGCGCCAGTTGGATGGCGCACTGGAGCTGCTGGCCAGCCGCGGCCAGATCATCGCCCTGGACCATTTCAAAGAAGCCCAACAGCTCGTGCGCAGGCGCAAAGTCCGGCATGAGAGCAATGGATCGTTGCAAGGCCTGACGGATTTCCCCGGCTGTGGGATCATCGAGCCGTGTCTGCCGCCCTTCGGCATCGGCCGTGGCGTGATATTTATCCCGCGCATAAGCGTAATAGACCAGGAAGTTCCCGGAGCCGCGGTCAATGGCGGCCTGCAAATGCGGCACGGCAGCGCCCGTTTGCCCGCGTCGCGCGGCCAGCAATCCCAATCCTTCCTCCGGCAGCGGACTGGCCGGAGCCAGGTCGCGGGCCTTTAAAAAATGGGGTTCTGCATCATCGAGCCTCCCAATGAGCAACAGTTCGTCGCCGAGCCGGAAGCAGACCTCGGCTGGCGCCAGGCTCCGCACTTTGGACGCGATGGGGGCGGAAAGATTCGTGGAGACCAACAAATTGATGGGCCGGAACTGGCCGCGCTGCAAGTACCGCTGCAATTGCGCCTCCATGGCCGGCAGCGACGTTTGCAGGGCATTGGTGAACGCTTCGGTGGGAAGCTGGCCCTGATGGAGCAAGACGCTGAACCGGCCAAACCGGCTGACGTACCCAGGAACGTCGCCGGCCATTAGAAAATGCGTGAGCAGCCACGATTCGGCGTAGAACCTGCCCTGTCGCTGCTGCTCGTTGTAGTCCGATGAATCTGCCTGGACGGAAAACAATTCGTTCAACGGCATCATCGGCTGCCCGGCCAACAAGCGCAAATGATGCGGGATGGGCACGCCGATTTGAGCGTCACGGCCCGAAGTTTCAAACGTGGAATACATTTCAGCCATGCCTTCCTTCAACCACAAGGGCCAGACGCTGTCATTGCGGCGAAACAGAAAATGCGCATATTCATGGAAAATAACATCGAGATTCAGGCGCTGACCCGGCTCCGGCAGGGAAAGCACGATCATATTCTCGTCGAGGGCATGGTGGAAAAACGCCGCGATCGTGGCGGGCCGGCCGTTGTAGAGCGGCAGGAATGGTTCCAGGGTTGGGCGGTCCGGAAATACTATGACGACAATGGGCGGGGAAGCCACGGCTTGTGCGCCGGCGAGTTGAGCATAGGCGGTGGAGAATTGCTCGAGCCGGCCCGCCAGTTTGTAAACGTTGCCCACCGGCCCGCAGCTATAGAAGTTAAAATGGGCGGTGCTGACTTCAACCCACGGTCTTTGCGCCAGCGGCACATCAGCCGCAAAACCGGCAAAGGCGCACGTGACCATTTGCAGGAACAAGGCCAGAAATAACTTTTGCCGACGAGCCATCGCTTCTGTGCACGGTAATGGATAATGAGGGAATTGTCACGGGGCGGGATTGTGAGCGCGTGGTTCAGCCAATAATCAATTAATCCTGCCTTACAGGTGGATTACCGGATCCCCATAGAGCGTGAACGATCCCGTCCGCTCGATCTTCACCTCCATGAGCTGGCCGCGATGGCGTTCGCCGCCGTCAAACAGCACGATCTTGTTGCAGCGCGTGCGGCCCGTGAAGCGCGCGCCGTTCTTCCGGCTGGGGCCCTCCACCAAAATCTGCACCCGCCGTCCGATGAACGCCTCGTACTTGCGCGCCGCGATGCCATTCACCAGTTCCAGCAGGCGCTGGTTCCGTTCCTCCCGAATCGCCAGCGGCACCTGGCCCGGCATCTCCGCCGCGGGCGTCTCCCGCCGCGGCGAGTATTTGAAAACATACGCGTTATCGAATTCCACTTCCCGGCACAGCGACAGCGTCTGTTCAAAATCCTCCTCCATTTCGCCGGGAAAGCCCACGATGATGTCCGTGGTGATGCCGATGCCGGGCCGCGCGCGCCGCAGCCTTTCAATGATTCCCGCAAATATCTCCCGCGTGTAGCCGCGATGCATGCGCTTCAAAATCCGGTCGCTCCCGCTTTGCAGCGGCAAATGCGCGCTCTCGCACAGTTTGGGCAGCCGCGCATACGCCTCCACCAGGTCATCGCCATAGCCCTTGGGGTGCGGCGACGTGAAACGGATCCGCTCCAGTCCGTCGATCGCATGGACTGCATCGAGCAATTCAACAAACGGCGACACGTGTCGGGTATCCGTTGACAAGGCGGCTGCCTCATTCGCGGCATCGTCCCTGTCACCCGTCACCCGCCGCCCGTCACCCGCCTGCCACGACTCGCGCTTCTCGCGCTTGCCGTAGCTGGTCACGATCTGCCCGAGAAGCGTGATTTCCTTGACGCCGCGCGCCGCCAGATCGCGGCCTTCCGCCACGATGTCGGCAATGGCGCGGCTCCGTTCCGCACCGCGCGTGGCCGGCACGATGCAAAAGGTGCAATGCTGGTTGCATCCCTGCATGATGCTCACGAACGCGGACACGGACGTCCGGGCATTGCCGTTAAGCAGATGTTCGCGGATGGTGGCCTCGCTTTTCTCCTCCGCCGCCACGTCCACAATCTGGTCGCGCCGGCCCGCCAGCAGCTCATCGAGGTATTCCGCCGCGCGATGAAATTTTTGCGTGCCCAGCACCAGATCCACATCCGGCAATTGATCGATCAGCTCCCGGCCGCGGCTTTGGGCCATGCAGCCCATGAACCCCACGATCTGGTCCCGCTTCTCGCTGCGCGCCGTGCCCACGAGGTTTTTCATCTTATTGATGGCCTTCTGCTCGGCCAGATCGCGCACGCTGCACGTGTTCAGCAGCACCACGTCCGCCGCCGCCTCGGACTTGGCCAGCGAATAGCCCCGGGCCACGAGCTGCGCCGCCACGGCTTCGCTATCGCGCTCGTTCATCTGGCAGCCGTAAGTCTTTATAAAAACACTGGGCATCGACTATTGGCTCTCAAGTTGCATTAATTTTCATCAATCGAAAAATCAACAGGGTGCCACGGTATCAGGCAGGCCCATCAAATCAATCATTTTGCATCCAGGCGCCTCGCGACCGCGACGGCGCCCGGCCAACGCGCCAGCGTTTGGAGCGGTGACTTCAGCCCCGCTTTCGTGCGGGCGAAAACTTTCCATGCGTTTGGCGGCACGGAGTGCGATCGAAAAGCGGCGGACGGCCGCACGCACTCCACGACGCTGGCGCGCGGGCGGATGCAGGCGACGTTGGCGAATGCTGGGGCACGCGGACGATTCCGCCACCCCTACGCTGCGCTGGGCGGCGGAGTGGTCGCAGCGCGACCACTGCCACCCGCTTCTAATACAAAACAAGGACGAGGACGAATAACCACCCGATTTCGCCGAAAATTAAATTGTCCCCATCTGCATTTCCCGGCAATCTGTCAGTTCGTATGCAACACGTAAATCTCGGCATGATTGGTGGCGGCACCGTCGGCAGCGGCGTGTTCCACGCCTGGCAGAAAAACGGCGGTCTCCTCGCCGCGCGGCTGGGCGTCCAGGTCAATTTCCGCCGGATTGCCGTGAAGGCGTTTGACGAACCGCGCCCCTATCCAATCACCCGTGAGCTGATGACCACCGACTGGCAGGAAGTCGTGAACGATCCGGAAGTGCACATCGTCGTCGAACTTGTGGGCGGCTGCGGCATCGCCAAGGCGATGATTCTGGCTGCGCTGGCCCGAGGCAAAACGGTGGTTACGGCAAACAAAGCCCTCGTCGCGGCCCACGGGCCGGAACTATTCGCGGCGGCGGCCAAAACCGGCGCCAACCTGTATTACGAAGCCAGCGTGTGCGGCGGCATCCCCATCATCAAGTCCCTGCGCGAAGGCTTCGCCATCAACCAGTTTCCGGCGATTTACGGCATCGTGAACGGCACCTGCAATTATATTCTCTCCCGCATGAAGGCCGAGGGCGCCGACTTCGCCGCCGTCCTGGCCGACGCGCAGCAGCAGGGCTACGCGGAAACACCGCCGGACCTGGACATCGACGGCCATGACGCGCAGCACAAGACGGGCATCCTCGCCTCCCTCGCGCACGGATTCTGGGTGGATCCCCATCAGATTCACACGGAGGGCATCCGCAACGTGGCGAAGATCGACATGGAATATGCCGCCAAGCTGGGCTACACGATCAAGCTGTTGGGCATCGTGAAGCAAATTGCCCCAAAATCGGCGATCGGCAACAGGCAACAGGCAATTCAGGCGTCCGTTTATCCGGCACTGATCCCGAGCGACCATGTACTTTCGAGCGTCAACCAGGTTTATAACGCCGTCTTCGTGCGCGGCGACATCGTGGGCGACACGTTGTTTTACGGACGCGGCGCCGGGAAGGACGCCACGGCCAGCGCCGTATTGAGTGACGTGGCCGATGCCGCACTCGACTTGAAAAACGGCACCAAGCTGCGGGTGCCACCGTTCGTGGCGTATGCCAAAAAGGGTCGTATGGCGCCGTTGGACGGGGTCAGCTCGCAGTATTACGTACGTTTCACCATCGTGGACAAGCCGGGCGAGCTGGCGAGAATTGCGGCCATCTTCGGGTCATCCAAGATCAGCATTGCCTCCGTCATCCAGCCCGAGGGCAATCCCGGCCAGAATGTGCCCCTGATTTTGATGCTGCACGAGGCGCCCAACGCCGCCATGCGCAAAGCGCTCGCGAAAATTTCAAAACTGCCGGCGGTCACGGCTGAACCCGTCATGTTTCGGGTGGAAAATTTGAAGTGAAGCCCTTATCTTGAAGCACATGAGCACGGTCGCCGAAATCACGAATGCCTTGCCGGGACTGAGCACGCCCGAACTGAAGGAAATCGAACGGTCGCTGATCAGCATCTACCGCCAACGGCAGACCGGGATCATTTACGACGATGCTTACGGGGTATGGACGGAGGAAGACCAGGCGTCCGCCGCCGCCCAAGTGTTCACGCTGATGGATACAGACGAACGGAAACAGAATCCTCCCAAAACATGAAGATGCCCTTGCGCGGAGAGGTTTGGCTCTGCGACCTTGGCATGGCGGCGAAAATGCGCCCGGTTGTCATCGTCAGCGTCCCCTTTGGCGATCAGGATTATGCTTTGTTTCACGTGGTTCCGCACACCACTGCCATCCGCCATTCACAATTTGAGGCGGCAATTGCCGCGCCATTTTTGCAGCCCGGTGTTTTCAATATTCAAGGCTCCCAATCCGTCCCGCGCGGCTGGCTGATTCGTCAGCTCGGAACTTTGACCGCGAGCCAGGCAAGCGAAGTCGAAAACTCGCTTCGCCGTTGGCTGCAATTGTAAATTTCATGTCCAAACTCCTCTTTCACAGCACAAATCGCCAATCGCCACCGGTTGATTTGCGCGAGGCATTGTTGCGGGGCCAGGCTCCCGACCGCGGCCTCTACTTTCCGGATAAATTCCCGCAGCTGGCGCCGGCGGAGATTGCAGCGTTTGCCCAGCAACCCTATCACGAAGTCGCCTTTCGCGTCCTGTCGAAGTTCACCGATGGCATCGTGCCGGAGGAGGATCTGGCCGCGATGTGCCAAAGCGCGTATCATTTCAGCGTCCCGCTCGAAAAAATTCACGACCGCGTGTTTCTCATGCGGCTGGACCAGGGACCGACCGCCTCCTTCAAGGACTTTGCGGCCCAAATGATGGCGCGGATGTTTGGCCGTTTTTTGCGCGAGGACGGCCGGCAGGTCACGATCCTGACCGCCACCAGCGGCGATACTGGGGCAGCCGTGGCCCATGCCTTCCACAATATTTCCGGCGTCCGCGTGATCGTGCTGTTTCCCATCGCCGAGATCAGCGAGAGCCAGCGCAAGTTGATGACCACCCTGCGCGACAACGTCCGCACGGTGGCGATTGACGGCAAATTTGACGATTGCCAGGCGATGGTGAAACGGGCCTTCGCTGATCCGGACCTCGAGCGCATTTCGCTGTCCTCGGCCAACTCCATCAATATCGGCCGGCTGCTGCCGCAGAGCGTGTATTACTTCTTCGCGGCCTCGCGCCTGGCGAAACCGGCCGAGCCGATCGTCTTTTCCATCCCCAGCGGCAATTTCGGCGACATGATGGGCGCGGTGGTGGCGCGGCAGATGGGGTTGCCGCTGAGAAAGATCATCGCCTCGGTCAATGACAACGACGCCTTTCCCAGATTTCTTCAGAGCGGCGTATATCAAAAAATCTCGCCATCGCGGAATTCCGTATCCAACGCGATGAACGTGGGCCACCCGAGCAATCTCGCCCGGCTCGTAGGCGTATACGGCGGGCAGATGGACGAAACCGGGATGATCCACCGGCAGCCCGACTTGGCGGCGATGCGGCGGGACCTTTTCTCCACCTCGGTTTCAGACCGCCGCACGGTGGCGGGCATATGCGATTTTTGGAACAAATTTCAATTGCTGCTCGAACCGCACGGCGCCGTCGCGTGGCAGGGCTTTCTCGACTGGAGCACCGAGGATCCCCTGGGCAACTCACCCGCGGTGATTGTGGAAACCGCCAACCCGGCCAAGTTCCCCGCGGAAGTCGAGAAAGTCGTCGGCTGGCCGCCGGACGTGCCGGAAAACATGCTGGCCGCGCTGAAGCTGCCGGAAGATTTCGACCGCCTGGACGCCGATTATAACCAATTCAAGGAGTACTTGTTGAAGGCGCACAGGTAGGCGAAGGCTTGGGACACAAAAGACGGCTGCGTTGGAGCAAGAACATTTCACCCTTACCCTCACCCCAGCCCTCTCCCCCGACTCGTCACCTCGTCGCCTACAGGCACCCGGGGAGGGACGTTGTTCCCGCGTCTTGAACTTGCGTCGGCACCGGATTTGCGCAAGAAACAACCGATTCATGCTCCGCTGGCATCACGCCTTTTCCACTGGCGTCGCCTTTTTCTGGAACAGCAGGATGTATAGAATGGGCAGGATGCCGGCCGTGTTGAAAATGGCCAGGCAGATGAACCAAGCCAGTTGATCGTTGCGCGCGCCCTTCCACAGCGCAATCAACTTCCACACCCCGTCCCAGATCGCCAGGACGACGATGAGCGTAATGATGAGCGCCAGCCAGGGCGCGGGAAGGCCGGAATGAATGGCTGCAAACATGGGTGTATTCATAATCGTGTTCTTAGGGAGTTTTCAACGGCATTGAGGAGACCGCGTTGGTGAAGGCCAACGGGGCTGTTTGGCCTTTCAGAAACTTGATGGTGCCATTCACCGCGCCGGCCTTCACCCGGGCGCCACCGCGACCAAGGACACCATCCAAACTATTGCCCACCGGGAACTCTTTCTTCGGCTGCAAATTTGGAAAGTCGCTGGCGATTTGCCCGTTCACCGTACTCACGGAGAAGGCCGCATCAGTGTTTTCCGGCACGGTCAATTCCAGTTCGCCGTTCACGGCATCCAGGGACACCGATTGCCCGTCGCCCAAGGCGTCCATCTCCGCCTTGATGCTGCCGTTGACGGTGTTCAGCTTCAGATTGTGATGGGCGTTCTTGACCTCCGTTTCCCCGTTGACAGTGGAGGCGGTAATGTCGCCTGCGACGCCCTCAATATGGATCCGGCCATTGACGCTGCTCACGTCCTTTAACTGCGCCTGCTCCGGCACGCGCACCGTGTAATCCACCGTGGCATTCTCGCCGATCATGCTTTTGAACCACGACCAGCTCCACTGAAAGTTCCTCCAGGCATTCGGAATCTCCGTATGAACATTCGCACGATCGGAATCAGCATCGACGTTGATTTGAATGGCCTTAACGCCCTCGCCGGTCCGGCCGTGGATGACCGCAGTCACCACAACGGCATTGCTGTTCCAGCCATGGATTTCCGTCCGACCATTGACGTTATCGATGCTGAACATTCCGCTGGCAGCCAGCGGAAAAGACTCGGTGAAATCCTTCCGAAATTCACCGCCCTCCCGGCGGATGCCGGCCTTCTCCAATTCCTGCGCGGTGAGCGGCGAGGTCTCCGCCGGCGCCCTGAAATATTTTGGTGCGGCGATAGCCGCCGTGGCCAGACCTATGGCCAGCAGCGCCAGGGGAATCAAAATCACGCAAACAATCACTACCGCAAAGCCCCGCCAAAAGTGGCCGGGCTGCGCGGGCATTGGGGCGGCTGTGGAACCATTGAACCCAAAGGCAGCCCTGACATCGTCCCGGGCCAGCACGATGAGCGCCCAGATCCCGGCGGGCAAACCAATGAGACTGCACGCCAGGACGGCGACAATTCCGGCACCTACTGCCCACGCATAACTCCTCCGCTGGAGCATTTGCCATCCGCCGAACATAATCAGGCAGCCAGGAACAATCTTAAAGAAAACGACACCAGCCATCGCCACTGCGCTCCAAGGACCGACAATACTGCCGAGACCCAGGAAAGTACCCAGTCCGCTGCTCAGGCCCGCGAGGGCGAGAAATCCGACCAAACTGGAAAATAACTTCCAAAGCCCGGCCACCATGAGCGCCACCGCCGGAGCCACGATCATGCCGGCCGGATCGGCGGATGCTCCCACTCTGGCAAGCGGCGCGATTGGATTCCCACCCGCGCGCGGCGCCGCTGCCGAAATCGCCGCGCTGCCATTGGGATGCAGCCAATGGGTCATCCTCCGCCCCTTTCCGTCCCGGAATGCCTTGCAGACCAGCAACAGCCAGTCGATACAGGCCCAGAACACGCAGCCGCAGATGGTGAACGCCAGCAAAATTCCAAACGCGGGTACCACGGCACCGTGGATGGTCGCGCAGCAGATGATCAAGAACACACTCGCCGCGCACGCGAGCAACTGCAGGCAGGCGGTCACGAATTTTCCAACGTAAAAACGATGCGCCCCGAACACGCCAAAAAACAGCGCCAGTAAAAACGCCGGCAGGATGGCTTTGTCGCTGGCATCGCTGGCGGCCGAAGGCAGGAATGGCGCGGCACCGGTTCCTTGCGGTGCCCTGCCGCTGGTCACGTTTTCCACATCCGTCTTCACCTGGCTGGCCTGCTGATAGCGCCGCGAAGGCTCCTTTTCGAGCGCGTGCAACACCACTTCATCGAGGCGCACGTCCACCTGGACCATTTTCGACGGCGGCGCAAATTTTCCCAGCGGCAGCTCGCCGGTGAGCAATTCATAGAACACCACCCCGAGTGAATAAATGTCCGCCCGATGATCGACGGTCTGCGGTTTTTCCACCTGTTCCGGCGCCATGTAATGCGGCGTGCCCATCACGTCGCGCGCGCCGGTGAGCGACAGTCCGGTCGCGTCCAGGCCGGCGATTTTCGCAATACCGAAGTCGGCGATTTTAAGATGCCCCTGCTTGTCCAGCAGGATGTTCTCCGGTTTGATATCGCGATGAACAATGCCCTGCCCATGGGCATATTGGAGCGCCTCGCAAATCTTGGGGACCAGTTCCAGGGCGGCGGCGGAGCTCATTTTGCCGGCCTGCATCACCTGCCGCAACGTGAGTCCGTCCACGTACTCCATCAGCAGGTAATACCGCCCCTGCACTTCGCCGAAATCAAAGATGGAAACGATGTTCGGATGGCTTAACTTGGCCAGCACGCGGGCTTCGCGTTCGAAACGCTCGGCAAATTGCGGATCGTTTTGCTTCTCCGGCGCGAGAATTTTGAGCGCCACGAACCGGTCCAGGCGCGGCTGCCGCGCCTTGTAAACCGCCCCCATGCCGCCCCGCCCCAGGCACTCCAGGATTTCCAGTTGCGGAAAGAGCCCGGCCAGAACCTCAATCTTCGGCGGCACAAAAGGTTGTGGTCCGGACGTACCGCCCGGGTTAGGTTGGCTGGGATCCGCTGGGCCCGCTTCCGTTTGAAAGCCGCGCTGCAGCAGGCAGGCCGGGCAAAGCCCTTCCGCCGTATCCGGTTGCAGCGTCGCGCCGCATTGCGGGCATTGCCGCGGAAGGACGACCGTTTTCCCGGCCACCGGGGTCGCCTGACCCATGAGAGGTGAAACCGGCGCCCCCGCCATCGGCGCAACGGGAGCCGGCGCCGCCGGCTGAACGGGCTGAATTGGCTGGACGGGTTGAATCGGTTGAGGTTTGGCTTTCGCCCGGGTGACAACAAAATAAATAATTGCCGCCGCCACCCCACAAACCAGCACAAAGCTTAGGAAGACTGACAGCATAATGGGAAGAAGTTCCCAGCCGCCGAACATTGCCGCTTGCATCGGGTCAATCATAGTTTTCATTCCACCCGTTACTGAAGCAAAACCCGCGTAAAGTTACGCTCAATTTGCGATTCACGATTTACGCGCCGCAGGTCGCTTGCATATCGTATATCGTAAATTACCCCGCCAGGGCCGCAAACAGGTTCCGCAACTCGTCTTCCACCTCTTCCGGGCCGGAAACGGTTTCGGCGATTTCGGCGCGGAGCACTTGGCGGTACTGCTGGCGGAGCCGATGAACCGCCACCTTCACCGCGCCTTCGCTGGTGCCCAGACGCGCGGCCATTTCCGAATAGCGCACCGTCCGGCTGGCTTCCGTCAGGGTGGGCTTCAATTGCTCGAACAAATGCTCGCGGCCGCTGGTCGCGTAATCATCGCGCAAGCGGTGCAGTACCCGGTCCAGCAGCGTGAGCGCCCAGCGACGTTCGTAGATTTTGTCCGCGCTGGCTGGATCGGCGGGTTCATTGCAGCAGCCCGTTTCCACCGCGGTCGGGTCGATGGGAATGGGAACTTGGCCCCCGCCCCTTTTTTGGGCGCGAGCCTTGTCCCATTCATTGGCGAGGAAATGTTTCAGCGACGTCAGCAGGAAGGAACGAAACCGTCCGCGCGATTCCTCCGCGCCGGCCAGATAATTCTTGGCCAGCAGGCGCGCAAAAAACTCCTGGGTGAGGTCCTGCGCGTCGGGCGGCGAATGGCCCAGCCGCCGCACATACGCGTACAGCGGATGCCAATAGGTCTGGCAGAGCCGGGCCAGCGCGTCTCGCGCCTTCGTCGTATCAGCCCGCCCCGCCGTCAGCACCACCGACCAATGAGTGGTCACGAAAGCAGCCGGCCCCGCCATCGGACCGGACGAGGTCGGCGCGGTATCGACTTTCTCAGAGGTGCCGCTTGTGCTCACGCCCCGACAATAGCTGAAATACCGGAAACTTGAAATGCTCAAATGTCATGCTAAAATGACGCTGGCGGACGGACGGCCAATTTCGCCGGCCAGGCGGTCTCCAAAAATGCCTGGCCGCCCAAGGCCGGTTTTGTAAGCACCAATGAATTCCTGCCCGGCTTGGGGGCTTATACGATTCCAATGCCACATTGATCCGCGATCGCCCTGTCCAGGCCCGTCCTCTGTAGCCTTACCGGCGCAGCCACACCAGCTTCCGACTCGTTTCGGGAGTCAATTTGAATTGCTCGCCAATGCGCAAGCCGTCCACCCAGAAGATGTCCCCGGTCTTGGTGGCCGCCAAAACCAGAGCGCGGCGGCGGGCGGGCGGAATTTTCGAGTTCACAAACAGGTCCTGCAGTTTCACCGCCGACTTGAGGCCAATGGGCTGGAACCGGTCCCCGGGACGCCAGTGGCGCAGGATGATTTCACGGCCGATTTTGTCGGCATCAAACCACTCCCGGCGCGCCGGCGACGCGCCCGGCTTTTTTTTCGGCGGCAGGCGCAGCCGGCGCACCGGCTCGCGGCGCCAATGAAACCAGCTCCCGCCAAATTGCACCCTGCCCCGCCCGGACGACAGGGCCAGGCGGATTTCGGACGGGTCAAACTCGCCCGCCAGTTCTTCACGGCAATGCAGCGCCCCCGCCGGATCGCGCGATACGCACAAGCCGGCGCAAACGCTTACCTGCCTGGCCGGCACTTTGCGGAGCTGTTCGATCAACTCAAAATCCGGCAGCAGGCCAAATCCGGCAAGCTGCTGCCGCAAAACCTGGCGCTGAACAGCCAGGGGCAAACCGTCGAAATTGCCGATTTTGGCCCGCGCCCGCGGGCTTCGGTGGCTGCGGAATTGTTTCGCCGCAGCGCCGACAAATTCCGTCTCGGCGCCGACAATATCCATCAGCCGCAAAACCAGTTTATCGACGGCGGCCTGGTATTTTTCCCGCAGCAACGGGAGCAGTTCATGGCGAACCCGGTTGCGCAAAAAGTCGGTCGCAAGATTTGTCGCGTCCTCCCGAAAAGGCAACGGGTTCTCACGCGCCCAGGCGAGCAATTCCGCCTTTGAAAATTGCAGCAGCGGACGGACCAGGAAAACTGACCGGTCCGCCGGCGAGGGCGAACGCCATCTCATGCCGGCGAGGCCTTCGCCACCGGTGCCGCGCAACAGCCGCAGAAAAAACAATTCCACCTGGTCGTCGGCATGATGCGCGAGGGCGATGGTGGAAACCTCGTGCTGCCGGGCCGCCCGGGCCAGGAATTCATGGCGCAATTTGCGTGCGGCCATTTCGATGGACAGTTTTGACCGCGCGGCGGTCTGCTTCACGTCCGCGCCGTCGACCACGCACTCCAGGCCCAATTTAGACGCGGTTCGACGGACCAACCTCTCATCCGCGTCGCTCGCGCGACCGCGGAGACGATGATTAAAGTGGGCGACCAGGATCTTCCAGTGGTGCTTCCGGGCCAGCAACTGCAGCACTTGGAGCAAAACCATCGAATCCACGCCTCCGGACACGGCGGCGAGGATTTTTTGACCGCGTACGAACAAATGCCGTTCGCTGACGGCATTTTCCACGCGCTGGAGGAATTCGCTCACCGGGCCATATTAAACCGGCAGGGAGAAATTCGAAATCTGAAAAGCCCTCCTCAACGCATTTCACTTCAACTGCAGCAGACGATAAAACCGCTGCGGCGAACATCGGAAGGCGTTGGTGTCGGTCATCGTGACCGAATCGTCATTGGCGGCAAAGGGCGCGCCGAAATCAATCCAGTCGGGCTGGTACAAATTGGTCTTATATTGGGCCTGATAAACGGCGTTTGCGTCCGCGCTCCAAACGAGTTGGAAATCATCCGCTCGTCTCACCGTGCCCTTGACGGCCGAACTGGTCACGGCTTTCAAGCTCACGTCGTCGAGGCCCAGATACGACGGATCGTCCTGGAAACCGAGCTGGAGGATCGAACTGGTGTCGGTCGCGGCGACCAGGAATTGCAGGTTGGTCCAACCCGTGCCGGCCAGATTCTGTTGTTCAAATATGGTCGAACCATTCCACTGCACTTGAAACCAGTTGGGCATCCTGCCATCGGGATTGCGCACCCAAAGAGACAGGGCATATTCCCGCCCGGTGACCGTGGTGATGGACTGGGCCAGATAGCCGGGACTCCCCGACGGTCCCAATTCCGCGCCATATCTGCCGCTATGGACGTAGCTGGAGCTCGAGGTAACTTCGGTATGGGCGATGTTTCCCGATTGCGTCCAATCGGTAAAATTGCCGGTTTCAAAACCGCCGTTTTGCACCAGCGGCTGGCCGACTGAAAGCGTAAACGGCACCGTGGCAATGGTTCCAGTCGAATCGGTAAAGGTGATCTTGCCGCTGTAAACGGCGGCTTTGAGATTCTTCGCCGAGGTTGACACGGCGACCGTCACATTGGACTGGCCGCCCGCAGCCACGGAGCCGCGGGTAGCGGAAACGGTGAGCCACGAGACGGAATTAGCCAGATTCCAACCCACCGCGTTGCTGCCTGCATTCAAGAGCGTAAACGTTTGCGAACTGGGACTGAACGGTCCGCCCACCGTCCCGACGGCCGTGAATCCCTGGTCGCTCGAAAGCGTCAGCGGCTGATTGACCTGCAGCGTGACCGGAATGGACTGAACGATACGTGTGGCGGTGCCGCCAAACACCATGGATGCCGAGTACGTGCCGATCTTGAGATTTTTGGCCGACGTCGCGAGACTAACGGTAAGATTTACCGAAGCCAGCCCGGCGAGGGTGCCGCTCGTGGCGGAAAGCTTGAGCCAAGTGGACTTGCCCGCCAGCGACCAACCAGCCGCCGCAGCCGAAGTGTTGGTCACTTGAAAAGTGGCTGATGCCGGGCTGAACGGTCCGCCGGCCCAACCGGTGAACGTAATGCCGGCCGTCGGCGAGATCGCCAGGCTGCCGGGCGAGCCGGCCAAGGCGTTGATCAAGCCGGTGCCGTTGGGTGTGCCCCAGCCGGTGCACAGATCGTATCCCGCGACGGCCGGATAATCGGAAGGGCTCGACGACCAGAAATTGTTGCCCGAGGTCGTGTCATGAAAGCACGCGTCGTAGCCGTAACCGGCCTTTTGGCCCTTGCCGATGGCGTAGATCGCCGGGTTGATAAAGCCGGCGGGCGCACGTCCCAGAAAGGCTGCCTGCTGGTTGACCAGCGCCATGAAGCCAGCCCACAACGGCGCGGCACAACTCGTGCCGCCCAGCTCGTCGGGCGAACCGTCGCTGTAATAAACGAAAATGTTGTCGGCCGTCAGCGCCACGTCAGGAATGTTGCGCCTGGTGGCGGAACCCAGATTCGCCGCCATGCTGATTCCGGTCTGCCAGCTCGGGATTGCATAATACGAGCTGACGCCCCCGCTGCTGCCAATGCCCCCGCCCCAGTTCCAAACCGTCTCCGACCCATAAGACGAGCCGCTGCCGTTCATATACAGGGTCGTGCCGCCCACCTGCGTAATATAGGGCGAACTGGACGGCGCATTGTCGGTGGAAGGATTGTCCACCCCGTTGACCGAGCTGGCGCCCGCGGTGAAGGCGTCGGCATCCCCGGACGCGTTGAAAAACGATTGGCCCTGAGACGCCATTTGCTTGAAGATGTTGTCGGTGGTTTCGCTGGGCCCGCCATTCCATCCCCACGAGGTGCTGAGATTCTTGACCGTGCTGTTGGACGCCATGGCATTGAGCACGTCATTCTGCAGGCCGTTCGGGCCGCCTTCAAAGACCATGATTTTGGAAAGCCCAGGCGCCATCGCCATGGCCATTTCGATGTCCAGCGACACTTCCTCATCACCGCTGTCGGCACCCGTGGTGGGCACGCCATTAAATCCGTCAAGCAACACCGGTTGCACTACGATGCGGCTTCGCCCGCCGCCGGCCGCCGCGGCGTAGGCTGCAATATCGCTCGCGTAATAGCCGTCGAATTGCAGCAGTCCCACCATTTGTCCGGCGCCGGTCAACGTGGTCCCCGGCGCATACGCGTTTCGGAAATCATTGCCGAAAAAGGCACCCGAGCCATCGGGAGCCGAACCCTCTTTGGCCACGCCGTAAGCTTGGGCGGCCCCGGCTTTCCTGAATTTCGGGCGCGGCCGGGAAAAATTGCTCAAGCCCTGGACATCGGCCACGGGCAGGTCGGCCGCCACGGTTGGCTCGGTGTCCGGCGCGTAGAACTGCCGCGCCTCGGTGGGATGCTGGTACACGTGCAGCGTCACGCGCAGCGCTTTTTCGACGGCGGCGGCCGGTCCGACCACATCCAAGATAAGCCGGTTGCCGTGGGTTGCCGCAACGGTCAGGCCATTGGCGCGCGCGAACTCTTTGACGGCTTCGTAATCGCGTTCCGTGGGACCAAACCGCGTCGTGAACTCGCCGGGGGTGAGGTATTGCCGGTAATTCGGGCTGGCCGGATCATAAAGCTGTGACAGAAAAGCGTCCAAACCGGCGGCATCGCGCAGCGCCACGCCGATGGCGAGCCGCAATTGGTTGGTCTCCGCCAGGCGACCGATGGGCTCCAACCGCGACAGGCCGCCCGGCACATGACCGGGCAAAATCTTCCAGTCAGCTCCAAGGACAATGACGACCGTAGGCATGCCGAAGAGGATCAGCACGCAACACAACGCCTGAAAAACACGGTTAAGCCGCATGGTTTAAGCCAGGTTCACCAAGCAGATTACCTTTCAAGATCGGGAGCAACCAGTGAAAAGTATCGCAGGTTTCGTCGCGCGGGCGCGAATCGACAGTGCCCCCCGCCACGGTATCCGAGCAGGTCTTGGGCGTTGAATGTTCCCGCCTCTTCCTTCTCGATCCTCCAGTCTCAATCTTCCATCCCCGCTTCGCATTGGCAGGGTGGGTGCCTACTCCACTTCCACGGTCACCACGCCGAGAATTTTTGCTTCCCGGCGTTGCAGCAGACGACCCAGCGGCGTGAGTGACTGCCAATAAATCAACGCCATCACACCGCAGAGCACCATGGAGCAGATGAGATTGACCGGAACGAACGGCGGCAGGCCGGCCTGGTGCCAAAGCCACGCCAACAGGGGACCCGCGAACACCGGAGCCATCGCCAGCGGCAGCAGCATCTGGCACAAAATCATCACGAACATCGCCAGCGCCGGCATCTTGGTCGGCTTCATGGTGCCGGGCTGAATGCGGAAAGGGATCATGATGGAAAGCAAATTGCCCGCAAGGCTGGCGATCAACAGCAGGGTCAGGAGCTGGAAAAGCGCGGCGACCACCGTCGGCAGGGGCAAATGCAGCCACACCGAAATCAATATCAAAAGGCTCGATCCAAGGCTGAAACCGACCGGCAGAATGGCGAGATTTTTCCCCAGCAAAATCAGCCGCCGATCCGCCGGCGAAAGCATCAACGACCGGAATCCGTCACGGTCGAAGCCAAACTGGTTCGTAAAAAATTGAACGAGCAAAAAGGTGGAGAACGCCACCACGCCCGTGGCGATGAAAGGTTTGGCGGCGGCGGCCAGGCTGGGCGGCGAACGGAGAAAGATCATCGCCCCGACTACCAGGATCGAGATCACCGAGCCCGCCAGCGCCATTTTCACTTCGGGTGCGCGCAGCAGGGAACGGAGCGTGGCCAGCGCCAATGCCGCCGACTGTTCGGGCACCGCCGGGAGCTGCCATTCCAAAAATCGGTTTCCCGATTGAGCTGTGGCGCGGGCCGTTCTCGCCGCCTGGCCAGCCGGCTTGCTCCGCGCCGCTGTCTTGCCCCCGCTCTCACCACGATAAAAATTCAGCGAGCTCCGATACGCGCGGCGCAGCCCCAGCGCGGCGAGGCCCAGGCAGCCGAGCGTGCCATACAAGGCGGGCAGGACGTGTTTTTCGGCCAACCCCTGGGCGCCGACCGGCACCCAAAGCGGCGGGATGAAACCTTGGGCGGCGACGAGATTGTTGAACATTTCCAGCGAGGCGGCACGTTTGCCATCATCACCGCCGGCCGATTTCTGACTGGCGGCGGAATGCCGACCCAGGATGTTGAAGTAAAGATTCGGTCCCTGCGCGAGGAGAATAAAGGAAAGAGAGACGCACATGATGACCGTGCGCCGGCGGCGGGGATTGCTCATCATGGACGCCAGCCAGCCGCGCAAACAATACGTCCAGGCCGTGATCATGACGACCATGCTCAACGAGAGCGGGATCAACAGCGCCATCTCCGGCCCCCGGGCAATCGCCAGTCCGATGGCCAGCCCCAACATGACAGGCACCATGGCCACGATGCTCAAGGTGAAGTGCGAGACGAGGTAATTGATTACGAACAACTGGCCGAGCGCCACCGGGAGATGCAGGAGCTTTTGCAAATCAATGGTCTCCGAGCGCTGAAGTTCGGTGAGCAGTCCGATCAGCCAGAAAAACAAAAACACCGCCGTGACCCCGAACCAGATTCCCATGATCACCGTCGGGCTGGCCTCACCCAGACCGAACGCCGCCCCGAGCAGGGCGGCCGCGAAACAGCCCACCGCCACCGCGATCGCGCCGACACCGAACACCACGGCGAGCACCGCGCCGAGTCCGCGACTGCGAGCCCATTGATTGCGCATCAGCCGCCAGCGCAGCCACAGAATCGTCTTGAGCTGTTCGCGGTTCATTCCAGCCAGCTCAATTTTTGCGGCTCGCCCTCGCCGTTGCCCACGACGGCGAGAAATTTGTCCTCCAGCGAACCGTCCCGGTGCAATTCCTCCATCGTGCCTTGATGCACCAGTTTGCCGTGCGCAATAATGCCCACATCCGTGCACAGCCTTTCCACGATTTCCAGGATGTGCGACGTCAAGAAAACCGTCGCGCCGCGCCCGACACACTGTTTGAGGGTGTCCCGCAACACTCGCGAAGCCACCGCATCCACGCCTTCAAACGGTTCATCGAGAAAGAGCAAATCCGGATTCGGGATCAGCGCCGCGGCCAGCGCGAGCTTCTTTTTCATGCCGTGGGAAAATTCCACCGTCAGTTTTTTCTCTTCCTGCGCCAGCTCCATCATCAGCAGCAGTTCCTCAGAGCGGGCACGCACCGTCTCGCGCGGCAGCAGATACATGCGCCCGATAAACGTGAGATATTCGCGGGCGGTCAGGTTGTCAAACAGGGCGAGATTCTCCGGCACGACCCCGATGCGGCGTTTTACTTCCAAGGCCCGCTTGGGATCGCAGGCGTCCTCGCCCAGAATCCGGATGCTCCCGCCGCTGGGAGCCAGCAGCCCCGTAAGCATCTTGATGGTCGTGGATTTGCCCGCGCCATTCGGGCCGAGAAAACCGTAGAACCGACCAGCCTCGACCCGGAGGCTCAATTCATCCACGGCGCGAAACTTGCCGAAGTCCCGCGTCAGGTTGGAAGTTTCGATGGCGATATTCATGGGTCCCGATGAACGGCAAGCTATCGGGCATTGACGGCAGCCGCAATGGAAAAACTTCCCGCGCGCTCATTCAACCATCATTTCCCCGTCGCTCAAACGCAACTGCCCCGGCCGGCGGCAGCAGGCGATGCAACCTCGCAGTGCGTGGAAGATCGGCACGGACTACCACCGGAGCGTATCCAGATAGCGCAGGCTGACCGGTATCTGCTGTTCTGACACCGCCGATTCATCTTCGATGAAATACCATTTTACGTCCGCCTGGGCAGCCGCGCGAAACAGCGGCTGAAAAGGAATTTTGCCCTGGCCCAGCGGCACATCGTTGCTGACGTCGGAGTGCCCCGTGAAGAATCCAGTGGGCGTGCTTTCCTTCATGCCTTTCAGGTGCATGAGCTGCCAGCGCTGGCCGTACCTTTCAAAAAGCTTTACCGGATCCTGCCCCGCGTGAGCAATCCAGAATATGTCCATCTCGAAACTGACATACTTCGGATTGGTCCCGGTCATCATCAGATCGAAAAACGTTCCCTGCTGAAACGGCTGAAATTCGTAGCCGTGCGTATGGGAGAAGAACTTCAAGCCATGCTGCGCCAGAATTTCGCCCGCGTGATTAAACACCGCAATGGCCTCACGGCAGGTCGTTTCATCGAACTGATCGCCGTGCGGAATCCACGCGCAGCCGACGTATTTGAGTCCCAGGACGTTCGCGTCGCTGATAATCCAATCGAGGTTGGTTCGGAACTGGTCATAGCCATAATGGCCGCTGACCGGATTCATCCCGTAGGCGTCGAGTTGCGCTTTGAACTGTTCGGTCGAGAGGTTGTAAGTGCCGGCCAATTCGACGTTGGTGATGCCCCAGCTTTTTATTTCCGCGAGCGTGCCGGGGACGTTGGTCGCGAACTGGCTGCGCAGGCTGTAAAGCTGCAACCCGGTCTGCGCCCTGCTGACCAACGCGGCGTGTGCGGTGGCCAGGAGCAAGACCGAGGAGCACAGGGCAGCGAGGGCCCCTAAAAGGCGGGAATCAGGTTGCATAAGGCATGATTACGGCAAAAGCAAGGGATTGGGAAGTCCAAAGATTTTCGTTCGCATATCCGGTTTCATGAGGTCGGCAATTTTTTTGGCTGCGGTCGTTTGCTGCGCGCAAAAGATGCCGCTGCCTAACGGAGCTTGAACATCGTTTTTTGCGCGGTTTTCTACAAATACGTTGCGCCTACGGTGCTACACTTTTGGCGCTACCCTTTCACATCCCCAAGTTTTACGGTCTTTTAACCACCACGCCGATCTCCGCCTTGTTTTTGGCGATGCTGTTGGCGGGGAGGATACCTCGCCAGAAGACGTTGGGATAGACGGTGGTGCCGCGGCCGAGGATGCTGCCGGGATTGAGCACGGCGTTGCAGCCCACTTCCGCCCCGTCGCCCAGCAGCGCGCCGAATTTGCGCAAGCCAGTGTCGGTGGGTACGCCGTCCAGTTCCACAGACACGTTTCCCGGGAGCAGTTTGACATTGGAGATCTTCACGCCGGCGCCGAGGTGGGCCTTGTAGCCCAGGATGGAGTCGCCAATGTAATTGTAATGGGGCGCCTGCACGTTGTTGAAAAGCATTGAATTCTTCAGTTCGCTGGCATTGCCCACCACGCAATTGTCGCCAATGATCACGTTTTCGCGAAGGTAGGCGTTGTGGCGGATCTGGCAGTTTTTGCCAATGATGGCGGGGCCTTTGATCATGGCGCCGGGTTCCACAACGGTGCCTTCGCCAATGACCACACGGTTGCCGATGTGCGTGCCGGGAAATTTCTTGGGCGGGTTCTGGCGCTGAACCTTCGCCAGGTAGGCTTCGATCTTCGTCAGGGCTTCCCAAGCGTGATCGCAGCCGTCAAAAAGGGCGGCGTGTTCGGTTTGGGTGAGATCAAACAAATCGGCAGCTTTAAACATGCGGGCAGAGTACACACGATTGGTAATTTCCGATATACGATTTACGCGGTCGCGGTCGGTTAAAAAGCACACTTTTCGACTGGCGGCGCGGCGTGCTCATTTGTCCTTGCGTTTTGAGCCTTCGGTGGCCACCAGCGTCACGAACAGGATCAACAACACCAGAACAACAAAGCCCCACGGCCCCCCCGGCAGGGAGGCGAGATCGTGCGTCAAAATAGCTGCCGATTTCATACCTTGTGATGCCTTTACCGGGGTGTTCGAATCATCTTGCAGAAAATCGGCAAGGAAAAGTCCGCGCCCGGTGTCTTGACAACTACTGGTCTGCCAGTATATACTGGTTGAACAGTAGATAATAATCGTGGCTGTTTTAATTCCAACCGACCGTGAATTGGAGGCCCTCAAGATCCTCTGGCAGCAGGGGCCCGCCTCGGTGGGCGATCTCTGCGACGCCATGAAGAAACCGGGCAGCGAGTTGGCCTACACCACGGTGCTCAGCCTGCTGCAGGTGATGGAACAGAAGGGCCTGGCGGGACATCGTCGAAACGGCAAGGCGTACGCCTACTTTGCCCGAGTGGAGCGCGAATCCACATTTCGGGCGTTGGCGCAGGGATTTTTGCACCGGGTCTTTGACGGCGCCCTGGACGAGTACCTGGTGCACGCACTGCGCTCCAAGGCGACCACCCCAGCCGAGCTGGACCGGCTCGCCGAGACCATTGCCAAGGCAAGAAACCGCCCGCACAGCGGGAAGCAAGGAGGAAAAAAGATATGAATTCAACTTTGGACTTTTTGGCGCGCTGGCTGGTCGATTTCCAATCGGCTGCCACGCTTTTGCTCGGCGCCGCCTGGATCGGTGTCCGCTGCATTCGGCAACCCGCACTGCGGGTGGCCTTGGGCTGGTCCGTTTCGCTCGCGCTTTCCCTTCTCTTGGTGGCGGCCGCCCTGCCAGCCTGGCCAAGATGGCACGCCGTGAAACAAATTCCGCCCGGGGCCCGGCAAGGCGTTGCGTCCGAAAGCCTGCAGAGCGCCCCCTCAGAGTCAGCCAGAATTTCTCCCGGAGAAGCGCGCACGCATACAGGATCGCTCATTCCCCGCTCGCCGCCCAGTTCAGGAATTTTGGTTCGGCCGGTGAATTTCAACAGCCGGGCGGCGTCGATTTCCGCTGTCATCCCTTGGCTCGGGCGACTGTATATGCTCGGGATGGCGATCATCGGCGCCTGGCTGGTATTGGGATTGGTCGAGTCGGCCTGGATTTGCCGCCGCGCCCGGCCCGCGCCGGCCCGATTGTGCGAAGAACTGCGGTCGGTCGCCGGGAACCGTCCCCTGCCCCGATTGTTGCTCAGTTCCCGCCTTCACAACGCCGTTGCCTTGGGCATCGCGACTCCCACCATTTTGCTGCCTGCCGCGCTGGGGCTGTCGCTGGTGACCGTGCGTCCCGCCATGGCCAGCGATGGGGCGGACACCGCCAAGGAGGGCAGCCCAGCAGCCAATCCGGCGATGGTGAACACGAACTCCGAGTCAATGACCGGCCGGGTCATTGACAAAATGAGCCGCGAGCCCGTCCCGGGTGCCACGGTGCGTGTGCAGTGCGAAATCTACTCTTCCACCGAGCATCGCGTGGTCGGGGCAACCGAACAATCGACCGATGAGGATGGCCGGTTCCGGTTTGGTTTGACACCAGAATTTGCCACGAACCGCTCCGCTTATTTGAATTTCGAGGTCACGCACTCAAATTATGCGCGCCGGCCTTGGGATGGCTACGCTTTGGCGATGATTCGGAAGAATAAGGCGCTCGGGGCGCCGCCGTTTTTCGAGTCGCTCGATCTCACTCCCGCCGAGAGCATCAGCGGATCGCTGGTCCGCCCGGACGGCTCACCTGCCGGCGGGGTCAAGATTTTGACGTATTCCAAAGCGAGCAAGAACGACATGGCCGAGTATGGCTCGTTCGCCGACACGCGCACCGATGGAGCCGGTTTCTTTCAGGTAAACGTAGTCAAAGGCGGCGAGGCGGTGCTATGGCTGTTGCCCCAGGACTTTGCTCCCTCCACGCACCTGCTTCATAAACAACGCGGGGACCTTGGCCAATTCGGCCTGGAAGAAGGCATCCGGCTTGCGGGCCGGGTCCTGAGCAGCGATGGTTCGCCGGTTGGCCCCGTCTGGGTGAATGCTGAACTTTCAGGCGGCCCCGCCAAAAAGCCGATCGGCATGCCGGTGATCGATGCGCTCAGCCGTTCCGCGCTCACCGACAACCAGGGTCAGTTTGCCCTGGGACCGCTTCCGGCCGGGGATTACAATCTGTTGATCAGCGAATATCCGCGGGACAGTCTCACTGAAAACCATGCCCGTCATCCGGTGCCGGATGTTTTCCTGCATCAGCCGCTCCATCTGGATTCCGGCCAGGCCTCAGCCACGGTGGAAATCCGTGCCGTGCCGCATGTGCTGGTGGCCATGCAGCAGCTCGACAGCCAGGGGAACCCCCACAAAACGCACGAGGTGCATGTTTCCGGCCAGATCGGCGGCACCGCCTGGTGGGGAGAGGGTCGCCCCGATGACAATGGAAAAATCCTCTTAGAAGTGCCGCGGACGCTGGTCGACGCCAGATTCGATCTCAGTGTGAACGAACATCAGTCAACGCGCTATCGCTGGTCCGACGATTCACCCTGGAGCAACGAGCATCAAATGCGGCGGGCCGTTTTGGACCAGGATTTACAGGATATTTCAGTGGTCTATTACACCGCGCCGATTCTTCTCGTACGGGCGACGGCGGAGGATGGCACACCGGTGCCGGCATTTAAGTGCGAGCTCGCTTACGCCGGTGACCGGAAGCCTTCCCCGGAGGCACCCCGCTGGATCAGCGGCATAGCCGGGGACGTGGATTTTGAAAAACAACCGGATGGACGCTGGCGGTCCGAAAGCCTGTTGCCCGATGAAAACCTGCTGCTGACCGTTCAGGCGGATGGCTTCCAACCATACACCCAGACCGTCAATTTGCCCGAGGGAGCCACGCGGGAAATCGAGGCCAGGCTGCAGAAGGAGTAGAGCGCGCCGGCAGATACCCACCGGCCCGGCAAGCCCGCGCAGAAAATCCGTGTGCATCCGTCGAGGCGCGCGTTTAACATGGGCGGATGCACGAGGAATTGATGCGCGCGGCGATTGCGCTTGCCCGGACGAAAATGCGGGCCAATTGCGGCGGGCCCTTTGGGGCGGTCGTGGTGCGCCAGGAAAAAATCATCGCGCGCGGCTGGAACCGCGTCACGTCCGCCAATGACCCGACGGCCCATGCGGAGGTGACGGCGATCCGGGCGGCGTGCCGGAAGCTCAACACCTTTCATCTGGAGGATTGCGAGCTGTATACGAACTGCGAGCCGTGCCCGATGTGCTTGTCGGCGATTTACTGGGCACGCATCAAAAAGGTCTGGTATGCCAACACGCGCCAGGACGCCGCGCGCATCCACTTCGATGACGACTGGATTTATCGCGAGGTGGCCCGGCCGATTGACGGGCGGCAGGTCAAAATGCGGCAGTTGTTGAGGGACGAAGCCCTGGAGGTATTTGCGGAGTGGCAAGCCAAACCGGACAAGGTGGCGTATTAAGTCATCTCACCCGATGTGGTGGCCCGTCGCCAGGGTGTAAATCACCAGCGCGGCGCCCGCCAGGGGGAGCGGCACAAAGGCAAGCCGGATGCGCGGGCCGTGAAAATAGGCCGTGAGGCTGGCGCCGAGTTGTGCGCCCACCGCCGCGCCGGTGTGCATGACCAACGCGATGAGAATGTCCACGTTGCCCTTCAGCGCATGGGTAAAGGTCCCGTAACCGCCGGAGATGATCACTTCAAAGAGGTCCGTCCCTACCGCCAGATGGGTGGGCACGCCCAGAAGATAAACCAGGGCGGGCATCCGGATATATCCGGCGCCGCCGCCCAGAAAACCGCTGAAAACGCCGCCCACGAAAGCCACGGCGAGGATGGTCCAGAGCGAAATCCGTTTGATGCCGGATTTGGGCAGGCTTAGCATCGGCGGGAGCGGCAAGAGGTGAATCCGCTTCGCCACACCCGACAGCGCTGACACGTCGCCCTTCGCGGCGCTGCCGGATCCGACGGAGTTCGTCCGCTGAAAACTGCGCCGCCGGCCGAGTTGCAGCGTGCGCAAACTCTCCCAGGCCACAAGAAGGGAAATCGAGGTCAGCACGACGATGAAGGCCAGGGCCACGGTCCGGTCTACATTGGCGTGGCGTTTCAGGTACTGAATGCCCTGCGCGCCGGTTTCCACGCCGGGGATGGTGCCGCCAACCATCAGCAGGCCGAGTTTGAAGTCCACGTTGCCAAGCTTGCTGTGTTTGCGGGCGGCAACGATGGATTTGCCGACGATGTGCGCCAGATCCGTTCCCACCACGAAATTCATCGGCACGCCGAACGCGAACAAGGCTGGGCCAGCCAGGAAACTGCCGCCCACGCCAAAAAAACCGCCCAGCACACCGATGACAAAGCCGGCGCCGATCAATTCGACCGGATTGATGTGGGTGCCGGAAATGGGAAAATCCATGAGCCGGTTATCCCTTCGCTTGGCGGCGCGTGAGTTTATACAAGCCCGCGGTGACCAGTTCCAACGCGACAGCCTGGCCAATGATCAAGCCAAGCGCAACGAACGCGTAAAGGAGCTTGTCGCGGTCAAAGAGCTGTTTGAGCCAGTCCCGGCAGAAATGAAGCACCGCGAAATAATAGCCCAGAACGAAGAGCGCATAGATGGCCAGTTCCACCAGGAACCAAATGGCGTTGGCGCCCTCCGTTGCGGGTTTTCCGGTTTGCTTGAGCATGGCCAAATCGTTGCGGAATGCGGGCCACATCCTCCCGCACTGCCCCAACCCCGGGAAAAGACCGGCAATTCAAATTTGCCAGACACTGGGACACAAGCCCTGCGAATGCAAGTTGCAAGTGCAATTTGTGGTGGAAGTTACCGCCAAATGCGAGCTCGGACATTCTCTTTCCGAGCGAGGCAGGGCCTCAGCCCCCAGCAAAGCCGAAGGAACACGATTGGATCCAAATCGAATCGGGACGCGCCTTGCCTCGGGTGATTGGTGTTTATTGGTGATGGTTCATGACTAAATGTGCGAATTTGTTTCGTTGGTAGCCCACGGCCCTCAAAGCTAATTTGCCTGCACCACGTAGGCTCCGGGCGTCCTGCCATTCAACGGCAGCAATAATGGTTGCGTACTTCGTTGCGGCTTATCTCGCCAGTTCTTTTCAATCAGCCAGCGACGGCACAGTCACTTCCACATGTTTGGCGTAGGCCCGATGGCCTGCGTACGTAAAACCTGTTGCATTGCTGATTTCAGAGTTAAACTACGCCTTCAAGGAGCCAGCATGGTACAAGAAACGCCTGCGTTTATAACGACTCAACTGGTCATTACAATGCTTGCCGCATGGACTGGACGAACAGCCGGGACATGGGGTAGAAAACCGCTGTTGCTCATCGCCTTTGGCGTCCTGCCGGTCCGGGCTGTTCTTTACACGCTCACCGACAACACTGTCGCACTGGTGGCAATCCAGATTCTGGATGAAGTTGGCGCAGGCATCTTCGGCGTTGTCTCGGTCCTCATGATTGCTGATCTCACGCAGGGCTCGGGGCGCTTCAATCTCACCCTTGGGGTTATCAGCACGGCGGTTGGAATCGGGGCTTCGTCCAGCCAGGTCATCGCCGGTACGATTGTCCATCACGTTGGTTCAAGCGCAGGCTTTCTCTTTCTGGCAGCAGTGGCGACGATTGCGTTCTGCATTCTATACTTCTTCATGCCGGAAACCCGCGATATACAATTTCTGAAACCAATTCAATAAAGCGCCAAAATTATGACCACTGTCCTAATGCTGACTTGTTCAAACATCTTCATGACCTTCGCTTGGTATGGCCACTTGAAATACGGCCATAGCTGGCCGCTATGGAAAGCCATACTGGTCTCCTGGTGTATTGCACTGCTTGAATACTGCCTTGCAGTACCTGCCAACCGCTTCGGCTACGGCCAGTTTTCAGGATTCCAACTCAAGATCATTCAAGAGGTCATCACGATCAGCGTCTTCATCGTATTCGCCATAATTTTTTTGAAAGAGAAGCCCGCATGGAATTATCTCGTGGCGTTCGCCTTTGTTGGGGTGGCGGCGTTCTTCGCCTTTGCATTCAAGGCACCAACGCCGTCAACCTAAAGGCGGTGGGTCGACCCGATGCACGGCCTGAGAATTACGTGCCAGAGCCTGTTGCGGGAATCGCTCTGGAAAACCGCACTTCAAGGTACGTTCCGCCCAGGCCAGCCCAACGCCGCTTGAACTCCGTAGACCAGGGTTCACCCGACCGGAGGTAGCCAAGGAACCAATTGGATTTCAATCCGGCCAAATCGAGGCAACTTTTTCCATGGAAACCAATTCACTGTTGAGTTTCCAACTTCGACGGTTCGTTGAGAATCACAGGTTCGGGGTCCCCCCAGTGGACGTTGATGCCTGTTCGATTAAGGAGGCTGGAACACCACTGCAATGGAGGGATCGAATGTGTGTGCTGGCCCATCGCTTCACCCCATGTCCAGACTTCGCCATCTGCCGTTAATGCCGCACCCATCCTGTGATGCCCACCGCAAAAGGCCACGACATTGTTCGGCACTTGGATTCGTCGAAGCTGCGCCGGAGGAATGGAAGTCGGCAATGATGACCCGGCAGCGGTACCAAACAACTTCGGATCGCCATAAAGAGCGGTTGTGATGGACAAGGGCGGCCCGGTCCCGCCCAACCTCACGGGCGAATTCTCTTTAAAGGTTTCCGTTCGGTTGGTGCCACCAAGCTGAAAAGTGATTTGTAACCTTTTTACAGCGCCGAAAGCTGGATCGCCGCCAAGGCTTGTGCTGTCCGCTAGAAGGCTGAGGTGGTTGTGCGTGACCCGTCCGGTCACAATGGCGGTTACGTTTGCAACGCCGCGGTCGCTGGAGGCATCGAGAACCCAAAGCGAACCGTCGCGTTTCATGATGACAGGATACGACCCGGCGAATGAAGCGCAGGCCCGCCAATCACTTTCAGTTCCCACCTGCATCGGCGAAGAGTCTGCGCCAGCCGGGGCACCCGTGTAAACGTGCGCTTGACGCCCCCACGCCCAAAGCGTCCCATCCGACTTGATACCGAAAACCATCCAGTCGCCCATTCCGATATCGACCCAATTCGTATCGGGCGAAACGCGGGTTGGAATGGGAATGCTCGACCCAGCGGTAGAGCGGCTGTAATCCCAACCCCAAAACCAAAGAGTGCCGTCAGCTTGTTGGCCCACGTTTTCGATCCCATTAGCCCAGAATCTAGTCCAATTGCTGGAGGAACCGACTTGGACCGGCACACGACTGTCGATGGTGGTGCCATCACCCAATTGGCCAGCCCAATTGTTTCCCCAAGACCAAAGTGTACCATTCCGCTTCAGGGCGACACTGTGTATGCCAGAGGTTGCGACCTGTTTCCAGTCAGTGCCAGGGACCGACCGAACCGGAGTGACCTGCTCCCGGGCCATAGTGCCGTCTCCCAATTGACCCCCGTTATTTGCACCCCAAGCCCACATTGTGCCGTCAGATTTAAGCGCCAAGGTTGACGAGCCCCCCACGGCAACATCCACCCAGTTGGATTCCAGACCAATGCGCCGCAGGCAGGCTTGGGTCCTGACGGTGGTGCCCAACCCTAATACTTGCCAACCGTCTCCAGTGTCTCCCCATGTCCAAAGGCTGCCGTCGGAAGCCAGAATGACCCCATGGTGATTCCCAATCGTCACAGCTGCCGTGCCGTTTCCTGTGGGCAACTTCCAACTTTTAGGGTGTACAGAGCATAAATTCAAAAATACGACCAACAAACAAACCAGAATGACCGTGAGGACCGCCATTGCCTGTCTGGAGCGTCTGTTCATCATTCGTTTCCTTCTTCATGGAACACCCCGGAAGCAAAAAGTCGAGTCTATTCGGGCCGATGCACGGCCCTGCGAATTAAGACCCAGTACTTATTGGGCAACTCATTCCGGGAAAACTCACTTCAATACCCGCTCCGTCCAGGCCAGCCCAACGCACCGCCACTTGAATTACCCGAACCCAATCGCGGATCATCGCGCTTGCACTATAAAAAAAGAGTCTGGTCAATTCAATAGCCAGACTCTAAAAACAAATGAAATCCAACACCATATGAGTCCGTCCCGCCGATCATCCGTTCATTCTGAGTAATCTCGGGTTGCTCAATTCGCCTGTGAGGTACGGAGCCCACAATTGAAGAAGTACTGGCGGATTGGGAAGAACGTCCCGTCAACGTCACGGATGAGGCGACGGCAATCGTAGGCGCGTGCCTCTGGGATGTATTTACTGACAGTCACGACGTCGTTGCTTCAGACGGACGCGCCGTGGACATCGGGTCTTTTCGGGGAGCCTCGGCCTTCCTGGACGAATATTTGACAGGCTCAAATCAACATTGAGATGGCGGGGATGAATACCGGTTTTATATGGGGTCAGTGTGGGTTTCTGGCCGGCGGACTTGACATCGGTTTATCGGATGATTTTTCGCAGACTTAATTTACTCGGAGCCGATTGGGAGTATCAGCGGCGATTCCGACGGCGGTAATGGATTGTCAGCGGATAGGCCCGGAATTGTGGGCCGATCCGCTGGAATCAGTTTTTACGTGTTCGTTTAGGTGTTCGCTGCTCCTCGGAAACCTCGCAAGTCATTGCAGCACAAGCTGTTCAGATTGGAGGCGAGGGTCGGAATCGGGCGGCTAATGCCCTGTTGACGGTTGAAATATGGCTGATTTCATTGGGGATTTCAATAAAAATCAGCGAACCACCT
>JBEKZM010000219.1:0-4525 GCA_049509875.1 Verrucomicrobiota bacterium | reverse complement strand
CACTCGCTCATTGGCGAGCGTAAATTCGTCGCTGATTTCATTCATAAGCCCAAAATTTTGTCACGACCCACAGCGTAACAACAAGTTGGCACGGAATCAAAGTACTGAAATTAAAGAATTTGGCATCGCCAGCAGCCATTGCCCAGTCAAAATGGCTCCAATTACAAGTCTTCCGCAATGGGTGGAATCCGCACTACGCACCGGAAACAAGAGATCACGAGGCTCATTTTCTGGGGGCTGATATTTCTTGCCCTGCAATTTCTTGCCCTGCATCTCTCATTTTGCTAATGTTGGGTTGTTATGAAAACACGGGGATTGACGACATCATTTGCGCTGGCTGGATTTTTGGCTGCTTCTTGCTTGGTGGCATTTTCGGATGAGGCGACGACGAGAAAACTCGTTCCGCTCACCACCAGCCTCAACAGCACCGTAATATCACTATGGAACCCCCGAGCACAGACAAGCAATTCCAGCTTCGGGGTGCAGAGCAATCAATTCGGGTTCAACATCAGTGGGACAACGAGCATCCCCATAGTTGTAGAGGCTTGCACCAATGTCTCAAATCCTAATTGGGTCCCGCTGCTCAACTACACTCTCACAAATGGCACGGTGTATTTCACCGATCCGCAGTGGACGAATTATCCAGTGCGATTTTATCGGCTTCGCTCGCCTTGATAAAATAAAATCGCCATGAACCCTGTCCATATTTTGCTGTTGATTGCGGCTGTGCTGATGTGCGACAGCTTTGGGTTCAGCCAGACTTGGACACAGACGAGTGCGCCGAGTGGCCTATGGGAGCACATCGCAGCGTCCGCTGATGGTTGCAAGGTTGCAGCCGTTCAATTGTTTGGAGGCATTTACACTTCAACCAATTCTGGCGGCTCATGGATTACAAACAATCCTCCAGACACCAACTGGTTTGCTATCGCAACTTCAGCGGATGGCAATGTGATCAGTGCCGCTGCTTTAGACGGTTCGATTTTTGTTTCCACAAATTCCGGTTATAACTGGCGGCAGGCAGATGTCCCTGCCGAATCATGGGAATGCATTGCCGCATCCGCCGATGGCAGCAAATTTGCGGCCGTTTCTTATTTTAATTCATCGCTTAGTTCCGTCTATCTATCCACAAATTATGGTGCAGCTTGGTTTCCATCATTAAACGCTCCTGCCGATGAAGGCTGGGATGCAGTGGCTTCCTCAGCAGACGGAACCAAATTGATTGCTGTGTCATATAATTCCATTACAAGCGACGATGGTGGCATTTACGTGACGACTAATTCCGGCAGTTCTTGGATGCAGGCAGATGCGCCTCGATATAATTGGACTTCTGTTTGTTCGTCGTCAGACGGTGGTAAGTCTGTGGCGGTGGCAAATGCTGGGGCTGTTTTCGTTTCAACGAATTACGGGATCAACTGGTGCCAATGCGATGCACCAGCGTCAAACTGGATTTCGGTTGTTTCTTCAGCAGACGGGAAAAAACTGACGATTGTTGCCGGGACGATCAACACCTTCGGGCCGATATGCACTTCTTCGGATTCAGGGACAACCTGGACATTAAATGAGCTGCTTGTCAGTAATTGGCTGTCTGCGGCATCGTCAGCGGATGGATGCAAACTTTTCGCTGGGCTTTCCGGTGGTGGCATTTACGCTTCACAAACCATGCCGTCGCCAGAATTGCAAATTGCTTCGTTAAGCCGCCAACCAGTTCTTTTCTGGACGCTGCCGTCGAAGCATTTCGTCTTGCAGGAGAGCGCCGACTTGATTTCGTGGACGGACGAGACAAACCCGCCTGTTCTGAATCCAACCAATTTGCAATACCAGGTCATGCTTAATCTGCCAAATTGCCGCGGCTTCTTCCGTCTTAAGACTCCTTGAAATCTTATCCAGTTAGCTGGCTCAACCGGAAAAACATCTGGTTGCCAGAAACAGGATTGGTCACGGTGCTTTGGCCGTCGGTGACAACCGGCGTTGTATTGACATTTGACCAAGCGAAGAGTGAGACAAGTTTTGTTGTGGATTGCAAGGAATGGCCGCCATAAGAATATCCGCTTTTCAAAGGCTTGCATTGCCGCAAACGACAGGCCTCGCCTGTCTTTTCATCCGCCGCGTCATCAACCATTTGCGCTATTGGAACAACAGCGGCGCGAATTCGTTGAGGTAATTACGCCAATTGATCCAGGTATGTCCGCCCGGTGATTCGACGAAGACCGGCGCAAAGCCGTGTTTCGTGAGCAGCTCAACCGTTGCGCGTGTGGTGGTGATCAGGGAGTCGTCCTTGCCGGTGCTAAACCAGAGGAGCTTGAGTCCCTGCTTGAGTTTGGCGTTGTCCAGCATCGCCGCATTTTTTTCTTCCCAAGTTGGGCTGGCTGGGGCACCGCCCCGCCCGTCACCCAATATGCCGAAGACGCCCGCACTGAAGACACCCACGTAGCCGAATTGATCGAGATGCGGGATGGCGATATTCAGCGATTGCCCGCCGCCCATCGACAGGCCGGCGATGGCGCGATGCTGGCGATCCATATAAACGCGATAATGAGTCTCGGCATAGGGCTGAACATCATTCAGGAAATCCCGCACAAACGCATCCCCGGCGTTGTCCTGAACCCGGGTGTGCCCCGCGGGCATGATCACCACCATCGGTTTCGCCTGCCTGGCGAAAATCAGGTTGTCCAAAATGAAACCAGCGCGGCCGACCGAGGTCCAGGCATCGTCGCAATCACCCGATCCATGCAACAAGTAAAAAATCGGAAATTTGCCCCGGCCCAAATCATAGCCGGGCGGCGTATAAACATGCATTCGGCGGAATTGTTTGAGCGCTGTCGAATAGTAAGTGACCGTTGCCACGGTGCCGTGGGGCACGTTCCTGGTGTCCATGAAGTCCGCGCCGGGCACGTAAAACAGGCTCCAGACATTATTGAACGACTCCGCGGTGGCCGGATTGCGAGGGTCAATTACCGGGACTCCATCCAGATCAAAATTATACCGATAAGCTCCGGGATCAGCCGGGCCAACCACCAGCTCCCAAACACCATTGGTTCCCTTCGTCAGATCCGGGCGCGAGCCGTAGCCGAGCAGATCGCCGCACGACAGCTTGAGGTCGTGGGCATTGGGCGCGAGGATCCGGAATGCGATTTGGCCGTTGGTCAAAATTTCGGGAGAAAGCGGCTGCACGGGCCTCGGCCTTCTTTCGGAAGCGGGTTGCGCGCCGGTCGAAGAGGGTAGCGCCGCCGCCAGCAGGATGGTGGCGGCAAACAAGGCAACGGTGGTGCGGGCGGGCATAAGTGATTTATTTGTGGGGTGGCAACGGTGGCGTTGCCTGCAAACTTAAGCGGAGATCCGGCCTGGAGTCAACCCGCGCTTTTGATCAACCGGCGACTTGCCCGGTGCCGATCCCGAGCCACTTGTAGCTGGTCAGTTTGTCCAGGCCCGGCTTTGCGAAGGCGCTGGGAGAGTTTCGCCTTGAACCGGGGCGCTGAGCATTGCTCGGCCATTTGACAAGGAGCCACGCCATCATGCCGAGCAATGCTCGGCGCTCCGATCACTTGGTTCATGGCCTTAACGAGCGGCCATTCGTGGCCGTGGAGGCTTTCCACGAACCGGAAGTTGGATATGAGCATGGAAGAAGCCCGCCCTCACCCCGGCCCTCTCCGCAGGGGTTTGTTCTTCCCTGACGACCCTCATCCGCCCTCCGGGCACCTTCTCCCACTCCCGTGGGCGAAGGACCCCCAGGAGAGGGAGAAACGGTTGCCGCGATTTGGCAAAATGTGGGGCTCGGGTTCAAGGGCGCCCTGCGCGAATTATTTGGGGGAAATCTCTGCCCGTGACGCACCATCATTGGGCCCGTCTTGGCATCTGTCTTGCTGGCGGCCCGGCATGAAACTCAAGTTCTGTTTCCTACTTCTCTCGCTCGCAAGTCTCGCCGCCCCTGAAAATACCCATGCCGGAAGCGTGGTTCTGAATTGGAATCCCAGTTCGTCGCCGCAAATAGCCGGTTACAATGTATATTACGGAACCACCAGTGGTAATTATCCATACAAGGTCGGTGCCGGAAACGTGGAGTCACTCACCATTTCCAACCTCACGCTCGGCGCCACGTATTATTTTGTGGCCACCGCTTACGATTCGAACGGCGACGAAAGCCGTTATTCGCCCGAACTCAAAGTCACCGTGTCCGTTGCGCTGGCCCTCAGCCGGACCGACACGCGCAACCCGGCCGTGCTGCAATTTCTGACTGAACCGGGTCGCTGGTACGAAATTCAGGCCTCAACGAATTGCCGAACCTGGGACTGGATCTGGCGCTCGGGCGTGTCCTTATCGAACGCGGTGATGAAATACACCGATCTGGATTCCCGGTCGGCGGCATTTCGGTTCTATCGGCTCGCGGCGCACTGAAAACAGTCATCGTCGAATGACCAGGCTGCCTGACTCGACGATGCAAGTCAGGTCCCGGGCACGCCTCCGCCCGTTTTTTCGTGCGGGTGTTCGCTTAACTCGCGGAGCATCCGGCGCACGGCGAGGTGGTTGG
>JBEKZM010000218.1:0-4568 GCA_049509875.1 Verrucomicrobiota bacterium | reverse complement strand
GGCGGCCTTGGCCAAATTGAAACTGCTCGGACTTGCGGTGGCGGCCCGGAAATTGCCTTCCGAATTGAGCGGCGGCATGCAAAAGCGGGCTGCCATCGCGCGGGCGATGGCTCTGGACCCGCGAATTCTTTTCCTGGACGAACCGTCTGCAGGATTGGATCCAGTGACATCGGCAGACCTGGATCTGTTAATCAAGCAACTGGCTCATCATTTCGGCATCACCTTCGTCATTGTGACGCACGAACTGGCCAGCATCTACGAAATAGCAGACCGCGTCATCATGCTCGACTCCCACACCCGGACAATTGTCGCGGAGGGTCAGCCTGCTGAGTTGCGTGACAAAGCTGCCGATCCGTGGGTGCGCAGGTTTTTCAACCGCGAACCGGACGCGGTTGTGTCCGGACTCCACCTTTAACCGCGATGAGCCAACCCATCAACAATTTCAAGCTCGGACTGTTCACCCTCTGCGGAGTGTTGCTTTTGATCGTGGGCATTCTGTCATTTGGCGCGCGGAGCTATTTTGTGCCGATGAGCCCGTTTGAAACCTACATTCAGGGAGATGTAACCGGGCTAGCCGTCGGCTCCGCTGTGGAACTGCGTGGCGTGGGTGTGGGGAAAGTCACCGGCATTGATTTTTCCTGGACCGAATACAGGCCGGCCCAGCCCAGCTATATCGTGGTGGATTTTCAAATGCGCAACGATATCGCGCCCGTTTCGCCCGGTGCGGCAAGAAACGACTTGCTTCAAACAGCCATCAAGCGAGGACTCCGGGCGCGCGTCAAAGCCAAAGGTATCACCGGCACCAGCATTCTCTCACTTGAATACGTGAATACGCAGGATAATCCGCCGGCACAGGTTCCCTGGACCCCTAAACATACTTATATTCCGTCGGCTCCCGGCGAATTCGTTGAGTTGCTGGCTTCGGTGCAAAAGACGCTGCACAACATCGCGAGCCTTGACTTCAATGCCCTGAACCAACTCCTGATGGGCGACCTAAAGTCGGCGGGCCAAGTCTTGGATAACGCGCGCCAATTCAACTTCGGCGAGATGAGCACGAATGCGAATACCCTGCTGGCCGATTTACGAAGCAGCAATACCAAACTAAGTTCGCTGATTCAGGACACCGACAACACAGTTCAAAAGGTGAAGTTGGAGCGATTGACCCGCGATTTGGACAGCCTCGTCGGCCAATTGCACGATGTGGTCGCCAGAGTGGAGCCTGGAGTGGCAAGCATTAATTTTAATGCGCTGAACCAGACGCTCACGAATGCCCGGCAGACCATCCGTGATATGGACGATGTTCTGGCTCAATTGAAGCAATACCCTTCCGGTTTTCTTTTCAGCCAACCGCCAAAGCCATTGAAGGGCGTGGAAACCTCCGGAACGCCATGAAACATTACGAACACCTCGGCAGCATCAGGTCGTCCATCCTCCACACCCGATGGGGCACAAGAATTTTCGGCGCTCTGCTGTTGGCGTTCACGTTCACGTTTTGCGGTTGTCTGTCCCGGCCGCCCTTGAACGAGCAAACATTCGCCTTCAGCGCACCCGTGTGGCTCACCACAAACAAACCGGCAACTCAGATGGTACTGGGCATCAAATCCTTGCAAATCTCTCCGCCATTTGACGGGCATTTGTTTGTTTATCGAACCGGAGAATTCTCCTACGAGCGCGATCCCTACGCCGGGTTTCTGGGCCTGCCGGTCGAACAACTGGCCGCTCCTGTCGGTGAAATGCTTTGCAGCAGTGGCTGCTTCGATGATGTTGTCGAAGCCGGCAGTGCGGTCCAACCGGATGCCTTGGTTGGAATCGTCATCACCCAACTCTACGGCGATATTCGCAAACCAAAGAGTCCTTTCGCCGTCTTCGCAATGCAGGTGGAATTCATGAAAGCTACCAATGGGTTGCCTGGAAAGGTGATCCTTCAACGGAATTATTCCCGCCGGATTCCTACAACCTCTACAGCTCCGGCTGCGCTAATGGAAGGCTGGAACCAAGCGTTGGTTGGAATCCTTGCTGAAGTTGCGTCGGACTTTCGAAGTCAAGCTATCGAAGAACAACGCCGCGCAGACCGTGGCGGCAATGTGTCGCAAAAATGATCTCTAATTTAATAGCTGCTCTTCCCTCGGTTTATCTGGCACGCCGTGGCGAGACTGCGGGGAGCCTTTCGGGCCAGCACACAGGCTTGACCGATGTTCCATTGACGGAGCGTGGCGAACGGAATGCGCTTCAGCTCGGCAAACGACTGGCTGGACTGTCTGTCGCAAAGGTCCTGACGAGTCCATTGCCGCGTGCCAGCCGGACCTGCGAACTCACCGGCTTCGGAACTGTAGCCAAGTCCGACTGCAATCTGGTCGAGTGGAACTATGCCGAATACGAAGGTCGCCGGACGGCGGAGATTCACGCAGAGCGTCCCGATTGGCAGTTGTTTCGTGATGGTTGCCCCGGCGGAGAATCTCCCGCTCAGGTTGGCACACAGACCGATGACGTTTTTAGCCGCGTGCGCGCAATCAAAGGTGAGGTCCTAATCTTTTCGAACGGACACTTTCTGCTCGTGTTCGCGGCGTGCTGGCTCGAGCTTGAGCCTGCCGTCGGAAAATTCTTTGTGTTGAGCACCGGGAGTCTGAACGTGCTCGGATACGAAAACAACCTGTTTCAACCGGCCATCAAGTTGTGGAACGACACCCGCCATTTGGACGAAAAACTAATCGAGCCATCAAAAACATGAAAGCCACCCAACTACTACAAAATCTAGGTCAGAGCCTCTGGCTCGATAACATCACCCGTGACCTGCTCAACACGGCGACCCTGAATCGTTACATAGTTGAACTATCAGTGACAGGTTTGACGTCCAACCCGACGATCTTTGATCACGCAATCAAAAACAGCACGACTTACGATGCTGCCATACGCAAAGGCCTGGCGAAGGAAAGAATCGGCGAGGACCTTTTCTTTGATTTGGCAATGGAGGACCTTATCCGGGCCGCTGACCTTTTTAGATCTATCTACAATCGGACCAACGGTGTGGATGGATGGGTCTCGCTTGAGGTGTCACCGTTGCTTGCACACGACACAGGCAAAACTATTGCGGCAGCCAAAAAACTACACGCTCGCGCAGACCGCCCGAATCTGTTCATCAAAATTCCGGGCACAAAGGAAGGGTTGCCCGCCATTGAGGAAGCCACCTATGCCGGAGTGCCCGTCAATGTGACACTCCTGTTTTCGCGGGAACAATACCTTGCAGCCGCCGACGCTTACGAGCGCGGCATCGAACGGCGCATCGAAGCGGGGCTTAATCCTCACATCGGCTCGGTAGCCTCTGTATTTGTCAGCCGTTGGGATGCGGTCGTTGCCGGCAAGGTTCCAGCGGAACTGAACAACCAGCTTGGCATCGCCGTTGCCGGTCGCACGTACAAGGCCTACCGCGAATTGCTAGCCTCGCAACGCTGGCAACGCGCGTTTCGTGCCGGTGCCCGTCCGCAGCGCCTCTTGTGGGCCAGCACCGGAACCAAGGACCCGAAAGCGTCCGATGTTCTCTACGTCAAGGCGCTCGCCGCTCCGTTCACGATCAATACCATGCCCGAAGCCACGCTGAAGGCACTCGCGGATCACGGCGAATTGGGGTCGGTAATGGCGGAAGACGGCGGTAATTGTGAAAAGGTTCTGGCGCTTTTTGCCGACGCAGGCGTCAACGTGGATTCCCTGGCCGCACGGCTGCAGGACGACGGTGCAAAGTCATTTGTGAAGTCCTGGATTGAACTGCTAACCATCATCGAATCCAAGAGCGCCGCCCTCCAACAAGTCGCGTGAAATCATGAGCCAGGCCATGAACATAATAGTCATTGATATTAGTGGAACCCATGTGAAGGTTCTGGTGACGGGCCAGAAAGTTCAGCGGCAATTTGATTCCGGGCAAGACCTGACGCCACAGCAGATGGTTTCAAAAGTCCAGCAGCTCGTCACAGATTGGAAATACGACGTCATATCCATTGGTTTTTGCATGATAATTGGAGGCGAAAAGGAAGCGGTGCAGCTTCTCGCCCCTATTTTCGCGACCTTGGCGCCGGGCGCCGGAAGTATTCCACGCATATCGAGGCGTGATGAACTTGACGGCACTGCCGAAGAGGGTTGCCAGCCCTGCGGCCCGAATGGCGTCGGACACTTCTTTAAGATGGTTCACAACGGCATCGATTATGGAATCATGGCCGCATACCCAGAGGGCTTGGGCGTCTTGTGTGGTGCCAACATTGGCAAGAAACAAGACGAGACCAGGACAAACTGCTGTCGGCGATGTGCATCGGTTTCGGTGGACACTTGGAGAAAAAAGGAGACAAAATAAAATGAACAATTCCCATTCTGATGTGCTGGTATTTTTCGGAGCCACCGGTGATTTGGCTTACAAAAAAATTTTCCCAGCTCTACAAGCCATGGTGAAACGCGGCAACCTGAACATGCCGGTCATCGGTGTGGCTAAAGCTGGATGGAAGCTGGATCAACTCAAAGCGCGGGCGAAGGATAGTTTGGAAAAACATGGCGGGCTCGATCCGGCGGCGTTTGAGAAATTGTGT
>JBEKZM010000217.1:0-4612 GCA_049509875.1 Verrucomicrobiota bacterium | reverse complement strand
AATCGGCGTCATGGATTCCCAAGTCCCAAGCAATCCGTTAGCGCCTATACTGGCTTGCATTGAAACGCCGTCGATGGTGCCACTGAAATAAAGATTGCTGCCGTCAGAAGCTCCCCTTCCCCAATACGTCGTCCGAGCGGGTTGGAAACTCGTGGTCTGTGTCCATGTAAACGTGTCGTTCGTGCCGGGCTGAGCAGTGTAAACCGAAGTAAAGTTCCCGTCTGTGAGGCTATAGTATGGAAAGCTGAAAATGGTTCCGGTTACGGAATCAAAAACTTCCGCTCTTTCTGTTGCGGTAGAAACCGGGAGCGTGCCTACTTGGACGTATTGCGGTTGAGCAAATCCATTTGTGGTCAGCATGCAGAGCGCGGCAGCGCAAAGCAGGATGCTGAAGCTGACATGGTGGTTCCGGGTGGTGTTTTTCATGGTGCTTGCTTTCCAGCGCAACCACGAACCCTGAAAAATCAAAGGGCGCGAACTTGTCGCACCCTTTCGAGAGGCACCGCGAAGCGCCTGATTGGAGAGTGCTCCAAGCCGCGCCGATTGGCGCGTACTTGGGCAGGGTCTCCAATTTGAAAATTCGCGGTTTTCTCGAAAGACCGTAGCCGTGCTACGCTAAATTTGTTCGATTTGTTTTTAAGTCATTTTTACATTCTGCACCCCCGGTTATACGCCCGCCGCCCGCTGCCTGCAAGTTCTGATTGTTTACAGTTCTGATTGTTTACAACGACAACATCGCCATAAAGCCGATCTGCGGATGTTCGGAATGACTTAACCACCATGGCAAGCAGCAGCGGCGAGCACTGGCTGAATACTGGCAGGCGGTTCGCGGGTGGGGTGCCTCCTTTGTCCTGGGCGGGCATTTTGGGAGATCAAAACGCTTGTAATCGAATCCCAGTGATTTCCCGGTTGGCCGTTTGGACCGGAATGGTGGAAACGGAACTGTTTGAGCAAACCTACAGGAGTTGCGGGCTGGCAACGTTCACACCATCAGCTCACCGACGGGACGACCACCAAGTAGCCTCTGTTGTGATCCGCTGAATGATTGAGCCCCCGCCCGCACTGTCCATGGGCGGGGAAGGGAGTGGTTGGCGATTGCCGATTAGCCATTCCTGATGAAATGACGGGTGTCATTGAAAAACGCCTCGCAACGCTGGCGTGTCATTCGGGTGGCGGGGTCACCGAACAAACAGCTCTTGACCGACCGCAAAAAAATGCGGTTCCCGAGCTTGTCGTAATGAGCAACCTGGTGGGGCACACTCAGGTCAATGTGCTCGGAGCGCTGGGTGCACGTCGAACCTTGGTGCTGCGGACGGTCGGCGGGAACGAGGTCGAAACCGATACAAGTCCCATCAGGGTTGAAATTGTATTCGACCAGCAGAAGTGCTTCACCCACCTGTGGTACGCGTATCGAGGTCGCCCTGGCGTGTGCGATCACGGCTTCGAAGTGGTAGGCTGAAGACGCCTTGAACACGCCTTGGTCCCATGCCCAAAAAAACCAGTCTGGATCGTGGAACAATACCTCTGGGATCGATTCGCCTTTGTGTTTTCTGCTGAATGTCAAGGGTGTCCAATTCATATCGTGCCTTTGTTAGTTGGTGGTTGAGTTTTGGCCTAGGTCCGCTGCGAGGACATTCCTTGCCGGAATCCGGGCAGTTGACTTGAGTCCCTCGCTAAAAATCCGAAACAACGAAACTCACTCCGTAAAATCTAGGGTTTTTGCACTTTTTGAATCCGAAATCAAACCCTCCGGTTTCGGATTCGAAAAGTCGGGATCGGCCTTGTAAAATAAGGGCGAGTTTCGTTGTTTCGGATTTTATTGAGGGTTCTAGCAACAGAGTCACAAGTAGCGCGTGAAGGCGTCTTGAAATTGCTCGGGATCGTACCCCTTGCCGCCCCTCCCCGTTATGCCCGCGTATTTGAACTGCTTGGATGAAATTCCAAAGGGCCTCAGCAGGTCTGCTAGACGGCGGGAGTGCATTGGCTGGCCCTTAATCAGGGTGGCCCAGGGGCGGCTTTCGTCATTGTTTAGGCGGCCAAGAAGCGTGTGAGTCGAAATCCCCTCGTCAGACACGGCGGCCTCGCCCTGGAAAATCTCGCGGATGTCCCGCAACAACTCGACGACGAGCGAATTGTCCTCCTCCTCGTGCGGGCAGAGACAATACGCCGCATCACGGGCGTCTTCACCGCAACCACACAGGTCCGCGACGGCGAGTAGGGGTTCCCAAATATCCATCTCCCGGTCGTTCATCCAGCTGGGCAATACGGTCTGAGCTGCGGCCAGCTTATCCCGGTTGTCTGCCGTCCACCTTGCGCATTTGCGGTAAGGCTCGGTGCCGTCAAATTTACGGAACCGTTCGCGGCGCTCACTCCGAAGTTTGCGGTGCATCTGGATGGTGATTGCACGGTCTTGGGCTGTGTCGGGCAATTCTCCAATTCCACTGATGGCTTTCGGGGCAAAAGTGGAGAAAAGACGAGGTTCATGATCGTCACCCACACAGCGCGCCACACACCCATTTTTGTGAAAACCGCTATTGAGAATGCCGCGCACGGCGATTTGTGTTTCTTCGCCGGCGAGCGAATCCCACTCGTCGATCTCAACAGTGGGCCGATACTCCTCGATCAAGCGAAACAATACAGCTGCTGTGGGCGTGTCGAACTTGATCGCCCTGGAGCAAAAATGTTTCAACAAATCGAGGCATAGACTTTTACCGCAGCGCTTCAGCGGCGATCTGAAATTGAGGATCGGCGTATAGTCAAATGTGTCGAAACAGTGCGTGTGGATAGACCAAAGCGCGAATATCAGGTAGCCGCCAGGAGGAAGCACGAGAAAGCGATGGGCGGTTTTTGTCAAGTCATCCACAAGCTCCGCGCCGTCCACCGGTTCAGGCCACGGTTCAGCGACCTGGAAAAACCCCGTTTTGGCAGTCGCCTTTTTGTCGTGGCGCTTCTCCTCCACTAGTTGATCAAGGGTTCCTGTCCGAACGCCGAGGTCCGCAGCAGCCTGAAACCGACGCTGGTCATACTCAACTAGGTCAAGGCTGGCCAGTTTTTCTATGGTTTCCCGGGTTCGTTCCCGTTGCCGAAAGGGTTCGCGTTTGCCCAGCTCAAAAATGCGGCTATAGTGCTCCGCCGACTGGTCCACAGCGCAGCCATACCGCCCCTCACCGGCATCAAATAGAATCAAATGATTGCCGCTTTTGTCGCTCCCGGCCTCAGCACACGCCGGGCACTGCGCCTGCAATGCGCCATCTTTCGTTGGATGCTGGCGGACGTTTTTCAGCAGCTTTAAGTTAAGCAAACCACCTTCAACGCGCTCATCAAAGCCACGTTCAAACTCCCGGCAGGCGGGCGACTCCACCTTCCAACCATCCGGCCAGCAAATCTGATTGTACGTGATTTCGGCCACATGGTCCTCGTTGCGGACCTCGTACAGCTTCCCGCAAGGATGGATGTTGTCCAGGACGGCTAGCGTTGCCCCGCGAAATTCTCCGACATGCTCCCCGTTGGAAAAGATATGCAGGACACGCTGGGGATACTCGCCGGTGATCTTGACGAAATATTTTAATCCGCGCCCTCCGCGCACAGACATGGACCCTTTCACCCACGGGTTTCGACGTTCAAACTCCGCAATGTCTTCATCACGGTCCAAATCAACTGCCACATATCCTGCCAGGAGCAGCAACGCAATGCCTTGTCCCTCGTCCATCCGCCGGAGGTATTCAGCATCTTTCATCCACTCCCGCCACTTGGCCGGGTCCAAGTAACCCGTGCGAACGGGTTTCTTGCGGCCCGGCCAAACCGCAATTAGCGGCAAACCGGGAAAGCGTCTCGTCCACTTCGCCACGCGCCCAGGCTTCAATTCAATTCCAGCGATGGTCTTGGCCGCGCCGGCTAATTTTTTGAGTTCCTCTTCCGGTTCGATATAGACTTCGCTCATTTGCGGTGTCAGAGGGCACTTGATTTCGACCGCAGGCGATTCGGATTTTTCAAAGTAATAGCAGCCAAATTGATCGTCTTTGCGCCCCGCAATGAAGACAGGAGTCGTGGCAGGATTTGCGGTAGCCAAATACCGCTTTGATGGTCCCCCACAATTGATGGGTAGAATTTTGGCACGCTGCCTGGGTTCCTTGCGCCAATCACCACTTGGTTTCATCCGCGCCAGGAGAAAGACAGGAATTAGAAATCTCCCCGCAAGCGGAAGGATGCCCTGACAGAGCGGACAATCCCGTCCACGATCCGCCTCAGCGAGCAGGTCCGGGGAGGTCTTTTCCGGGCAGTTGAGACGCAATCCCCCCAGCCAGCGATGCCATGCGACAATTGGCGGTTCGGCCGTGTTGTAGATGATCTGAACCTGGACCGCTTCGCCTTTGGCGATGTGGATCATGTCGTTGTGGGCTGGAGCGCCAGCGACCTCCGCACCTGGCATGACGTCAACAAGACGTTCGCCGTCGCCGTGGAGTTCAAACTCCTCGCCGTCAATTCCAGCAACGGCTTTGGTGCCATCTGGCCGGGTGAAAATTTCGCCGGGCTTTGGGCTTGACTGTCTGTCTGATTCGATGGACGTTTTCATGGTGATAGTCTGATTCGCCGCGTGCCGGGACCACTGGGC
>JBEKZM010000216.1:0-4664 GCA_049509875.1 Verrucomicrobiota bacterium | reverse complement strand
ATCGCATTCGCAATCAGGTAAGTCGTCAGCACCCACGTGGATTCGTCGGTCGAAACCGAGAGGCTGCCGGCGATGTACTGGAGCGCCACATTCGCAATCGATGTGTCCAGCACTTCCATAAACGTGGCCAGCATCACCGCCGCCGCAATCAACCACGGATTTACTTTTGTGTTCGTATTCATGGCATTATTTGGTTTGAAGGTTCGGTTGGTTTTCCAGCGCTCGTGTTGGCTCAGTTCACTCGCACTTTCGGCTCTACTGACATTCCCGCTCCCAGCACGCAGCCCCCGTCGGGAACTCCATCCAGCACGATTTTCACCGGCACGCGTTCCACCACTTTCACGTAATTCCCCGTCGCGTTTTCCGGCGGCAAAAGACTGAACCGCGCGCCTGTCCCCGCTTGGATGCTGTCCACCCGGCCCTGAAACTTCACCTGTGGATACGCATCCACCCGGACTTCCACCGCTTGGCCCGGTCGCATGTGCTTCAGTTGCGTCTCCTTGAAGTTCGCCACGATCCACACCTGCCGCGGCATCACCGCCAGAAGATTTTGCCCCGCTTGCACGTAGGCGCCATTGTCCACCGTCCGGTGCGTGATGAAACCCGCCACGGGCGCAGTCACTTCCGTGTAGGAAAGTTCGAGTTCCGCCTGCCGGTCAGCCGCTTCATCCCGCTCAATTTCCGCGGTAGCGGTGCCAATGTTGGCCTGGTCCAGCTTGGCTTGAGCTTCGGTCGCAAATTCTTTGCTCCGCGCGGCGTCAACTTGCGCCGCCGTTGACTTCGCCTGCGTATCGGCCAGCTCCTGCTGGCTCCTCGATACCGCAATATCTCCCACCGCTTGGTACCGCTTTGCGTCCGCCTCGGCATACTTGGATTCGGCTTCCGCCGCGATCACGTTCGCCTTTTCCTGCTCCACTTTGGCTTCGTCCACCGTGTATTGGGCGTTGGCTTGCTCCAAGCGGCCCTTGGCCGCCTCCAGGCTTGCGCGCGCCTGGTCCGCCTTCGCTTGATATTCCCGCGCATCAATCCGCACCAACACCTCGCCTTGCTTCACCTCCTGGTTATCGTTCACCAGTAGTTGCACCACTTGCCCCGCCACCTGTGGCGCAATCGGCGTCGCGTCCCCTTCAATAAACGCATCATCCGTCGATTCGTAAGGGGCCACGAATTTTTCATAGGCGTAAGTCAGCGCCATCACCGCCGCCACCCCCGCAAGCGTCAGTCCCACTCTGAATCCGCGATTGCTTTTCGTGGAAGGATTGGATTCGTTCTTTTTCTCGTCCGACCCCGTGCCCGTCCTATTCTCTGTTTCTTGGCCCGTCACAACCTCTCGGGCGGTCTCCGTTGCGCTTCGTTCGGGCTTCACTGGTTCAAAATCTAAAGTCGTTGTATTCATATTATTTCCTTTCTCGGCAATGATTTGCTGCTTCTGTCAAAGTAATAACCACGACTCGTGCCAATCCCTTTGATGAATGTTAAATCAATTATTTAAAACGGCTTATGAATGAAACGTATTCCACAAACCTGGGGGCGAAATGTCGTCTTGTGCTAGAATTCGCCCCTTTGAGGTTGAAAAATCGCCCCCGTTTGCCTAGACTGTTCCGATGGAGCCAAACGTCGACATACGGTTTGACCCGGCTTTTGTCCGTGATTTGCTGTTGGAAATCGGCCAGGAACGGGAACTCGATCTGTTGCTCAAACGGCTCGTGGATCGCATCCGACAGCGCCCCATGGTCGTTGCGGTCGGAATCTGGCTCGTGGATAAGGGGGACATCTGCCTCAATTGTCCCCGCCGTCAAGAATGCCCGGACCAAACCAAATGCCTCCACGCCGCCGCTGCGTCCAGCCCGGACCTTGGAGCCGACCCCGAAACTGAAGTGCCCGGCCCATTCTCCCGCATACCGCTTGGCATTGGGGTTCTCGGCCAGGTTGCCGATACCGGCCAGCAGTTGGTTCTTGGCGATCTGGACCAGCATCCCGGCGAATTCGCGTCGGTTCCCTTTTTCAAAGCCGGAGCCATTCGCGGTTTGAACGCCGTGCCGATCACGTATAAAGGCGAAGTGCTCGGCGTAATCGGCGTTTTTATCCGGATTAATGTCCCCGATGAGGCCCGCATGTGGGTGCGCATTTTCGCGGATTATACCGGCGGCTCCATTGCCAATGCCTGGGCTTTCAAGGAAATCCGCCAGCTCAAAGCCGCTCTCGAACAACAAAACGCCTACCTCCAGGAACAGGTCTTGGAAGCCAAGGCCTTCGGTGATCTCGTCGGCCAGAGCGCGGCCTTGCAGCAAATCGTCAATCAAATCGACCTCGTCGCCGCCACCGATGCCTCCATCTTGATTCTTGGCGAGACCGGCGCCGGCAAGGAATTGGTCGCTCATGAAATTCATCGCCGCAGTCGCCGTGCGGACCAACCGCTCGTCCGCGTCAACTGCGCTTCCATCCCGGCCGAACTCTACGAAAGTGAATTCTTCGGCCACGCCAAGGGATCATTCACCGGGGCCATTCGGGACCGCACCGGCCGTTTTGAAACCGCCGATGGTGGCACTCTCTTCCTCGATGAAATCGGCGAAATTCCCCTGGTCCTCCAAGGCAAGCTGCTCCGCGTCCTGCAGGAAAAGCTATACGAACGGGTGGGCGAGGACCGCACCCGCCGGGCAAACGTCCGGATCATCGGCGCCACCAATCGCGACCTCAAAAAAGAAGTCGCCGCCGGCCGCTTCCGCGAGGATCTCTACTATCGATTGAATGTCTTTCCCATCCACGTCGCTCCCCTCCGGGAACGCCGCGAGGATATTCCCTTGCTCGCGCAGCATTTTATTCATCTGACGGCGCGGGATCTGGCCACCGCCAAACCACGCCTCACCAAGGCTGGCATCATCCAACTGCAAGCCTACGATTGGCCCGGGAACATCCGTGAACTCCGCAACGTCATCGAACGCGCCGTCATTCTCGCTCGCGGCAGCCCCCTCCAGTTCGATCTCCCCGCCACCGACTCAAAACTCCCGCCAGCATCTGGAGCAGCCACCCCGGCAGGCCCAACCGACGCCCCCGAATGCCTCACCGATCGTGAAGTCCGGCAGCGCGAGCGCGACAACCTCCTAACGGTCCTTAACAAAGCGGGCTGGCGTCTCAAAGGCCGCGGCGGTGCCGCAGAACTCCTGGGCCTCAAACCCTCCACCCTCCGCTCCCGTATCAAAGTCCTCAACCTACGCCGCCCCGCGAAAAGCAGCTGATTTCATAAATAACCAGCCATTCAAAAGCTCGCGTTGGTTTCGGATCTGGTCGGGGAAATTCGGTTTCTGACGCCACCCCACTAAAGGCGGATTTTCCAATCCAGGCATCGCCTCCGCGCTCTCAAGCACTTGCGCAAGAAGCCAGACACGATACGCTGCCGGAGGGAAAGTCGCGCTTCGACGCGGTACGGAACCGAATTGGAGCATCCATCAATTTTTACCGCGCGGGAAAAGTTAGATTTGTCGGTGAAGTGGTCGGAGGATTGAAAGGGGGAAGCTAACCACGAAAACATCATTGCCCAGTCACGGTCACGCCTGAATTTTTTTTGAAGTTGTTGATTTTGAGAGGATGGTGCGCGCTGCAGGTTTCGAACCTGCGACCCCTACCGTGTGAAGGTAATGCTCTACCACTGAGCTAAGCGCGCGACCTTGATTATCAAGGGTTTACAAAAACCGCTGTTTTTGACCCAGTTCCTATGGCCGCCTTAGGGACCCTAAGAACCACCAAATTTCCCAAATTGCTACACTAGATTGCTACATGCTCTTGGCAGCAAACCACCCCCAACTGCCTATAATGAATGTAACCGCCCACCGTGACGCAATCCGGAAAATCGGGCCAAACAAAAGACAAAAGCATTCGTTATGGCGACAAAAAAGATACGTGGAATTTACCTCCGACGCAAGATTTATTGGTTCACCCACGGGTGGGGGAAACGCCGACTTCAGGTTTCTCTGGAGACCTCGGATTATGCCGAGGCCGTGAAACGCGCCCAGGCAATTTTGAATAATCCACTGCTAAATTCCACGGATGGGTTCAAGGCGGAACTGGACAAATTCTCGGACGACCAGGTGAAACACGGCATTTGGACCGAAAACAGCCGGAAAACAAAATATTCGGTGCTGTTCATGTTCGGGGAAGACCTCGGACTCCCCCAGTTGCTCAACATCAAAACCGCCCAAATTCAAAAATGGTACGACCTGCAGGTGAAGCGTATCAAAGTGGTGACCGTCAATGCCTACGTGACCACGATTAAATCGTTCTTCAATTGGGCCATCGAGAAGAGGAAGATGTTCCGGAATCCGGTCGACGACCTGAAATTGAATCAAACCACCGGCGCAGTCCGTGAACGATTTTGCACGTTCGAAGAACGGGACGAAATTATCCTCAAGGCCCCAAACCTGAATTTGCAATTTGTGCTGTATTGCGGATTTTTCGCCGGCTATCGCAAAAATGAAATCATTGAGTCTCGCCCAGATTGGTTCGACATGGCTCTCAAACATGTCCACGTGAAGACAACGGAGACGTTCGTATCCGTGTTACTAACCCCGTATGGTAGGGGCGACGGGTCTGGGGTAAACTGCGGGGAATGTCAGGATTTTTTCTGTTGCGTCGCTTTCCAAGCCGTGGGCGTCAATTCGGCGACCCGA
>JBEKZM010000215.1:0-4683 GCA_049509875.1 Verrucomicrobiota bacterium | reverse complement strand
CTCCAGCAAGAACATGTCGTCATGGAACTCGAATGCATCGACCGGATGTATTTGAATGCCTACGTTCCCCAACTGACCACCGAAGGCGGCATTGCCGCCTTCTGTCGCGGCTATTTGGGCCAATGTAGTCGTTGCGGTTTGAGGTATAAGCGTTAGCCACCCAAATGTTCATTGGGCGGATGATGCAGTCATGGAGGTGGTGCGCCGCCGGTTGGAAATGTGAATATCACGCTCGACAACGCCGGAGAAGGCGTTATATTCACATTATGAACACCGTTCGCTATTCCGCCGACAAACTGCTGGACCTCTTGCAGGACCAAAAAATTGCCACCATGCCGCAACTCAAAGAGGCCTTGGGCAGCTCCGTCACCTATACGGTCCTGCGCAAATTGGCCCCCTTGGGCTACCGCAGCAGCTATTCCCATAACGGCACCTATTACACGCTGGATGCCCTCGCGCACTATGATGAACTGGGACTGTGGTCTTGGCGCGACGTCCGTTTTTCGCGGCAGGGCACACTGTTGAACACGGCGGAAGCGCTGGTGACCCAATCTCCCAAAGGTTATCAGGTGTCCGAATTGGAAGCGGTGGTCCAGGTCGCCGCCAAGGATGCCTTGCGCCAGTTGGTACAAGCTGGGCGGCTTTCCCGGCAGGAGTGGCAAGGCCGCTATCTGTATTGTGCCAAGGAGCGGACGCGTCGGCAGGAACAATGGGCGGCACGGCAGGCCCAGCAAGCCGCAGGCGATGACCTGCAGGCGGTCAAGGCACTGTTTTACAGTCTGCTGGACGAACAGCAGCGGCGACTTTACGCCGGCTTGGAGAGTTTGCAGTGCGGTCACGGCGGTCAACGCCAAACGGCACAACGCTTCGGTTTGGATGTGGACACGGTGGCCCGCGGCGAACGCGAGTTGCTGGGTGGCCAAGTGCTGCGCGGGCGGGTTCGGCAACCGGGCGGTGGCCGGCCGACGGTGGAAAAAAAACGCCCGGAATCCTGAACCGGCTCCGGGCCTTGTTGCAGGAGGACACGGCTGGGGATCCGACGGGCCAGCGCGGCTTGTGGACCGGCAAACGGCTGCGCGCCATCAGTTCGGAACTGGCGCAGTTGGGGTTGCGTGCTTGTCCCAACACGGTCCGGCGCTTGTTGGACCAACTCGACTATGCCCTGCATGCCAACCGCAAAAGCCTGTGCGATCAGGCCAGTCCTTGGCGCGATCAACAGTTCAGCCTGCTCAACCACCAGCGACAGGAGTTTCTCCGGAGCGGCTATCCGATTATCAGCGTCGATACCAAGAAAAAGGAACTGGTGGGCCAGTTTAAAAATAACCGTCAAGTGTGGAGCCGCGACCCCATCTTGGTTCAAGACCATGATTTTCGTTCCCAAGCAACCGGGATGGCCATCCCTTATGGCATCTACGACGTGCAAGCCAACCGCGGCCTGGTGGTCGTCGGCAAGTCCCACGACACGCCGGCCTTCGCGGTGGAAGCCATTTGCCGGTGGTGGCGCCGCGAGGGCCGCCACCGATACCCCAACGCTCCTGAGTTGTTGATCCTGGCCGACAGCGGCGGCAGCAATGGCGCGCGCTGCCGCGCCTGGAAGCTCGCCCTGCAGGAAAAACTGGTAGATGCCTATCAGATCGGCGTCACGATCTGTCATTATCCCGCCGGCGCCTCCAAGTGGAATCCCATCGAGCATCGTCTCTTCAGCGAAATCAGCAAGCATTGGAGCGGGCAACCCCTGGCCGATTACGAAACCATTGTGCGCCTCATCGAGGGCACGCGCACCCAAACTGGATTGGTCGTCAACTGCACCTTAAACCCCAAGCATTACCCAACCAAAATTCCGATCTCCAACCATCAAATGAGGAAACTCGACCTGCTCAGGCACCCTTATCTGCCCGAGTGGAATTACACCCTCCTTCCCAGGACATCTCGGAATTAGTTTTTGCACACGCCCTAAAGTGCATTCAAGCGACGGTTTTCGCAGAGCAGGATGTCCCGCAAAGCTCAATCCGGGGGCTTCACCGCCATCTGCTTCTTTTTTAGAAAATTCCCGCACTGCTTCAACGACAACCCGTACTGCCCGAGTTCACCAGCAGCGACGATCTGATTTGAATGGGAATCGACAACGTGATAGGTGCCAAATCCCTGGGCCTCGGGGTTGTGCCGGGGACACTTTACCACACGAAACCCCAGACGATGGGCAAGGCACTGCATTCGGTCACGCCTTCTGGATTCGGCCTCGTTGTCAGCATGGCGCTTGCGCCATTTCCGGTGCCGTGGGGGTTCTGACAGGATACTGCCGACTCCAAATTTGTGATTTCCTCTGACGTACCGTCGATAAAGCTGGTAGGTGTGGGCGCCACGTTCATCGTCCTCAGATGGCGGATGGCGGATCATCCCAAAAACACGGCGGCTGCGGACCAGGTAAAGGCAAAGTTCTTCGTACATCTCCTTGAACTTTTCGTCACTCCTGCGGAGGCCGGGGAAGCGGTTATAGACCGAGTCAATGGGGCCGACCAGATCGACCGGTTTGTTGATGTAGCGGACCCAGCGCTCCAAATCAGCTGATTCTGCGATGACAGCCACCATCACGTCGGCGTAAAGACCGAGACAGGAATGAGCCAGGATTTCATCGGCCTCCGCCTTGATGAACTCAGCCATCTTCCGAGGATCATGCTCACACTTCGAGCTGCCCACCGCATGCCAGTGCTGATGGGAGGCGAAGGGCAGGAATTCGATGCTGTTTTCAATTTTGGCCCGGATGCCGTCCAGCCAGCCATTTTTTATGAGCTTGCCTAACGCACACTGGACCGCACCCAGGAAGCGCCGGATGGCGGACTCCACATGCCAGTCCTGGTCTTCGTCCACGTCAACCACGTCACCATATTTGAATGCTCTGCCCTGGTAAGACTCCCGAAATACAATGGAATTCGGATTTTCATATATCCAATCCTCTGGCACAAGTGTCCGGCCAATGGCCTTGGCCTTAGCTGGATCGCTACGCGGAGCGACACTGAATGCAAACCAGCTTCCGCCATGGTAAAAGGCGGATTCGTCGTAAGATTCAAGGAGGATTTTAAGCCCGTCCGAGATGTTGATGTAATTGCACAGGTTGCAATGTTCGCCGTCCTGGCAGCGCTGGGAGTAGTGGAACATGTGCTCCTCCCCGACCTTTTTGCCTTTCTTGAACACGCCTTTCTTGACCTTGGGAAAAAGGCCGCATTCAATCACGGCATCAACGCAACCATCCAACGCCTCACCACCAGGGAAACTATGCAAGTGGGCGAGGATGGTCAGCGCCTTGTCCACGGGGATGTGGTTGTCGTGGACCGCCACGGTGAAGGGACCTTTTTTACCATTGTTTTTGACCCAGTTGACCTTGGCGTAAACATTTTTGATCCGCTCATGCAGCCAGTCAGGAAGCTGGTCACGGATTTTGAAAAGCTCGTCGAGGTCGTCGATGCGTACCGCGTCCAGTACGGCACTGACCACAGAAGTCTGGTTTTGAGCGGTTTTCAGATCAGCCTGCGCGTTTATTTCATCGATTTTTGTGTAGGTAGCCCGTGCCCGTGCCTTGGCAGCCGCTATGCGTGCCGCCGGCGTGCTTGAGGCCATCTCGTCAACGATTTTCTGGGTCCGCTTGCGGCAACTTTCCGCCACCTGGTTTGCCAACGCTTTGAAGTGGGCGGTCCTCTCAGTGAGCCAGCGTGCCATCTGGTCAACATCATGACTTGAGTTTGGTATAGATTTCATAGGGATTTTCCTTGCTACTGCCGCTCGGCAGGCCCCGAGCCATGAAGGCCAGTCACGAACGCCAGGGTGCACGAGATCGTGCGGCGGGCGAGCTGAACGAGAGGCTTTTTCTTGACCAGGACGGACAGCGATTGCTGGTGGAATGACTGGCTGAACGCGCCGACGAGCATGTTCTCTACCTTTACGATATAGGTGGCGGGTGAGAACGGGATCAGCACTTGGCAGATGAAACCCTGACGATACAATTGCAAATCGGCCTGGAAGCAATGACTGCGCCGGGGCACGGTTGGAAAGCCCACTGGACGGCCCACCCCGAATCGGAGTTCGCGCCCGGCGCAGTCAAAATGTTCATTACAGCACATAGCTTCCAACGGCTATCGGCGGATGACCGCCAGTTTAAGTACTGGAAAGAACAGTTTATGACGGGGAGCTGGAGGACCTAATAGCGGACAACCGCCTTTGGATTGGAAATGTAAACAATGAAGGATCGACGGCGGTTCCTTGCCATCTGACCAAAACCACGATGCCGCCGGAACATCCGGGATCGTGGGCATCCGACTTGGTGTCGTCAGGCAATCATTTCACCGGTCCGTTCTCACCCCGCGACGCATGGAATGGGCGGTCAACAGGCGCACCGGGATGCCCAGGCTGGGTGCAACCCGGCGTCAACATCGGAAGAACGCAGAATTGAAGGACTGGCTCCAGCGGTAATATGGCCAGGTAGACGGTCTCGTGGCGCTGCCCCAAGCGGGAGCCGGGGCTGTTCAACCGCGCCCGGTTCAGCTCACGGTTCGCCACGGGCACGCAGCTAGCCCCAGTTTACGAGTTATTTGAAGGGAGGCTCGGAAGTTGTTGTAAAAGCACTATTTACAACATGGTGGCTCTATGCCCTAAACCGTCGATTTGGGTATGGGCAATCCGAGGATTTCG
>JBEKZM010000214.1:0-4700 GCA_049509875.1 Verrucomicrobiota bacterium | reverse complement strand
ACGACCGGCGACATTTCTCGCGCAATGCTGCGCGTAGTCCGCAAGATCAATCGCGGTATATCCCGCAAGACATCTTGCGAAATGCTTCGCTTGTGCCAACCGCGTTGCGAACTTTGTTGCTTTGCGCGTTGCTAACCCGTTGCCGACCCTGTTACGAAGCCAGGGCCCCCGGCAGCGCCAACTGTTTTGCAAAGTATGGAGCGATACCCAATTTTAAGCGGCGGCAGGCCACAGTCGTTTTATCCCGCCCCAACCGCGCCGCGATGGCTTTGTCCGTATTCGTGCCCAAGAGCACATCCTCATGCGGTTGCCAGGCACGTCTCTTGGGATTCACTGGCGGACGGCCCAAATCGCATCTCTTTTGCTTGACCGAATTGAGCGGGTGTCCTGTCCGGGCAACCACTTCCGCATCCGACAACTGACCTAACAATGCCAAATCAGCTTCCGACCAGCGTTTAACGCCCGGACTGATTTGTGGACGCAGAAGCTTTCTGCGGCGATGCCCCACACTTCCAACCGACCGGCCCAACCGCGCGGCTAATTGCTTATCGGCCATTGTTCCAACCAACTCGTCTTCGGCAGGTGTCCACGGTTTAACTTCCAGCAGGTCACGGCGCTTGCGAACGTGTAATTTGATTCGTTTTCTGATGACCGCCTTGACCGGACAGCCGACACGCCGCGCCACTTCTTCATCGGAAAACCGCCCCAGCCAGCCCAATCTTTGGGCTGTCCAATCAGGCCGACACCTTGCGCTGAGATCAGCAGGCAGATGAATGCCGAATTTTAACCGCCGCGCTTCGACGGCCTTGGCCGTCCGCTTTAGCTTCCGGGCAATTTCCTCGTCGCGCCATTTGCCGAGAAGCGCATCCTGTTCTTTGGTCCAGTGCGGGGCAAAGAAGCGGGGAATACCGAGCTTTCTGCGGCGATAGGTCACGTTCTTGGCGTGCCGTTTCAGTTTTTTCGCCAGCAGGTCATCCCGCATGGTGCCAAGCAACTTGTCTTCTTCCTCTGTCCAACCCGTGATTTTCAGTGGATGCATCGGGGGTATGTGGAAATGAATTCGTTGACAACGCACGGCAGATTCATTCCGGCGCAACCGGCGGGCTAATTCCACATCCGGGTAACGCCCAAGTAATTGGATCTCCCTGGCCGTCCACCGGCGTGGCGGCGTCTCCAGCCGAATACGGCGGCCCGTGCGTTCGGCCACAACCTCCTTGATGGTTCGTTTCAGCCGCCTGGCCAAAACCGAATCGGGTTTGTTGCCAATCCACTTTAGCTCGTTTAATTTCCATGGCGCGCCTCGGCGCTTTTGGTTTCTTTTGATGGGGGGCATGACTTGGTTGCCGATTCAAGCGATTGTCTGTCGGGCCGGCCACGCGGGAATCTGTTGTCGTTTGCGGCGAGCGAGGACACCCCCTCTTGAACGCTTCAGTTGCCGCCCGGCTTTCGGGTCTGGCATTGTCCCAAGCAGCCGGTCCTCTGCCTGCGTCCACTTTCTGTATATTGGGCCAGGCCGACAGGCCGGGATGCCCAACTTGAGGCGTTTTTTGCGAACCGTATATTGCGGGCAACCGATTTGACTGGCCACCGCCGAATCTATAAAACGGCCCAAAAGTTTGATTTCCGAAGCCTTCCATGAACGGGAAGGGCGGCGATGCTGAAACGGGGGAATTTTCAGGGCCAGACGTTTGGCGAGCACCTGATGTTTTTTGCGGCCTAGCTGGCGAGCCAATTTCGAGTCGGTCATCGTGCCAAAGAGCTTGATTTCTTCTGCCGTCCACGGGCGAATGGGTTCGGGATGGACATACACGGCGGGAATGCCCAGCCGGGTCCGACGACAATGGATGCTGCTGATTGTGCGTCCGGTTTTGCGAGCGGCTTCGCCGTCGGTCATTTTCCCCAGGAATGCGTCTTCCCATTTCTGATAACTGTTGGCGGCGTGCAATCGCTTCGCGCGCTGGCGATAAGCGTTCACCTTCTGGCCTTGATGCCCTAACAGCCGGACGAGTTCCGTGCCGGACAGATGAAAGGAAATACCCAACTTTAACCGCTGTTGTTCAACCCCGGTGATCCCGCGTTTCAGACGGCGGGCCAGTTCAACATCCGGCATGGTTCCCAGCATCCGGTTTTCCGCCTCAGTCCATCGGCGATTGGGAGTGGCGGCCTCGATGTGCCGCGATTCGCGCATGGCGGCAACCTCTTTGATGGAGCGTCCCAACCGTTGCGCGAGTCCAGCATCCGTCCTCTGGCCGAGCAATTGCAACTCGCTCGGCGTCCACGGCGCGTTCCATCGCCGCTTAACCCGTTTATGCTTGAGAATGTGATTGCCGGATGGCCGCATAGCCGATGAGTTTCCGGGAATTTCTACACACTCGCTTCGGTTCTGACAATCATTTTGCATGGCCAGTGCCAAAGATTGGTTGACTCCGCGTGAATCGCCGTCCCATGGTATGGCTCGCTGCGCGTCGTCAAGGTCGTTTCGCCCTGTTGCCCTTCGACTTCCACCTTGACGATGCTCGCTTCGCCAAGACCGATGGCGATTAGGAATTCACGCGGGAAGTGTCACGGTCATCGAATGAGAACGGAATGCCAGTGAATCGCATAACCCGGCAAGGGCCGGACTGGATAAACGCGCCCCATCCTGCGCAGCCTCGTCATGGCTTGGGGGCGTTTTCCGGCCTCAGGCTGGCCTCAAATTCTTTCGCTTCTTCCGGGGATAGTTGGGCCACTTTGGCGATGCGTGGTCCGTGCGACGTGAATGCGGGATTTTCTTTTGGTGCCGGCGTGACATTGCCTGCCGGCACCACAGTCGGCGCAGGCGTGGCCGACGTGGGCTTTGCGGCCACGGCTGGCGCTGTTTGAGGCGTGACCAGGTTATTTGCCACTGGTGCGGTGCTGGCCCGTTTCCGCCGTTTGCGGGATTTTCCGCCTTCCAGGACGATGCGGCCGTATTCGGCCACACGCGCCCGACTGGTCTTGACGCCATGCTGTTGCAGTAAATCAGAGATGGCGGAGTAGGACGCATTTTGCCTGCGCAATTCCACGATGGAATCGTGAACGGGTTTCAGACCGTTGAACGGGAGGCGATGCGGATTAGGCCGGAATTCCTGAACCGCCCTGCGCAGCGATTCCAGGTCGGGAGTTGGTGTGGTTGGTGTGTTCATGGTCTTTGGATTGTCATGGATAAAAGCTGACGACGAGAATCCGACGAGCTGCTTGTGAGATGTTGCCTTGGCTGCCGCGCGGCCAGGTTGCGAGTCGTCTCGCAAGTTTCCAGTGCGGTCATGGCGCGGCCAAGTCCGGCGCAAGGCAAGTTGTCTTGCAAGTCGTCTTGACGGACGTTCGGCGGCATTGCCGCTGCCAGTGCCCGGCCATTACCGGGAAGTTGCGCGGTTGTTGCGCGGCCAAGTTGCGAGTCGTCTCGCAAGTTTCCGGTGCGGACATGGCGGCCAAGTCCGGTGCAAGGCAAGCTGTCTTGCGAGTCGTCTTGACGGACATTCGGCGGCATTGCCGCTGCCAGTGCCCGGCCATTACCGGGAAGTTGCGCGGCAATGCCGCGAGACATCTTACCGGCAATCTTGCCGGATATTGCGCGGCCATCGCGCTGCCATCTCGCGGGACTCCGCGCGGCCATCGGCGAGCTTTTGGCGAGCCGTAGAATCCTTCGGTTTCGAAGGGGTACGGCTTGCCTTGCATAAAACTTCAATTCGGCGGCATACGCTTGGCCTGCTCCCTGCCAATTGTTGCACCAGATTATTCGCGTCTCGTGGATACGAGCGTGCAACTTTTTGTTGCAATTCGCGACGTGAATTTGGAGCGTATCGTCGGTTGCCGTTTGGCGGTCACTCCGGCCACGGGCTGATTGTTGCGGGTGAAAAGGCGTCATGGTTAGTCCGTGGTTTGGTCGTTATCGTTCCACACTTGCTCAACCTCGATGTCAACGACGGGTGTTTCCGGTTGCTTCGGTGGTTGCGTCATGATGATGACAACGGGAATGATCCGGGCAGCATTTCCTTTTATCTGTCTCCGCAGGCCACCGCTGATAATCCAAGCGATGACCGCCAGCGCCAGCCAGACGAACACCAGGTAGAGATAAACGCCGTAATCGTCAATCAACGCGTCCAGCGCATTGAAAAGGCGGGGAAGCGATTTGAGGACTTCAACTTCCAGATTCATAGGTCTCCTTTTGTGAGTATCGTGTCCAGGTGGCGGCTATGCCTGCTGCCAGCCTCACCAGCGAGTTTTTCCAAAGCGGCGATCTCGAAGGACCGCCCGCCAAAATCCCCGGCCTGCAAGCCCGTTAAATTCAATTGTGACGCGCTCATAGGCTAGGTCATGGGAATGCTCATGGCGGTTTTGGGATTCACACCGCCGACTTGACGATGGCGAGGATTGCGGCCTTGAGCGGTTCGGGAAGATTTGCCCAAGCGGTGACTACTTGGGACAAGTCGGGGCTTAACGGGACTGGAATTTGTGAGTCCCTTTGTGAGTCACCCTCACAATTCCCCTGTAAAATAGGGCGGAGAGAGGGGGATTCGAACCCCCGATTCAGATTTGTGCTTGCTGATGACTGCGGAGGCGCTTATTTACTTGCTGATTTCCTATGAAAATCGCATTGTGAGTGACACCGGGTGACACTGGATGACACAACATTATGGCGTTTTTATATAAAAGAGACCGCTCTCCATTTTGGTGGGTGA
>JBEKZM010000213.1:0-4712 GCA_049509875.1 Verrucomicrobiota bacterium | reverse complement strand
GAGAAAAAATGAGCTGAGAGATGTTCTCCGGAGCCACGGTCTTCATGCCGGTCGATTGATTGCATCCTCAAAAAGTGCCTATTGCCGAAAATTCCCCAAGCATCTGGTCGTGTTCAACTCAAAAGTCTGCAGTCGTCACCAAGGGATCGTTCTCAGCGGCGCAGACCTGGATCTTGACTTGGACGCGGAAAAACTCACCCGCGCCGCTAAACAAGCTGGTGAGAATTTTTACATTTTGCCAGAACACAAACCCAAAATGTTTTATAACGGGCCACTATCGTTTAAAAGGATTTTTTGTTCAGCTGTGTGGTGGACTCAGATCCGTGACGAGGACCAAGACGTGTTTCAGCCGATCGGTTCCCGCTTGCACCCGATAAAGCGCGTGCAGTTGGTCTGCACTGTAGGAAAGGCGGGCGGAAAGCCGTTTTATTCCACCACCTGCTGGGACAATCCGCTATTGGATTCAGACCATATGGCTGGCGCCGTGGTGGATCTCTTTGGTATCCCGCCAGCGCACTTTCAGCAACAGAAGGTATCGAAGGGAACGTCATGTCCCGTTTCAACTCCACTGTCAATTGGTCGGACTGTAAAACCCGTCTTTTACCATCGTTGTGGAGAGGAACGCTATGTTTGGTTTAACCACCTGCAGCCCGTGCCGGCACTGCTGTACGACGAGTGTCTGTCCAATTTGGAACCCCTTAAATATACCATCCACCAAAAGGTTCAGGCCATCCATGTCTGGCAAGATAAGCGGTTGCTCGGTCTTGTTTGGCCAGCTTCTTTCATACCCGCTCAGGTGGTTGAGAGTGCGCGAGCGGAAATGGGCAGATTAAGAGGCCTATGTGAACTTCCATCGGCATGTCGTTAAAAAGCATAGAGATTTCCGACAGCCCAATGGAACCGATGACAAATGCCACAATTTTTGATGATAGCGGAGAACAAATCATGAAACAAAAACACAGTAGCACCACCCCAAAATGCATTGTAGTAGGCAAAATCTCGGCCGGCACTTGGGTGGCAGAGTTGGTGCCTTTTCTCGGTTGTGCTGCATATGGCCAGACTCGACGAGCTGCGATTGCCGGCGTCAAGCAGAGCGCATTAAAAGCCATCAGGCGCGCGCAAACTCGAACAGCTTGGTGGCATGGGCCAGGGAAGAGAAAAAGAAAGCCGGCTGCGCATCGTTGATCGTTCCGTGGAGGCGTGCAACAATCATTACGAGAGTTCCATAATTCAGAGCTTCGGTAAGGTCTCGGTCAGCACCTTCTGGTCGAGATCAGTCCAGCCTGGATGCAGATCGGGCCATAACGATGCGTACTTCATCGGGCGTTGAAATAAATGGCTGTCAAACCGGAGCATCCGGTGCATTTGGTGGAATGCGAGACCATCCAAATCCAGCTGCTTTTCCAGTTCCAAGCCGGTGCGAGAGCTGAGTCCCGCACGATCGGTCTTTGTGCGAAAGGCAGCATGATTCATCAAATTTAGGACGCCCATTTGCCAGTCAAGTTGCTGATGATAGTAGGCGCGCATGGCGTATGGATTCAGTTCCCGTTCCGACGTGCTTTGCTGGTTGGAAAGACGCAGATTCCCACCCAGCCACGAGTCTGTCAGGTGCGTGGACAGTGGGTACGTCTTAAAGTCTGGATCCTTGCACAACTCCTGAATCATACGCATGAAGTTCGAATAGTACGGTTCCTGGCGCTGATAGAAGTTGTAGCCCCGAATGGCGGCGTGCGATGTGGTAAGCGTGTAGGAAGTTAGATCACCGGGTGTGTCCAGTTCCATCCGCCAATGGGTCAAAATAACGGCGTAAACCAACGATTGCATTTCCACAGGCAGAAAATAAGGCAAACCATCGTGAGTGATCGTCCCCCGCAACAACCCGGTTGCGTCCTCAAAAGCGTCACGGTTCAACTTCAGCAACTCCTTGAGCTTAGGATCTAGGGTTGCGTACACGTGGGATTGGCTTTTGCGCGCAACAACCCTCTGACCGTTAGGCAGCAACATCGGGCCGGGCTCGTGGTTGTTGAGAGTAAAGTCATTGACCGATTCGAGGGCTCGGCTAAAAGGATAACCATAGTAGCGATCAGACCGGTCGTAAAAGGCCAAAACACGCCAGGGATCGGGGTCACATTCCATTACCGGAAAGGCAAACCCACCGGTGACAGGAAGAATATCGGAGAAGATCGGCGCCGGCATTTCTGCCAGGTCACCCAGCGAGGAGCCCGGATACAGATATTTGGCTGGGAAAAGCTGGGTCGGCATCAGCCCACGGGCCAGTGAACCCAGGAACATGAAGGATTTTTCCAGCTGGATGTGTGGAGTCAGCGTGTAGCCGATTTGTGGCGAAACCAGTACGAGTGTGGTATTTACCCCCTGCAAGTTCTTGGGTTTCAAATCCTGCCACAGTTGGTGGTTGTACCGAAGGTGGCGGCCATTGATGCCCAACCACACGGAAGGCGATTGTTGTTGGAACCACGGTGCTCGGATAAGGGAGGCATGCTCCTTGGGAAGCGTGTGCATTTGGGGCAATTGCTTGACCGCCTGGATTTTGGGCGTGTACGTCCAGCCTTTCAACGCGGCCGGGAAATTCCCTGTGACCGAAGCATCGAAGCAATCACTGACCGTAACGCCCGGAGGCAGCTGAAAATCGGTAAGGCCCTTGGCCCGAGCCAAAGGAATGGCACAATTCAGAACATTGCGATGTTTTCCGTGAACTTGAACAAACCTGGAAAAAGCATGCTCTGTGTGGTGGTCGCCAGGATTGGCCAAGGCATCCCAACGGGTTCGAAGTGATCTGTCTTCTTCCAGTTCGCGATGATTCATATTGGATTCGCGTTGGATGCGCGGAGCGCTTTCAATAGGAGGGTCGCGGGATTTTCGCCAAACGGTCTGGGATGCAATCCGTGGTCTTGGGTCCGCGTCGGGGTATGCAGTCCGCAGGATGCTTGGAAATTGTGTGCTAGGTTTTGGAGAATTGTTCATCATGATGCTGATGACAAGATGTGTCGAGCACGCGGCCTGGTTGTAAAAGATTGCCATTATAAATTGCTCCTTGGGCCGAAATAGATCGCTCACGAAATCGGCGATCAACCTCAATTACTGGTCTTGTATTTTATGCGTAAGCGTTGTGCGCACCAACACGAGACACATATCGCGGAAGAATTTGAACTCTATCGAGGTCAGTGTACGTACGCGGCCACGTTGAAGTCTTGGTGGACGGCCTACGGTTTCGCAAATGGCATCTTAACGGATTGGATGTCCACTTCTTTTGGTCCGATCCATCGAACGGATATTATTGACATGGTGTCGCCCAATGGCCACGAGCGGCGGGTAGAACTTGTGGAATTCAAAGTCCATCGCGTTCGTCCCGGCGAAAATTTCCGCCTCAGGCCGGAAATTCCCGTGCCGGTTTGGAAATCGCTACCTGCGCAACTGCTTTTTCAGGCAATGTGTACGCGTATGCCAAAAAAAACACCGAAAACAAAAGCAACGAGCCAACCAAAGCCGAAAGCCCCCAAAACCGTGTATAAGCCTGTGAAGGCAGCGACAACGGACATTCCGGGCACCTCTTGGTGATATGGAACGAGGAAGTTACAACGGTCGCCGCGTTAATTTTGAAAAATACGCGGTGACCGCCTTTACACCTTATTTGTTTAGCGACGCGATTCGGTCCCGCATAGGCTGCGGGGCTTCGGCGTTGGCAACCATAACCGGCATCCTGCCGGAGGTGATCGCCGGGCAAAATAAGAATAAAGCACATTATTCTGATGAGTTCATGTTGCGCTTTTTGCGGCGGCGGCGGTTTTCTGCACTACCGCTCACCCAATGCAGAATTTCTGAGGGTCATTCAAATCTGGGCGATGCACACGTGATCTTATTGTCTCAGTTGCTCGGGAAAAATTTTGCGAGCTGGGGACTGATCCATCGTCGCATGTATTTCCACAATTTCGATGTCTACCAACTTGAGAGGCTCAGTTTCATCAACAAGCCGATCATTTCGGCGTACTTGGTATTCCACCCTAAATGGTGTTTTGACGATTATCCTAAAGAAGAGCTGAAACAAAAAATTCGCCCTAATGATCCGAGTTTCACACTGGAAAACCTCTATGGACCGAGAGCCGGCAAACGGGTGACGCCCAAGAAGCAGGAGGCTTTACTCATCAACCGAAGTCGCGCTTAGCGTCCCAATGCGCAAAATCATTTGCTTGGCCTCACGCGGGTTCAATGTGTGATATACTGTAATCAGCTCGAGCACCCAACATGGCGGCTATTTCAGGGTCGTATTCCTGCCCTGTGGACTTGCTGAATAGCCACATGGGCATTGGGGAGTGCATATCTCGATAATCAACGTCTGGCGAGATGCTGCAATAGACAAATTCGCCGTCCATATGAATTACAAACAGTGGCATTGGGGGCATCTTTTCAGCAACGTGGAAGAAACGGATAACCCTAGCGCCAGTTGTGAGGTCTGATAGTCTTTTCATAGTCAAAATGAGTTTGACGACCATTTTTCCGAATGCTGGAATACAAACGAACTGCCGTGCACGAAAACCTGGTCTGGTCCGCAAAGGAAGTGGACCAGCGCAAGGCCGACCGCCTCCCACAAGAGGCTGAGCTCAAGCTGCTCACTGTTCCACGCGCACCGAAGGAACTGCCAGTGTCGGCCATGATCCGAAAGCCGTGGCATCCTACTTGCACGTCAGTATGGCGGA
>JBEKZM010000212.1:0-4767 GCA_049509875.1 Verrucomicrobiota bacterium | reverse complement strand
GGTTGAGTAAGCAAAACGCAGAGCAAACAAAAACAAACCAGAACAAAAAAACTAATGATGCAGAGCCTGAAAATCTAACTTAATTTCTGCGTTTTCCTGTCCAAAGGATGGGGTCCACCTCTTGCGATGGTTGACTAGCTTGGTGATTATCATTCTCAAGTGCTTCGAAAAACAAATAACGACGACGAGAGGCAACTCAATCAAAGTGGCTTATGAATGCCTTATTCTTATGAAAACAACACCAATCTTGCCGCGCTATTTTTGGAAAAGGCGGGCCAATAAAACCGGCCAAAAATGAACCGATGAAAATGACTGACTCTTTTGCAAACCAGGCGGCCGTCCGCCTTTCACTGTTGATGATTCTGGCTTTGTTATGTTCCGCGCCGGCCGCGGGATTTTTGCATACCCAGGGTGAAAGCATTGTTGATGAGCAAGGTCAAAAGGTCGTGCTGCGGGGCGTCGGACTGGGCAACTGGATGTTGCCGGAGGGTTACATGTGGCGGTTTGGGGAAACCGGCGACCGGCCTCGCAGAATTGAAAAGATCGTGCGCGATTTGATCGGCCTAGAGCACGCTGCGAAGTTCTGGAGGGAATATCGAAACGAATACGTCACCGAGAATGACATCTGGCGACTCTCCCAGCTCGGATTCAATTCCGTCCGTCCGTCCCTGGATGCCCGGCTGTTTTTATCCGAGGGGGAAAATCCGGTGTTTCAGCCGGAAGGATTCGAGCTTTTGGACAACCTGGTCCACTGGTGTCGGGGGAATGGCGTCTATGTGATCATTGACATGCACGCCGCGCCCGGCGGACAAACGGGACAAAACATTGACGACAGCGCCAACGACGAGCCGGGGCTGTTCATGAATCCCGCAAATCAGGACCGGTTGGTGGCCCTCTGGGTGAAGCTGGCCACGCGTTACCACGACGACCCCACCGTGGCCGCCTACGATCTATTGAACGAGCCGCTGCCCGAGCGCACGGGTGCCGCCGCAAAATACAAGCGCGAGCTTGAACCCCTTTATAAACGCATCACCCAGGCCATCCGGGCGGTTGACCAAAAGCATATGATCACGGTGGAAGGAGCGAACTGGGCCAACGACTGGTCCGTTTTTTCAACGCCATTCGACAGTAATCTGGTTTACCAGTTTCATTACTATTGTTGGGCCAATCCAACGAGGCTGAACGACCTCAGCCAGTTTCTTGACCGCCGCAAACAATTTGGTGCTCCTTTGTGGGCGGGTGAAACCGGGGAAAGGGATAATGCGATCTATTGGGCCACGACCGATTACTTTGAAGCGAACAACATTGGCTGGTCTTTCTGGCCCTGGAAAAAGATGAACACCCGGAACACCCCTTATTCCATCAAAACTCCGCAAAACTGGGACGCCATCATGGCTTATTCGGGACGGAGCGGGGCGCCTAAACCGCCGCCCGAGGCGGCCCAAAAGGCATTTGATGAACTGCTGCAGAATATCCGGCTCAAAAACTGCGAGTTCTGCCCGGATGTGGTCAATTCCATTTTCCGGCGGGTGCCTGGAAAGGTGGAAGCCGAAAATTACGGCCATGAAGGATCGAACGTTTCGTATTTTGTCAAGGCGGACACGGCCAACGCGAAATACTACCGGACTTCAGAACCGGTGCCGGTGGAGCTCGTCGAGCCTTCCGGACAGGCAATCCGGTTGAATGCAGGAGAATGGACAGCGTATACCGTCAACAGCCTGGCCGCGGAGACCTATGCCTTGACCGTGAAAGCCAAGGCGGAAAGGGCTCCGGCGGTTTTCCAAATTTCGGTGAACGGCCACAGCCAGGAGCTGGCGGTGGATAACCAGAACTGGGTTGAAATCAAATTCAATCCGGTCAGCCTTTTGGCCGGTGCCAATCAGGTAAAGCTGTCCATCCAGAGCGGATCCGTTGCCGTTGACTGGATGGATTTTCAGTAATCCTATGAAAACAAAAATCGCAGCCCTATGTCTTTCCTTGCTGGCGGTTGGCACAGCCGTCGCGCAAATCGCCGACAGTTTGCTCAAATACGACTACCGCAGCCTGGTTGCGCACTCTGACCTCTCATTCAATACCCCGGCACCGAGCACCCATGACGGCCTGCCCATCGGCAACGGCCGCCTGGGTACGCTGGTTTGGACCACTCCCGCCGCCCTGCATTATCAGATCAATCACGACGATCTTTTCTGCAGCGGCAATAACACCCTCGCTTCTCCCAAAGGCCACACCGACTATTCCGCCGGCTGCGGATACGTTGACATCAACCTGGTGGACTTCGGCAACGATGTCTTCACCGGCGGGAAGTTCAGCCAGCATTTGTCGGTCTATGAGGGTCTGGAAACCACCGGCGGCGACGGCGTCGAAACGCGCAGCCTGGCCTGGACGGACGGCGACGTCATCGCCACTGAAGTGGACGACCAGCGCAGCCATCCCGGCGCCATCAATATTGACCTCCGGATGCTGCGCTTTGCGCAGAATTTTACGGTCAAACAGAGCCCCTCGGCCATCGAACCGCACGGCGCGGAAATCCGGACTGGCGATCACGTGGCCATCTCGCGCCTGGACATCCGCGACGGGAAAATCCTGCTGACCCAGGAATTCACCGAAGGCAGCTTTTATAGCGCCTCCGCCGTGGCCATTGGCGTTGTGGGGCGCGCTGCCAAGGCATCGTATGCCAACGAGATGACCGTTCGTTTTTCCGCCGAGCCGCGCCTGGGTAAGCTGTTGATCCTCACCGCCGCCGCCGTCAGTTACGACCGCAATGAAAACGTGGGCGATCTGGCGCTGAAGCAATTGGCGGCCGCCCAAGGCAAGTCGTTTGACGACTTGCTCCAGGACAACCGCAAGTGGTGGGGCAATTTCTGGGCCGAAGGTTTCATTCATTTGCATAGCGCCGACGGCGTGGCGGACAACGTGGAGAAGTATTACACCTATTACCTTTACCTCATGGGCTCCTGTTCCCGCGCGACCTACATGCCGCGCTTCTGCGGCGTGCTCTGGGGCACCGACGGCGATTTGCGCATGTGGGGCTCGATGTACTGGTGGCACAATCAGGGCTGCCTCTTCGATGGCTTCACGCCGGCCAACCGGCCTGAACTGATGACTTGCGTGTTCAACACTTACAGCCGCTGTCTAGGCACTTACGCCCGCGCGGCGCAGCAGCAATGGGGCAGCCAGGGCGTTTGGATCCCCGAGACCACGTGGTTCAACGGCCTGGAGGATTTGCCCGACAACATCGCGGCCGAGATGCGCGACTTGTATCTGGCGCGAAAGCCCTGGAGCGAGCGGTCAAAGGAATTTGACGCTTATGCCCTCGATAAGAACGGCCTGAACAGCCGCTGGAATTACCGTTACACGGACGATCAACAAGGCCCCTTCGCCTGGACCTCCCACGTCTTATCCACGACCGCCAAGATCGCCAATGTCTATTGGCTCCATTACGCCTATTGGCCCGACCAGGAGTGGCTGCGCACCACCGGCTACCCCTTGATCCGGGGCATCGCGGAGTTCTATCGCAACTTCCCCAACCTCTATAAAGCCGCCGACGGCAAATATCACATTCGTTATGTCAACAATCTGGAAGAAAGGCCCTGGGGCAGCTCGGATACGCCGGAGGAACTGCTGGCCATGCGCGTGATGTTCCCCATTGCCATCCGCGCCTCGGAAATCCTGAACGTGGATGCCTACCTCCGTCCCCAATGGAAGGAAATCTCGGACAACCTCCTGCCCGTTCCCCCTGCGCCCCAGCCCGGCGAATACTATGATATCTGCACCCCGGTCTCGGACGATACCGCGTTGTTCAACAGCCTGAAGGCCTCTTACACCGGCCCCGGCAGCCGCCGGGGCGGCGACGGAGGGAGCCTTGGCATCCTTTCCCGGGAGCCCGTCATCGCCGCCAACCTCGGCCTGGGCGAATTCATCAAGACAGTCGTACCCGGCCAGATGCATTCCAACCCCGAAACCAACGTTGCCGCCGGCAGCAGCCGGAACGGGGGCCAGCTGCGAAATCGCATGATGATGGGCGAAGGAGCCGGAGCCATCGAGTTTGAGCAACTTGGCAACGCCTCCCACGGGCTGCAAAACGCCCTGCTCCAAAGCGTTCCACCGTCCGCCGAGAAAGAGCCGGTCAACACCGTTTTCCCGGCTTGGCCGAAAGGTTGGGACGCGCAGTTCACGCTCGCCGCGCGCGGTGCTTTTCTCATCAGTGCGTCGGTGCAAAACGACCAGGTCGAATTCGTCGAAATCCTTTCCGAAAAAGGCGGCCCGTGCATCCTGCAGAATCCCTGGCCGGACGGAGACGCCATCGTTTACCGCAACGGCAGAGCTGCGGAAGGCGTCGCGGGCAAGATGCTGAAACTGGCAACAACTGCCGGAGAACGCCTTGCTCTGGTTCCGAAGGGCAAAGTCCCCGTCGCAAAGACCCTGCGGTAAATGCAAGGCAGCCGTCCCAGTGTGATATTGATGGCGGAGCCGCCTCCGGGCGTTCTCACGTGCAGTATTCGGACGCGGCCCCGAAGTGTCCAAATATTATTGCCTTACTTTTGATAGACTTGGGTGGCTGTTTTGAGGAACAGGTCGCGCGCCGCCCATTGGTCGCCGCTCGTGCATTGGACCATGAAAATGGCGACCATTCCATTTGTGGGGTTGATTGACAAATCGGTGCCATAAGCACCGTCGTGGCCAAACATGCCGTTTCGCAAATGGTAGCCCAGGCTGTAGCCCACGCCGTTTGCTCCGGTTTGCTGCTTTCGCAATTCATCCATAGCG
>JBEKZM010000211.1:0-4849 GCA_049509875.1 Verrucomicrobiota bacterium | reverse complement strand
GCCCGCCGCGTCGGTGGTCGTCAATGGCCGGTGTTGGGAATTGTAAGCAGCTTGGAAAAGCAGATCATTGGCGCCTCCCCGGGTTTGCAGGATCTTTAGCAGGTCAATGCCATTGGTGTCGTAGAGGTAGCTGAAGGTGCGGCCGACCGGGTCAACCAGGTTGGTGATGTGGCCAAAGCCGTTGTAAGCGAAGGTAAAGAGCTGGGTCGAACCATCGTCGAGTACGCGGCCGGCGTGGGTTGGCAGATTGTTGGCCCCCGCGAACATGGCTCCTGCGCCCGGACTTTGCCCGGCATAGTCGTACCAAACCCGGTTTTCGAGCGGTTCCTTCGTGCTCTCAGGGATGGCCGAGCCATAGTCCTGATCGCTGTGCAGCCAGTGAAAAATCCTGGCTTTGGTGTAATCACCAAAAGCCTGAGCGGAGGCATTCCGGCTCCAGTAAAAAGTATTCCGAAACACCAGGTTCCCATTGTAAGCATTCATGCCCTGTGGCACGGTTGAAGGCGCGTCGGAACCTGGGATGATTAAAGGCGACTCATTGAATTCAACCCCGTCGCGGCTGCCGTCCGGATACACCGTTTCCAGGAGGCGCGAGAGGTCGTTGGTCCCGTCTATTTCGTTGAAAGTATTGGTGCCGTAGGGAGTGATCAGCAAGTTGACCAGGTAACTGTAGTAGCTGTACGTGTCCCCCTGTAAAGGATATTGTAAGGCGATTTGATTCTGGCCGTAATCAACCTGGGAAGTCATGCCAATCTCGTCGGTGACGCTGGACAGGGCCCAGCCAGCGATGGGGGCGAAAATAAATACGCCATACTCATTGATGAACCCCAGCGAACCCACCACCATACCCGAGTAGTTGATGGTCGCGGACCTGCCGAACGGGTCTGTGACCTTGGTGAGCAGGTACGGGACGGCTGGAATATCGCCGGACGCCGGCACGCCATAGGTGAGGGTGGTGACCTGGCCGATCGCATCGGTAATGGATACCAGCAGAAGGTTGGCGTCGTAATTCAAAGTCAGGGCGTTGCCCTGAGGATCAACGATCTGGGTGAGAAAGACGTTGCGGGATGTACCGACGGAGCCGTCGGACTGGCTAAAGATTAATTTCGAACCATCTTGGGAGAGCAGTTGGTAGCAGATCGGGTTGGTGGAGATCCGGGTCAGCAGGGTTTGGTCATACTGTTCGTAGTCGAAAGTCTGGGTGTTGGTATTAAAATCGGTGAAAGTCCGGTACCCGCCGCCTCCCACGGCGTAAGTCACATCGGCCTGGAGACTTTGTGGATTATCGTTAATATAGGAAAACCAGTCACATGTCCATTGGGCGCTGAGGTTGGCGTAGTAGGGGTTGCCGACCTGGAGGATGTCCCGATAATTGTACCGCACGGTGAATTTAACCGGTGGACCGACCGGGGGAACATAAGCGAGCGGCGTGTCCACCAGGCTAAGATTGACGGTGCTGAGATGCGCATAGGGCGCCATCATGCCGTTGCAGATGGGCGGGCCCTTTTTGGGGTCGCGTGGTGTAATCGGCCCGGGATCGATCGTGCCAACGTACCCTTTGCCCCAAACGGTCCCGGCTTCTTTGGTCTCGACCGGCCGCCAACCTTCCGGCAACGGCCCGGGCGGGACCAGGAAATAACCGCTGGCCTCAGCTTGGAGCGCCTGGCGAGTCGCCCAAACGTTGCCCCTGAATGTTGGGTCTTGGAGCAGATAACGATCCCCCTCCTGCCTCACCAACGCCGCGTAGTGGCCCACTTTCCAATGCACCACGGACGGAACCACAAAGGCGGCGTCTTCTTTTTGCCGGAAAGCAGGCTGGAAATTCATTCCCGCTTGCTTGGAAAAGTCCGCCACCTGTGCCAACGAACACCCCTGAGGACTCGAAGCCGCCTGGTCAAGCAAGGGATCCACCGCGTGGCGTCCCTCGACCGACTGCTTAATACGCTGCAATGCCAGTGGTCCACATCGGAACGCAATTTCCGGCCGGTGTTCCATCATCCAAAGTCCCTCACGCGCTTCGTTGATTTTTTCGCCGGACGATCCGATGAACGTCCGACCATTCGCTGATTCAAAAAAGGCCTTCAGTTCATCCATCCGCCCCAGCCGGGCATACATCCCGGCCAACTCCGCCCCCGCCCGGTCACAAAGACCTTTGCCCTTGGCATCCTTGGCATCGGGAGCCAGGGCCCAAGCCTGCCGCCATGCATCCAGGCACATTGAGTAATGCGCGGTGCGGTAATACTCGATGCCAAGGCCGGTGAGCACCGCCGCCCGCCAGCAGGACCTGGGATGCTCCTGCAAGAATTGCGTCAAGCTCGAAAAGTCATCTAGCCCGCCGCGGTTGGCGTAACCCACCAGAGCGGCGGCCACCGCGGCATTATCGGCCGCGTCGGGCTCGCCGCCAACCGGAACCAGCGGTTCGGCGAACACCCGGGCGCGCAACAGTTCTTCGGTGCTGGGATTGACGGAAAACGGGAGCGGATTGGGCGAGAGGCTGCTTTTGGGCGGGAGGCGATCTGACAATCGCGCCGCCGGAACTTGTTCCACGCCGCGAGCCGGGACGAACGCGGAACCCATTAACCAGACACCGAAAATGACGACCAATATAGGGTACTGGGCATCTGAAATTTCGAGTCTGTGTGTTCCTGCTGAACTTGGCATGATTTCAAGTCATTTTTGGTTTGCATTGGAACTGGTTGTCGCCCCAGTCTTGAACTCAAGACGTAGTCGAATGCGGCTGTGGACAGCCGCTGCTTGGAGTGGATCCAGCCTCGTCATAATTTTTCTGTCCAAGATATTTAAAGGAACCGTCTGGAGGGGTTACACGGATTTTGCGAAGAGCGGCCGATTCTTGCAAATAGTGCTGTCCAAGCGGCCCAATGCCGTCCATTTGAAGTGGTTTGCACCTCCCGTTCTGCTCCGTTTCCCGGCCATGATTTCCCCCAGACGCTGCAGTATCCAGATATTCGAATTTGACCACACTGGCCACCTTTTTTAGCGGGTTTGGCAACGGCAATGGCCGCTGGCGGATCGAAGGCGGCGTTGCCATTCGGTGGCAATGAATCAGCTTGCCTTTTCTGTGATTTGCTTCGCCGGCTGGATGAATCGCACGCCTCTTGGCGTGATCGAATATTTGCAGGAAGAAATTCGTGTTCTCAAAGAATTGTTGGGCAAGTAACCGCGGTTCAATGATGGCCAACGTTGTCATCCGGCCAAGGCACTGAGCCGCTTGGAACAAGATTTTGGAGCTTTTAGCTATTGTGGATGATGGAATGTTTTATCCAAGGCCAGATTGTTCGGCGGACCGCTAATTGGGAAACGCGTCTTTCCTTTCGGGCGCCTTTCCCCATCAGCAGGTCCAAGCATGCGGTTGACCCAAGGTATTGTCCGATTGATATCAGACGTCTGATATTTCACGCTTAACTTGGCTTTTTAGGTATAGATCTTCGCGAAAACCATGGTTGCAACGAATACCAGAATGAATACCAAACCGGATTAGACCGCTACGTGCCGATAGAGACCGCTACGCACGGATTCCTCAGAAAACAGCAAAATAAATTGCAAAAAACCCAACAAAAAAGCCCGATTCCGACGTCTGCCACCAGTTGTGGTAAATGGGAACAGGTCGCCTCCGGATGCCTTTTGGGTTCTGGCCCAGGCTGTTAAATATTTCTTCAAATACTTTGCGGCTTTCACCCGGGCCTTTCGCTTGTGGTGTGTGACGGGCGATTTTCGTCTGCCAACTTTAACCAATAACCTGGCGCACTGCGCCGAAAGGGAAAATAATGAAAACACAATTAACCTGCCTGCTCGTGGGTCTGTCACTATGTGCCAACCGGCATCAGGCTGCGGCCCAAGGCACGGCTTTCACCTACCAAGGCAGGTTGAATAGCGGCTCAACTCCGGCAAATGGCGCCTACGACCTGACCTTTTCGCTCTATAACGCCGACGCTGGCGGAACACAGACCGGCAATACGGTTACGGATACAGCAGTTGGCGTCACCAACGGCCTCTTCACCGCCCCGGTGGACTTTGGGTCCGGGGTGTTCACCAGCACGCCCTACTGGCTGCAGATCGGCGTGCGCCCGAGTGGGGCCGGCACATTCACCGAGCTGACACCGCGCCAGCCGTTGACGCCAACCCCATATGCGGTTTACGCGGAAAACGCCAACGCGGCGGGGTTGAGCGGCACGATACCGGCCGGGGATTTGAGCGGGACCTATGGCAGTGCCGTGACTTTGAACAATGCTGGCAACAGTTTTGCCGGCAATGGCAGCGGGCTGACGGGCGTTGATGCCAGCTTGCTGGGCGGACTTGGCCCGGCCAGCCTGTGGCAAACCACCGGTAATGCGGGCACGTCACCGGGTGTCAATTTTCTTGGTACCAGCGATAACGAGCCGTTAGTTTTCCGGGCCAACGGCCAAGTTGGTCTCCAGCTTCAATACGCGTCGTTCTCAACCGTCACCTTGAGTTCAGAGTCTGGAATCAACCTCATTGGAGGTTTTTGGGGCAACACGATCTCTAATGGTGTGGTCGGTGGGACCATTGCGGGGGGCGGCTATTCTTATAGGCGCGATCTTTTCTCTGGCAATGATGCGAACGTGGTGACGGGGGATTCAGGGACCGTTGGCGGCGGTGCCGGCAACACGGCTGGCTATTTTGCCACCGTGCCAGGTGGCGCCGGTAATTCGGCGATCGGCGATTATGCCACCGTGCCGGGCGGATCCGACGATTTGGCGGGCGGGGTTTATAGTCTGGCCGCTGGGCAGCAGGCGCAGGCACTGCATCAAGGCGCCTTTGTCTGGGCGGATTCACAGAATACGCCGTTTGCCTCCACCGCCAACGACCA
>JBEKZM010000210.1:0-4898 GCA_049509875.1 Verrucomicrobiota bacterium | reverse complement strand
TCCGCGTGGCCATCGGCGAGCTATGGGCGACCGTGTTTCCGGTAATGCGGGTGGACTCGGCAAGTCTGGCCCCTTATGACAATTATCAAATTCAGTTCACGCCTGTGCTGGGTGAGTCGTGGGCAAATTGGATTGACGGATTGTTCACCCCGACTGCTGCAACCAATTCGCAATACATCTTCATTACCAATGGAGCAGGCTTTTTCAGAGTCCAGTATGCGCCTTGACTAAATTGCCCTGAATTATTAGCCCTGACCGCACTTTGGTGTGGACAGGGGCTTTATTTTCAATCCAACAGGCGCAACAACTGGTTGGGCCTTTTAAGTGCCCCTTCGGCACGGCAGCGGCTGGTGCCTGAGTGGGGATGACGCCGCCAAGGCGTGTTGAGAATCGAGGGGAGTCCCGACTGATTTTGAACAGTGTGACGTACTTGCAAGGAGTGGCCTCGCTGCTCCGTGTGGCGAATATCGATTTCCAAGCACATTTCTTTTGTTTGAGCCACTTGATCGTTGACATTCATTCCCTCCCCGATAGAGTTCCGATTCTTCCGCAGGCGTCGTGGCACGGAGATTCCGTCGCAGCCGCCCGGACTTTTTAATATGTTGCAAGTCACGAAGACCAAATTGGAGGGCGTATTGCTAATCCAGCCCCCGACGATATTTGAAGATTTTCGCGGGAGCTACGTGGAGACTTACAACGAGGAGCTTTATCAGAAGGCTGGCATCATCAAAATGGTCCAGGATGATATTTCCACATCGTCCAGGCATGTCTTGCGGGGTCTTCATGGCGATGGCGAAACTTGGAAGCTCGTGTCCTGCCCTTACGGGAAATTTTACCTGGTCGTGCTGAATTACGATCAGGAATCGAAGCAGTTTGGCCAGTGGGAGTCGTTTGCGCTTTCGGATACGAACCGCCTCCAAGTTTTAATTCCGCCGAAATTTGGCAACGGGCATCTGATTCTCAGCGAAACGGCCATATTCCACTACAAGCAAAGCTGTTATTATAACCGGGCCGGCCAATTCAGCATCGCCTGGAACGATGCGCGGTTTAAAATCTGGTGGCCGGTAAAAGATCCGGTCCTGTCGCAGCGTGACGCGGGCTTGTGAATTCGGGACCCGGGCATCCCCGACCCCTAAACCAATGATCATCGAATCTACGCCTTCGACCGCATAGCGCCTGATTAAGCTGCCGGCGCTGCCGGCGGTTGCCTTTTTTTCAACAACACAATGATCATCAGCAGAACACCTTTCCGAATCTCGTTTTTCGGCGGCGGCACGGATTACCCGGCGTGGTACCGGCAGCACGGGGGCTCGGTGCTGGCCACCACGATCAACAAGTATTGCTATTTGACCTGCCGCTACCTGCCGCCGTTTTTCGAGCATCGGATCCGCGTGGTTTATTCGAAGATCGAGAATTGCCAGAAGCCGGAGGAAATCCAGCATCCGTCCGCGCGCGAGACCTTGCGCTTTCTGAAGATCGGGCGCGGGGTGGAAATTCATCACGACGGTGATTTGCCGGGGCGCAGCGGCATGGGTTCCAGTTCGGCCTTCACGGTCGGCTTGCTGAACGCGCTGTATGCGCTGCAAGGCCGCGCTGTGGGAAAGAAACAACTGGCTTCCGAGAGCATCCACATCGAGCAGGAACGGCTGCACGAGATGGTGGGTTCGCAGGACCAGATCTGCGCGGCTTATGGCGGGCTGAACCGGATCAATTTTTCTCCGAATGGCGAGTTTTCGGTGCAGCCGATGACGCTGACGCACGGGCGCGTGGAGGAACTGAATGCGCACCTGATGCTGTTCTATACGGGCATCAAGCGCACGGCGGCGACGGTGGCCACAACCTTTGTGCCGAGCATCCAAGAGCGGGCCGCGCTATTGAACAAAATGCGCGACTGCGTGGAGCGGGGCTGTGACATATTAAACAGCAAGGCAGATCTCGCGCCCTTCGGGGATCTGCTGCACGAAGCCTGGCAGGCGAAACGCGAATTAAGCGACAAAATTTCCAACGATTCAGTGGATGCAGCCTACCAGGCGGCGCGCGCCGCCGGAGCGCGCGGCGGCAAATTGCTGGGCGCCGGAGGCGGCGGCTTTTTGTTGTTCTTTGCGCCGCCCTCGAAACACACGCACATCAAAAAACAGTTGAGCAAGCTGATTCATGTGCCATTCAAGTTTGAGTTCGGCGGTAGCCAGGTGATATTCTATGATTTGGAGGAGGATTTCTCCGAGCACGACAAGGCGCGGGAAGAGCAGCGGGTCGATCCCTTCCGCGAGCTTGACGCCGACGCCCCGGGTGCCGACCGCTGACCGCAGTCTTGACCGGGTTTCATTGCTCCGGCACTCTTAACAGACATGACCTCGCAGGATTTGATCGATTTTGAATCGGAAATTGCGGCTTTGTTCAACGCCGCGAAGATCCGCGCGCCGATTCATCTTTATTACGGCAACGAGGAGAAGATGATTGAGATTTTCCGGGACGTAAAGCCGGAGGACTGGGTCTTCTGCTCGTGGCGCAGTCACTATCAATGCCTGCTCAAAGGTGTTCCGCCCGAGGAACTAAAGGCGGAAATACTCGCGGGCCATTCGATTTCGCTCTGCTTCCCGAGGCAGCGGATTGTGTCCTCGGCAATCGTTGGCGGCATTATCCCGATTGCCGTCGGCGCGGCGATGGGCGTGAAGCGGCGCGGCGAGCAAAGCATGGTTTACTGCTTTGCGGGCGAAATGACGAGCGAAGCCGGAATTTTTCACGAGGCCGTGAAGTATTCCGTCAACCACCGGCTGCCCATCCGTTTCATCGTGGAGGACAACGGCAAATCCGTCTGCACCGACACGCGCGAGGCGTGGGCGCAACCGACGCTGACCTACGAGAACAATAGCCATCCGCTGGTGACCTTTTACAAATATCAGACCAAGTACCCGCACGCCGGCGCCGGCCAGCGCGTTCAATTCTGATTTGATTTTCGCATGAAGTATTTTGATGAACTTTGCCGGGCCATGGAATTCCTGGCCAGGGATGACCGGACAATGTTTCTGGGCCAGGCGGTGGCGTGTGCCGGCACCGCCATGACCAACACGCTGAAGAATGTGAGCCGGGAAAAGCTGCTGGAGCTGCCCGTGACCGAAGAGCTGCAGATGGGAATGTCCACGGGTCTGGCGCTGACGGGGTTCGTTCCGGTGAGCCTTTATCCGCGCTGGAATTTTCTGCTCTGCGCCGTCAACCAGCTCGTCAGCCACCTGGACAAGCTTCCGGCCATGTCCGCTGGCGGCTATCAGCCCAAGGTGATTGTTCGCACCGGAATCGGCTCGGAGCGCCCGCTGCATCCGCAATTCCAGCACGTGGGCGATTTTACGGAGGCGTTCCGGCTGATGTGCAAGAACATCGAGGTCATCCGCCTCGACGAGCCGGAGATGATTTTTCCCGCCTACGAAAGGGCGCTGATGCGGGCGGACGGCAAGAGCACGATCATTGTTGAATATGGCGATTACTACAGCGAAAAATGAGCCGGTGACCGCGGCGAACCTGCGCGACTGGCCGCTGATGTCAAACAACATCACGCGCGAGGACCTGGACCGGCTGATTGAATTTCTCAAGCAGGATGACCCCATTTTGACACAGTCGAAAAACGTGGCCGCCTTCGAGCAGGAATGGTCACAATGGCTGGGGGTCAAACACAGCGTTTTGGTGAACTCCGGCTCCTCCGCGAACCAGATCACGATGGCCGCGCTCAAGGAGCGGTTTGGCGGCGGGGAGGTCGTTGTGCCGACGCTGACCTGGGTTTCCGACATCGCCTCGGTAATGCAGGCGGGCTTTGACCCGGTGTTCGTGGACATTAATCCGCGCACCCTGGGGATGGACACGCAGCAGGTGGTGGCCGCGATGAACCGCAACACACGCGCGGTTTTTCTCACGCATGTGCTGGGCTACAACGCGCTGGATGACCGACTGCTTGCCGAATGCGCGCAGCGCCACATTCCGCTCCTGGAGGACGTCTGCGAATCGCACGGCGCCACGTTCCGGGGCCGGCGGCTCGGCAGCCATGGTTTCGCCTCGAATTTCTCGTTTTATTACGCCCATCACATGAGCACGATTGAGGGCGGAATGGTGTGCACGAATGATCCGGAGTTTTACGAAATGCTGCGCATGATGCGCTCGCACGGCATGGTGCGCGAAAGCAAGGACGACGCGCTGAAGACGCGGTACAAGTCCGAGTTTCCGGATTTGAACCCGGATTTCATTTTCGCGTTTCCCGCCTACAACGTCCGCAGCACTGAAATCAACGCAGTTTTGGGCCGCTCCCAACTGAAGCGCCTGGAGGCCAACAACGAGAAGCGGACGCGCAACCTGAACTGCTTTCTCGACCACTTGGATCCGCAGAGGTTTCAAACCGACTTCGACCGCGAGGGTAGTTGCAATTACGCCCTCACGCTGGTCCTGCGCCAGGCGGACCAGGCGCTGTGGAACTGCATCGAGAAAACGCTGCGCGAACGAAAGATCGAATTCCGGCGCGGCGCCTCCGGCGGCGGCAACCAACTTCGTCAACCATTTCTGCGCCGTTTGTTCGGAGACAAATTCAAGAACCACCCGCGCGTGGATCACGTCCATTTCTTTGGCGCATATATCGGCAACTATCCCGACTTGGAGACCGACCGGATCCAGGCGCTGTGCGGCCTGTTGAACGCGATTTAGCCGCCCGTATGAGCAAACCCCTTACAGGCACAGGCGAACGGTCAGGCAATTCCGCCAAGCTATTTGAAGCCCACCAGAATCGATCGCCGGCCGTCGATTTAACCACAGTGCCAGCCAGTCCGAATATGATGCCCCTGGTCGCCGGAACGCCTGAGCAAATCCCCATGAACCAGTTCAAAGCCCCATGAAACCACGCCCGTTGGATGTTCTTTTTG
>JBEKZM010000021.1:0-61411 GCA_049509875.1 Verrucomicrobiota bacterium | reverse complement strand
TTTACTGAATGAGTTGGATCCGACGGCGAATGCTCCATTATCGTTCCATGTCCCAGTCTCTCGGCAAAATCTTCGTCCTCCGGCCGCCCTGGAAGGGTGGCAATCATCCAGCCCAGCGTTGGCCTATTTGATTGGCCTGCGCTGGGAAAACGCCCCCCAAAACCGTCAACTCTGAAAGAGTTGGATCACCCGGGCAATTGTTCGCGCAACAACGGGTCATGACCGCGGCCGCGCATCGATCCAACTCTTGCAGAGTTGATATCCGTTTCCGAACGCATACCCAGCGTAGCCGCTCCTGCGTCGCGTCAACGCTGGGCTGGATGATTCATCCCCTTTGGGGATGGGCGGCCGGGCAATTTACCAGTCCGAACATGGCGAAACATTCGTGACTTCGTTGCCTGGTTGTTCAAAATTCCCCATCGCTGAAATATCGCCGCCATGAAAAGAAAAATGATTTTGGCCCTCGCCATGCCCGCGCCGTCCGCTTTTTCCGCCGCGAGACCGCCCAACATCGTCATCATCCTGACCGACGACCAGGGCTATGCCGACGTGGGCAAATTAGGATGAGTCTCAGCAGTGCGCATCGCCCAATCTTGAACCTGCTGATGAGCGCCCTGCAATTCATCCAGAAGCCCGTGGTCTGGCTTTGTGCCGCTGGATTATACCTTTCCGCCCCCCTGTTTTGGGGCTGTGCGGATTCCGGACCTTCCCTGGTGAAATCGCCGCCGGGTTATGCGGGTTCGGCCAGTTGCCGCCAATGCCACCAAGACGCCTACGATCTGTGGGCCAAATCAAAACACGGCCTCGCCGAGCGCCCCATGCGGCCGGCCCTGGACGCGGCGGGTTTTCAAAACGCGCACTCTTTCACTGCCCGCCCGGACAGCGCCGTTCACGCCGCTTCAGGGTTGCCGGCGCAAAGAGTAACCGCCGGCTTGACCAACGGTGTTTATTCCCTCACCGCCGATGGATTATCCGGCCGGCCGGAAGTCCGGGTGGTGGAACGCGTGCTCGGCAACGCTCCGCTCCGCCAATTCCTCACGTCCGCTCCCGGCGGCCGCTGGCAGGCCATGACCGCCGCCTACGATCCGCAGCGGAACGAATGGTTCGACGTTTTCGGCGGCGAAAATCGACGGCCGGGTGAATGGGGCAATTGGACCGGCCGGGGCATGAACTGGAACAGCATGTGTGCCGCGTGCCACAACACCCGGCTGCGCAAGAATTACAACGAGACCACCGATGCCTATCACACCACCATGGCCGAATCGGGCGTCGGTTGCGAGGCCTGTCACGGGCCGCTCCAGGCGCACGTGGACTGGGAGAAAAAGTATCGCGGACAGGGCAGAACCGATCCGGCCTTTCCGAAGCTGACCCCGCGGCAGACCATGGATACCTGCGCGTCGTGCCACGCCCGCCGCGCCGACCTGACCGGCGAATTCATGCCGGGCGATAATTTCTTCGACCACTTTGATCTTTCCATCGTGGACCACACCGAGCTCTTTTATCCCGATGGCCAGGTTCATGACGAAGATTATGAGTTTGCCGCGTTCCTCGGCAGCAAGATGCAGCAGGCCGGTGTGACCTGCCTGGACTGCCATCCGCGCTCACTGCACCTGCCCCGGCCGCAGGGCAACGCCGTCTGCCTTCGCTGCCACGGCAGCGGCCTGCTCAAGGCCCCCATCATCCAGCCCGGGCAACATTCACACCATCTGGCCGGCGGCCAGGGCGATGACTGCGTTGGCTGCCACATGCCCATTACGGTGTATATGCAACGGCATCCCCGGCACGACCATGGATTGACCATTCCCGACCCGCTGCTGACCAAAAATTTCGGCATCCCCAACGCCTGCAATCGCTGCCACCCGGACAAGGACACGGACTGGTCCCTGGCGGCCGTCGAAAAATGGTACGGCGCCAAGATGGAGCGTCCCACCCGGCAGCGCGCCGAGTGGCTGGCCCGGGCCCGACAGGGCGATGCCGCCGCGCGCGACCCGCTCCTGGCCATGGTGACCGGTGAGACCAATCCCTACTGGCAGGCCGTGGCCGCCGGCTTGCTGGACCAGTGGCTGGGGCAGCCGGCCGTGGACGCCGCCGTGACCCAATGCCTGGAGAGCAGCAATACGCTGGTGCGCGCCACCGCCGTGCGCGTTCTGGAGCCGCTCCTCCAGCAGCCGGGTTCCACGACCGCCGCCGGGATTCGCAAACTGCTCGCCGATCCCTCACGGGACGTGCGCCTCAACGCCGCGTGGGCCCTGCGCACCGAATTGGACACCGATTCCTCCGCTGGCCGGGAACTTCTGCGCTATCTCGCCTTCAACGCCGACCAGCCCAATGGCCAGATGCAGCAGGGGGCATTTTATTGCGCGCGCAACGACCTGCCGGAGGCGCTCAAACACTTTGAGCGGTCGGTCGGCTGGGACACGAATTCCGCCCCGCTGCGGCATGAGCTCGCCGTGGCGTTGAGCGCCGCCGGCCGCAACGCCGAGGCTATCGAAGAACTTCAGGCCGCCTGCCGGCTGGACCCGCACGAATCCGAATATTTTTATGCGCTGGGCCTGGCCTGGAACGAGGCGGGGAATCCGGCGCAGACCATTGAAGCGCTCAAAACCGCGGTCAAGCTGGACGCCCGCAACGCCCGGGCCTGGTATAATCTCGGCCTGGCGCAAAACGCCGCCAGCCAGACGGACGCCGCCTTGTCAGCGCTGGCCAAAGCGGAAGCCGCCGCCCCTGAGGACCCCGGCATTCCCTACGCCCGCGCCACCATACTGGCGAAGGTCGGCCGCGTGGAGGAGGCGAGGACCGCGGCGCAGCGAGCGCTCACCTTGCGACCCGATTTCGCGGAAGCCGCCCGCCTGTTGCAGGCGCTCTCACAATAAACCCGGAGCGCCGGGCATTGCCCGGCAGCACGTGGCTTGGAACCGCCTCCCCTTCCGCCTCAGCGCGGCGCTCACTCTCGCCAGGCACTGAATCCCAACGGGATTCCGGCTCAAAGCCCAAGGTTGTCCCGTCAGCGGGACTACCTTGGGTCATCGTGCCACAGCATCTCCAACCGCAAAGCGGTTGCGGCCAAAAAAAGGAAAAACGACGCTCCCCGATCCGATTCATGGGCCGGCTCGCAGGCCCTTTGGCCGCGCATTGGGACCCATGAACCAGCGCAAATCCAGCGCCGATGTAACGCCAAGACGCGGGAACAAAGCCTCCCTCTCCCCGGGGGAGAGGGCCGGGGTGAGGGTAAGCGTAAAACTCTCCTTCTTGCCCGTGTCACTCGCGCCGACCATCCAGCAAATGACGCCTGCGCTTCCCTGATTGTCTCTCCATCATAGGGGTGAAGCCCACAAGTTGAGTCCCAAACTCTGAAATCGCTGCGCCCTTGCACCTTGGCGTCTTTGCGTTGGAAGCTTCTGCGAAGATTCCGGCTTGGATGCACCAAGAACGCGCAAAATTTTACGATGAGCGCTGCTAAACGCAAGCTGGTGCATTTGCGCGGGCGTCTTCCACGCCGCGCCACTCCCGCTCACAGCCGTCGCGCCGGCATCCACCCGGAAAGCTTCCAGCGTGACCCGATACCGGGTAATGGAATGCCGCACCGTCGCCAGCGGCGAAATCGCGCGGGCCGCAAATCCAAAGGACGATTTGAAGCCGGCTTGCGCGCCGTCCCGGCTGCCCTGGATCTCCACATTGGGAAATTCCCACAAATGGGCGTTCACCACGCCGGCCGGCCGCTGTCGCACGAGAAACTTTCCGTCGCGCTCCATGACAAACGCCACGAACCGCCGAGCGGTGGCCGGCGCCCGCTCGCCGAGCTTTGGCAATGCCTCCACGCGATCTTCCTGGAAGGCCACGCACATTCTTTTCACCGGGCAGATTTGACATTTCGCATTGCGCGGCGTGCAGACCAACGCCCCCAACTCCATTAGCGACTGATTCAGGTGCGAACAGCCATGGTCCATCGTCCTCGTCCTCATTCTTGTTCCCGTCCTCGATTTGGATTTTGATTCCTTGCCCAAGTCCAATGCCGCCGCCCTCAAAACCAAATCTTCCGCCAGTCTCCACAGCCGTGCATTGGCGGCCTTCTCCTTCGGATTTTCCGCGATGCCAAAAATTCGGGTCAGCACGCGGATGACATTGCCGTCCAAGATCGGCACGGGCTGGTCGAAAGCGATGCTGCAAATCGCTCCGGCGGTATAACGGCCAATCCCCGGCAGCGCCAGGACCTGATCAAACAGCCGGGGAAATACTCCGCCGTGTTGGGCGACAATTACCTGCGCGGCCTGCTGCAGATTTCGCACGCGGGCATAATAGCCGAGGCCCTCCCACAGCTTGTGCAGCTTGTCCGGACTCGCCTTCGCCGCGGCTTCAATCGTGGGCAATTCGCGCCGCCAGCGTTCCCAAAACGGAATCACCGTTTTCACCTGCGTCTGTTGCAGCATGATTTCGGATACATATATCCAGTACGGGTCGGTGGTTCTGCGCCAAGGCAAGTCACGGGCATTTTTTGCATACCACTTCAGCAATTCCTTGACGATGGCATTGATTTTCCGCACGCCGGGAAATTCTGCCAATATACCGCCGGTTGGGGCAATCAAATGATTATTGTTGCCTTTGCACCCCAGCCCTCTCCCCCGGGAGAGGGAGACGTTGTTCCCGCGTCTGGACGTTGCGTCGGCACTGGGTTTGCGCAGGTTCATGGGCGGTGAGCGGGGCCGAATGCCCGGTTCAGAGGTTCGATGCGCGATGGAATCGGGACAAGTGTGTCATCCTGCGGTCAGCGCGGCGCGGGCGTCTTCGGCCATGCCGGTCTTCTCCAGGAAATATTCGTATCCGCCCGCATAAGCCGTCACCTGTCCGGCGTTGATGTGCAGCACCTTGGTGGCCAGGTGGCTGATAAAGTGCACATCATGCGAGATGAACACCAGCGTGCCTTCGTAGCGTTCCAGCGCGAGCGTGAGCGACTCCACCGTGTGAATGTCCAGGTGCGTGGTCGGCTCGTCCATGAGCAGGAGGTTCGGCGGATCCACCAGAAACTTGACCAGGTTCAACCGGCTCTTTTCGCCGCCGCTCAGCACCTTGGTGAGCTTGTAAATGTCGTCCTTGCGGAACATGAAGGATCCCAGCACGGCGCGCGCCTCGTCTTCGCGCATGGCCGGGGCGCTGGCCAGGACTTCGTCGAGCACGGTCTTTTCCGGATCCAGGGTCGCGGCGCGATGCTGGCTGAAATAACCGATCTTGGCGTTGTGCCCCAGGTCGCGTTCGCCCCGCTGATGTTCCACCACGCCCGCCAGGATTTTAATCAGCGTGGATTTGCCCGCGCCGTTCGGCCCCACCAGCACGGTGCGTTCGCCGCGTTCGATGGTCAGGTCCAGGCCGGCATAGACCGGCGTGGCGCCATAGGCCATGTGAATCCCCGCCAGGCTGACGGCGCGCTGGCCGCCGCGGGGAGGTGGCGGAATTTGAAAACGGAACGGCTTGCGCGGGGCCGGCGGTTTCTCGATCAACTCCATCCGCTCGATCTGCTTGAGCTTGCTCATCGCCTGGGAGGCCTTCGATGGCACGGCGCGAAAGCGGTCGGCAAATTCCTGGAGGGACTGGATTTCTTTCTGCTGATTCTTGAAGGCGGCCAGTTGCAGCTCGTAGCGTTCCTCCCGCTGCCGCAGGTAGTCCCCGTAGTTGCCGGCATAGGCCACCAGTTTCTTCTCCGCGATCTCATGCACCTGCGTCACCACCTCATCCATGAACTGGCGGTCATGTGAAATCAACAGCACGGCCCCGGAATAATTCCGCAAATAATTCTGCAGCCAGAACAGCGCCAGCAGGTCCAGATGGTTGGTGGGCTCGTCCAACAGCAGCAGGTCCGGTTCGATCACCAGCAGCCGCGCCAGCCGCGCCCGCATGATCCAGCCGCCGCTCATCTCCCGGGCTTTCCGGCCGAAATCCAGGTCCCGGAACCCCAGTCCGCGCAACATCTTTTTCGCCTTCGTCTCCACCTGCGGATCGTTCAAGGCGTCGTGCCGGGCGTGCGCCTCCAGATAATCCGGACCGGAAACATCGCCGGCTGCCTCCAATTCGTGCAATCGTTTTTCAAGGCGCGGCAGTTCGTCCACCCGGCCCGTGGCCACGTCGAGGATGGTTTCGTCGCCGTGTGCCTCCGCCTCCTGCGGCAGATGCCCGACCATCGTCCATTCGTCGCGCGCCACCTCGCCGGCTTCCGGCTCCAACTGCTTCAAAATGATGGAGAACAAGGTGGTTTTGCCCGCGCCGTTCGGCCCGACCAGTGCCACGCGGTCGCCATAGTTCACGCCGAACGACGCGCCTTCAAACAGCACGCGCCCGCCCAACGTCATCTTCAAATCTCGAATTGTCAGCATGGAATAAAATGGGTGCCCGGCGCCTGGCCGCCGCTACGCGAAGAGGGAATAAACCAGCACCACGCGGGTGCCGGAGAACGGTTTGGTCCACGGCACGAGTCGGAAAGGATACCTCAGATTGCCCCGCCGTCAATGCCCCATTAACGCCCGGCTTCTACTTGGCAACAGCCCCGTTGTTCTGGGCGACCAGCGCGTTGGCTTCATCCGCGCTGAAGCTGCCGGTGATGATCGCTTTGCCTTCGGTAATCTCGGCTTGAACGGTCGGCGCCATCCAGAGTTTTCCGTCAATGACAATGGCCAGCCGCTGGTGGAGGTGTTCCTTGGTGACTTTGGCAAATTGCTCCCGTCCCGCCCCGGTGAAGGTCACCTCGATTTGCTCGTAACCCTGTGGGCTTTCGCTCTAACGCGCGGATTGAATGGCGGTATGATCGAGCAAAATGGTTTTGTCCACATACAGCGGTTCGCCGGCCCCGGGCGATCCGCTCCCGGAAACCAGACGCATCGGTTCGGAGTTGTCCGTCGGCGCGTCGAGCGCCAGGCGCAGTTGAAAGACCGAGGCCTTGGCCGGAGCCGGCAGATCGACGGCCTCGAAACGATCGACCATCGATTGGACCAACTGGGCATCCGTCTCGCGAAGCTGGCTCTTAAGAAAGGCCACGTACCGCTGCGCGGGTTCAGGCGAACCCGGGCACAGCGCGAGCGCCTGGCGAAAAGCAAAATCCGCCGCCCGCGCCATCCGCTCTTTCTCGCTCGCGCCGGCCGCGTTGGCGGCGCGCCACATGTAGATTCCGGCAATCGACGAACGGAATTTTGAGAACATCCGGCTGGCATAATCATTATGCACAAAGGCCGGGTCGCCGGAGAAGCCGGACAGATCATGTCGGAGGAAGACCTTTTCGCCAAAGGAGGCCACTGCGGCCGGCGAGGTATCGTCTTTCAGCCAGGGGCCGATCATCTGGTCCACGCGCGGCTGCCAAAACCCGCGATCCCGCCCCACCATCGCGTCGGAAATTTCCGGCAGCGGCTGCCGGTTAATTTTCATGATCAATCCGTGCGGTTCCAAATGGGGATACATCCAGTCAAGCGGGAAACTTTCCTCGATGAAAAAATCGCGGCCGGGATTTTTGTCGAAAATCACTTTGGCCAGCAGCCCATTGATCTGCATGACTGCGGCCTGGCCGCTGACGTGGAACGCGGCGCCGTCCTGAACCACAGCTTCCCCCGGTTTGAGCTGGTGATTTTTCAGCCGTTCCATGGCACCGGCACAATAGTCCTGAAAACACCGCTGGGAATCCCCGGCCGTGGGAATGTAAAGCGCCTTGGGGTCAGCCGGGCGCGGGTTCTTTTGAATCCCGGCCAGGATCGCCTTCACGCGTTCATTCCTCGTTTGGAGCAGTATGTCTTCAAAATGGAAGGCATTGTCGCACTGGAATTTAGCTTTCCTCTCCAAATCCGATACTTTGGATGCTCGCCGCTCCGAATCGCCGTCCTTTTGTGCCTCAGCAATTTCGTGCTGAGTATCAGACAGCGCGGATTTCAGAGCCTCCAGCTCGGGAATTGAATTGGTGCGGCTGCGCTGCAGTTCCGCGTCCGCCCGGCATGCCTCCGCCATTTGGCCGAGCACGTCTTTTTCGGTTCCGTAAGTGCTCTGCAAATAATCCAGGTAGGATCCATCGGCCAGCGCGTTTTGGGTGAGCGTGTAGAAAGGGTCCGCGTCCACCTGCGACTTGCAAAAGGCGGTCGGCAAGCCGCGCCCCGGATCAGTGCCGCCGAAATAGATGCTGCCCGCAGGGATGGAACGGATAATGTCGTCCACCGCCATCTGCGTGTAGGCCGGTTCGCAGCGGACGACGTGGTCGTAGGCTAGGCAAATTTCCAGCACCGGCGACCAGTAACTGGTTCGCAAACCCGGCTCCCCATAACCATTGGGATGGCTATATTGCGGATGACGCTGTTTGAAGCTCCTAAGCAGCGCATCCAAAAAGAGGGCCACGAACGGCGCGCTCTGGAGGCAGGTCGAAATATTTTGGGGCAGCATATTCATGTCAACGTCCCTCCTTTTCCGCCTGTTTAACCATTGCGCGCAGCTTGGCGAGGTCCGCGTCCGAGAGTTTTGCATCCGGGGAGTCCAGCAACGCAGCAACGGCATCCGTGACCGACCCCTGGAAAAACGTTGTGACCAGGCGCTTCAGGGCCGAGCGGCTGGCACTGGCGCGCGACGCGCGCGGCAGATACACGTACCGCGGCCCGTCCTCCCGGTGCTTCACATGGCCTTTTGCCTCCAGATTCCGGATTCGGTTCGGGAGGAATATGGAGCCTAAGGGAAATGCCTTTCGGAAATTCCCTGTGCGGATCCCAAAGGGATTCCGCCCCAAAGCCCAGGGTTGCGACGAAGGAGCTACCCTGGGGTAAATCCGCAAATGACCGCCAACCCCACCGGGATTGCGGTTTTTCCGTTTTTATCAGCGCCACGCCGCTCTCGTGCGGGCGACGGTCGCCATCAATTCCAGGCCGTAGCGCGCGGGCGAAAGCGCCCCCGGCACTGCGCTGGGCGGCGCACTCCATGACGCTGGCGCGACACCTCCGCGCTCCCGCAAGCCTCAAGGCGTCTTGGACTGCGGCGGGAAGCGAAGCGCCACGCCGCTTTCGCGCGGGCATAGCTTGCGGTTGCTCGTGAGAACCTGGTGCGGGCGAAAGCGCCGTCGCCGCTGCGCTCTGCCGGCGCAGTCCAAGACGCCGAGGGCATTGCCGCTCCCGGTCATGTTCCCTTCCGCATTTTCTTTAATTGCGAAACCAGTTGCTTGACTTGGTCGTTCCCCTTGGCTTGCGTTACCATTCATTCTATAGACACCCCGCTGTACGGAATTTGTATAAATTTAGAATTATTCTAAATCTTGACTTGCCGGGCAGAGGCGCTAGATTGTTTTTACATGAAGGCGGCCAGCCAGAGCGAAGAGGAACGGCACCTGACCCGGCAGTTGGGCGCCACCGGCCTGCGCTTGACGCCCCAGCGGCAGCAGGTCTATGACGTGTTGCTGCAAAAGCGAGACCACCCCACGGCGGAGGAGGTCTTTATTCGCGCCAAGCGGGCGATGCCGGAGATTTCCCACGCCACGGTCTATAATTCCCTGGATGCCCTCGTGAAATCGGGCCTGGCGCGCCAGGTCACCGTCGAGCGGGGCGCGACGCACTATTGTCCCAACATGATGGAGCACGGGCATTTTCATTGCACCGCCTGCGGGACAATTTATGATGTGGATTTGCCGCCCGAGCTGCCGTGCGCGGCCGTGCCGCGCGGTTTCAAACCGCTGCGCCACGAGGTGACCATCCACGGCCTGTGCGCGGAGTGCGCCCACCAGAAGTGAAGGAATCACCCGCGAAACCTAAACGCGGGGACCAGCAGAAGAACAGTTTGACAAATTTACATGAGCACAGCCACCGAGACCATTGAGAGCCTGGTCAAACAGGAATACAAGTACGGCTTCGTGACCGACGTCGAGACCGATTCGGCTCCGCCGGGCTTGAACGAGGACATCATCCGCCTGATTTCAACCAAGAAGAAGGAGCCGCAATGGCTGACCGACTGGCGGCTCAAGGCGTATCGCCACTGGCTTACGATGACGGAGCCGCACTGGCAGTTTGTGAAGTATCCGCCGGTGAATTTCCAGGAAATTACCTACTACTCCGCCCCCCGGCAGACGACCGACGGCCCCAAAAGCCTGGACGACGTGGATCCGAAGCTGCTGGAGATGTATGAAAAGCTCGGCATCCCGCTGCGCGAGCGCGAGCGGCTGGCCGGCGTAGCCGTGGACGCGGTGTTTGATTCCGTGAGCGTGGGCACCACGTATCGCGAACAGCTCGCGGAAAAGGGCATTATCTTCTGTTCCTTCAGCGACGCCGTGCAGTCACATCCCGACCTGGTCAGAAAATATCTCGGCTCCGTGGTGCCCTACACGGACAACTATTACGCCTCGCTCAACTCCGCCGTGTTCACGGACGGCTCATTTTGCTACATTCCCAAGGGGGTGCGCTGTCCGATGGAACTCTCAACCTACTTCCGCATCAACGCCGCCAAATCCGGCCAGTTCGAGCGCACGCTCATTGTGGCCGACGACGGCGCGCAGGTGAGCTACCTCGAAGGCTGCACCGCGCCCATGCGCGATGAAAACCAGTTGCACGCCGCGGTGGTGGAACTCGTGGCCCTGGACCATGCCGAAATCAAATACAGCACCGTGCAGAACTGGTATCCCGGAGACGAGAACGGCGTGGGCGGCATCTATAATTTCGTGACCAAGCGCGGCCTGTGCAAAGGCAAAAACTCCCGCATCACCTGGACCCAGGTGGAAACCGGCTCGGCCATCACCTGGAAATATCCGAGCTGCATTCTCCTGGGCGACAATTCCAAGGGCGAGTTTTATTCCGTGGCCGTGGTCAACAACTATCAGCAGGCCGACACTGGCACCAAGATGATCCATATCGGCAAAAACACCAGGAGCACCATCGTGTCAAAGGGCATTTCCGCCGGGCACGGCCAGAACAGCTACCGCGGCCTCGTGGAAATCCACAAGGGCGCGGAGAATTCCCGCAACTTCTCGCAGTGCGATTCGATGCTCATCGGCGCCCAGTGCGGCGCCCACACTTTCCCGTACATCGAGGTGAAGAACACGACCGCGAGCGTCGAGCACGAGGCGACCACGTCCAAGATCGGCGAAGACCAGATCTTCTACTGCAACCAGCGCGGCCTGGCCACGCAGGACGCGGTGAACATGATCGTGAACGGCTTTTGCAAGGAAGTCTTCAAGGAACTCCCCATGGAGTTTGCCGTGGAAGCGCAAAAGCTTCTCGGCGTGAGCCTCGAAGGCAGCGTCGGGTAAAACGCCCCGGACCGCGAGTGGTCCCAACTCGCAGCGCTTCGCCCATCCTCGCCGCCAGACACATGCAGCCCCCGTGCCAGAACCCGCGCTGCGGTTTGGGACAAACCGCGCCCCGAACCGCAGGCCAGGTCATCTCGCCCGATGAAATTTTTCCGGGGGAAGCTTCGATAGGGCCTCGCAGGCGGCGCGAACGATCTCCGGTTTGCCCAGCGCCTGGCCGGCGCGGCCGCGATGCAGGTGGGCCTCCACCATCTCCGGATCGAGGGCCAGGGCGCGTTCCGCGCATTCCAGCGCCTGGGAGTGGCGGCCAATCTGGCCGTACATGCTCGCCAGATTCGCCCAGCCGAGCTTGTTGCCGGGGTCAAGCTTCATTGCCTGCGCGAGGCATTTCGCCCCTTCCACCGGCTGCTTCAATGACTCAAACAACAATGCCGCCAGGTTATTCCAGGTTTTGAAGTCCTGGTCGTCCACGGCCAGCGCGCGATAGTAAGCCGTTTCCGCCGCCAGGAACTTCCCGAGCGCCACCTGCGCCACGCCCTCATAGAAGAAGGCCTTGGCCTCCTCCGGGGCTTCCGCCTGCCAGCGTCGGGCGAACGCCAGCACCTCCGGCCACCGCGCCTCCTCGCACAGCGAACGCGCCTGTTGCACTTTTGGATCGAGGCCGGTTGGCATGCCCGGATTCTTCCAATTTTCGAATCATAAGACAAACAAATCTGTTTTGAGCAGTATTGGAAGGAAAGTTGACCTTGCGGGCCAACCGGCACCCGTCACCCCATCACCCACGACTGTTTCCCACCCCGGCTGGCGAAGTTCCTGCTTATCAGGCACCGGCGGCAATTAATTGCCATCAGGCTGCCTTGATTGCAGCCGCCAAGAATGATCAAAAATTTCTCATGGGCGCGCTAAGTGACAGGCTACGCAAGCTGCTTCGCCATGGCGATTTGTGGCTTATTTTCGGGCTTTTCGGCACAATTCTGCTGCTGATTCTGCCCATTCCGCCGTTTCTGCTGGACCTGCTGCTGACGGTGAGCATCGGGCTTTCGCTGCTGACCCTGTTGGTCATTCTTTACCTGCGTACTCCGGCAGAATTTACCGGTTTCCCCACCCTGCTCCTCTTTATCACGCTGTACCGCCTGGCGCTGAACGTCGCTTCCACCCGCCTGATTTTGCTCGACGGTTATGCGGGGCATATCATTGAGTCCTTCGGCAACTTTGTCGTTCGCGGCAACTATGTCGTCGGCCTGGTCGTGTTCTGCATCCTGGTGCTCATCAATTTTATCGTTATCACGAAGGGCGCTGGCCGTATCGCGGAAGTGGCCGCCCGCTTTACGCTGGATGCCATGCCCGGCAAGCAGATGGCCATTGACGCGGAACTCAACGCCGGGCTGATCAACGAAGCCGAGGCGCGCACGCGCCGGCGTTGCGTGGAGGAAGAAGCGGATTTTTACGGTGCGATGGACGGAGCGAGCAAATTCGTCCGTGGCGACGCCATTGCGGCCATCCTGATCACGCTGATCAACATCATCGGCGGCTTTGCCATCGGCATCATGCAGCGGGGCATGACCATGAACGAAGCCTTGTCGCGCTTCACGATGTTGTCCATCGGCGACGGCCTGGTCTCGCAGGTTCCGGCCCTGATTACGTCGGTTGCCGCCGGCATATTGGTCACACGCGCCACGTCGAAAAACGACCTGGGCCGCGAATTGACCCGGCAACTTCTATTTTATCCCAAGGCGTTGACCATTCTGGCCGTGATGCTCGGCGTGATGGCCGTGGTCCCGGGTCTGCCCACCATGCCGTTTCTGACCATGGCTACCCTGATCGGGCTGCTGTCTTATACACTCCACAAAAACGGCATGCCTGATGCCGCCGGTGCCGCCGCCGGCACGGCGATAGGGATGAACGGCAAGGCCGGCGAAAGCAAACCGCTGGTGGCCGGCGCGGCGACCGCCGCCGAGGCCAAAGCCAACGACAAGCTCGAAAATCTTCTCAACCTGGACACCCTGCAAATCGAGCTGGGCTTTGGGCTCATTCCCATGGCGGACAAGGCAAAAGGCGGCGACCTGCTGGACCGCGTCACCGGCGTGCGCCGGACCTTCGCCTCGGACATGGGCGTCTTGATACCGCCAATCCGGTTGCGCGACAATCTGCAGCTAAGCAATAACGAGTATCGGTTTCTTTTAAAGGGCAATCCCATCGCCACCAGCCAGCTGATGCCGGGGCATTGGCTCGCCATGAACGCCACCAACAGCAAGGTCGTGCTCAAGGGCGTGCCCACCGTGGAACCGGTGTTCCAGCTGCCGGCCACCTGGGTCGCCGAAATGGAACGTAAAAATGCCGAAGTCAGCGGCTTTACGGTCGTGGATGCACCTTCCGTCTTGATCACCCACCTGTCCGAAACGGTGCGCCGCCATTGCCACGAGATTTTGACCCGGCAGGACGTGCAGGCCTTGCTGGACAATTTGAAACTGACCCATCCGGCGGTCGTCAACGAACTGGTCCCCGGCCAGTTGACCGTCGGTCAGGTGCAACGCATTCTGCAGAATCTCCTGGCCGAGGGGATTTCCATCCGAAACCTGGCGGGGATACTGGAAAAAGTGGGTGACTACGCGGCGGTTACGAAAAATTCAGACGAGCTTTCCGAACATGCCCGCCGGGCCCTGGGAACACAGTTGTCCCGCCCATTCCAATCGGATAACGGCAGCGTGCGCGCCATTACCATCGATCCGAAGCTGGAGGCGCACCTGGCCCAAGGCGTCCGCCAATCCGCCAACGAGGTGGCCCTGGTCATCGAGCCCCGGCTGGCGCGGCATATCGTCGATTCGCTGTCCCGTTTCATCCAACAAATGATGGCCGCCGGCCAGCAGCCCGTCGTTCTTTGCGCCCCCGCCTTGCGGCTGGCCTTCCGCCGGTTTTTCGAGAATACGTTCAGCGACCTGGCCGTGCTGTCCTACGCCGAAATTCCGCCGCGAGTCCAGGTCCAAAATGCCGCCGTCATTCCCTCCCTCGAATTAACCAAACCGTCCTGATCCGCGTTCCGGGAAACCCGAACCCAGCGTAGCTCCCATGAAATTGACCGCCTTTACCGCCGAGAATACCAACGACGCCGTGCGCCTGGTCCGGGACAACCTTGGGGCGGACGCCGTCATTATGAGCGTGCGCAAGTTGCCCGCCAACGGTTTGGCGCGGTGGCTGCATCGCCCCGGCCACATCGAGGTCCTGGCCGGCGTGCCGGAAAAACCGCGTCATTTCGTGCCCCAAGGCGTGGATGCCTACGTTCCCTTTGGCGAAATCGACCACGACGAGACCCCGCCGGCGGCGGCCCGGCCGGCCCACCGCTGGCGCAGTATCGCCTGGCTCGAATCGCTGGGCTTGCTGCCGGAATTCGCTGACCGGCTCGAACTGAAATTACGCACCACCCACGGCCTCAAGCCGCCCGAGATGCCCATCGCCGAATGGACCCTCGTACGCAATACCCTGGCGGCGTTTTGGCGGCCGCCCCGCCAGGAGGTCGGCACCGGCCTGCCGCACGTTTTCATCGGGCCGCCCGGATCGGGCAAAACGACCGCGCTCTGCAAATGGCTGACGGCGGCGGTGCTCCGCGGCGAACACCGCGCGCGGGTCTGGCGGCTGGACGGCGAATCGGCCAACACTTCGGAGTTTCTGTCGCTGCACTGCGAAATAGTGGGCGTGCCGGTGGAACGCTTTTGGGACGGCCTGGACGTGCCCGAGGACCTGCTGTTTGTGGATGTGCCCGGTGTGGAGTGGCACAGCGCCGCCGGCATGAAAATGCTGCGCGAGGTGCTCTCGTCGCTGCCCACGCCCCACATTCACCTGGTGTTGAACGCCGCCAACGAGACCGGCCTGCTCTTCGAACAGCTCAACTGGTTTGCCCAATTGATGCCGGAAGACCTGATCTTCACGCACTTGGACGAGGAGCATCGGCGGGTAAAACTCTGGAATTTCGTGTTGGGCACAAATTGCTCTCTCGGCTGGCTGGGCGGGGGGCAAAAAATTCCCGGCGAATTCAATCGCGCCGAGTCCGCGCTTTTGTTTCCCCACAAAGAATTGCGGTAAACATTGGGGTTTCTTCATGTTCCACGACACTGAAAACGCGGCTGGCAAAGGGCTTGCTAAACACGGCAATCGAGCATGAAGTCTATGATGATTCTTGGGGCCCTGATCGGATTTATCCTTGGCGCAGGCTGCAGCATGGCCGGGGAATGCACCGGCTCCACGATCTTCTGGCACGCCACCGTCGCAGCTTTGGCGGGCGGGCTCCTGGCCCGCTGGTGGGCCAGTATCTGGCTCACCGGGCTGGCTGACGCCCTGGAACAACAACGTCGCGCGCGCGCCCAGGCTGCCGAGAAGAAAACCACCGTTAAAGTATGAGCACTCTCACCGCCCCTCCCGAGGAAACCGTTGCCGCCCCCATTCCTGCCGGTCTCATGGCGCAGGAACTCTGGCAGCGCTACCACCAGCAGAAACCTGACTGCCGGACCGACACCGAGAATGCCCTGGTCCAAAGGTATCTGCCGCTCGTCTCCGCCGTCGTCAACCGGCTGGCTATGACCCTGCCCGAACACGTGGACCATGACGATCTTTACAGCGTCGGTCTCATCGGCCTGCTGCAGGCGTTGCGCAATTATAATCCGGCCTGCGGCACTTCGTTTGAAACCTATGCCCGCGTACGGGTCCGCGGCGCGATGCTGGACGAATTGCGCCGCATGGATTGGGTTCCCCGCACCATTCACGAAAAGGCGCGCCGGATCAAGCAAGTGCTCGCCGAGCTCGAACAAAAGCTGGGCAAGACCCCGACCGAGGCCCAAATGGCCAAGGCCATGAACATCACGGTCAAGGAATACGAGGAACTGCTCGACGAGGTGCGTCCCGCGGCGTTCGTCTGCCTCGACGCGGTCAACGCCTCCGAGGACGGGGACAGCGGTCCGCTTTACGAAGTCATTGCCGATCAGGCCCACGAGGGACCCGTGGAAAAGGTGTCCAACAACGAACTGAAGCGGGTGATTTTCGAGCGCTTGAAAGAACTGCCGGAAATGCAGCGAAAAGTGCTGGCGCTCTATTACCTCGAAGACATGCACCTGCGGGAGATCGCCGAGGTGTTTCACCTGACCGAATCACGCATCTGCCAGATTCACGCGCAGGCGATCCTCGCCATCCGCTCCTACCTCCAACGATTTGAATCCGGCCTGTCAGGGCGGGCCACAACCGGCCGGCGTACATGATCATCGTCGTCGGCGCCATCACGGTCATTTTGTGCGTCTTTGGCGGCTTCGTTCTGGAAGGCGGCCACATTGGGGTGCTGCTCGAAGCTTTCGTCAACGAAGTGCTCATTATCGCCGGCGGCGCGGCGGGTTCCCTCATTATCATGGCGCCCAAGAAGGTTCTCGTCGATATTGTCAAGGGCCTCATTTCCAGTCTCAAGGGGGCGCCCCATAACCGCGCTTCCTACGAGGATTTGTTGAAGGTGCTCTACGAACTCTTCCTGCTCGGCCGCCGCAACGGCATGATCGCCTTGGAAGAGCACGTCCTGGAGCCGGAGAAGAGTTCCATCTTCCGAAAATACCCCCGCTTCTCCAGCAACCAGCACGCCGTCGAATTTCTCTGCGGCGCATTGCGGCCCATCATTGACGGCAAAATCAAACCCGATCAGCTTCGGCTGCTGCTCGACGCGGAGATCGACCGCATGGAGACCGAACACCACGCGCCCGTTTCCGTGCTGCAAAAGACCGGCGATGCCATGCCCGGGTTCGGCATCGTGGCCGCCGTCTTGGGCATCGTGATTACGATGGCGTCCATCGGCGGCGCGGTCGAGGACATCGGCACTCACGTGGCGGCGGCTCTCGTCGGCACTTTTCTGGGCATCTTGCTCGCCTATGGCTTCATGGCTCCGCTGGCCACCAACATGGAGTTCACCGGCGAATCCGAGCTCGATTTCACCCGCTGCATCGCGGCCTGCGTCACCGGCTTTGCCAACGGCATGGCCCCGGTCACCGCGGTTGAATTGGGACGCCGCGGCTTGAGCCGGGAATACCGCCCCTCCTCGGACGAGCTGGAACAGATGTTCAAGTCAATGAAGGCGGCCAAGTAATCCACTGCCATGGCAAAACACAAAGAGGCCCATCACGGAGGGTCGTGGAAGGTCGCCTACGCCGACTTTACCACCGCCATGATGGCGCTGTTCCTGTGCCTGTGGCTGACTTCCCAGGACCAAAAAATCAAGGATGCCGTCGAACGCGCCTTCCGCAACCCCTTCTCGTCCATCACCAAGGAGTCCAGCGGCATCATCCCCAACAAGGAAGCCTCCAGCACTTACCGCCAGCAGGGACGATTCTCCTCCATCTCCGCCCTCGAAATCGAGGCCATGCACCACCTGAGCGAGGACCTCGCCAAGCTGTTTAGGGACTCCGAATCCGGGCAATCCTCGGTGAAAATTGATGTGACATCCGAAGGCTTAAACATCAACGTGTTTGACCGTTCGCAAAAACCCATCTTCAATCCGGGCACTGCCGTCTTCACCGAGTACGGCTCCTGGGTCTTCGACACGCTCGCTTGGGAAATCGCGCGGTACACCCATTTCCACATCGAGTTGGAGGGCCATACGGAATCCACCGCCGAAGCCTCCGGCGAGGCGCTGCATAAGTGGGAACTTTCGACCGACCGCGCCAACGCCGCCCGCCGCAAGATCACCGCCGGCGGTGTCACCGCGGGTCAAATTTGCAAGGTGTCCGGCTTCGCCGACACGGTGCCCATGCCCGATACCGCACCCACCGATGACGCCAACCGCCGCGTCACCGTGCTCGTCAAAATTCGCAACTCCGTGGACAACCTGCCGGAGGCCATCTCCTCGGACATCGCCAAATGAATCCGCCCGCCTCATTTGTCCCGCTCACCGCCGCGCCAGCACCCTCGTCCCCGCGCGAATTTCGGCTGGCCGTCGTGAACGGCCCGGACCACTCTGACGGCCACCGCAAGGCAGCGGGCCCCGACGGCTTTCAGTCGCTCGAAGCGGCCCGGCCCGTGGCCGTGTCGTTGGCCGCCGGCGCCGAAAAAAAGATCGGTGAACCCCGAGTCAGCGTTCAGCGCGACGGCGACCGCATCACCCATTTGCGGATCCAGTGCAGCTGCGGCCAGATTATTGATCTGGCCTGCGTGTACGATCCGCCGCCGGCCAGCAGGTAACCGCCCGGAGTCAGCCCAGCATCGCGTGGACTTCCTTTAGCTTCGCAATGATGTTGATGTTGGCGTCGCAGGCGGGCAGGCAGTCGCCGCAGGCAATGCAGGCGGTGCCGTTCTTGGTCAGCGTCTTGTATTCCGAGCGCGCCCGGGCCAGGTCGTGGTAGTCGCACGCATAGCGCTCGTAGCGCAGGATGTCGGCAATGGCGATATGTTCCGGGCAGCGCGACACGCAGTCGGCGCACAACAGGCAGGTGAGCCCTTGGTTGTAAGCCGCCAGCAGGCCGAGCGTCGCGCGATCGCCGGCGCTGGCCAGGCTTTGGCGGGCGGCGGCGGCGTTCTCCTGCAATTGGTCGAAATTGCTCGTGGCGATCACGGCCGCCGTGAGATTGCGATTGGACATCAGCCACTTCACCATCGCCGTGGCGGGCGAACTGCCTTGGTACCGCGGCTCGGCCAGCAAGGTCTTGAACTTGGAGTCCGTTGACGCCCGGCCCACGCCGCCCATCGTCTTCATGGCAATCACTCCGAAATCGCTTTGTTTCGCCAGGGCAATCACGTCTTCCAGTTCCTTTTTATCCCCATAAGTGTAGAAAAACTGCGCGGCTTCATAGGGCGAATGCCCGATCAGGTAGGTCACAATGTCGTAGGCCATGTCGCCCCCGATGTTGTTGTAGTGGTGCTGCGAAAGCGCCAGATGTTTCACCAGTCCCTCCTTCTTCAATCGCTCGTACGCGCGAACCACCCCCGTTTCCGTTTTCGCTTCCTCGATGGAATGGTAGCCGAAATGGAATTTGAACACGTCGTAATACCCCACCCCGGAGCTGGCGGCGCATTTCTTCACAAACTGGTAGTGCTGTTCCTCGTCAATGTGCCCGTGCACGTGGTCCCCGCCAACGCGATCCACCACCACTTCCAAATGATAGGCCTCGCGCGGCTGCTTCTTAATCGCCTCCGGCATGGTCTCCGCCGTCCAGCGATGCGCCTTGTGCCAGTAGTTCACCCCCAAATCCACGGCCATCGGTATCACATCCGGGCTCCAGTCGCTCGCCCCAACCAGCACGCTCAGTTCAAGGCCGGTGCGACCGTAGCGCCGGCGCGGTAGTTTGCCCGTGGCGGGGGCGGCCGTCTCGGCGTTGGCCGCCAGACCGCCCAGGCCGGTCAACGCCACCCCGGTTGTGCCGGCCGCTCCCAGGCGGATAAAATCCCGGCGATTGAATCCATGAAATGGGTTGGTTTGGTCTTGCATAATAATCACGCTCACGTTCAGCCAAAGTCCACGCTCCGGCTGGCTGGTTAATGTTGTTCGGCGGTGCCGGCCCGCCACCGCCTGCCCGGGTTACCATAAGCCGATGATATGTTTCTGCAAGATAAAATCTTATGCCGTGCCGGAATCCAAAGTTTTATTGCTGCCTGAGCCGGTATAGGCCTTGAACCGTTGACATCGGCAAAGTCACCTGATTTTGTCCGTTGGTCACGACGGGCGTCGCTGGCAGGTCCGCCCAAGGCATTGTCGGCGAGAGAGCGGAATGTTGTTGCAGGGTGTAAGCAGTTGTTTCCGCCGGCCATGCAAGGGTGATGTTGCCGCCGGCAACAGAAATTTTCAGCGCAGCCGCCGGCGCCGGCACGGTCTGCCCGGTGTAAATAAAACCTTGATAGAGTGCCGCAACCGATTTGCTGCCCTCCGCCGAACAAGCCACCGAACCGAAGTTGAAGGCGGTCGGGGGCACATTCGTTCCCGCCCAGGTGGAGCCGGAATCTGGCGAACTATACAGCAAACCACTTCCAGCCAAGGCGGTTAAAGTCCGGCCATCGGCCGACATGGCAATGCTCAACCAATCGGCGCTGGGTGCGCTGGTGGCATACCAGGTGGCGCCGCTGTTGGTCGAAACAGATATCAACCCGCCATTGACGGACACTGCCAGATGCGTGCCATCCGCCGACGAGGCGACGGCTGGCAAATTTTGAGGAAGATTGACCACCACTTGCACGTTGACCGCGCTGCTGATGAGCACGTTGACGCTGGCGTTGGTGGTCTGATAAACGTTGGCGTCAATCACATTGACAAAATTAGTGTCGAGAGCCACCCCGCCGGGGACGCCGAACTGGACGACTGCGGGGATGGTCAGGCTGGCGGCCATCACATTGCTTCGGCTCGAATTGGGCACGATGACATTAGTGCCGAGCGAGTCGGCTCCGAGAACGTTGGTGCCAATCAGGTTGCTCAACACAATGCTGCCCTGCAAACTTAGGTCGAGCATGGTGGCCGTGAGAACATTGTTGGAGCCCGTTGCCGCGAGGCCGGTCAAATTGACCGCGATGGCATTGGTGATGTCCAGGACCTGGCCAGAATTGAGCAGGTAAGTGAATGTCGAGGCCGGGAATGAGTCGGAAAAAATATTGGTGACAACCATATTTTTTCCTTTGGTGCTAACGCGTTTGGTGTAACTGCCGCTCACGGCGAAGATCTCGGTGCAGTTGACCGAGACCATGGACGGCACGGCAATCCCGCTCCAAGTCGTTCCGGCATTGGTGGACATATAAACCCCCCCATCGGAGGCCGCCAACAATCGGCTGCCATCCGCCGAGGAGGCGAGGCTGTGCCAGAAATCGAAGGGGGCGTTCGTCAACTCACTCCAGGTCGCGCCGGAATCTTTGGAGGCATAAATTCCGCCTGGACTGGTGCCCGCCACCAACCGGGTGCCATCCGCCGAGGAGGCCAGACAATTCCAATTAGCGGTTTGCGCCGCTGACTGCCTCCAATTCATTCCCCAGTTCGTTGAAGTGTAGATTCCGCCGTCGTAGTAAGCGGCCACCAAGTTGCCGCCATTGGTGGACGCGGCCAGCACCGACCATTCATTTTGCTCAGGCGAACCGACATATTGCCAGTTGGTTCCGCCATCGGTGGAGGTGCATATCACGTCGAGAAAGGAATCGGCGGCTATTTTACTGCCATCCGACGTTATAACCACCGAAGTCCAGTTTTCGTCGATGATGTTGGCGGTCCAGGTTTGGGCGAAAGCCTGTCCACGCCCAGCCGTGACCAAAGCCAGGCAAACTCCCAGCAAAGCAAATGCGAGGTTTCTTGATCTCATAAACCGATGGACCACAGAATATTAATTCTGCTTGTGGTTGATTTTTACAAAATCAGGCGGGTCAAACAAGGCGCCAATTGTAAAAATTGCGTGTCAAAAAAGCCGCGGGTCCACGCAGGCTGCCAGGCGTGTCGGTTGCGTTGCTTTCTTAGGTGCGCCCCCTCAATCATAGCACTTTTTTTGTTAAGTAATTGCCAATTTTTGCGAAGCCACCCTCGTCACGGCAGGGCAAAATATCTGCATAACGATGGACGCGAATCAACATCCGTATCTGGTTCTGGCGCTGCTGATGGCGGTGGCCGTGGGCTTTGCCCTGGGACCGCTGGCGGCGGCCTGGGCCTGGGCGCGGTTCTTTTCGCCCCCCAAGCCGGGCCGGGACAAGAACGCCATTTATGAATGCGGTCTCGAAGCCAAGGGTGATGCCTGGATCCAGTTCCGGTCCGAATATTACCTTTACGCCATCATCTTCCTGGTGTTTGATGTGGAAACCATTTTCCTCCTGCCCTTTGCCGTTTCGTTCACCAGCCTGCCGGCAGGGGCATTTGTCGCCATATTGATTTTCATCCTGCTGCTGCTGGAAGGCCTCCTTTGGGCCTGGCGCAAAGGGTTTCTGGCCTGGAAATAAGCTGATTTGCCATGATTGAAGAAGGCCTCAAGAACGAGTTGCAAAAACAAGGCGTCTATGTGACGACCCTGGAGAACCTGTACAACTGGGGTCGCGCCAATTCGGTCTGGCCGCTGACCTTTGGCCTGGCCTGCTGCGCCATCGAGATGATGGCGGCCTCGATGGCGCGATTTGACCTGGCGCGGTTTGGGGCGGAAGTGTTCCGGCCTTCGCCGCGGCAGGCGGATTTGATGATCGTGGCCGGCACGGTCACCAAGAAGATGGCGCCGCTGGTGGTGCGCCTGTTCAATCAGATGCCGGAGCCCAAGTACGTCATCGCCATGGGCGCCTGCGCCATTTCCGGCGGACCGTTCAAGCAGGGGTACAATGTGCTGAAGGGCATCGACCGTTATCTGCCGGTGGACGTGTCCATTCCCGGTTGCCCCCCCCGTCCGGAGGCGCTCATTCACGCCATCATGACGTTGCAGGACAAGATCATGGCCCAGAAGCTCACCGGCCCCAACCGGCCGCCGCATTTGAACGCCGATATCCCCGGCGATTTCCCCGTGCCGGCCTATGCCGGGGACGACTTGCAACCGCCAAAAAACACCGCGGTCTGGCATCCGCCGCTGATCAAACGCTAATTCGTGGAAACGCTCGAACAAATCAAGGCGCGCCTGCAGCAGGCGCTGCCCGGGACCAAGCTCGACATCTTGCCGAACGATTGTCCGGCGGGCGACCGGTCGTTGCTGGTGGAGGCCGGCAGCGGTTTCGCCGCGGCCCGGTTCCTGCGCGATGATGCGCAATTGAAACTGGACTACTGCTCGAACGTCACGGGCATTGACTGGCCCCAAGCGACGATCAAGACCAAGGTAAAAAAGAAGGTCCTGGTCGCCGGCGCGGAAAAGGAAATTGAAGAGACCATCGAGACCCTCCGCTCGGGTCATTTGGAAGTCGTGTACCACCTGTATTCAATGGAATTGAAGCACGGGCCCGTGGTGCTGCGCATGCGCACGGAAAACCGCGCCAACCAAACCCACCTGCCTTCCCTCACCCCGCTCTGGCGCGGCGCGGAACTCCAGGAACGCGAGGTCTATGACCTGTACGGCGTGATTTTCGAGGGGCATCCGGATTTGCGCCGCATTTTGATGTGGGACAATTTTGAGGGTTTCCCGATGCGCCGCGATTATGTGCCGCCGGACGATTTTGAATACGAGCCCACGCCGCACGACAAGGTTCTCGACCAGGCCAGGAAGCACTACCCAGCGGAGGTGAAGCCGTGAGCGCCGTGGCTGAACTGCCTCCCCGGAGTTTTGAGGTGACGCCGAAGCTCGACCATGAGGGCGAACCGATGGGCGAACTGCTGGAAGTCTCCATGGGGCCGCACCATCCGTCCACCCACGGCGTCTTCCGCATGGACGTGGTGTTGGATGGGGAAGAAGTCGTCAAGCTCAAGCCGGTCTTTGGCTATCTGCATCGCAACCACGAGAAGATTGCCGAAAACATCTCGTATCTGGCCACGATGCCGTACACCGACCGGCTGGATTACTTCTGTTCGATGACCAACAACTGGGCGTACGCGCTGACCATTGAGAAGCTCGCCGGCCTGGCCGTCCCCGAACGCGCCGAGTATATTCGCGTGATCATGGCGGAACTCACCCGCCTGCAGAACCACACCTGTCTCATCGGCTTCTTCGTGCAGGACATGGGCGCGCTCGGCACCCCCATGATGTATGCCTTCCGCGAACGGGAAAAGATCCTGGACCTCTTCGAGTCCGTCAGCGGCGCGCGCATGATGTGCAATTACATGCGGTTTGGCGGCGTGCGCGTGGACATAAGCGACGCCTGGATCGCGCAGGCCAAAAAAGTCACGGACGAATACGGGAAATTTCTCGATGAATTTGAGACGTTCCTGACCGCCAACGAAATTCTGCTGGCGCGCACGCAGCGGGTGGGCGTGCTGCCGGCGGCGCTGGCCGTCAACGCCTCGATCACCGGCCCAATGCTGCGGGCCGCGGGCGTGAATTACGACCTGCGCAAGGTGGACAAGTACGGAATCTACAGCCGGTTCGATTTCAAGGTGCCGCTGGGCGACCACGGCGACCTCTATGACCGCTATATGGTGCGCGTTTTGGAAATGCGCGAGAGCATCAAGATTTTGCAGCAGGCCCTGCGGGATGTTCCCGCGGGCCCCGTCATGGATCCCAAGGCCAAGCTGCGCGGCTTCCGGCCCAAGCCCGGCGAAGTCTATGGCCGCGTGGAGGCGCCCAAGGGCGAACTCGGCTTTTACGTCATCAGCGACGGCTCCCCCAATCCGTATCGCTACCGCGTGCGTCCGCCCAGCCTCATCAACCTGACGATTTTGGAAGACATGTGTCTGGGCCACAAGCTGTCCGACGCCGTGGTGATCCTCGGCAGCGTGGACATTGTTCTGGGCGAGGTGGACCGATGAAAACCAAGCGCAGGGACCCCATATGTTAGGCGAGCAAATCATCAAAGGCATGGCCGTGACGGCCAGGAACTTCTTTGGGAGCTATGTCTCGAAGAACCGCCTGACCACCGTGCAATATCCCGAGGAGCGCCTGCCTCAGAAAGGCAACAGCCGGCAGTTTCCCATGCTGGTGTTTGACGGCGACGCGGACCGGGGCCTCCGCTGCGTGGCCTGCACCATCTGCGAGAAGGAATGTCCGCCTCAGTGCATCTACATCGTCAAAAGCAAGGACAAGAAGCCCGATTACAAGGGCCAGCCGCAGCTTTATCCGGCGGTCTTCGACATCGACATATCGGTTTGCATGAGCTGCTCCATCTGCGTGGAAGTCTGCCCGTTCGAGTCGATCAAGATGAACACCGCGTTCGAATTGAGCACCGACGACCGGTTTGAGGATTTGCTCCTGCACAAGCAGGACCTGGCCAAGCCCAACGAATATTATCACCAGCTGCACCCCGCGGACGCCCAGGAATCCGATGGCGTCCTGGCCGCGGAAAAGGCCAAGGCCGAAGCCAAGGCTCGCGCCGCCGCAGAAGCCAAGGCCGCTGCCGACGCAAAAGCAAAAGCGGCGATCGCCCCGGCAACGGCGCAGGCGACACCGTCGGCAGCCCCAGTCAAATAACATGGCCCGATTTGAACATAATGACGGACGCTGGGCGCCTGCAGTTGCGCTGAAGGCGCAATATATATCAGCCCAGGGCAACGCCCTGGGTTCAGAAATCCGTTCTGCGTCAAGCCCTGAAGGGGCGGCACATTTCACGCCCGCGAGCCCCAATTTTGTCACGCCCTTTCAGGGCTTGATGTCATTTCAACCGGCTTACCCAGGGCGTTGCCCTGGGCTGTCATCTGCCGGGCCTTCAGCCCCTTAACCGATGTTCGACCAGCTTGATCAAATTTTTGTGACGCTGCTGCACTGGCTCGTGGGTTTTCTCCCCGAAGCCTGGCGGCCGGTCGCGAGTTCGTTGATTTGTATCGTCTTCGTTGTCGCCGTGTTTCCGGGTCTGTTTGCCCTCGTCACCGTCATCGAGCGCAAAGGTCTCGGCCGCATTCAAAACCGGCTCGGCCCGAACCGGGTGGGCATTCCCTTTACCAAAATCCGGCTCGCCGGCTTCGGCCAGTTCGCCGCCGACGGCATCAAGGCTTTGATCAAGGAGGACGTGGTGCCCCGCGCCGCGGACAAAATGGTTCATTTTCTGGCACCGGTGGTCCTGCTGATTCCGGTGTTGCTGAGCTATTCCGTGCTGCCGTTCGGACGCAACATGACCCTGGCTGATTTCGACGCCGGGCTTCTGTTTTTCCTGGCGGTGGGCGGCGCCGTGGAACTTTCCGTATTCATGGCCGGGTGGTCGAGCCGCAACAAATACTCATTGCTCGGCGCCATGCGCGCCATTGCCCAGATGCTCAGCTACGAAATCCCCCTCATCCTGTCCGCCGTGACGGTGGTGATGATGGTGGGCTCGCTTAACTTGTCGGAAATCGTCAAACACCAGGACCATTACACGTTTGGCGTCGCCCACTGGCATGTCTTCACGCCCTGGGGCCTGCTCGGCTTCCTCCTCTTTTTCATCGCCTCGCTGGCCGAGTCCAACCGCACGCCCTTCGACCTGCCGGAGGCTGAATCCGAGATCATCGCCGGCTATTTCACCGAATACTCCGGTTTCAAGTTCGCCCTGTTTTTCCTCGGCGAATACCTCGGCATGTTTGCCATCACCGGCCTGGGCGTCACCCTGTTTCTCGGCGGCTGGACCGCGCCCTTCTCGTTCCTGACCTGGATTCCATCCTACGTCTGGTTCCTGGCCAAAATGCTGGCCATCGTGTTTGTGTTCATCTGGATTCGCGGCACGCTGCCGCGCTTGCGCATGGATCAACTGATGAATTTCGCCTGGAAATTCATGCTGCCGCTGGCGCTCGTCAACATCGTGGTCGCCGGCATCTGGTTTTTCATGGGGCACGACTGGCTGCGCTGGCCGGTCTGCAGCGCGATCATTCTGGCCGCCTACGTCACGCTGGGCCGCGCGCTGATGCACAATCAACAACTCAGGAAACGCGTTTACCGCTACGCGGAATAGCCATGTCGCTCTTTCTCATTATCACCGCAGTCGTGACGCTGCTGGCGGCGGTCGCCGCCATCAGCCTGCGAAACCTGGTGCATTCCGCGCTGATGCTGGCCATCGCCTTCTCCGGCATGGCGGCCCTGTATTTGCAGCTCGACGCGGAATTCATCGGCTTCACCGAAATTCTCGTTTATGTCGGCGCCATCGCCATTTTGATCGTCATGGCCATCTTGCTCACCCGCAGCGGCGAAGCACCTGAAAAGAGCGTGCTTACCCACGGCTGGCTGGCGGGCGTGATCGTGACGGTCATGGTATTCGCTGTCCTCGGTTGGGCGGTGTTGGCCAGTTCCGCCTTGCCCAGCCCCGCCTCCGTTGCGCCTCACGTCACCGTCAAGGATATCGGTGACAGTCTGATGACCCGCTACGTTCTGCCGCTCGAAATCATCGGCCTGGTGCTGACTGCCGCGATGATTGGCGCCGTGGTGATCGCTTATAAGGAATTAGCCCAATCCAGCACCAGTAGCCGAGGCGGCCGGCAGGTCGAGCCTCAATCGGGAATTGGCAATCGGCAGTCCACCCTCCGCAGTACTGCTACGGAGGACGGGCCGGCCATCGGCCTTGTCCCCCTGCCTGCTCCCGCCGCCTCGTCGCTGAAGAAGGAAGGTGCCGTATGACTCCGCTCCAATTTTGTCTCCTCATCTCCGCGTTTCTCTTTGCCACCGGCTTTGCCGGGGCGGTCACGCGGCGGCATGCCATTCTTGTCCTCGTGGGCATCGAGCTGATGCTCAACGCGGCCAACCTGAACCTGATCGCCTTTTGGCGATTTGGACCGCACCCGGAAGCCTTGACCGGTTTTATCTTCGTCCTTTTCTCCATGGCCCTGGCGGCCGCCGAAGCCGCCGTCGGCCTGGCGCTGGTCATCGCCATCTTTCGCCATAAGAAAACCTCCAATCTGGATGAAATCAAGGAGTTGAAGGGATAAAATGAATTGGATCGTTCAGTACCTCTGGTTGATTCCAGCGCTGCCGTTATTGGCCGCCGGCATCATCGCCGTGAACAAACAGCCGCAGCGCAAGCTCGCGGCAGGCCTGGCCATCGGCTCGATGGCGCTTGGTTTCCTGCTCTCGCTCTGCGCGTTCAGCGCCACGCTCAACCACGGCGAAGGCGCGTTCCGCGAAGTCTTCAGTTTCCCTTGGATGCAGTTCGGCGGCCAGTGGATGGACCTCGGCTGGGTGCTCGATCCGCTCACGGCCATCATGCTCGTCATGGTGACCTTCGTGGGGATGTTGATCTTCATCTTCAGCGTGGGCTACATGGCGCAGGACCGGAATTTCATGCGGTTCTTCTGCTTTCTGGCCTTGTTCGCCTCGGGCATGCTCGGCGTGGTCATCGCGAATAATTTGTTTCTGTTTTTCGTTTCGTGGGAGATCGTCGGCCTTACCAGCTATTTGCTGATCGGTTTCTGGTTTCACAAGCCCAGCGCGGCGGCGGCGGCGAAAAAAGCCTTCATCACCACGCGCATTGGCGACCTTGGGCTGCTCCTCGGCATGGTCTGGCTCTATGCCCAAACCGGCACGCTGGACTTCTATACCAACGATCATCAAGGCTGCCTGGAAGGCTCAAATCTCACCCAGATGGCGGCGCATCTGACCATGGGCGGCCTGGCGGTTTCAACGATGATCGGCCTCTTGATTTTTCTCGGCGCGATGGGTAAATCCGGCCAGGTTCCCCTGCATGTCTGGCTGCCGGACGCCATGGAAGGCCCCACGCCGGTCAGCGCGCTCATCCACGCGGCAACCATGGTGGCGGCTGGCGTTTTTCTGGTCGCGCGGGTTTATCCGCTCATGTCCGCCGGCGCCCTGCCGGTCGGGCACGGAGCGCCGGTCACCACGGCGTTGACCGTGGTTACCTGGGTGGGCGCCATCACCGCGATTTTCGCCGCGAGCATCGCGGTCGCCCAAAACGACATCAAACGCATTCTCGCCTACTCCACGGTTTCGCAGCTCGGCTACATGATGATGGGCTTGGGCGTCGGCGGCGTGGCCGTGGGCATGTTCCATTTGATCACGCACGCGTTTTTCAAGGCGCTGCTGTTCCTGGGTTCCGGCTCGGTCATCCACGGCTGCCATGAGGAACAGGACGTGCGCAAGATGGGCGGCCTGAAAAAGTACATGCCCGTCACCTTCGCCGTCTATGCGGTCGGCATGCTGGCCCTGTCCGGTTTCCCGCTGTTCTTCTCCGGTTTCTGGAGCAAGGACGAAATCCTGCACCACGCCAGCCATTGGCCGGTGTCCCGCGTGCCGTTTTATTTCGGCTGCGCTGGCGCCTTGCTCACCGCGTTTTACATGACCCGCCAGGTCGCCTTGGTTTTCTTCGGCAGCTATCGCGGCCATGAAGAGCCACCCGAGGAGGCTCATGCCGCGACTCATGATTCCCATTCCTCCCATCGCCGCACCCCGCACGAAAGCCCGGCCGTGATGACCGTTCCGCTCATCATCCTCGCGGTCTTCGCCATCCTGCTCGGAGTGATCGGCACGCCCGCCTGGCCGTGGTTTGATGGTTATCTGACGGGTGAGGAAGCGATTTTCGACCTGAGCCGGTTTGGCGACACCTGGGCGTTGATGATCGTCTCGTCGGCGATCGTTTTGACCGGAATCACTTTGGGCGTATTCCTCTACGGCAAACGTCAGCGCAAAACGGCGGAAGAAAAGGACGTCCTGGAAGCCGCACAACCCGCCTTGTTCACGCTGCTGCAAAACAAATATTACTTCGACGAACTTTACGAGCACACCGTCATCCGTTTGAACGCCTGCGCCGCCCGCCTCTCCGATTTTTTCGACCGATGGATTTTTGGCGGCGCGGTGTTGCTGGTTTCCTATTTGGCCCTGGGCTCCTCGTGGCTGTACCGCCTCATGGATGACCATTTAGTAAACTTCGGATTTGACACGGGCTGCGAATCGCTGCGCGGCAGCGGCGGCCTGTCTTCCAAACTGCACACCGGCCGCGTGCAGACCTATCTGCGGGTCATTGGCGTGGCGCTCGTGGTCCTGGTCCTGATCCTGATCTGGGGGCGCAAGGCATGATTCCCTATCTGACCATCCTCACGCTCGTCCCGCTGTTCGGCGGCATTGTCGTCGCCGGCCTCGGTTCCGCGCGAAGAAATCTGGTCCGCGGCTTCTCTTTGTTTTTCAGCCTGATCGGGCTCGCCGGCGCGTTCTGCCTCTGGACACATTTCAAGGCCGCCAACAGCGATCCGCAGTTCGCAGAACTGGCTCCCTGGATACCGTCGCTGGGAGTCCAGTATCATCTCGGCATCGACGGGCTGGGCCTGCTGATGGTGATGCTCACGGCGCTTGTGGTGCCGCTCTCCATTATGGTCTCGTGGTCCATGGCTGACCGGCCGCACGTCTATCATGCGCTGATTCTCTGGTTGCAGGCGGGCTTGTTCGGCACCTTCACCGCCCTCAATTTCATTCATTGGTTCATGTTCTGGGAATTGGCCCTGATTCCCGCGTTTTTCCTCGTCAAACTCTGGGGCGGACCCAATCGCGGTCCGGCGGCCACGCAATTCTTCGTCTATACCATGGTCGGCAGCGTCGCCCTCTTGTTGAGCTTCCTCGCCCTCTACCTGGCCACGCACAGTTTTGAGTTTATAACCCTTAGAGACATGGCCAAGGCCGGCACGCTGACCACGCAATTGCAGGCGGCCTTTGGCTGGAGGAACATCGGCCTGCTGGTCTTTTTCGGGGCCTTTCTCGGCTTCGCGGTGAAAGTGCCCCTGGTGCCTTTCCACACCTGGCTGCCGTCGGTGTATGCCGAAGCGCCCAGCCCGGTGACCATGCTGCTGACCGGGGTCATGTCGAAAATGGGCGTCTATGGCTTCCTGCGCGTCCTGCTGCCGATTTTCCCCGACCAGCTTCGCCAGGTATTGACGCCGCTGCTCTGGCTGGCCGTGGCCACCATCGTGCTCTCGGCCTGCGCCGCCTTTGCCCAGCGCGACCTGAAACGGATGCTGGCTTACTCCTCCGTCAACCATCTGGGCTATTGTTTGCTCGCGATGTTCGCCGCGGTGGGCGCGGCCGCCGGCGTCCACCAGCCCGAGCTTCAAAAAGCCGCCGCGCTCGACGGCGTGCTGCTCCAGATGTTCAACCACGGCCTGACCGCCTCCGCCTTGTTCCTGTTCGTGGCGCTGATTGAGAAGCGCAGCAGCGGCTTGCGCGGCCTGGACGATTTCGGCGGCATTCGCCAAGTGGTTCCGGTGTTCGCCGGCCTCATGGGCATTGCGCTGTTTTCCTCGCTTGGCCTGCCGGGCTTGAACGGCTTCGTGGGCGAATTCCTCTTGTTCAAGGGAACGTTCCCGCTGGCGCCGTGGGCGGCCGCCCTTTCCACCATTGGTCTGCTGGTCACCGCCATTTTCCTCCTGACGCTGATCCAGCGCGTCTTTTGCGGGCCCTTGAACCCCCGCTGGGCGCTGCTGCCCGATCTCTCCACCGCGGAGCGCTTTCTGGTGCTGCCCAGCATCGCATTGATGTTCCTGCTGGGTATCTGGCCCCAATTCATCCTCGGCACGATCGACGCCACGGTGATGAAACTCGTGCAACAAATTTCCTGATAAAATGCTGGCTTGGACCATTTACATTTCGTTCCTGGGCGTGCTGGTGCTGATGCTGCTGCCGCGCGACGCCGCCCGGGCCGCCCGGATCGTGGCGCTCGCCACGGCGGTCCTGGGCTGCGCCGTGGGGCTGATCGGCGCCGTGGAACTGGCGCGGCAGGCCAACGTCGGCGAAGTCAATACCATCGTCAAAACCGAGTGGATTCCCGCCATCGGGGCCAGTTATTATCTCGCCGCGGACGGCATCAGCCTGGTGCTCGTGATTCTCACCGGGCTGGCGGCGATCGCCGGCATTTTGTTTTCGTGGAATATCGAGAAGCGCACAAAGGAATTCTTTGCCTTTTATCTCGCGCTCATCGGCGGCGTGTACGGCGTGTTCCTGAGCTTCGATCTGCTGCTGCTCTTCGTCTTCTACGAACTGACGATCATTCCGAAATATTTCCTCATCGCCCGCTGGGGCAGCACGCGCCGGGAATATGGCGCGATGAAACTGGCGCTGTATTCGTTCGTGGGCAGCCATCTCGTGCTGATCGGCCTGATCGCGGCGTGGGTCGTGGCCCGCGCACAGACGGGCCAGACGACCTTGAATTTGATGACGCTGGCGCAGGTTGCCTTTCCCGCCGGTTTCCAGCATTGGGTGTTTCCGCTGGTGTTCGTCGGCTTTGCCATTCTTGCGGGCATGTGGCCGTTTCACACCTGGGCGCCCACCGGCCACGTCGCCGCGCCCACGGCCGGCTCGATGCTGCTGGCGGGCGTGGTGATGAAGCTGGGCGCTTATGGCTGCCTCCGCGTGGCCATGGTCTTGTTCCCGGAAGGCGCGCGCGAATGGCAATGGGTCATCGCCACGCTGGCGGTCATCGGCATCATCTACGGCGCGGGCGTCGCCCTGGTTCAGCGCGACTTCAAATTTGTCATCGGCTATTCCAGCGTGAGCCACATGGGCTTCGTGCTGCTGGGCCTGGCCACGCTGAGAACCATCGGCCTGGACGGCGCGGTGCTTCAAATGTTCTCGCACGGCATCATCGCCGGCCTGCTGTTCGGCGTGGTCGGCCGCATGGTCTATGACCGCACGCATACCCGTGACTTCAACGAGCTCGAACACCTGCATGTCGGGAAGCTGCTGCCGTTCGCGGGCGTGACATTCGTCATTGCCGGCGTCGCCTCGATGGGACTGCCGGGCTTTAGCGGATTTGTCGCCGAGTTTCAAGTCCTCATCGGCGCCTGGCAGGCGTGTCCCCTCGCCGCCCTGCTCTGCGGCGTGGGCATCGTCCTCGGCGTGGCCTACACCTTGCGCGCCTGGCTGAAGGCCTTTTATTCGGACGCGCCGCCGTCGGTGCCTGACGGCCTTCACGATCATCCCCTGGAACCGATTACCTTGCCGGAGCGCGCCGGGGCGGTGCTGCTCATCGCCGCCTCCCTGGTCATCGGCTTGTTTCCGACCCTGTTGATGAACTGGATTGAACCTTGCTTTAAATCATCGCTGTTCGCGCGGCTGCTGAACGGGGGCGCGCAATGAATCCCCCGGATTATCTCCAAATGCTCCGGCTCGCCGCCCCGGAGACCATCGTCGCCGCCACCCTGCTGCTGGTCTTGGGCGCGGATTTGACCGTCTTGCGCGGCCGCTCCGTTGCGGTGCGTTTTAGATTCGGCGCGCTCCTGTCCCTGATGGGCTGCGCGCTGGCGGCAGTCTTCGCCGTCGCGCGCCAGGAACAGGTCGATCTCCTGGGCGGCATCCTCGTGGCGGATCCGCGGACCGATTTTGTGAAAGTGGCCATCCTGGTTCTCACCATGTTTACGGTGCTCATTTCCACCTCCGGCAAATTCACCGATCATGTGGGGGAATACCTCTCGCTCATCCTGCTGGGCACCATTGGCCTCATGTTCCTGGTCAGCGCCCGGGATTTGCTGATGATCTTCGTGTCGCTCGAATTGGCCAGCCTGACGCTCTACATCCTGACCGCCTTCAACAAGCACAATGAGCGCTCCAGCGAAGCGGCCCTGAAATACTTCCTGTTTGGCGGCATGTCGGCGGCGTTTCTGCTGTTTGGCTTCAGCCTGCTCTACGGCGTCGCCGGCTCCACGAATCTGACCCAAATCGCCCATAATCTGGCCGGCAAGTGGCTGGATCCGCTGCTGGTGGTCGCGCTGGTGATGACCGTCATCGGCTTTGGCTTCAAGGTGGCGGCGGTGCCGTTTCATCTGTGGGCGCCCGACGCCTACGAGGGCGCGCCCACCCCCAGCGCCGCCTTCATCGGCGCGGGTTCCAAAGTCGCCAGCTTTTTCATTCTGGCCAGGATTCTTGAGGTCGCCTTCGCCGGCGCGGAAGGCAGCGCCGTCTGGCACGGTTACGCGGCGGGTTGGACACCCGTGATCGCCGTGATCGCCGCGCTGTCCATGGTCCTGGGCAATCTCACCGCCATTGTGCAGACCAGTGTCAAGCGGCTGCTGGCCTATTCCGCCATCGCCCATGCCGGCTACATGCTGCTGGGCGTGTTGTCCAACACCGAGATCAGCCGAAGCGCGCTGATGTTTTATGTGATCACCTACGGCCTGACCACGATGGGCGCGTTCGGCGTGGTGACGGTCGTCGAGGAGGCCACTGGCGGCGATGCTTTGAAGAATTTTGCCGGCTTGAGCCGCCGTGCGCCGCTGCTGGCTTTGTGCCTGCTGGTGTTTCTGCTGTCGCTGGCAGGCATTCCGCCGCTCGCCGGGTTCATCGGCAAATTCTTCCTGTTCAGCGCCGCGGTGGCGGCGGATGAGAAAAGTCTCGGCCTGCTCTGGCTGGTGATTCTCGCCATTGCCATGAGCGCGGTCTCCTTCTACTACTATTTGCAAGTGCTCAAGCAGGCCTACGTCGAGGACGCCGATCCGGAGGCGGGCGCCATCAAAATCCCCTTCCTCACCCTGCTGGCGCTGCTGGTGCTGGCGGCGCTGGTGGTCCTGTTGGGCTGCGCGCCCTCCCTGCTGACCCAGTTTCTTTGACGGAGCGCGGCCGACCCGCAAGCAAAATAATCCGACCAATCGCACGAAAGCAGGAATGGTAGGGCGCGTCGCTCCGCGCGCGCCGTCGAGGCGAAATGGACGGTCGAAAGGTGAGGGGTGCCGCAGGGTTCGCAGGCGAGGATTATTCGGGCGTGAGTTGGCGTTGGTTGGCAGGCGCGGCGCGCGCGGAGCGCCGGGCCCTACCGACGCCCTATTTCGATTGCAGCCCTTGCAATTCGGCGCTGGCCGCGCGCCACAGCACCGCGCCAGGCGGCGTATTGCTCACACAAAGCTGCAAATAATGCTTTGCCGAATTCGTATCGCCCGCGTGTTCGGCCAGCAGCGCAAAACCAAAGTCCAGCCTCGCCGAATGGCTGCCCTCCTTCTCCAGTTCGTTGAATTCCTTGGTGGCCCTGGCAAAATCCTGGGCCGCTATGCGGCCAAACGCCCGGTTGAGCCGCGCGGCCGGAACATTCGTCAGCGCCACCACGCGGTCCAGAACCGGAATGGCGTCGGCGGCATGGCCGGTTTGGACCAGGATATCGGCCTTGATGTTCAGGGTCGGGATATCATCCGGCTTTTTTGCCAGTCGCCCTTCAATCACTTGCAGGGCGTTCGTGTAATCGCCAAAGGCCAGGTAGGCGCCGATCACCCGGCCGGCAATCTCGGGATCATCCGGATGCTCCTTCACGAGCGACTGGAGCACGTCGCGGGCGTTGTTCGCATTGGTCTGCAACAGCCACGCGTACGAATCCAACAGCGCCAGATTCAAATCCGCGGCGGCGCTGGGCGGGCCCTTTTGCTTCTCTTCGCGGAGCTGCTCGATCAGGGGCCGGCTGCGTTCCGGCTTTTGGAGTCGGTCAAACACATCGGCCAGGGCGATCTGTGGCGCCGTCCAGCTTGGAACCAGCGACCGGGCCCGCTGCAGTTGTTCGCCCGCCTGCAGCCATTGGCCATGCTTCCAAAAGTCCACCCCCATCAGGTAATCGAACGTGGGCTCGTCAAACGGTCCGTCTTTTTTCAACAGGACCTGCAGCAGGTCGAGATTTCCCAGCCAGTTCGCCAACTGGCGGACGTCGGTCGGCTGCAATTGGACGCCGGCTTGGAGATTGGTGTTGCAGGCGAGACTGATCCGGGCCGACGTATTGCTGCTGTTAAGCTGCAGCACCTGCTCGAAACGGACCTGGGCTTCCCGTAACCGCCCCTGCTCTTGCAGCGCCACCGCCCAGGCCTCCAGCGAGACGGAATACCATTCGTCCGGCAGCCGGTCCTCATCCCGGGACGCAGCCACCACTCCCAAATGCAGTTTTATCGTGGCGGCGGATGCCGGCCCCTTTGCCGGTGGGACCAGGGCCGAGAGTTCCCTATCCCAAAGCTGCGTCCAGAAATGTTCATTGGCCGCCACCACGGCGTCCGGCAGCGGGCGAAGGTCCACCGAATCCTTGCCGCGGCGCTTCATTTCAAAAATGGTTCCGGCCGGTTCCAGATAAAATCCCTCAAAAAAATGCCCGAAGCTCGGATGTAAATAGAAGAGTCGATTGGTGCGCGCCACCTCTTCCAGGAGCCGCAGTGCCTCCATCGGGCTCAGCTCGTGCCGGTTCTGGTCCGTCAGCCAGCCCGCCGGCAGACGCTTCTCCAGCCCGGCCCGATACCGGACTTGCGGCAGGGCCGGGGTGGCCACCGTCAGCCAGTCAGCCGCGCGGCGCCCGCGAGCCAGCGCGGCTCGAAAAACAATCAAACGGTCCGGATCATCGCTCAAGATCACGCCCCGGCCCGGTGGCAGCGAGGTCACCGCCAGATCGCCAAACCGTTCGAGCGGATGAAAGTTGCCGTGCATGATCGCCGGCGCATTGCGCCAGAGCAGGCCGCCGGCGATCAGCGCCAGGGCGGCGGCCCAAGCGAAGGTGGACGATCGCTGCCAGACAGCCGGGTTTCGTGAACGGCGATATTCGTCCCGGCTGACGATATGCGGAATCAGCAGGAGATTGCCCACCAGAAAGGCGGCCCCGAGGGCGACCAGATAATCGAGCGTCAACAACGGCAGCCGGATCGAACTGGCGTACAGCATTTGCCGCGCGCCCGGAGCGGGATCAAAGGCCAGCCAGAAACACGCCAGCAACAGTCCCAAGCGCAGGGCGCGGTAGAGCCAGATTTGAAAGCGATCGACGCCGGACCGGTTGTGTGTGCCCTCGTCGCGCGTCCGGATCAGCAGCGGCAGCGTTGGCACCAGGAAATAAATCAAGACGGCCAGCACCAGCAGCCGGTGCCCGCGCCAGAGGTAGTACAACTGCAGGGCCACGCCCTTGGTCTGGTAAAAACTGTTCCGCCAGGACTCGCCCATGGTCCAAACGCCGTGGGGCATCAATCCGTTGGCCAGCGGCTGCACGGCGTAGATCGAGAAACCGGCCAGTCCCAGCCCGGCCAGCCACAGCATGAATTGCAACTGGAAGAAACGCAGGCCTTCGAGCCGGATCACGGCGGCGACAAAGAGCGGGAGCGTGAGCAGCATGACCCAGTTTTCCGCCATGCCCGCGCCCCAAACCACGGCGGCAGCGCCCAGCCAGCCCCGCTTCTGGCGCACGTTGTATTCCAGCAGCAACCACACTGCGGACGTCACCAGCAGCAGGTCCAGCAATTCGCGGCAGGTCGAGGTGGCTTCCTGCCAGAAGTTGAATTCGAGCCCGCAAATGACCACGGCGGTCAGGCCGGGGAGTGCGCACGCGAGGCGGCCGGCCTTCTCCCAGGAATGGTCCCACGGCAGCAATTGGACGGTGCGCGCCACGAGCCCCAGGATGGCGGCGGCCAGAGCGGCGGCGAACAGCTTGACAGCCAGCGGCACCCAGGCCGCCGGTAAAAATTGCAGCGGCAACGTGCACAGCCAGAGCACCGGCTGGCCGGCCATGGGCCCCTCGTCCCAACCCGCCAGTTTGGCCGCCAGCGGCAGCGAGTTCACAGTCACTTCCCCACCCATGGTCCCCACATACACCACGAACGCAATGAAGGCGACCAGCACCGGCAGACGGCGCGTTTGAGTTACCATACGTCAGGTCATTTTGAGGCATCGACGCGTCGATGCCAGTAAAAAGAGCCGTCAGCCGCCTTCCCGCCGGTCAACCAGTTTCCTGGGCAGCGCGAAAACCAGAATAAATCCCGCCAGCGTCACGCCCGCATTGAGCCAGATCAATTGGTTCATGTCCCGGTGCAGAACGCGTTCGTAAAACGTCGGCCCGATCTTTGTGCCAATCATCAAGCCGATATTCCACACGCCGATGAGCAGCGAGTACCCGAGCGCCTCGCTGCCTTTGGGCGTGCAGCGCACCGCGAGGTCGAACAGCGGCAGGTAGGCCAGAATCTGCAGAAATGTCCCCACGCCCTCGATCGCCACCGCCCGCGGCATGGAAGACGTGTAAAACAAATACGGCAGCGCCGACAATGACGTGGCCAGGATCGCGCCGTACAACGACGCGCGCAAGGGTGCCTGGCGGCACCACCAAGCGTACAGGCCCGAGCTCAACAGCGAGCAACCATAGCCGGCGAGGGTCAGCCAGCCCAGCTGCTCATTATTATAATGCAAGGGGCCCGTTTGGTATTGATACAAACAGGTGCTGCGAAAGGTTGGAACGGCCTGGATGAAAAACATAAGGCAGGCCGGCATCAGCATTTCACGGCGCAGCACATTCCTGATCTGTGCCCAGATCGAACAGATGACATGCCACACCTGTTGGCCAAACGAACGACCGTGGTCGGGCCGGGCGGGCAACAACGGCTCGTTCAGGAGGAACCAGGCGGCACCGAACATGCATGCCAATGGCAAAATCGCCGCCGCACTGGTCCAGGCCAGCGGATACTTTCCGGCCATGGTATGGTCCGCAATCCAACCGCTTAACGGGCCGACCAGGCCGGCCGCGAGATATTGTGCGACCACGCGGAGAGAACTCAACCGCCCGCTCATGTTGAACCGCTGTCCGGCCTCCACCAACAATCCGCCCGAGGCCGTGCTGCCAAAAACAATCGCCGCGTTCATGCCAAAAGCAAGCGCCAGCAGCAGCCGGTAATGCACCGGCGCCGCTCCAATCAACAGCCACATCATGGAAGCTGTCAATGCGCTTAGAATCAGATAAGAGCGCCGCCGCGACCCGAACAACGGCACGCCATCCACCAGCAAGCCGGCGATGATCTTGAAGGTCCAAGGCATCATGGCGACCGAAAAAAACGTCGCGCTCGTGTCGCTATTGAGCCCCATCTTCGTCAACAGCGCATTGAACGGCAGGTAGCCCAGCGATTGGGTTTGCACGAAGGTCGTTGCAAATATGCCCGCGGCCATGACGGTGGCCACCGGCCACAGCCGTTGATCGCCGCCCTTCGGCGTCTCATTTTGCGCTGGCGTCATTTGCTCTTCATCCCGCCTTGGCCGCCTCTTCGGCGATGATCTGATACCCCTGGCGAACCGACTCCGCGTCGCGCGAGAAATTCAAACGGAGACATTCATGCCGGTGCGGCCAGTCGCCCTCGAGGCCAAAAAAGAAATATTCACCGGGCACGGTCAGCACCCGGCGCGCCTTGAGCCGTTCATACAGCTCGCGCGAAGTGATGGAGAGATTCTTCAGCCAAAGCCAGTGGAAAAAAGTCCCTTCGCAGGCGTGCATCGCCCAATCCACCCCGGCGCCATTGAAAAACCCCCGCGCCCACTCCATCGCCGCCCGGCCTTTTTCTTCATAGAACGGACGGAAAATGCGCGGGCCGAACTCCAAAATCCGCCCGCTCTCAACCCATGGCAGGACGATTTGTTGTCCGATATTGCCGGTGGCCAGGCCGGCCACGGCCGTGAGTGAGGTAACGGCGGCGGCAATCTGTTCGGGAGCGATGACGATGGCCGTGCGCGTGCCGGGCAGACCGAGCTTGGACAGGCCGAGCACCAGAATCACATGCGGCGCCCAAAAGGGCCTGGCCGGCGTGAACAGCACGCCCGGAAAAGGCATGCCATAGGCGTTGTCCAAAATCAGCGGTATGCCCCGCGCCGCCGCCAGATCCGACAGCCGGGCGACTTCAGCGTCGGTGAGCACATTGCCGCTGGGATTGGTGGGCCGCGAGGCGGCGATGGCCCCGATGTCGCCCCGCCCCAGGGCCCTTTCCACGGCGGCAAAATCGATGGTGTACTTAAAAATATTGCCGCCGCGTCCCTCGGGCCAGTCGAGGCCCGGCCGGCACGCGCGAAAAAAGTCGGCCTCGATGCCCTGGTCGGCGTAGCCGATGTATTCGGGGGCGAGCGGCAGGAGGATCCTTTTGGAACGGCCGCCCGCAAAACGGCCGGCCAGGAGGTTAAACAGATAAAAGAAGGCGCTCTGCCCTCCGCTGGTCACGGCAATGTTTTGCGGGCCGATGTCCCAGCCGAATTCCCGTTGGAGCAGCGCGGCCAGGGCGCGGATAAAGCGCGGATTTCCCTGGGGCGGATCATAATTGAGCATCATGCGCTCAAACGCATCGCCGTCCTCGAGCAACTCGCGCATCCGCTCGCGCAGCAGCGTCGTGAAGGCCGGCACCGAAGCCGGGTTGCCGCCGCCGAACATGTGCCCCTGCGAATCGCCGGTCATGGCGCGGCCCAGATCGTCCATCAATTCGAGGATCCCGCTGTGGCCGGCCAGCTTCCCTCCGGCCAGGGAAAATTCGTAGTTCGTCATGAGCGGGGCAGCAACGGTTTCACGCCAAATTTGGAGTTTGGAAAGAAGCCCGCCGCGGGGCAATCAATTTCAGACCCTGTTGCCGCGTTTTGGGCCTAGCCGCAGCGGGATTGGTCACGCGACGCTCCACCAACCCGCAGGCGCGCCAGGTGAAAGTCCTCTCCTTGGGGGAGAGGATTTAGGTGAGGGCGGGCGTTAAATCAAACCTTGTTTTCGGATCCAAAGCCGGCGCAAAAAAATTGGTTAAACAACCGTCCTCCCCCCGGCCCTCTCCCCCAGAAGGAGAACTGGTGGATTGGCGAAGGCTTAGGGGTTCAGGAAGATCGGCAAAAATGGAACGTATGGACCTTCATGCCTGGGCCCGGGATATGCCGAGTTTTTGCATCTTGGCAATCAGGGTCGTGCGGGCGAGTCCGAGCCTGGCGCCGGCGCCTTTGGGGCCGCCCAGAACCCAGTTGGTGGCGGCGAGGGCCTGAACGATATGCTCGCGTTCCACGGCCCGGAGCGTCGTCCGATGTTCGTTTTCCTTCGCGCCTAAACCGTCCATGGGCTGAGCCAAGGATTGCAATTCATCCAGCGGCGCCCGCAGGACTTTGTCGGGCGAGAGAATCACCGCGCGCTCGATGACGTTTTGCAATTCACGGACATTGCCGGGCCAGGAGCAACGCAACAAGGCGTTCATGGTTTCAACCGGAACCTCCGTGACGCGCCTGCCGGTCCGGCTGGAAAAAAGCTGCACAAAATGTCGGACCAACACGGGAATATCTTCGGGCCGTTCCCGCAACGCCGGCGCCCGCAGGGGGAAAATGTTCAGGCGATAGTAAAGGTCGGCCCGGAATTCGCGGTCGGTGACCATGCGCGGGAGATCGCGACTGGTGGCCGCCACGATGCGCACGTTCACGCGCGTGGTCTGCGGGCTGCCGATGCGTTCGAATTCCTGTTCCTGGAGCACGCGCAGCAATTTAGGCTGCAGTTCAAGGGGAATATCTCCGATTTCGTCGAGGAACAACGTGCCGCCGTCCGCCATTTCAAAACGTCCGATCCGCTGGCTGACCGCCCCGGTGAACGCCCCCCGTTCGTGACCGAATAGCTCGCTTTCCATCAGTCCGGCAGGGATGGCGGCGCAGTTGACCTTGATGAAAGGACGGTCGCGGCGCGGGCCAAGATTGTGGATGGCGCGCGCGAAGAGCTCTTTCCCGGTACCCGTTTCGCCAAGGATGAGGACCGTGGAACCGGTGGGCGCGACGATCTTGATCTGCTGGCATAAGGCGCTGATCGCGGGGCTTCGACCAATGATCCCCGCCAAGCAGTCTTCGGATGGAGCGCCGCCATAAACACGGTCCGCAGCACCCCGGGAACGCTCGTGGATTTTGGGAAAGTCAGGGGCAGCCCCATTGCTCTTGCTGGCGTCTGCAACGCGCGTCCGGCCGTCGCTGGTGAAATTAAGGTAAAAATCATCGAGCGCCTCGCGCCGGGTGCTGGCAAAACCGAGCACGCCCATACGGCGGTCCTGAAGCATGAGGGGGACAGCGCAAAAATATTTCACACCCCATTCCAGCAGCCGCCGGGCGTAATCCGGGAAAAAGCTTTCGGCTTCGGCAGCGATGACCAGCGGGCGCTGATGCCGCCAAACCCAATCCGCGACCGAATCATCCAGGGGAAGTTTCAAGGCAGCGTGAGCTGGTGCCGGTAGGTCGTCGAGCAACAGTTGCAGGGGGACCGAATGATCCCTGGCTGGCTGGAGCCAAACGCGGAGCGCCTCGACGTGTGTGAGGGCGGGCAGGCCCAGAATCAATTCGGCGAGCGACTTCAGCAGCGGCCGATCGAGCGGCTGGTCCCGTCGGCGTGTGTCGTCGCAAGTGTCCTGGTGGGTGGCCAGGTTCACTTTGTCGGCTTCGAAGGCCGCGGCAGGGGGCCGCTTCCAAGCCCAATCCACTCCCGGAGAAGCGGCGAATTCGTTCACGGTGGCAGTCATGACGGTTTCCTTTCGAAGTCAGGTTATCGACTCCATTTAGAGGCAAAGTAACACCAGGTTTTTGTGAAGTGCAAGTGACTTTCCGACGACGGCGCGACGACCGGGCGACGCGGAGACGGGGGGACTTTGCTATCCGAGGGAATAATCCTTTCGCAATTTTCACCGCTGGCAGCGAATGGGCAGGGTATTTTCTATCAAAGGTGGCCGCCCCTGGCGACTTTTGGCATGGCGGCTGCATGACCGAGGGAACAACGCAAGATGGCGAGGAGCCGAAAAACGCGGGCAGACTGAAAAACGGGAAATTTAAAAAAGATATGGATCAACCATCAAAGGAGATTCAGTTATGAATACCAAATCATTGCCCCCCAGCCGCACGGAGCCGGCCGGCGGAATGCAGCCGAAACAAACCGCGCCCGAAGTGGAGGCGCAATGGAGAACAAGCTTCAAAAACGGAGGCGGGCTGGATTATAGGGGCTGGGTGGCGAAAGGCCCGAAACAGCCGCTGGTGCTCGAAACGGTTGAGCCCGGACCGCTGGGAGCGGAGGACGTGGAAATTGCTGTCGAACACTGCGGTTTGTGCCATTCCGATCTCTCCGTCTTGAACAATGACTGGGGGATTTCGCAATACCCGGCGATTCTCGGCCACGAGGTCGTCGGCCGGGTCACGGCGGCAGGTCCGAATGCCAAAGGAGTTACGGTGGGACAGCGCGTCGGTGTGGGCTGGAATTCGGGGAGCTGCATGCACTGTCACCAGTGCATGTCAGGGAGCCATCATCTTTGTCTGCAAGCGCAACCCACGATCGTTGGCCATCGCGGGGGGTTTGCGAGCCACGTCCGCGCACATTGGGCCTGGGCCGTTCCGTTGCCGGATAGATTGAACTTCGCCGACGCGGGGCCGCTGTTGTGCGGGGGCGTGACTGTCTTTTCGCCGCTGGAGATGTTTGTCAAGCCGACCGCCCGGGTGGGCATTATCGGCATCGGCGGGCTGGGTCACCTGGCCGTGAAGTTCGCCGCCGCATATGGCTGTGATGTGACTGCCTTCACATCGAGCGAGAGCAAGTTTGAGGAAGCGAAGGGCTTTGGCGCGAGCCAGGTGGTATCAAGCAGAGACTCGGCGGCGATCAAGCAGCTCGGCGGGAGCTTTGACCTCCTCATCAGCACGGTCAACGTGAAGCTCGATTGGGACGCGATGATTGGCACCCTGGCGCCGAATGGCCGGCTGCATATTGTCGGGGTCGTACTGGAACCCATTCCGGTTTCGGCCTTCTCGCTGATTGCGCAGCAGCGCAGCATTTCAGGTTCGCCGACGGCCTCGCCGGTGGGCATCGCGGCAATGCTCGATTTTGCATCGCGGCACCAGGTTGCGCCGCAGACCGAACATTATCCGATGAGCAGGATCCAGGAGGCTTTTGAGCGGCTTGAATCCGGCAAGGCCCGCTACCGCATCGTCCTGGACGCAGATTTCTGATTCGTTCGGCCTTTAACCCTTAACCCAGGAATTGACCATGAATACCATGACGCAGTCTGGCGGAGTGAATCCAACCCAACTCGAAAGGAAAGTCGTCTATACCGCCAAAGCCCACACCACAGGCGGGCGGGATGGGGGGGCCTCGCGCACCTCTGACGGGCGTCTGGACGTAAAGTTTTCCATTCCCGGCAAGCCGGGCAACGGCACCAATCCGGAGCAAATGTTCGCCGCCGGCTGGTCGGGCTGTTTCCTCAGTGCGATTGGAATTTTGGCCGCCAAGAAGAAAGTGATTCTTCCGGCGGACGCAGCCATCGACGCGGAAGTGGACCTGTGCTCCGGGGGCGACGGTTACTCGCTAAGAGCGCGCCTCAATGTGAGTCTGCCCGGAGTGGAGCATGAAGTCGCCCAAGAGTTGGTGGATGCCGCGCACCAGATATGCCCTTATTCCAAGGCCACCCGGGGCAACCTCGAGGTCGAGATCAATCTTGTCTGAGCCAGTCGCGCGGAGCATCTGCACATCGTGCCGGTGTTCGGGGCCCGCGGCGCTGGCCGTGTCTCCCTGGGTCGGACACAACCATGTGACGGTGGATGACGCCACCTGGCACTGGACAGACGCGAGCGGCAATCCACGCGGCTATGGGACGACGCACTTTCTCTCCAGTGAGACCTTGCGGAACGGCCAGCCATCGGCAGTGGCTTTGGATGTCATCGCTTTGATGGATGCGCTCAAAATCCGGAAGGCAATTCTCGGCGGATTTGATTGGGGCGGGCGCACGGCGGACATCATTGCGGCGCTCTGGCCAGAGCGCTGCAAGGCCCTGGTATCGGTGAGCGGCTATCTGATCTCCAGTCCCAAAGCGAACCGGCAGCCGTTGCCGCCCAAGGCCGAGCTCCAATGGTGGTACCAATATTATTTTGCGACCGAACGCGGGCGGTTGGGCTACGACAAATACCGGCGCGAGTTTGCCCGGCCTATCTGGCAGATTGCCTCCCCGGAATGGAGCTTCGATGACGCGACCTTTGAGCGCACCGCCGCCGCCTTTGACAATCCGGATCATGTCAGCATCGTGATCCATAATTACCGCTACCGGCTCGGCCTGACTGAAGGAGAGCCGCAATATGACGATCATGAAAACCGGCTCAACCAAGGTCCGGTCATCGGTGTGCCCACCATCACGCTGGAAGGTGACGCCAATGGCGCGCCCCACTATCCGGACGCCAGCGCCTGTGCCAAGAAATTCTCCGGCAAATATGCGCCTCGGGACCTGACGGGGGGCATCGGTCACAATCTGCCTCAGGAAGCCCCGCAAGCCTTTGCCCAAGCCATCCTCGACGTGGACGGCTTTTCATCTTCGTAGATGGAATTGCCATGGTCATTAGTACAAACCAAACGGGGGACGCCCTGTTCTATTTGGAACTTCCCGAACATCATTTCCCGGTCAATGGCGGCCCGGTCACCAACGGACGTCCACCGCCGCCACCGCTATTGAGTGCTGCATCCGGGGTCAACGGGGTAGGCGGCAGTGGCGGCAGCGCCCCTTGATCCACCTGCTCTTGGGTGGCAAGGCGCGCCTGTTCAATGAGTGCCATCTGCCGCGCGGCACCCAGCAGCACCTGGTCTTCGATATTGGTGCCGGATGACCAAGCATTGCCGCCGTCGGCGTTGCTGCCCTTATCGCCCGGATTTCGCACACTGCTGCTGATGCCGGCATTGCCCGCATTCGTGCCCCTGCCGAAGCGGGAATAGATGCCTTGCCGCCGCCCTCCCACGGCCGGTCCGCCCTCCGATCCCGGTTTGGCAGCGCCGCCATCTTTGACCTCCACCAAGGGCAGCTCCTCGATGGTGCCGTGATTGTTAAAGGTGATAAGGCCCGCTTCGTGGTTGATTTTGACCACTTCGATATCGTCCTGCCGTTCGCCTTCGGCCAGCACATACGCATCGTCCTTGGCCGGCTGGCCGGCCTTGGCCTTTGGGGCAGCCGTAAAAAGGGCCTGGTCGCGCCCAAAAATGGTCATGATGCCTGTCGGCGTGATCCGGGGCGGCGGATCGATCAGCGGTTCGCCGGCGTGCGGGTCGGGCGGCGGAATGGGCACCAAACGGAACATGTTGCGCGCCACGATGCCGGCATAGGGCGCGTCGCCTCCCGGAGCCAGGCTCGGAGCAGCAGCAGCTGCGGCATCGGCGGTGGCCTTGGCGTCCTGTGACCACGCGGTCGCGGACAACGACACCGCAGCAGCCGCGGCGAAGATCACGCCGATGACTTTCATCGTTTCGTATTATAGCACCGCTGATGGCGAACACCAACCGCAAAGGAAATCTACGACTTGCGCATTATGACCTGGATTTCAAAACGCACGGTCGTCAGCCACAGGGCGTACAACTGGCGACGGATCGGGTCAACTACTGGTCCCCGGCAGCTTGCTGGACGAGTTGTTTCGAAGGGCCAAAAGTCAGCGGCAATATGGGTACTACACCCACCGGATCCCCTTGGTCTTGGAGCACTTTGCGCTGGGTTTCGATTAGGAGCTCTTGCTGATCCACGGTCATTTGCGACCCTTCGTCAGGCGATTGGATTGCTGCACTGCCAAAAGTCCTGTAGCCTGGGCTGCCCGAGGCCAAGCCACTCGAAGCCAGGCCGCTTGAAGCCAAACCACTCGATCCCTGTGCGCCTTGATTATTTCCATTATTTCGACCATACCCACCGTTGTAGGCGCCCGGACTCGTGCCTCCAGGCAGCCGGCTCAGGCCGGCGGCCGCCGGATTCTGCCGGGAACCGGCGAAAGCCGGATTTCCTTTCCCGCCGCCCGGTCCAGGTGCCGACCCACCGACGTCCTTTGGGGCAATCAACGGCAGTTCCTGAACGGTGCCATGATTGTTAAACGTTATAATGCTGGTCTCGTGGTTGATTTTGATCACCTCGATGTCGTCCTGCCGTTCGCCTTCGGCCAGCACATACGCATCGTCCTTGGCCGGCTGGCCGGGCTTGGCCTTGGGGGCCGCCGTAAAAAGAGCCTGGTCGCGCCCAAAAATCGTCATGATGCCCGTCGGCGTGATCTTGGGCGGCGGATCGGCCGGCGGATCGCCAGCGTGTGGATCGAGCGGCGGGATGGGCACCAAACCAAACATGTTCCGGGCTACAATGCCGGCATAGGGCGTGTCCGCCGCCGGATTTGGGGCGGGGGCCGCCGCCGGATCCGGAGAATCGGCAGCCGTGCCAGGGTCTTGCGACCACGCGGTGGTGGACCAAAGTACCGCAGCCGCGGCGAGGGTAATGCCAGCAACGTTCATCGTTTTAAAGTATAGCACCGGTTAGGGTGAACACCAATACCAAAGGAAAGTTGCCGGGAAATTTACGATTGGCTACCGGTGATTGACGATTTCCAGAGGCCGAGGGGACGAAGTTTGAAATTCGCCAACAAAAACCCTGAACATTTAACAGAGATAACGAGGTAACGAAGGATTTCCCTGGAGGGCCTGTGCCAAGCCCTGAGGAGTGCGGCCACCATGAGGCTTTTCTTCTCACCTTCGTTCCCTTCGTTTTCTGTTTAATTCCCACGCTGTGCAATGTCATGATCCTTTCTTCGCCAACAAATCCGCCGGGGTCATGATCCCTTCGCGAATCATGATTCGGGAGAGGTAAGCCAGTTGCGGTGAATCCGGCTCCAATTGCAAGCCGCGTAACAAGATCGCCCTGGCCATAACTGGATTTTCCAAACGCAAACAAGCCTTGACGGCCAAATCCGCATAATAGGCAGCCGACCAATCGGTATTCTGCGGCTGGTAGTTTTGTACCGTGTCCAGAAGTGCTTTGATGCCTTGGATGGCCTCCAGCTCTCTCGCCGGCTCGCTCTTCAAAATGGCGTCCGCATAATAGAGCTGACGGGTTAAGGAATTAGTGGCCGCGCTGGGCGGCGCATAGACCATGGTCTTTGCGTTCGTATCCTGAAAAATACAGGGCATGATCCGGTTGCCCATGGTCAGGCTGCCGGACAGACCACGAAAGCGATTGTCCAAGAACGATTGCAAATCAGGATTCCCGGACCCATACGTTTTCCCAAAGATTGGGTTCAAATCGGCCAAACTCAATCCGGCCAGGGTCTGGTTCTTGGATAGGGGCGCAATTCCACGTTGCCAGGTGCGCTCATCATATTCCTGCAATTGATGGACGCCCCGTCGGCCTTGAAACATATAAAAGGCCCTGGGCGCTTCGTACTCCAAAATCGGATGGTCATCGCTCTGCACCCGGCCGGAACCGGAGGTCGCGAATGCCGTTGTTTGCGACGCCAATTGGCGGGCCAGAACTGATTCCGGCGTCAACAGGCCGATGGAAGCCAGGTCCTGGCGCGGTTGTTCCAATTGAAACGCGCCGGCATATACTTCGGGACTGGATTTCCACGGCTGGTTTGAACCCAACAAGACGACATCCTCATCACCCACATCCCAAATTTCCATGCTGGGAAACACGCTGGCGAACGTGCGAAAAACCAGGTTCAACGTGGCGTCATCCATCTCGTACATGTGGAACCATTGTGTCATGAGGCCGCCCGGCTTGAGCCGATGGGCCGCCAGTGCATAAAACTCCCGCGTGAAGACGCTGCCGATGCCCACCGTCCACGGATTGGAAGGTTCCGAGATGATGGCGTCATATTGTTTGGCCTCCAGTTTCAACACCGTGCGCGCGTCTTCCCGACAAATGCGCACGCGGCTGTTCGTCAAGACGCCATGATTCCAAGGCTCAAATAATTTAGCCGCCCGCAGCACCGGTTCACAGTTCTCTGCCACGGTCAAATGCTGGATGGGATAGCCCAGCACCGAACCCGCCGTGATGCCGCTGCCCATGCCAAAACAGAAAACATCCTGGCTGTCCGGTTTCACCATGAGTGGCAGTTGCGCCAGCAGGATTTGCGTGGGGCGGTCGCCAAAGGCGGACGCATCCGGTTTCCCGTTGATGCGCAAGACTAGTTCATCTGATGATGTGCCCGGCCGCTGCGCACCCTCAACCGATACCGTGGCGTCCGCCGCATCTTCATAAAACAACAAATGGACGAATTTATGGCGATCCAATAGCGGGTTTTCATACGTTTCCACGTCGGGGAGCCGGAAAATGCCGGAACTAAAGATATTGCGCCAATCCTGATTGTCCTTCAGGGCCACCACGGTCAACAGCACGCCGATAACCGTGCCCGCCGCGGTCGCCAGCCGCTGGCGTGTGGCCATGGCCGTCACCAGTGCCACCATGACCAGCAGCAGAGCAGCCACCGCAAAGGAGCCGCGCAAGCCGATCTGCGGCAGCAGCACAAAGCCGGTCAGCAGTACCCCAACCACCGCCCCCAGCGTGTTCCAGGTCAGCAGCCGCCCGACCCGGTCGGCCAGATGTTGGTCGGTTTCAGCGCCTCGAATCCAGAGCGGCAGCACCGAACCCAGGATTCCCGCCGGCAGCCCCAATACCAATATCGAAATCACGGTCGTCAAGAGCTGGTGATAATAATAGCCCATCAAGGTCCGCCGCAGACCGCTTTGCGCAATCAGATACAACTGGGTCAGATTCTCGATGTTATACACCAGCAAGCCAATCATCCCTGCCGCCGCCAGCAGCAAAAAGACGGTGGTGGTTTCCCCGGCCCACTTCTTGTGCCGGGGCGAGGCGATCACCGCGCTGCCTACGCTGATGCCCAGAATGAAAGCCATGAGCACAATTGCAAAGACCTGCAATGAACCGCCAAAGATGAGGCACAAGCACCGTGAAGCCAGCACTTCCAACCCCATTGAAATCGCCCCGGTCAAAGCCACCAAGACGCAGCCCCAATGGAACACTGCCCTGGCATTTCCCGGCTCGGCCGCGGTCTCCGGCCTGGTTGCGGGGCGCTGCGGGTCACCGACCCACGCTCCGCTGGCATTTTCCCGCTCATTTGTGGTATCCGTCCTGGTTGCGGTCTTCGTTGAAGTGGCCGGCTGTGCGCCGGCGATAAACACGGCGGTCAAACCAACCAGGATATTGAGGGCGGCCGAAATTTGCATGGTCCGGGACAATCCAAACTGTTCCACCAGGAAAAACCCGGCCAAGCCCGCACCGCAGACCGCACCAAAGCTGTTGATTGAATAAAGTCGCGCCGAACGACGACTCGCGTCCGGCAGATTGTGCTTCAGCCACGCTGACAGCACCGGCAAAGTGCCGCCCATCAAAACCGTCGGACCGAGCAGTAATGCGGCCCCCAGAAAACCCTTCAACAACAGCAGCCAGCCACTGTGTTCCAGCAGGTTTGCTCCCGCGGAGGCGAAAACCCTTTCCGCCAGCCAATAGAACGTGGAAAATAGCAAAGCATAACAGCCAATCGCCAGTTCGATGCGGCCATATAGTTTTAACGGGGAGGACGCGCGGTCGGCATACCGGCCGAACAATTTATTTCCCAAGGCCAGCCCGCCCATGAACACCGCCAGCACGACTGTCTGTGCCTGAATGGTGCTGCCCAGCACCAACGACAAATATTTCGACCAGACCACTTCATAAACGAGCGCCGTCGCCCCTGAGCAAAAAAAGAGAAGGAAAATAAACATGGGAACCAGCTTATAGCTGATAGCGTCAGCCGGTGTCCATATTTTCTTGGACTATTTCTTGCGGCGGAACATGAACAGCGAGGCGCCACCGAGGGCGGCGAGAGCCAGCGTGTCGGGTTCTGGAACATTTCCGAACAGCCCGTTACCCGCACCGGTAAGCTGAACATCCGGCAGGCCGACCAGAGAGCAAGGAAAACTGATTCCTCCCCCCGCCGGATTGGAAAACACCCCCGACGTTCCAGCATAATCTCCGGCCGCGAGGGCTTCTGAATAAGTGGAATAGGTGGCGCCTTCCCAAACTAACAGGTCCAGATATACGGTGGCATTTACCGAGGTGCCCGGGATGGACGTTTGGTAGCTCGGACCTTCCAGTTGTCCCCAGTTGAAATTATCACCGTTGATTTGCGTGCCGGTGTACGAAGCCAGCAGAGTAGTCGCGGAATCCGGGGTGGCGCCGCCCAGCAGCGCCCAACTGAAATCAAGCCCGATTAGCGCGCTGCCGGCGGGACCACCGAGATTCCCGGCCATGGCCGCCGGGTCGGTCGTATAGATCAATCCATTCTGCGTCACCCCGGTGGAAAATACAGGATTGGCAACTGTCCCACCGCTGCCATTGTACACGCCAGTGTTCCCGATATTGTTTAGGAAAATGGTTGCCTGGCCGTAAGCGGCTGAAACGGCGATGGTAGTTGCGATTGAAGCAAGGAGTAACTTCTTCATATTCTTAGGTTTTATATTTACGGTCGTCCTGACTGGGAATTCTTATTTTTCTACCTTGTAATTTACCACGGAACCTCAAAAACAACAAATTGAAAAAAGGATTGGTGAGAGCCGGGCTTCAACGCGAATTTGACACGAACGGGGCGTCATCCCCGAACTGGATGAATCAATCAGCCAAGCGTTTGAAAACGGAGAGCAACTCTGAAGGAGTTGGATCGATTGTGCGGCCGATCTCATGACATGGCGAAAACGGCGGTCAATTCCACGGATTGACCCCACGCCTTCAGCGTTGCCGCCCTATTGATCGCTAACCTCGGCTGAATTATTTATCCCCTGCGGGGATGCTATATACCGCCAACTCATCCGGGGTTTTGTGCCCTTGCGGCGGGGGGCGGCGTCTGCGACGATGCAGCGCACATGGCGCGCTACGGCTCCAGAGGGCGGCCCGACTTGGACTTGCCCAAGGCCAAACTCACGCGGGAGAGTCTGCGCGAGGCGACGGTTCTTTTTTCCTATCTGCGGCCTTATCGCGGCTGGCTGCTGGCCGCGTGCGGGGCGCTGATTCTATCCAGCTTGTTGAGCCTTTGTTTTCCGTTCCTAGCCGGGAGCCTGATGGATGCGGCCGTGCCGGGCGTGTCAGCCCATCGGCCGGCCTGGCTGCCGCGCCGGATCAATGCGGTGGCGCTCGTGATGCTGGGGATTCTCGCGGTGCAGTCGGCCAGCTCGTACTTTCATTCGACCACGATGACCCGGGTTGGCCAGCGCGCGCTGGCGGATTTGCGGCGCGACACCTACGGGCGCCTGATCTGCCTGCCGATGTCGTTTTTCGGCCAGCGGCGCGTGGGCGAATTGAACAGCCGGCTCGCGGCGGATCTAACGCAGATCGAGTCCACCCTGATCATGGTCGTGCCGCAGTTTTTGCGGCAATCGCTCATTTTGCTGGGCGGCATCATCCTCATCGCCGGCACTTCGGCCCGGCTCACGTTGATCATGTTGAGCGCGGTGCCGCCAGTGATCGTCCTGGCCGTGGTGTTTGGGCGCAAGCTGCGCCAGAATTCGCGCGACGCGCAGGATAAACTGGCCGAGACCGGCACGATTGTGGAGGAAACGCTGCAAGGGATCTTCAATGTCAAGGCGTTCGTCAATGAGCCCTTTGAAATCGCGCGGTACGGACGGAGCATGGATGCCTATCTCCGGATCGCGCTGCGCGGGGCCCGGCTGCGCGGAGCGTTCATCGCCTTCATCATTTTCGCGTTGTTCGGGTGCATTGTGGTGGTGCTGTGGTCGGGCGCCGGGCTGCTCCAAAGCGGGCGCATCAGCCTCGGCGAAATGACGCGCTTCGTGCTGTACACGGCGTTTGTGGCCGGCGCGATGGGCCAGTTCGCCGATCTTTACAGCCAGGTGCAGAAAGCGGTCGGCGCGTCGCATCGCGTGCGGGAACTGTTGCACGAACAGCCCGAATTCGCGCTGGCGCCGGGGGGCGGCGCGGAGAAGGCCGAAAACCGCCCGCCCTTGCGCGGGGAAGTGGAGTTTCGCGACGTGCGGTTCTGGTATCCGTCCCGCGCGGAGATGGAAGTGCTCAAGGGAATCACCTTTGTCGCGCATCCCGGCGAGAAGATCGCGCTGGTCGGTCCGAGCGGGTCCGGAAAATCCACGATCATTTCGCTGTTGTTGCGCTTTTACGATCCGCAGCGGGGGGAGATCCGGCTGGACGGGCAGCCGGCGCCGGACTATCCGCTGGCGTGGCTGCGCAATCAGATGTCGATCGTGCCGCAGGAGGCCTTGCTGTTCGGCGGCTCCATTTACGAAAACATCGCCTACGGCCGGCCCGGCGCCACCGAGGCGGAAATCATGGAAGCGGCGCGGCTGGCCCACGCGCACGAGTTCATCGCGCCCTTTCCGGAGGGCTATCAAACGCTGGTGGGCGAACGCGGCGTCAAGTTATCGGGCGGCCAGCGGCAGCGCGTGGCCATTGCCCGCGCCATCCTGAAGAATCCGGCGATTCTCATTCTGGACGAGGCCACCAGTTCGCTGGATTCCGAGAGTGAGCGGTTGGTCCAGCTGGCCCTGGACCGCCTGATGGAGAATCGCACGACCTTCATGATCGCCCATCGTCTGGCCACCGTGCGCCGGGCGGACCGGATCTTGGTGATTCGGGACGGGCAGTTGGTGGAGTCGGGCACGCACGCCGAGTTGCATCAGCAGGAAAACGGCCTTTACCGCCGGCTGGCGGAGCTGCAGTTTGAACTGAAGTGACCCGCAAGACTGGACGGATTTTACTCACGGATGGGCACGGTCTGCAAACTCGAATCAGATGACCATAAAATACAAAAACCCTTGTATTTACAAAGGACATTCGCGCTAACTCGTCACTATTTTTCACAATTTTTCACTGCTTTCACTGACAGTGGACTTTACTGCCAGTGAATTTTCCAGACGGCTTTTAGGGTGTGAATCAACGATGCGCGAAACGCGCGATCAAATAATGGACGGTGCTTCTGTCGCTCTCTGCCGCCGCGACGGGCGGCAATTTCCAACTGACCATCTTCCTTTCTGATATTCGTCCGGCCAAGATAGAGCCTATCACAATGCTGATTTCAGGATTAAAATGCGCCTATGGAAACCGGCATGATTACTCGGCATCGTTGGGCATAAATTGTTTGATCGTCGTCAGGGACGCAACCAGACATTTAATTCAGCGGGCAATGTCCTCGCCGCTGTCTCAATGGGGCTGCTTGGCTATTACATCTCCAATCGGAGCATCTTTTTCTTGGTTGCGGTCTGCACGCTTCCGACCCTTTTCAGCCTTTTCCTGATCCGCCCCGATGAGATTGATTATGAATCAGTGCGTGGCGCAAAGAAAAGCGATGAAGACGGGAAACCCGTCGCGGCCTATGCGCTGTTCAAAGATAAACCGTTGGTCATTTTCCTTGTCTGTGCGGTGATGTTTCACTTTGCAAATGCGGCCATGTTGCCACTATTGGGCGAGATGCTTGCTAAGGGTAAAGGACGAGGCTCAATGATGTTCATGTCCGCCTGCGTGGTGACGACGCAACTTGTCGTCACGTTACTTGCGGCGTGGGCAGGGCGGACAGCGGGAACGTGGGGCAGAAAACCTCTACTACTCATCGCCTTTGGAGTCCTGCCGGTTCGCGCTGTTCTCTACACGCTCATGGACAATACCATCGCACTGGTGGCGATTCAAATTCTGGATGGTGTGGCGGCGGGCATATTTGGCGTTGTCTCTGTCCTCGTGATTGCTGATCTCACGCAAGATTCGGGACGATTCAATCTCACGCTTGGGGCTATCAGCACGGCTGTCGGCATTGGCGCAGCGTTTAGCCAGACCATCGCCGGTGCCATTGTTCATCACTTTGGTTCGAGCGCAGGCTTTCTCTTTCTGGCAGCAGTGGCGGCGATTGCGTTCTGTATCCTCTATTTCTTCATGCCGGAAACCCGCGATAAACAATTTCTGAAACCAACTTAAAAAAGCACCAATCTTATGAGCACCATTTTAATGCTAACTTGTTCAAATGTTTTTATGACCTTCGCTTGGTAAGGACGCTTGAAATACAGTCATGCTTGGCCGCTTTGGAAGGCGATCCTGGTTTCTTGGGGAATTGCGCTGTTTGAATACTGTCTGGCGGTGCCCGCCAACCGATTCGGCTATGGCCATTTTTCGGGATTCCAACTAAAGATTATCCAAGAGGTCATTACGATCACTGTTTTCATCGTCTTCGCCATACTGTTTTTGAAAGAGAAACTCGCGTGCACGGCGCTAAAGCCCAGCGTGCTCAAGTCCCCCGCCAGCAAGCGCTGGCGGAAGTTGACCAGCGTGGTGGGGTGGAAGACCGGGTCGCCCAATTGCCGGTTGAGCGCAAAATTCCAGCCCGCATGATATTGCAGCATTTCCACCGCTTGACGGTCGGGGAGGGCTTCCAGATACTCCAAGAAGCTCACCCCCAGCAACAAGACCGGCTCGACAGCGACCCGGCCGTTGTCGGCGCAATAACAGCTTTCCAGTTTGGCGCGAGCCCGTGCGAGCAACGGAAAGACCTTTTGGGCAAAGAGCCGGTAGCGGTCGTCGGGAGCAAACAGGTTGCCGGCCAGTCCGGCGGTGGAAAAGAGTTCGGACTGCGTTGAGAAACTGGGTAAGCTCATGGCGTCGAACGGGAAATTACTTGGCTATCTTATAAAGTAGCCGTCAAAACATGCAAGCCGAATTTGAAATGAAACTACAAATGATCCGGTCCCAAGGCCGGGCCACCCGGTTGTTCGTCAACATCCCCTTGCCCTTGGCGGCGGCCCTGGATTTGGAGGCCGGCGAGCGCGTCCGTTGGCGACTGTTGGACTGCTCGGACTTACGACTCATCCGCCTGCAGCCGCGCCCGGCCAAAAAACTGCCCAAAAAGTAGCCAGAGGTTTTTCAGCAGAATCCCAACTAAGGCCCCTTGCAATGTTAAGGCACCTGTAACAGGAAACACTGCTTGGGCACCGAGTCGTTCACGGGGTTGGTGAGGGTGAGGGTGAAGGCGCCGTTGGCACTCCAAATGTTCGTGGCCACCGGCGTCCACTGGCTGCGCGGCAAATCAAGATTCGTGCTCATCAGCACATAATTGGTCAGGCCGGCAATCCCATTCGCCGCTCCCCTGGATCATGGTCCGGCTCAAAGCCGGCACGTGGAAAAGCCTTGATGCCAAGCTGCATCGTTGGAAGAAAGCGAATGAAACCCGTGACAAATAGTCCACACTATAGTTTGACGCGTGTACTGAACACGATGATGCGTCTAAACAAAGCCCGCCCTCACCCCAGCCCTCTCCCCCTGGGGAGAGGGAGAAACGGTTGCCGCGTTCCGGCGAAATGAAGCGTCGGGGTCCAAGGGTGCAATGCGCGATATTTTCGGAGGCATTATATCCACGAACTACGAATTAACATGAATTCGTTCAGTCTTTGAGGTTTATCCGTCTCTTCCGGATTGTTTATGCAAGTTCATACTTTGCGTCAATTCGCGTAATTGGCGGATATAAATGTTTTGTCTGTCACCGCATCACGGCGGGGTTTGGATGCGATAAAATCGAGCCGGCTGGTTGGTGGTGGCTCCGGGGTCGTCAATTTTCAATGGTCCACCGGCGCCGGTCACGTTGGTGATCAGCAATGTATTCCAGGCGGCAGCGGTGAGATTGCTCGTGTATTCCACGCGGTAGGAACCCAGGGCAATGCTGTCGAAAGTCAGGCTCACATTGGCGCCGACTTTTTGAAGATTCGTCCAGCCGGGGGTGGCCAGGGCCTGTTTGAGCGCCTGCACCAATGGGCTGGGCTGCGTCCCCTCATGATCCTGGGCCAGTTCCCAGATCATCAAGCCACCCAAAGAACGATTGCGCGCGTAGCTTAGTTTGGCCGCGCAGGTCCTGGCATCGTCGTAGGACAGGAAAATGTTATTGGCCGGATTGGCATTGGTGATTTCCAGGTAGGCGGACTGGGCGCTGGTGTCCCAGCGATATAAATTCGACTGATAATAGGCGGCCAGGATGTCGCCGTAACGAATGGCGGTGATCGTGGGAGCGTTGGTCCAGGATTGACGCGGCCCGGTGATGCACGTCGGCGAAGTGCCGCTGCCCCCGGTCCAGACATAGCCATAAAAGGCGATGCCCACTCCCAGCTTGGTTGAAGTCACTCCATTGGTCAGGAAATTGTCCACCGCGCCATCCACGGAGGGGACCAGCCCCCCGGAACTGGGGAAGCGGTAACCGCCGTCATAAATGGGTGAATTGAACCAGGTCACCCAGCCGTCGTACGGACCGGACAGGTCGTAGGTCATGATGTTGATTTGGTCAAACTGGTCTTGCAGGCTTGCAAACATCACATAATCCGCGGTCGCGGAATCGCCATAAGGCGGATAAGCCCCGGCCGCGGCCGTCAGCAACTTGTGCCCGGGAAATTTATTCAGAGCGGACCGCAGGCCGCTGACAAGTTTCGCATATGGCGGCTGATCGGTGGAGGGGAGCGGCTCCCAGTCGATGTCCACGCCATCGTAGCCCCGGGCGGCCATGAAATTGGTCAGGTTGCCAATAAGCACGGGCAGGGTGGCCGCGCTGGTGGCGCCCTGGAACAGGCTTTCCGAGCTGGCGCCGCCGACGCAAATGAGCACCTTGCGGCCGGCGGCATGGGCCGCCGATACCACCGCGGCGGAATAGTCAGTGGAAATGGAATTGGCACTGCTGTCCAGCGTGCCGTCGGTATTCGGCACAACCGAGAAATGGATGACGTGGGTGACGGTCGAGAAATCGATATTGGTCGCCGGCATGGCGGCCTGCTCCCAGCCCGGAAAGTATCCCGTGATCCAGGGAGCAGCGCCGGCGGGGTGTGGCGCGACACCCAGGCCGGCCGCCAATAGCAGCGTCCTCAGGCCAACCCAGTTACTGCACCTGCGCACGGTAGAAAAGCATGGTGCCGCTCACGGTGTTGGTGTAGGGCGAGCTGGCTCCGGCCACGTTCGAATAAGGGCCGCTGGGGCTCGGGGCTGACTGGAGCGTGCCGGTCGCCCAGGTAATCACAACATTGCCGCCGGCCGTCGTGGCGCTGCGATGGGTCGTGTTCAGGAAATGTTCCTGAATTTGCAGGGGTGTGAGTGGCGCGGAAAACGGCAAAAAAAAGCGCTTTCTCAAAACAGTTTTGGTCATTGATGTCATTGGTTTCTCCGTTTCTCCAGCGGCGTTTGTTGTTGGCTCTCCCAGTCTTCGAGAATTCTAAGGGCTATCCCCGTGTGGTCAACCCCCTTTGTTAGGGGGGCGGCACCCCCTCCCCGGCAAATCAGCGAACGGTTTCGAACTGATTCTGCGTTTATTGCCGCGCGCATTTGGCGCCCACAACCCGCAGCGACATGTAAGTTTGATCATCGCCCACTTTTTCAGCGAGCAATCCAATGATACCGCCGCAGGTCAGCAGGGGCGCGCGAGGGGTCGTCACCACCAGGGTGATTTTGACCGACGGCTCGCCGTTCAACACCAGCAGGCAGGGGAAGTAAAAGACCGGCGTGGACGGTGGCAGGTTCCAATCTTTGGGGCTCGCCGGCTGTGGCGGCGAATCATCGTCGCCAATACCGATGCCGGCCTCGAAGCCTCCGTCCTTGACCATGGACCAGACGGACGGCCATTTGATCAGCTTCCACAAAATGGCTTCCAAACCGTCCACATGCTCAACAATTTCAAAGTACGAAGTGAGGGCCGGGACGGAACCGGCGACGGCGCGCTGTTCAGCCAGCGGCGCTTTCGCCCCGCTGTGCCGGACGCCGTTGGTCCCGACGGCGGCAGGAGCGTTGGTTCCAGCCTCACTCCAGCGCCGCATGACTTCGGCCGCCGATTCCAAGCCCAAGCTCAAAAACCTTTCGTTCAAGGTGAATTCCGCAGTCCGCTCTTTCGCTTTGAGCGGTTCCGACCCGCCGGCGGCAAAAGGCCCCAACATTTGCAATTTCGCCGGCACCGGCCTCGATTCAAACTCGATTGGCGTTCCAAAGAGGTTGACGGTCATGGGCGCGCTTTTTTTCTCCGCTGTCCGCCTGGAGTCGGGGGTCGCCACTTCCACATACAAAAGCCACTGGGCGCGGCTTTGCTTGTGGACAAAGGTTCCGAGAAAGGTCACGGAGTCGCCCGGATGGAGGACACTCGTGGCTGACAGCGGGTCGAACTGGCCGAGGGGGATATGGTTGGTCTGGGCGGCAGCGATCAACGCCGCGCAAGCGGGCAACAGCCTCATTTTGGGGCTGTCGTCCAGCCCCGAAGCGCCTGGCGCCGGCAGGGGCAATGCGGGCAGGGCCAGTAACGGCAACCATCGGATCAGGCTCGAGGTGATCGCGTATTGTCGCGCCATGCACATTCCTATGTCACTCCAATTGGCAGGCAATTTTATCCGCGGTTGCCCGCCTGTCTTCCGATTTCTTCAGCCGGAGACTGAGCGCTCGGTGAACCGCAGCAGCGTGAAAATTCATGACCGCCAGCGTCATTCGTAAACTTCCTGACCGGCGGCGCTGCTGCGAGTCACAGACTCGCGCTCCGGTCGCCCCGGTCGCGAGACCGGCCACTGAGGGACACTAGCTTCGTGAGACTGGGCTGGAGGTTGAGTGGCGACAAGCTGTCGCCACCCCGACTCCCAGGCGCGGGGCGGGGACGGGGGGCGCGCTGCGACCCGCCCTACCAAGTCTTGGTTACTTTGCTGTTCAAAACCCGTCAGCTTCAAGCTAATTTAGAGGCGATGTCCGACACGCTCGTCATCAATGAGATTTACCTGAGCCTGCAAGGCGAAAGCACTTTTGCCGGATTGCCGTGCGTTTTCATCCGGCTTACGGCGTGCGACCTGCGCTGCTCGTACTGCGATACCGCGTATGCCTTCACGGAAGGAAAAAAGACATCGCTGGAAGAGATTTTGGCCCGCGTCACCGAACTGGCGGAGCCTTTTACCAAGCCGGCCAACGACCTCAAGCTGCCGCTGGTCGAGCTGACCGGCGGCGAGCCGCTGTTGCAAAAGCATTCGCTCCCGCTGATGCAATCGCTCTGCGATGCCGGCTTCACTGTGCTGATCGAAACCAGCGGCGCGCACGACATCTCGAAAGTCGATCCGCGCGTGAGGCGCATCATGGATTTGAAATGTCCCTCCAGCGGCGAGTCGGCGCGGAACCGGCCGGAGAACATCGCCCAACTGAGGAGTACGGACGAAGTGAAGTTTGTCATGGGCACGCTGGAAGATTACGAGTGGGCCAAGCAGCAAATTGCGGAGCATCATCTGGCCGCCATCTGTCCCCTGCTCTTCTCGTGGGTGCATCCGCTGGCGCTGGAACAGCAAAGCCCGGCGCTCCAGAGGGTGCCTTCGGGTCAAACGCCGATCACGCGCCGCGCCCTGGCCGAAAAAATCATCGCCGATGCGCTCCCGGTGCGGTTTCAAATCCAGCAGCACAAAGTCATCTGGCCGCCGGAGGAGCGGGGGGTTTAGGAATTTACGATTGGCCATCATGCCCGGCACTGACACAACCCTGCAACTGCTGCGCGATTTCGAATCGCGGAATGTCACTTTCGTGGCCCCGGACGGCTCATGGCCGATTGTGTGGGATCGCGCCAGGGGCGTTCACGTCCGGGATGCTGAGGGCGGGAAATACCTTGATTTGACGGCGGCCTTCGGCGTAGCGGCGGCGGGCCACGCCAATGCCCGCGTCGTCCAGGCCGGACAGCGACAGATGGCCCGGCTTTTGCATGCAATGGGCGACGTGCATCCCCATGCGCTGAAGGCACGGCTGGCGCGCCGTTTGAGCGGGATCACGTTCGAGCGGTGGACAGCGACGCCGGCGGCCGCCGCCGCGGCCAAACCGTACGAAGGCAATTTCGCACCAAGGAAAGTGCCGGCGAAATCGAACGTCCGTCGTGGCGCGGAGACGATTTCCGGGCGGCAGGATACCGCCCGCCATGGCAGTCAGGGATGCCTGCCGCCACTCACGGGCAAGGTGATTTTTGCCAATTCGGGTTTTGAGGCCGTGGAAGCGGCGCTCAAGACGGCCCTGCTGGCCACGGGCAAAAGCGGGGTCATTGCTTTTGAAGGCGCCTATCACGGCCTCGGCTATGGCGCGCTCAACGCCACCCATCGGGACCATTTTCGCGGGCCGTTTCGGCCGCAATTGGGCGAGTTTGGGCATTTCGTGCCCTTTCCGGCCAGCAACGGGCCGGCGCGTTCTTCGCTCCCAAATGTGGAAGCGTGCCTGCGCAGGATATGCCGACGGAAAAGCATCGGCGCCATCGTGGTGGAGCCGATCCAGGTACGGGGCGGCCTCAATCTGCCCCCGCCCGGGTTTTTGCCGCTGCTGCGGAAGCTGTGCGACGAACGGGGCGCACTCCTCATCTTCGACGAGATTTACACGGGGTTTGGCCGGACGGGAAAATGGTTTGCCGGCGAGCATAGCCGTACCGTTCCCGATCTGATTTGCTTGGGCAAGGCGCTGACGGGCGGCTTCCCGCTGTCCGCGTGCGTTGGCCGGGCGGGGCTCATGGACGCCGCCTGGCCCGCCTCGACAGGCGAAGCGATCCACACCAGCACTTTCCTCGGGCATCCGGTCGGGTGCGCGATGGCGCTGGCCCAGATCGATGAAATTGAACGGCTGAACCTGCCGGAGCGGGCGGCGGAACTGGGACAGTACCTGCTGGCAGAATTGGGCAAAATCCGATTCCCAAAATGGCGGCTGGCGGGCTCGGCCCGCGGGCTCGGTTTGATGGCCGGCCTGGAACTGACCCTGCCGAACGGCAAACCGGCCACCGGCGTCGCGCTGGGCGCCATCAAAGCCCTGCTGCAACGAGGTTACATCGTCCTGCCCGAAGGCGCCGATGCCAATGTCATCAGTTTCACGCCGCCGTTGACCATCAGCAAGAAGCAGCTCGCCACAGCCGTGGCCGCGCTCGGGGAGGTTTTGCGCGGCAAGCGTTAGTGTCGAAAATTGGGAAATCGCACGCGGGATACAACGCTTTCAGCGTTGCTGGCGTTGTGAGGGTGGTTACCCAGCGTAGGCCAATTCCCATTGGCCAGCGCTGGGCTGCCTGATTGCCGCCCTCTCAGGATGGCCGAAACTCCCACGCGCCTTTTTCTCATCAATGTTGATGCGGTTTATAACAAGACCCGGCCGAAAAAAAATCGTGTCCATTGGTGTTCTTTCATGGTTTGCTTGGCCGGATGAAACTGTCTGAAATGCGCGAGTTGCTCGATCGGCGCGGGATATTG
>JBEKZM010000209.1:0-8099 GCA_049509875.1 Verrucomicrobiota bacterium | reverse complement strand
TTCGATCGGTTGGGTGGCGAACGGCCCGTCCGGTTTCACGGCCAGCGGTACCGGATTGGGGGCGGCGTTCACACCGGCCGGCTGCGGCAGTGGGACTGTCGAGTTCTCGGTTACGTGGCAACATATCTGCGACGCCGGCCAAAGCACAGCCTTTGCCAGCGCCGCGTTCAATGTGAATTGTCCCTCAAATTGCCTGTTGGCGGGCGTTTCCACCAACTGTGCTGTAGGCGGTACGATGCTGCTGACCAATACCACAGCGGCAACCAACTTTTGCTTCAACAGTCCGGTCGCCGCCTCGGTCACAAATCTGATTACGACCAATGCGCAGATTGTCATTACCATGACCTACACGAATTCGGCCGGGGCCGTCACCGCCAACTGCCCACGCACGTACCGGACCAACACCGTGCCCCCGATGGTCGTTTCTAACTGGTGGACCGTGAGCGGACCTGGAACCTACGCCACGAATGGCCCGGGTCTTACCGCCAACTTCACGCCCACCAACGGCGGCAGGGGAATAATCACTTTCAATCTGACGTACACCAACCTGACTCCCTGCGCCACGAATGTCCTGACCGCGCCGCAAATCGCGCTGCCGTTCAACGTGATTCAGATCGCCAACCAATGTGTGGCGACCCAGCCTCCCAACCGGACTCGGACCACCGTCGGGGTTGGTGAAGAGGTCAATCTCTCGCTGGTGGGGTCTCCGAGGGGGACTTTCACCTGGAGCACCTCCGCCGGCAGCATCAACCCGAGGGACGGGACCGCCACCAGGTTCACCACCCCAAGCAATGCGGCCAACGCAACCGTGACCGTTAGCTACAATGGCGGTTCTTGTCCGCTCCCGTTCACGGTGGTTAATCCCAACACGTATTATGCGTCAAACGTGACTCCGGTCACCGGTTATGGTAAAAACAACGCCGGCGCGGGCATGAAGATTCCCCTGTGGCTTACTCCTACCAATGTATCATTTTATCGCGTGCAAATTATGGAAGTCCCGGCCACCAGCAATCTCAATGTGACGGGTTATTTCCTGAATACCAATATTTGGCCCACCGGCCCGCCGCTGCATGACGTCGCCCATGGCGCCGGCCACTGGGTGGAGGTGGGAATGGACAATCTGATTGGTGTTGACACCGCTCAAACCGCCTCGTATCGGCAGCCTTGGTCGGATGGCGCGTTTACCTGGCCGATCCCGGGCGCGTGGCAGGTAACCGGAGACAAGGTGACCAACTCGTTCATCTGGAGCAACCAGACTCGAAGTCTTACCCCGGTCGGAACCATCACTGTGCTAAAATTCGGCCATACCGTCACCCGAAACACGAACGACGTCTATACAACGGTCAACTAATCAACTATATTACCATCATGAAGCTGCCATTTTGTGTGATTGGATTGGTGGTGATGGCCCTGGGGGCAGGATTGCCGGCTTGGGCGAGTGAGACCGGTGATACTGCCGACAAACACGTGAGTCAGGCCATTGAGTCAAAAGACATCAACGAGGTCGTAAGCGTTTTGCCACAGATCGAGGAGTTGTGGCCGCAGCGGCCGAAGGAATACTTCGAATCGGTCCAGCAGGCTGCCGATGTCTTGAGGCTGTCCACCATTACTCAGGCAAGATCAGGCATAACGAATCTGTTCTTAAAGATGGTCGAAAAGCAAATACCTGAGCCGGCTGACCAGGCGGTTTCCTGCTTGGAAGAGAAAAACGACGCCATATTGTTTTTTTTGAACTTCAGCGAGGTGCGGGAAGACAAGACGAATTTGCTGGCCTTGGCCCGATACGTTGGGACGATTCGCGGTCAGATCGTCCCCGATTTCTTCCCGAAAACAGTTTATATCAATCCTCCCGGCCTGATGGATGCCACGCGCGCCCAGGCCCAACAAATCATCCAACAAAACCAGCAAAACCTGGCGTATAACCGATGGCAGCAATCACTGGCCGCCGCCAACACGATATTGACCTTTCACCTGCTGCACAACGCCGCTTTCATATCCGCCGGACATCCGGAGAACAGCAGTTTTGCCAGGGACGTCGAGGCGGCTGCGCGCCTCACCGCCGATGAGACACAGCAATTGAAATAGGGCTTTTGCCAGGCGGCTTTTGCGTAGCGCAGGCTTCCAAAACCCTTCCGGTCACGCAGGACGAAGTAAGTCGGCCGCTGGACGATTGGGCCGTGGTCAATCACCAGGACTCTGACAGGCTTGAGATACCTGAGGTTTTATTCACGATGGCAGCCCAATGGTCGATCGCCGGTTCATGCTTTAGGAAGCAGCACCCGATGCACCGCGGCTGCGAGGGCATTGAAAGAAACGGGTTTTTCCAGCAATTCGCTGATACCAGCGGCGCGCAGACTTTCGAGATCTAGTTCCGCAGTGCAACCGCTGGCCAGCACAATCGGCAGTTCCGGGCGGACCGCATGAATCTGCCGCGCCAATTCAAGGCCGTTCATTGCAGGCATGGTTAGATCCGTGACCACGAGGTCAAATTGGGTGGGCTTTGCGTGGAACAACTCGACCGCCTCGCGTGCGCTGTTGGTCGTGGTGGCTTGATAATTGAGCCGCAGCAAGGTCCTTTTAAGCATGGCAGTCAAAGCCAGCTCGTCGTCCACGACAAGAATTTTCTGACCTTGTCCCAATGCAACTTGGCTGGTTGCCGTTTGCGTCAATGTTCCATTCAACGTTTGGCCTGGAAAATAAAGGCTGAAGGTCGTCCCAACTCCCACCTGACTTTCAACGGTAATGATCCCGTCATGCGACCGGACGATGCCATGCACCACCGACAGACCGAGGCCGGTTCCTTTGCCCACAGCCTTGGTTGTAAAAAACGGCTCAAAGATGCGCTCCATGGTTTTGGCATCCATTCCATGGCCCGTGTCGGCCACGGTCAACCGAGCGTATTGAAATGGGCCAAATTCTGGACGCCGTTGGACAAACCTTTCATCCGGTAAAAATGAATCCAATTTTACTGTGAGTTGACCAGGCTTGCCTTCCATCGCATGCAGCGCATTGGTGGCCAGGTTCATGGTGACCTGATAAATTTGCGTCGGGTCAGCCCGCACGGCGGGAGCATCGGCCGCCAGATCCAATTCAATCTGGACCTGAGCCGGCAACGAGGAGAATCTCTGCAGCATCTTCCTGGGCAACCGCGTTGTCCCTGGCGTCTTCCTGGAGCAAATGGCAGTAGCCAAATATCGCGGCGAGGATGTTGTTAAAGTCATGAGCGATGCCGCCGGCCAGCGTGCCGATGGCCTCCATTTTTTGGGCCTGCCGCAAACGATTTTCAAACTGCCGCCGTTCACTGACATCTTGTATGATCGCCACAAAATTGGAGATCTGCCCGTTGACAGCGCGGACCGGGGTGATGGTCAGGTCTTCGGTGTAATCCGTGCCGTCCTTGCGTTTGTTGACCAGTTCTCCTTGCCAGACATTGCCCGCCAGAATGGTCCGCCACATGTTGGCATAAAATTCCCGGGTGTGCTGGCCGGATTTCAAAATACGCGGGTAGTTGCCGACGGCATCATTGGCGCAGTAACCCGTGAGGTTCGTAAAAGCCGGGTTGACCCACTCGATTTTGCCACTGCGGTCAGTGATGACGATGGCATTGGCGGCAGCAGTGAGGGCGCTGATTTGTAGATTCAGCTTTTCCTCGGCCCGCTTGCGCTCAGTGAGGTCATGGAAAACAACGACCACGCCAACGATAGCGCCGCTCTCGTCCCGTTTGGGTGCCGTGATGTATTCCACGGGAAAACTCGTGCCATCCTTTCGCCAGAACACCTCGTCTTTCACGCGCCGGATAACTCCATCACGCATGGTGGCGTAGATTCGGCATTGTTCCACTGGAAATGCCGATCCGTCCGCTTGGGAATGATGGATCAGCTCATGCGCCGACTGCCCGACCATCTCGTTAATCTCCTGGCCAAACATTTTCGCGGATGCGGCATTCTCAAACGTGATGTGGCCCTGAAGATCAAGCCCGTGGATGCCCTCCACCACGGAGTTGAAAATCATCTCCTGTTCACGGTTCACTCGTTTCAACGCCGTCTCCGCCCGCTTGCGGTCGGTGATGTCGTGCGCCATGCCGATCAGACCGATGACTTGGCCCTGGCTGTCGCGCCGTGCCACCTTCGTCGTCAGGAACAAATGCCGGCTCCCGTCCGCCGCACCGATGTCCTCCTCAATCGTTTCCATTTGGCCCGATTCCATCACGCGGCGGTCATCTGCCATAAACTGCGCAGCCTCCGCCGGATTGGGATGAAAGTCGGCCTTCGAGCGCCCCAGCAGCTTTTCCGGCGTCAGGCCAGTCAATCGGTAGCCCGCCGGGTTCATAAAGAGGAAGCGGCATTCCCGGTCCTTCACGAAGATGACATCTTTAGAATTTTCCAAGATTGAACGCAGCATTGATTCGCTTTCGTGCAGCGCCGTTTCCGCCCGTTTGCTCTCGGTGATATCGCGCATGGCCCCCACCTTGATCATTCGATCCTGATACTTGAACGTGTTGTCGGACACCTCCACCGGGAAGACCGAGCCATCCTTGCGCCGGTGCAGCAAGTATGGAATTTGCGTGGTGTCGCTGGCGATGTTGGCGAGAGTCTTCGCCGGTTCAGCGGAGAGGTCGGTGGCTTGCATCTGCAGAAATTCCTGACGGCTATAGCCATACATGCCTTCCGCAGCCGGATTGACATCAATAAACTGATGGGTCTCGCGATCCACCACCAAGATGGCATCTGATTCCACGGCGAAGATCTGGCGATACCGTTCCTCCGAGTCGCGCAACGCGGTTTCGGCCTGTTTGCTCTCCGTAATATCACGGAAACTCCACACACGGCCCACGATGTTGTTGCCGATACGCTGGGGCTGCGAAAAACGCTCGAAGATACGTCCATCCCGAAATTTCAACTCGTCCCGGGAAGTGGACTCAGGCGTGTCATACAACTCCTTGACCTTGGCCAGAAACAGGGGCTGGTCCTCCAGTTGATCCATCACATGCTGGAGCATCGGCTGATCCTCCCGCCGCGCTGCCAAATCTGGGGGGATTCGCCACAGTTCCAGGAATTTTTTGTTGTAGCTGGTCACTTTGCCGTGGACATCCACCACCAGTATACCGTCGGTCGTGGATTCCAAGGTGGCGGTCAGGAGTGAGAGAGATTGTGCCAGCGCCTCCTCCGCCTTTCGTCGCGCGGTTTCTGCTTCCAAGTTGTATAGCGCGCGGGCCACGTCTGTCGCCAGACCGGTCAGAAGATCCACCTCCTCTTCGTCAAAGGCGTCTGGACGATCTGCCTTGATAGTCAGCACGCCAAAAAGCCGTTCGCTGTGGATGATGGGAATTGAGGCAATTGAACCGATGCCATTGGCGACAACGGAATCCCGCCACGGAGCAAAGCGCGGGTCGTGGGCAATGTCGTTAAAAACCACAGCCCGACGCTCGCGAACGGCCGTGCCCGTCGGACCCTGGCCGGAAGGGCTGTCGTCCCACGAGATTGGCGCGTGTTGAAGAAAAGCCGTGCCAGCGCCGGAATGTGCCACGGGCAAGATCTGTTTGGATCCGGCTTCCGGCTGTCCCAGCCATACCGCCAAATAGCCGCGGGTCTTGACAAGGCTGTCGCAAACTCCCGTCAGGAGTTTTTGTGCATTTTGCTCGCGATTGAGCAGGCTGCTAACTTCCTGGATGGCGCGCAGGACGTGGTTAAGATGACCAATGCGCGCGTTCGTCTGGCGGTAGCGATCCTCACTGTCGTGCAAGGCCAGCGCCTGTTTCTTCAACTCCATTTCAACGCCATGCTTGTAGAGGGCGATCCCCAGAGTGGTGCGCAGTTCCCGTTCGGAAAATGGTTTGACGATAAAACCAAAAGGGTCGGTGAGCTTGGCTCGCTCAAATGTACGTTCCTCGGCAAAGGCCGTGAGAAAAACCACGGGCAAGGCAAACAGTTTGCCGATCGCGTTTGCGGCGGTAATCCCATCCATATCTCCAGCCAGGTGGATGTCCATCAACACCAAGTCCGGTTTCAGCTCCCGGGCCAACTCGATGGCTTGTTCTCCGCACACGGCGTGTCCCACCGGTTCATAGCCCAGTTTGATTAGTTGCTGGCGGATGTCGCTGGCAATGATCGCCTCGTCTTCGACGACGAGAATGCGCGGCTTGTTTGCGGGGAGGGTCATGTGCCTTTTGAGTTCAATTTGTTATTTCACTCATGTCGGGCACCGGCGAGTCCTTCGGCCCATCCAGCGTGAAAATCACGGTAAAAACCGCTTTGGGCCCTGGCCCGATTTCCAACGTGCCGCCAAGTTGCTGGGCCAGGCCGGACACCAGTTGCAAACCTAGCGATTGCTTTCGCCTGGACTCAAAGTCCGCCGGCAGGCCCAAGCCATTATCGCTTACGCACAGGCGAATCTGCGGGCCGACGGCCAGTTGGTGCAATTCGATCCGGATCTCACCGCCATTGCCATCGGGAAAGGCGTGTTTGATGCAATTGGAAACAAGTTCGTTGACCAGCAAACCGCACGGGATGGCTTGATCCAGCCCCACAGAAATGTTGGCCAGGTCAAGTTGGAGCTGGATTAATCCGGGTTTGTCGCTCAACGCTAGCAGCGAATGACTGGTGAGTTGCCCGAGATACAAACCCAGGTCTGCCGCCGCAAACACGCCGGAACGATAAAGTGATTCATGCAACAAGGCCATTGAATGGATGCGGCCTTGCATATCCTTGAGCACCGACTGGGTATCGGGTTGCACGCTGCGTCCTGCTTCGAGCCGCAACAGGCTGGTGATGATCTGCAGATTGTTCTTTACCCGGTGATGCAATTCTTTCAGCAAAGCCTCTTTCTCAATCAGCGAGGCCTGCAGACTGGCTTCAGCAAGTTTGCGCTCAGTCAACTCCTGCCGCAGCTGGTTGTTGCTTTTGACCAAGTTTTCACGCGCGTCTAACAGCCCCGTGCGTGCGCCTTTAAGCCCCTCGGCGGCACGTCCAATTTCCGCTTGGAGCCGGTTGAAATTCAGCGCCATGTCCCCCACCTCATCACGGGAATAAACTCTGAGTGCGACGAAATCGAAGTGTGTTTTCGCTGAAGCAAGATCACCAGCCGCCAAGGCGTTCATTGATTTGGTGAACTCTTGCAGAGTGCCGGCGACCAACTTGTCCGTCGCCGCGGAGACCTCGACCACGGAGTGAGCAATCATGCCGGGCAAAATAAGGCCGACGGCAATCGTCATTAGCGCCACGACCACGAAGATGTCGGCTAGGATTGCCATCAAGACTGTGTCAGTGGCCGATACATGGTGGACCGCGATGAGATAACCACACGCGTCAAAGGTCAGCACCAGGAGCATGGCCCCGGTCAACTTCAGATGCAATGATCTGGCCAGGATTGGCAACCCCTGCTTGCGCCGATCGGAGCCACGACGCCAGGCGTAAAGCGCTGCACCTGAATAGGCGAACAAGATTCCTGTAATCACCGTTGGCAAACCGAATTGCTGGAAGCCAAGGACGGTGGTCAGCCCCCATGCGCCGGCGGCGCACAAGCCGAGAATGATGGTTCCGCGTGGTGCCCGATAGGGTCGTGCCAAGCCAGGTTCATTACGGCGCTGCAGCCAAACGGCGACGTTCGGCATAGCGATACCAATGAGGTATGTGAGGTTCGCCGCGGCAATCAACCACACCGGGTCGCCGAGGAGAAGAAATGCAATCGCCATACCGGCAGTCAGCAGCGTGGCGGCCCAGGGCGCGTCCGTGCGCGAACGCTGGCCGAGAAATTCGGGCAGCAGACCATCTTCAGATAATTGCGCCAGCGTTCGGGACGAACCCGCCAGCGCCGCGATTGTGCCGTGGAACATATTGAAAACCATGAACCAAACCGCCGTTGCCTTCGCCGCGCCACCGAGCAACGGTGCAAATGTCGGCCCGATAACGACAGCCAGATCTTGACCCAGCGCTGCAGGTCCTAACGTGCCCAACCAGATGACGGGCAAAATTACAAAATACAGCGAAGCCATGCCGGCGCTCACAAACATCGCCCGCGGCACATTCTTGTTCGGGTCGATCGTTTCACCAACGTGGCAGGCCGCCTGCTCAAAAGCCGGAGCAGCAAAACCGATGAGATAC
>JBEKZM010000208.1:0-5222 GCA_049509875.1 Verrucomicrobiota bacterium | reverse complement strand
TCGAGCGCGGAAATGGCGGTAGCAATCGTCGCAGTAATCGCAGGATGCAGTTGCTTCAACGGGGCCGCGCTCATTCGAGCGCGGAAATAGCCTCTCTGTTACCTCTTCTGACGCAATACCGCAACAACCTATTTGCGACCGCCCCCTCATCGCTGGGGCATGCATACTCATCAGATGGGCTCCCTTCGTCATAATGTCTTTGTTTGAAATTGGTTACGTCATGCGAGCGGGGGCGGGGTGTCCCGCTCCACCCCGCCGCTCGCGGGTCAAAATGTCAAAGATCGGCGACGCCTCAAACAACAAAGCAAGGCGCGTCCAGCTTCAAGTAGGGGAGTCCCACCGCCGTGATCACCCGATCCCCGCGACCTTCCGCCGGTCCCAGATCCACAAATATCACCTGGTCTTCGTCGTGCTTAATGATGTCGCGCAAAGCCGTTTCCAATTCAATCTTTTCCGATGGATTTAGATCACACTCGAAAACCGAGAACTGCAGATGGTCGCCAAAATTGCCGCAGGTCTTGAATACCTTCTTCAGCCGCTTGTCATCGGCGATGTCGTAACAAACCAGGTACGTTGTTCGCATGAGTCACCTCGTCATCAAAGGAATGTATTCGGCGATTTCGCCGGTCAGGGTTTTGGCCAGCAGCCGCGCCTGCAACTCCAGTGCCCGGCGGTAGCTGACTTTGTAGTCAAAGAGCGGATGCGTGATCAGCGAACTCATCCGCTGCTCGTAGGTCTGGAAAAATCGTTTTCGCCCCGGCGCCGTGAGATTCACCGCCTGGCCGGCGCGCACGAAATCCTTCTCCGTGACGACGCGGTTGTTGATGCAATTCAGAACGGTTGATTCGGCAATTAGCGGCCGGAATTCCTCCATCAAATCCAAACCCAACGCCGGCCGGCCGAAGCGGGGCTGATGATAAAATCCCAGGTAGGGATCAAAGCCAACCGCCAGGGCGGCCAGCAGGCAATCCTTCGCCAGCACACTGTAAGCCAGCGAAAGCATAGAATTGACCGGATCGGTGGGCGGACGGCGATTGCGATGGTTGAAATTGAAGTTAAAGGCGCGTTGCGGGCCGTCTAGCACGGGCATTTCAAGACCGGGCAAATCATCCTCCACTTTCACCATGCCGCTAAACTGCTGAAAATACTGGCTGGCCGCCGCGCCCTCGATTCCCAGCAGTTCCGCGAGGGAACCCGCCTGCAGTGCATCCTCGGAAGCCCGCTTGAGCTTCCCAATAATCGCTTCCGGCGGCTCCAGATGATTGCGCATGAGCATGGTGCGATGATTCCGGATTTTTCCATGCACAAACTGGCGTGCCAGTGCCAGGCACGTTTTTTCGTCGCGGCCCAGACGAAACTGCTCCATCCGCAAAAACACGTTTTTCAGCCCATGGCCGCGCGTGATGCCGTAAAACCAGCCGCCCATGGAGAAATACGTCACCGGAATTTCCTGTTCGCAAAGGGATTGAATGGCCTGCGTCGAAATCTGGATGTTGCCGAATAACGCCACATGCGAAACATCCCGCATGCGCACCTCATCAATGACGGCGTCCCGGTCTTTGACCTGCAAGACCTCATCCTTGCAGCCGACGCGATAGCCCGGCGTGTTCAGATACAACGGGCGGGTATCGTCCCGCGCGGCGATCAGTCTGCGCGGGGCCTGGCCGGGGGTAGTGGCAGGGGCATCCAGCCCGACCGTTTCGTTCACCACGGTCTGTGCGAGCATTCGCGTTTCGTCCGGCAGGCATACCGGCGCGAGCGAACAACGCACACACTTGGGTGAATGGACCAGAGGCGCGGGAATCGGCGCGGCCACGACCCGTTTGGCTTCCGCAATTTTTTGCAAGATCCAGCTTTCCAGTTCGGGCGTAATCGGCAGATGCACGCGTTGTTTCGTGGCGCGATAATAGATGACACCCTCGTGGCAGAGATAACCATTGTCGCGCAAGATCAGCGCCTGCAACCCAAGTTGCATCTTGTCGGTGTCCCACAGGTCATTGGCGTTCTCGCCGGGCTTGGGCGCGCCCGCCTTGTAATCGACCGGGCAGACTTCCAGGGGGCTGAACAAATCATCTTCCGCGACGGCGGTGGGTGGATGGGAACGAGCCGGGTCGGAGACCGGCGCTCCGCCCGATGCGGCCCGCACTTCAACCAGGTCCATTTTGGCAACGATACCCAGCCGTTCCGACCCCATCTGCACGGATCGGGAATGAATCACCTCATTTTCGCTTTCCGATGGGCGATTTTCGAGTGGTTCGGAGGCATCTGACTTTTTCGGCGAATGCTCCGGAGACCTGGCCCCGGTTTTTTCCTCGGATTTCCGACCTCGGACGTCGGACTTGCGTTTGGCCGCGGGCAATTCGCCGCTGCCGGAATCCACGCGCCGATGAATCGCATCGCCCCGCATCGTATCCGCGCTCTCCACAAATACGCCCTCCACAAACTCGTAATAGAACAGACGCGGACAATACACAAACTCGTTCATCATCCGGGAAGGAATCGGGTCATTGGCGATTTCCAATTTCCGCCCTTCCATTGCAGCCGGTTCGTTCCCCGGCAGCGTTGACGTCGGCTCGTCGGGTTTGTCGGCGACGACGTGAGGAGTCGTGGGCTCGTCCCCCGCCGGCGGCCCGCCCGGTTGCGCCTCGGCGGGCGCCAACCGCACCAAAATCTTCACTTGGTTAGGCGGGAGCGCGGGCCGGCCCTCCATGTCCTTGGCGAAGGAGGGCGGCTCGCCCGCCGGTTTCATCGCCGGACCAACGCGCGCCGCATTGTCGGCCGGGTTTGGCTCGGTCGGCCGCCCTGTAGCGCACGACGCAAGGAGTGCGTCCCCCGATTTCGGATTTCGGATTGCGGAATTGGCCGCCGGGTCTTGGTCGTTCATGGGATTGGCTGGTTGGGGAATTTATCCGCCGCCGCGCGCCGTGCCAACTCGGCCCGGAACAGCCGGTAATTCCGGTTCCGGAATTAACCGCCCTGTAGGGCACGACGTAAGGAGTGCGTCCCCCGATTCCCGAAAGCTCACGGTTGAATGTTGCCCATCCCGTCCCGGTTTTGTTCGCGTATTTCGCATATTTCGCGGTCAATTCGAGCTTCCACGGTCCTCCACCTTCCATCCTCTATTCCAGTGCGGATTTCGGAATTCGGAACTAGCCGCCGGGATTTCGAGGTTCATAAGTCTGGTGAGTTACGGGTTCACGCTCCGGCGTCGTCATCGCCCGGCTTCGGCGCGCCTGAGTTCAAAACGGGCACAAACAGGCCGAGACCGAAGTGGCAGGAGTGGCCGAGGAATATTGGGCCTTTGATTGGCTGGGAAAAGGTGATGCGGATGGTGTAGCCGCGTTTGTCCTTGTTTGTTGTACCGTCACGGGTTCGGCTTGGTTGGTGGACTTTCACCCAGCGTGATGAGCCTTCTTCAATTTCTACGGTGGCGGTTGGAAATTCACGGTTGGCAAGTTCTTCGGCGATTTGCTCGGGGACGGATTCTCCACGTTTCACGTTGCCTCGGCGGTCGAATACATGGCGCGGTGGGACATAGGGCGTCATGCTTTTCCAGCATTGCGTTCCTGTTTGCGGAATCCCCGGCGGCGGTGGGACGAGGCCATCGAGAGGGATGAGTTTCGCGGTCCAAGAGGATTTTTTGTAGGTGAGCGACACTCCGCGTTCAGACGCACGGAGCATGGCGATTTGTTCGTCGTGGGTGAACCCATCGGCACTCCATGCGCAGAGTCGCGTTGCTTCGCTGCCCTCGAAATGGAGAAAAAATACCGCGTGACGGTGCCCGATGAGTGGTTTGCCGTCTGCATCCTTGCCTGTCAGCTTTGCGCCAAGTCCTTGAATTTCTGGCGGGGCTTTTTTCCAGTCGTCCATATTGCCTTCGGTGGCGGCGCGCAGCAGACATTTCGCAGCGGCTCCGCGAAAGCGCTGTGTGATTGTGACTGCGGATTTTTCGTAAATCGGGATGCGACTGCCGAGGGCGAATTGCATCAATTGCGCAGACGGGCGTTGCTTCTCTGGTTTTCGCATAGATCTTGTTGTCGGGCGGTCCGGGCGTTGCGCGTAGCTCCAGCAGGCTCCGGGGGGCAGGTCGCCGTTTGCGAGTTCCGGGGAGTCTGTTGAGCGGAGGGCGTCCGTAAGCGTTGCCTCCGGGGCCAACGCGAGCACGGGCACTGCGCCTTGTTTCCGCTGCATGGTGAGCTTGCAGTTTGGCATCGGTGCAGGCGTATTTGTGTCGGAGATACGTGCGAGTTCGGTGATGGATTCTGCGCGGCCAAAGTAGGTCAGTCGTGCGGCGCAAGCGTCGAGCAGCGCGAGCGTTTCATCGGTCCATGCGGGGCCATCGAGAAACCACCAAAGCGCACCATCGGATTCCGAATCATCGCTGCGGTCCGTGAGCCAAAACGCGTCCATCACTTTGGTTGTTTTGTAGCCTTTCATGCCGGGCTCTTTTGCCGCCGCCGGGTTCCACTGGAACTCTGCGGGCTGGTATTGGCGGAGGCCCGGCCCTCGCCAAGTGGCGGGCGGCAAATGCCATTCGATAGTGCTGCTGGCAAAAGCCCCTGCCAACGCTGCCTGTTGCGCATCGCTGGCGTCGCCACCCTCTCGCCGATACTGGAAAGACCGAGCAAGGAGCGCACGAAGAAGCCGCCACGGACTCGGCGGCCATTCCCCATGCGGATCATCGTAGGGTGATACTTTCCACGGGGTCGCGTGGAAGCGCCCGAGTGGGAATGTTTGTCGTAGGATGATGCGCATAGCGGGAGGGGGCTGGTTATTGACCGTCGGTGGCAGCGTCGTCGTCTTCTGTGGGTTCCGGCGCATCAGCTTTGCCTTCTTTGAACAGGTCGCCAGCCTTCCAATAAACCTGAGTCACGACGGGGCGCTTGTCATCGCCAGAGCGGAACGCGGCAGTCTTGATTGCGTCGGCATTGATTGCGCACAACGAAGCCGGATCAATTTCCGCTTTGGTTTCGCCATGTCCTTCGGTGAGCTTGACGAGTTCCAAATCGCATCCGCTGCGGTAACGAAACGGGGAATCCACAAGTTTGCCGATTTTCCAAAGCGCGAGACGGAGCAGAAATGTTTTTTGGGAGTCGCTCAATCCTTTGCCATCATGTCCGAATGAACGAAGCTGTGAGAGATCAATGACGAAGGTCGCGCGGATTTCCACAGCGGTTTCTTCGTCGCGGGTAAATATCGGTTGGCCCGAAGTGGTTGCGGCG
>JBEKZM010000207.1:0-5227 GCA_049509875.1 Verrucomicrobiota bacterium | reverse complement strand
GCGCTCGAAGCGCCCAGCGATCGCGTGCGTGGCCTCGACATCGGCGCGGATGATTATTTAATCAAGCCGTTTGACCTGTCGGAATTGCTCGCGCGCGTCCGTGCCCTGATTCGGCGAAGCGTAAAAAAGACCACGAATCGAATTGAGATTGGCAACCTCCTGCTCGAAACGCGTGCCCGCAGCGTCACGCTTGCGGGAAAGCCGGTGACGCTCACCGCCCGCGAATTCGCCATCCTGGAATATCTCGCTCTCCATCGCGGCGAGGTGATTTCTCGCACCGAACTTTACGAACATCTCTTTGACGAAAACGACGACACGCTTTCCAATCTGCTGGACGTCCACATTTTCAGTATCCGCAAAAAACTGGGCGCGGAGCTCATCGCAACGCGTCGCGGCCAAGGTTATTGCATCGACAAATGAGCGCTGGCATTTTCACCAAATCCATCAAATGGCGGCTGCTCCTGTGGATGGCGGTTTTGCTGGCATCGATTCTCACCGGCCTGGGCGTCGCCGTTTATGAAATCCACCTATCCAATCGGATCGGCCGGCTCGACGAGGCATTGCAGCGGCGGGTGGGCGCTTTGGGCATGACATTTTTTACACCGACGCTTCCAGGCGACATCAACAATCGACCGCCGGGGCCGCGGGAAGACAACCGGCCATCGGAGCCGCCCGATGAGAGTCGGCCGCCGGGGCCACCAAATGGAAATTACGGTCCGCCCCCGCGGGATGAATTTGCCGGCGCCCCTCCAGGTGGAAATTCCCCGCCAATGGATAAGCCGGGTCTGCGTGATATCCAACTGCCGGTGGCCACGGCCAGTTTGTTTGCCAGTGACGACACCAACGGATTTTATTTTATTCTCTGGTCCCGCGGCGCGGATTTGCCATTTAAACATTCCGCCGATTCACCGGCCGGTGTGCCGCGTCCGCAACCGGCGGCCCATGACACCGGCACTTTTACCCGCACGCGTGAAAGTTTCCGCGAAGCGTTTCACGTCACTGAGCGCGGCGACTATATTTTGGTCGGGCGCAGCATGGCGGCGGAATTCAAAGAAGCAAAAAGCTTCGCCGTCGGGCTTTTGCTGGGCGGCTTGAGCGTGATGGCCTTGGTCCTGATCGGCGCGTGGTGGCTGATCGGCCGCGCGTTGCAACCGGTGGAAAAAATCAGCGCCGCCGCCTTGAAAATCTCTTCGGGCGATTTATCCCAGCGCATCAGCGTCCCCGAAACGGAAAGCGAATTGGGCGAACTGGCAGCCGTGTTGAATTCCACTTTTTCCCGCCTTGAAACATCATTCGCGCTGCAGAAACAATTCACTTCAGATGCCGCGCACGAATTGCGCACGCCCCTGGCGGTTTTGATTTCCGAGGCGCAGACCACCCTCGCCCGGGATCGCAGCCCGGCGGATTACCGGGACGCGCTCAACGCCTGCCTGGACGCGGGCCAGAAAATGCGACAGCTAACTGGATCGCTGCTCGAGCTGGCACGCCTCGACGCCGGACAGGAAATGTTGCACCGGGAAAAAATCGACCTGGCTTCCATCGCGCAGGACTGTATGACCCTGGTTCAGCCACTGGCGGCGGCCCGCAATTTGCAAGTTCACTGCGATCTCATGCCAGCCATGTCATTTTGCGATCCCACCCGCATCGCGCAAGTAGTCACGAACCTCCTTTCAAACGCCATAACTTACAACCGCGAAGGGGGAAGAATATCAGTGACGACGCGCGTGGACAATGATGCGGTGAGTTTAAGTGTTGCGGACACCGGCTGCGGCATTTCCGCAGCGGATCTGCCGCGTGTGTTCAAAAGATTTTATCAAGCCGACAAATCACGCTCCACGGCTGGCAATGGGTTGGGACTTTCCATCTGCCAAGCCATCGTCGAGGCCCACGGCGGCACCATTCGAGTTACCAGCGAAGAGAATGTTGGCACGACATTTCTCGTGAACTTTCCAAAAGCAGTCTGAAAAACAATGGAGAAGGATTGTTTCAATAAGTGAACTTCGAATCTACTAATTTGAAAATCGGGAATCTGACTGGAGAAATGACGACCTTGATCTACGCCGACGGGTCGACCGCCCAGCGTGGGCTGGCAGGTTGGTTCCGTCATTACAACACGTCGCGGCCACCTCAGGCATTGGGTTACGCCACGTCTGCGGAGCTGTATCACGCACCGGATTCGTTGTTTTTGTCAGAGTCGCCGCCGCTTGGCAAGCGCAAGCGCATGCGGCGAGGCCGGCGGCTACGGGGTTGGATGGCTGGGGAGCATACTTGACTGCATCCCTTAATTGCGGGATTTCTAAATCTTGGCCATTCAGCTATCCTCCGGGCTTTCAAAGATCCGCCGTGTCCACGAAAGCGATCATTCTCTGCGCCGGCATGCTGCTGGGCCTCGGGCGGGTGCTTTTGCGCTCGGAATCCGCCCTTGAAGACGGCTGGCAAAATCCGCCCACGGAAGCCCGCCTCAAGGCCTATTGGTGGTGGCTCAACGGCAATGTCACCAAGGCCTCGATCACCCATGATTTGGAGGAGATGAAAGCCAAGGGTTTCGGGGGCGCGGTGCTGATTGACGCGGGCGGCGCCGACCAGTGGGGCAACGCCCAGGTGCCGCATGGGCCAACGTTTTTTACACCCGAATGGCGCGCGCTTTACAAACACGCCTTGCAGGAGGCTGGCCGGCTGGGATTGGAAATGAGCCTGAACATCCAGAGCGGCTGGAACTTGGGCGGGCCGTTCGTGCCGCCCGAGGACGCAGCAAAAAAATACGTCTGGTCGGAAGCCAAAGTGTCGGGCGGCGCGAATTTGCAGATGCAATTGCCGGCCCCCAAGGCGCGTGAAAAGTTTTACCGGGACTCATTCGTGGTCGCCTTCCCGCTAAGAGAGTCTGCGCCGCACCAGCCGTTGGAATATTGGAAGCAGAAGGCCTTGCAGGCTTCACTGGAACCGTTTTCCGCGCCAGACTCGTCGGCGCTTTTCGCGGAGTTCACCGCCGCGCCCGGCGAGCAGGACGCGAACGTCGTGGACGTGGTGGATTTGACCTCCAAGCTCGGGCCGGACGGTGTGCTTAAATGGGATGCGCCGGCCGGGGAGTGGCGGATTTTCCGCTTTGGCTATACCATCGGCGACCACGCTTACGTTTCCACCGGCAGCGAGGGCTGGCAGGGTTTTGCCATTGATGTCTATAGCGCGACGGCATTCCAAAATTACTGGAACAAAATTGTAGGGCCGCTGATTGATGACGCGGGACCGCTCGCCGGGAAAACGTTGAAATACCTCCATACAGATAGCTGGGAAATTGAACTGGCGAACTGGACGCCGTTGTTGCGCGAGGAATTTCGAAGGCGCCATGGCTACGACCTGCTGGCGTGGCTGCCGGTGCTGGCCGGACGCATCGTCAACTCGCGCGCTGAAAGCGACCGCTTTCTGTTCGACTATCGCCGGACGCTGGGCGATCTGGCAGTTGACAACCATTACCGTTTGTTTCGCGACCACGCGCACGCACGCGGCCTCCAGATTCATCCCGAAAGCGGCGGGCCGCACGCGGTGCCCATAGACGCGCAACGCTGCCTGGGCTGGGATGACGCGCCGATGAGCGAGTTCTGGGCATGGTCATGGGAGCACCGCATCGGCGACGCCAACCGATTCTTCGTGAAGCAGCCCGCCAGCGCGGCGCACACCTATGGCCACAAGTATGTTTTCGGGGAAGGGTTCACCACCATCGGCCCGAACTGGCAGGAAAAAATCTGGAGCAATTTGAAGCCGAGCTTCGACCAGGCGCAGTGCGAAGGGCTGAACATGCTGGTGTGGCACGCGTTTGTGTGTTCGCCGGAGGAAACGGGAGTGCCCGGCCAGCAGTATTTCGCCGGCACCCACCTCAATCCCAAGGTGACCTGGTGGGGAAAATCCGCGCCGTTTTTCAGCTACATTGACCGCTGCCAGTGGATGCTTCAGCAGGGTAGTTTTCATGCCGATGTCTTGTATTACTACGGCGACCACGTCCCCAATTTTACGCAATACAAGCGCACCGACCCGGCGCATTGCGCGCCAGGCTTCGACTATGATGTCATCACCGCCGAGGCACTGATCGGACGCGCCAGCATGCGGGACGGAAAGATTGCCTTGCCCGATGGGATGAATTACCGCGTGCTGGTGCTGCCCGACCGCGACGTGATTGCGCTGCCGGTTTTGAAAAAAATCCAGGAACTGGTAATGGCCGGCGCCTCGGTCATCGGCCCGCGGCCGGCGCGCGGCGAAACGCTGCAAAATTTCGCGGAAGTTGACGCCGGGGTGCAAAAAATCGCCGGTGAATTGTGGGGCGGCCAGACCGGCAAGGGGCGGGTCATCACCGGCCAGACCGCGCGGGAGGTGCTGCTGGCCGAGGGCGTTGCGCCCGACTGCGAGTTCAGTGCCGGCCAGGGCGATTTCGATTACCTGCACCGGACGAGCGGGCACGCGGAAATTTATTTCGTGGCCAACCGCACGAATTATCCGGCCACCACCACGGTGGCCTTCGGTGTCACGGGCAAGGCGCCGGAGTTATGGAACGCGGTGACCGGGGAGCGGCGATTTGCCGCCGCCTACACGGAAAAAGACAGCCGCACTTTCGTGCCGCTGGATTTCGCCCCGTGCGGCTCTTGGTTCGTGGTGTTCCGGGAACCGGCCTCGGCGCATCCGGCTCGGGCGAAGGCCAATAGCGATGATCCCAAAATAATTCAGGAAATCGCCGGCGCCTGGACGGTGCGTTTCGACCCAAGATGGGGTGGGCCGGAAAGCGCTCGGTTTGACCCACTCGTGAGCTGGCCGACACGGCTCGAACCCGGAATTAAATTTTATTCCGGCACGGCTGTCTACGAAAAGACATTCGAAATGCCGCAAGCGGCAAGCGGCAAGCAGCAGTCGAAAATTTATCTGGACTTGGGCGACGTCCATGAACTGGCCGAAGTGAAAGTGAATGAGAAATCCTGTGGCATTGTGTGGTGTCCGCCATTTCGCGTGGACCTGACCGAGGCGGTGAAACCGGGCGAAAATCAACTGCAAATCGAGGTGGTGAACTTTTGGCCCAACCGCATCATCGGCGACGCCAGCCTGCCGCCGGAGCAGCGGCTGACGCGAACAAACATCCGCAACCTCACCGCCAGGACGCCGCTGGAACCGTCGGGGCTGCTCGGGCCGGTACAACTGCTCGAAGAAAATTCTGTCAAATGAAAAAATGATGGCATACTGTCCAAAA
>JBEKZM010000206.1:0-5260 GCA_049509875.1 Verrucomicrobiota bacterium | reverse complement strand
ACCTTTCCGCTGAAGACACCGCGACACCGCGAATTTTGATCATTGACGACAATCCATCGGTCCATGATGCGTTCGATGAAATCCTGTATCGCAAACCGGCCAATGAACAGTTGGAACGAGCGGAGGCGTTTATGTTTGGCGCGCCGGACCAGCCGCGCGTGCCCGACCCCGCCTACCAGACGGATCATGCCATGTCGGGAGCAGAGGGGGTTGAGAAAGTGGGCTCGGCGATCGCCGCGAACGCACCCTACCAACTGGTCTTTGTGGACATTCGCATGCCGGGAATGGATGGCGTGGAAACCATCGAGCGGGTGTGGCACCTGGATCCGCTAGTGCAGACGGTAATTTGCACGGCTTATGCGGATTACCGCTGGGAGGACCTGGCCGCCCGTTTGGGGACAACCGACCGCCTGCTGGTTTTGAAGAAACCGTTCCACGACATCGAAGTCCTGCAACTGGCGAGCACACTGGTGCGCAAGTGGTACTTGGCCCGGGAAGCGTCCATGAAAATAGAACAGGCGGAAAAGCTGGTCGCCCGGCGCACCCAGACCCTCCTGGAATTCCAGCGGCGCGAACACGAGCGCGTCGAGGAACTGAATCAAACCCACTTGCGGTATTTGACCCGCTTGGCGCAGGAGTTTCGGGGTCCGCTGACGGTGATGCTCCAGGCTCTGGAACAGTCAACGCCGGACCAGTTGCCGGAAATGGCAGCCCGGGAAATCCTGTTGCACAATGCGCAGGCGCTGGCGGCGCTGGTGGATGATTCATTGCTGATGCGGCGTCTGGAGGCGGAGGACTGCACGCTCGACAGGTGCGAAATCGAGATTGTTGCTTTTATCCGCGGCCTGGTTCGAATGTTTGAGGCAGGGGGGCGTTTACGCGGGCTGGGGATTCGCTTTCAAACGACCGAAGCCGCCCGGCTGATCTGGACCGATCCGGCAAAACTGGAAAAGGCGCTGTTCAACCTGTTTGCACGGGTTTTGGCGACCGCGGCCGATGGTGAGAGCATTTCGGTCCAACTCGGCTTTGAGGGAAACCTGGTGCGGCTGCAGATGAACGTTCCGCATCCGCTGAACCCAGTGGCGGCATTGCCGGAGCCGGACATCGGCTGGCTGTTGAGCCGCGAAATATTGCGGTTGCTGGGCGGCCATTTGAGCTCCGAGGCCGGTGACCAGGCCACGGAGGACCAGCGTCGGCCGGTGAGAATGCTGGTTGATTTTCCGGCGGACACGCCGGAGCCGGTGGCGCCCGGGAGGGAAGCATCCGGCGCGCGGCCGGCGGCTTCGGACTTGGCGGCGGAGCGGGATTTGCCGGTGGTGCTCGTGATTGAAGAAAATGCGGAGCTGCGCCAGTTCATTCGCCAGGGCCTTGGGGCGGGGTATTCCGTCCTCGAGGCGGACGATGCGGTAGCAGGATTGGCGGCGGCCCGGGAGAATGTGCCGGATCTCATGGTGGTGGGCGGCGATGCCTCACGGGACGACGGCGTAAAAATTTGCGCGGATCTGAAACAGGATGAAATGACGAGTCATATTCCGGTGATTTTGCTTGCGACGGACGATTCGGACGCGGGCCACCTGCGGGCATTGCAAGCGGGCGTGAACGAATTTCTGGCCAAGCCATTTCGTCTGCCGCTGCTCAAGGCCTGCGCGGACAACCTGTTGGAAAACCGGCGCAAATTGCACGAGCATTTCCAGCATCTCCAGACCGTCCAGCCGCGCGAACTGGCCACGAACCAGATGGACGCGGAATTTCTGCGGAAAGTGGTGGAAACTGTGGAAACGAATCTCGCTGACTATGAATTTGACATGGAGAAGCTGGCGCGGCAAATGGCGGTCAGCCGGCGCCAATTGTTCCGCAAATTCAAGGCCTTGGCGGGCTGCACGCCAAATGTTTTAATCCGCGATATCCGGCTCAAGCGGGCGGCGCAGTTGCTGCGCGATTCGCATCTGACCGTCTCGGAAATCATTTACGCGGTCGGTTTCTCCGATCCAAAGTATTTTCGCAACATCTTTCGCGAACGCTTTGGCGTATTACCCGGCGAATATGGCAAGCCCGCGAAGCCTGACGCGCAGGCCCCTTGAGACGCTCGGGTCTGGGACCCGCTACCAACGGCCGCTTACCGGAGATTGAGCATGGGGGAGGGCGGCCGGCTTTCGGCGCTCACCGCCCAATGATAGTTGGGAAAGGAGGCCATTTGAAAAGAGAGTTTACCGCCCTGCAAAATTTGATCGTGGGTGATATATATTTTATCCCATGCCTCGCCGTCCAATTTTGCGCCATCGATGTAATATTCCTGCGGACCATTGTTTTCGGCAGCTATGGTGAACGTTTTGCCATTCTCAAGATGGAGGGTGGCTTGGTCGAACACCGGACTGCCAATCAGATAAACCGGCGTGCCGGGGCAGACCGGATAAATTCCCAACGCGCTCAACACATACCAGGCGGACATTTGCCCGGTATCTTCATCGCCGCTCAGGCCATCGGGCGTCGATTGATAGAGCAAATCCATGACTTGCCGGATGCGGGCCTGGGTTTTCCAGGGCTGGCCGGCGTAATCATAAAGGTAAATGACATGGTGCACTGGCTCATTGCCGTGCGCGTACTGACCCAGGTTTTGCGCCACCATCTCGTTCATCTCGTGAATCATGAAATGGTAGGTGCCCACATTGACATCCGAGCCCATGCCAAACAACGTGTCGAGTTTCTTGGCAAACGCGGCGTCGCCGCCCATCAATTGGATCAAGCCCGGGATGTCCTGCATGACGCTCCAGTTCCACTGCCAGGCGTTGCCTTCGATAAACGGCCCGCCCCATTCGATTGGATCAAACGGTTCATGCCACGAACCGTCTTCATTGCGCCCGCGCATCAGGCCGGCGGCCGGATCAAACACATTCGTGTAGTTCATCGCGCTGCGCCGGAAGCTTCGCTCCTCCTCCGGCCGGCCCGCTGCCTGCGCCAGCAGGGCGGCGCAAAAGTCGTCGTAGGCATACTCCAAGGTCCGGGCTGTACCGGCGAGGACGTTGGTATAGGGCACATAACCGAGCCGGTCATAGAAATCGGCGTCCCCCCGCCCCATACCGAAGAAGCCGCCGTGATGGGCGTCGTGAACCACGGCCTCCACGGCGGTCGGAAGATCGAAGTTGGTGATGCCCTTCGCCCAGCCGTCCGCCAGCAACGAAAAGGCGTGGTTGCCGATCATGGCCTGCCGGTTCCCGGGGCTCGACCACGCGGGCAGCCAGCCGCTCTCCTGGTATGAGTTGATCGCACTTTGCAGAATTTCGGCGCTGACCTCGGGATACAACAGATTATAGAGCGGATGCGCCGCGCGGAACGTGTCCCAATAGCCGGAATCGGTGTACATCACCCCAGAGTGCACGCGCCCGTCGTTGGGACTGCGGTAGATGGGCTGATTATTTGCGTCCAGTTCATAAACCCGGTGCGGAAACAGGATGCTGCGATACAGCCCGCTGTAGAAAGTGCGCTGCTGCTCGGCGGAACCGCCCTCGACCTGAACCCGGCCCAAAGCCGAATTCCAAGTTTCCTCGGCCCGATGTCGAATCGTCGCGAAATCAGCGTGGCCGATCTCCTGCTCCAGATTCCTCGCGGCTTGTTCGAGGCTGACAAAGGACGAGGCGACCTTGCATTCGACCACCCGGTTTCCACTCGTGTCAAATTTGAGAAATGCCCCGAGGTGCCTGCCCGAGAGGTTGGTGACACCGGGCTGAATTTGATCATCGGTCCAGACGCCATGGGCTGTAAATGGCTGGTCAAAGACGATCACGAAGTAATTCCCATAATTATCCGGAACGGCGCCGCTATTGTTGCGGGCGACGCCGATGATTTTGTTTTCCGAAGGAATGATCTCCACCGAGACGGGCTTGTCACTCTTGAATACGTCCAGGACCACATAGGCATCGGCCGGCTGCTCAAACGTGAAGCGGAACCGGGCGGCGCGCTCGGTGGGGGTGACTTCCGCAACCGCCTGCCAGGTGTCCAGGTGCACCTTGTAATAACTGGGCTGCGCAATTTCATCCTCATGCCGGAACGTGGAGGCGCGATCCATTTCGGTCACGGCCAATTTGCCGGAAACGGGCATCAGGGCGAAGGTGGCATGCTCTCGAATCCACACACTCGGCTCGTGGGTCTGGCGGATTCCGAGAATGCGGTGATGCCGGTACTGGTAGTAGAATGAGTTGTCCTGGGGTTCCGTATAGGGCGCCCATGTATTCATTGGAAAGGGCAGCGCGATCGCCGGATACGTGTTGCCGTGGGAAAAGCCATCGCGCGAATCCGTGCCCTGGAGGGGGTTGGCAAGCGTGACCGGCCTGGGATTCTCACCAAAAAGAGGATTCGTCACGAAGACCACGAGTAAAAAAATGAGGGCGTACTTTTGCATTTAAAGGGTAATTTTGGTTTCGTTCCAGCATGGCATTCCGCCGCCACCGTTCAAACTCAAAAAGCACGGCAGTTTGGCGGTCGCTTTTCCGGGCACAAACCAGCCCGGGCCAGGAGTTCCACGATAGTTGGAAAACGGAATTGCCCGCGGGACTGTAGTTGACCACGATGGGAGGGGGATTGGCGACGATTTCCAAGGCATTAATGCCTCCGTAATTTGCATTGGTGATCAACAAATCAAACGCCCTGCCGGAAAGGTTGCTGAACACAAGGTAATTGGCGCCTGTAGTCTCGCCGGAGATGGTAGTATTGGCAGGAGTCTGATCCTTGACAAACTGGCCGCCATTGGTCGCCGTGGTGTACAAATTCCATTGTTTGGTTCCCAGCACCGGCGTGTTCGTGGTCTGGCCGTCGTAATACCGGACGTAATTCTGGCCCCCTCGGCCGATGGCCCCGCCATTATAATAGAAATAAAGGCTGTAACCTTTGGTGAACACCGAATCCAGATTGGTCACGGACAAATACCAGCAGTTGCTGTTTACGTTGATGAAGCTGTCCAGCAGTGCGAAGTTTCCGGTAACCTCGTTATCGGTTGTCAACCAATGATCTGGCGGTTGTCGTGGCGAAAAAATGTGCCATTCATTTCCCTTGACATGCATAGCACTATTTGTTATAGTATGCATTAGACTTTCTAAGTTTCAGCGAAGGGGGAGGGTGAAACCATTTTACCGGCTAATAAGTTGTTGCCTTATTACGCATGAAAACGAGTCCGATATTAAGCCTGTGGACCGGTCTGTTTTTAGTCGGAATGCAGAATGCGCCGGCAGCGAGCGCCACGGGTGCCGCCCTGGCCATCGGCAAAAGC
>JBEKZM010000205.1:0-5396 GCA_049509875.1 Verrucomicrobiota bacterium | reverse complement strand
AATCCTCGGATTGCCCATACCCAAATCGACGGTTTAGGGCATAGAGCCACCATGTTGTAAATAGTGCTTTTACAACAACTTCCGAGCCTCCCTTCAAATAACTCGTAAACTGGGGCTAGGGCCCAAACTGGGGAAAATTCGGGCCATGCACTCCATACCTCCTCTTTTGGCACGATTCCCCCGCGACAACTTTCAGAGTTCGGGTTATATTTGAATGCAACACGCCATTAAACCGTTGTGCCCGATCTGGCAGGCTCTGGACAATTGTCTAGTTGCATGAACAGGTAAATTATATAAGCCGACCCAATAATGCGAAGACGTAATCGACGGCAAAAAATACACGTCGAATCAGGGGGCAAATGAGCCGCTTGAATCAAGGGATATCAGTCGCCGCGTAATTTAACCTCTGAGCCCACCAAAACCAAAAATGAAAACAAAAAAAATTGCCATTGTCTCTGCTTCCGCGCTGGGCGCCGGCTTGGCGCATGGCCAGATCGTTACCAATAGTCAGATCATCTATACCTACGCCAACGTAACCGTGGCCACCACCACTGCAGGTTACGCGATGGACCTGAATCACGATGGGAATCCGGATTTTCAACTTCATTTTGACAATAACAACTCGAGCAAGCCGTACCTCGACACTTCCAGTTATTTGGCGCAAACCAATTTCACTCCCATTGTGCTGGCTGGCTCTGGTGACGGGCTTCCGGTGGCAACCAATGGGACACCGATAAACAGCAGTTACGAAACTCCTTCGGAATATGGGTATTTTTATGAGGATACCAGCTCCAATGTGCAGGGCGATTGGGAGAGCGGCGGGACAAACATCCTGGGTTATGTGGGATTAGCTCTGGAGGATACGGGGGGTAATTTCTATTTTGGGTGGGCTCAGTTTCTCTATAATTCCGCCACCGTCTTTGATGGTACCGCCGGTGAAATAACCTTGATTGACTATGCCTTCGATCAAAATCCAGGTGAGACCATTCTGGCGGGAGAGAACGCGCCGCCGGGTTCGACTCCCAAAGTCGTGATTTCGCCGTTGTCGCAGACGAATGGCGTTCTGACGACGGCTCAATTCATCGTCGTCGGATCGGGGAATCCTTACCCAACCTACCAATGGCTGGCGGCAACCAACGGCAGCAGCACGTACACCCCGCTGGTTGACGGCGGCCCCATCTTGGGCTCGCAAAGCAATTTGTTGACGATCGCCAATTTGGTGCCGGGATTCTCGGGCACCTACATGGCGAAATTGCAAAATTCAAACGGTTCGACTTCAACGGTCCCGGCGAACCTGTTGGTGGCGCCCCTGTCCATCACCGGGCTAACGCCATCGTCGGTGGTGGAATTCCCAGGTGGTACGGCGAGCATCAATGTCAGCTATTCCAGCGCCGCGCCTATTCTCTCCTTTCAGTGGTTAAAAAATGGGGCGATCTTGAACAGTGGCGGCCGGATTTCGGGAACCACGAGTTCAGATTTGGTGATCACTGCCCTGGCACCTAATGACTCCGCCAATTATTCAGTCATAGTCTCCAACATGTTTGGGGCGGTAACGAGTCCGATTGCCCCGGTGAGTGTCACGTTCCCGAGTACCCCCTACGAACAGCAGGTGTATTGGACCCATCCGATGTCCTATTATGCCTTCAACGAAACGAACGATCCAGCTTCTGGCACCGCCGCGGCGCTTGATTATATAAATGGCGCGAATGGGCTTTACGGAAGCGACACTGAAAACGGCAATCCAAAATACAACATAGCCGGCCCCAACCTTGCGAGCGGATTTCCGGGGTTTGGCGCGACAAACTCGGCCGTGGCCATCTTGAACAATATTCAACAAACCGCATCCATTGTGAGTCTTCCACCACTGAACCTATATTCCAACACGGTGACCTTTACAATGTGGATTTATTCCGCGCAGTACCAAGCTGATTGGGCGGTTCTTAACAGCTATCGTTCATCAGTGGCGGGCACGGCCAATGGCATGAATTTTACCTCTGGTGGCGGCACTTTGGGTTACCACTGGAATGATGATGGCAATACTTACAATTGGAATTCCGACTTGATCCCGCCGGCAGGCCAATGGTCATTTGTCGCCCTGTCAGTCAGTCCAACCAATGCCGTTGAATATCTGTTTGATACCGATGGCATGACTGCGGCAACCAATGATTATGCCAGTGTGGTTCAGGCGATTAACACACCCGGGTTCATCGGCGGGGATCTTCATGATGCCAACTTCATTGGCGATATTGACGAGGTGGCGACCTTTAACCAATCCTTGACCCAGACGCAATTGACCAATCTATGGACTGCGGCCGTGACCGGGGTGGTAACAATTCCCCGAACGCTAAGCATACTGACAGCGGGTGGGAATGTTATCGTCGGCTGGTATCCCTCGGGGGGAATATTGCTGCAAGCGCCGTCGCTCAACGGTCCTTGGACGACAAATAACGCGGCCTCGACCCCCTACACAAATACCCCCGCCGGCGCCGCCATGTTCTATCGAGTGCTCGCTCAATAAGAATATGAATTGTCCATGCAAATCCCGCAGTCGTGCTGGATTTACATTGATTGAATTGTTGGTGGTGATCGCCATCATCGCCATTCTGGCGGCTGTGTTGCTGCCGGCGTTGAGCAAGGCAAAGGCGAAGGCGCAAGGGGCCCAATGCATGGTCAACACCAAGCAACTGACACTGGCTTGGATCATGTATACCGGCGACAGCAACGACCTCATTGCCAGTGTGGATAACGACGGGGGCATAGGATCCCCTGCCGAATGGCAGACGAATTGGTGCGGCGGAGTCATGACCGACTATTACAATTGCATTGATCCAGATACGATCAAAGATGGGCAGTTATGGCAGTACGCCAAAAACCTCGGCGTTTATCATTGTCCTTGCGACATATCCACGCAAGGGGCGGCGCTGAATCCGCAAATCGTCAAGGGCCAGCCTCGGATTCGGAGCTATTCCTGCAGCCAGACATTTCTTGCGAATAACTGGCTCCCGAGTCCAACTTATAAGTGGTACCATAAGCTTGCGCAGATCCGTGGCACCTCGGATACCTGGGTTTTTATTGAGGAAAGTCCTGTAACCATCAATGACGGCGCGTTTGCTGTGCGAATGACGCCCTTCGGCAGCAGCACCGGCTATAATATCGATCATCCGGCGACCTATCACGCGGGCGCAACCGGCCTCTCATTTGCCGACGGCCATTCCGCGATTCACAAATGGAGGTCACCCTTGATGGCCGACCCGTTCATTACCAGTTCCAGTGATCCGCTTTTTCTGCAAGATGTGGAATGGTTCTCGTCGGTAACGAGCGTTCTCGCTAATTGACTCGGCAACTTTGGCGGCTCGACTTCTCCTCGCGGGAAATCTTTGGCCCCCGGCCGGCCTGTTTTAATTGGCACGCGTAACCCGCATTTTAGGCACCGGTAACCAGCGACGATGTCATTCGTTATTCTAAACTGGTGTCAGACAAAAACAACTTGTATGCATTTGCAACCATCACCGGGAAATCCTCTATCACGCCGCCATTTTCTGGCCACCGCCGCCGCGGCCACGGCCACAACCTGCGTTGGCGCAGTGCTGCCGCGGACAGCTCGCGCCGACACCGAAAACCTGCGTTGCCTTTCGCTTAACGGCAACTGGCAGGCGGCCAAGGCGGGAACGGAAGACTGGATTCCCGCGCGGGTGCCGGGGTGCATTCACACCGACCTGCTCGCCGCCGGAAAAATCGCCGATCCGTTTTATCGCGACAATGAAAAGTCCGTCCAATGGGTTGGTGAGACCGACTGGCTGTACCGCCGCACCTTTCTCGTGGATGCCGCCTTGCTGTCGCCCCGGCAGGTCACGCTGCGCTGCGAGGGGCTGGACACACTTGCGACTATCCGGCTCAACGGCCGCGAACTCGGAAAAACGGACAACATGTTTCGCACGTGGGAATTTGACGCCAAGCCGCTGCTGAAAGAGGGCGCCAATCAAATCGAAATTCTCATCAGTTCCCCGGCCGCCTTCGTCAACGCGTTCGAAGCCAAGCGCAGCCAGAACAAGGGCGTCACCGGCCGCGCCTGGCTCCGCAAGCAGCCGTGCCACTTTGGCTGGGACTGGGCGCCGACGCTGATAACCAGCGGCATTTGGCGCAACATCTGCCTGGAAGCCGTGGACGGGGCGAAACTGGACGACGTGCTCGTGCTGCAGGATCACTCCGCAAAAAACCGCGTCGGACTCACGGTCAAAATATCTGCGCAGAATGGCGGCGGCGGTCCGCTGCGCGTCAAACTGACAGTCACCCATTACGGAAAGACGCTCGGCAAAGAGAAGCTCAAACTCAAAAATGGTTACGGTGAGGTCGGGTTTTCCGTCAAGAACCCGGACCTTTTGTGGCCCAATGGCATGGGCAACCAGCCGCTTTATGAGGTGCAGGTGGAATTGCTGGATCCCCACACCGGCATTTTGGACACGGCAACCAATCGGATCGGACTGCGCACACTTGGCATCGTGGAAAAACAGGGCGACCAGCCGATCCATTTCGTTGTCAATGGCGTGGACTTCTTTGCCAAAGGCGCAAATTGGATTCCCTTGGACGCCTTTAACACCCGCGTCACCTCCGAACGCCTGCGACACTATGTCGCCGATGCTGCGGCCGTGAACATGAACATGCTCCGCTTCTGGGGCGGCGGCTATTACGAAGAGGATGCCTTGTACGATGCGTGCGACGAACTGGGGATTTGCGTCTGGGCCGACTTCAAATTCGCCTGCGCCAGCTATCCCGCCTTCGATGCCGGCTTCGTCGAGAACGTCCGCCACGAGGCGCGCGACAATCTCAAGCGGCTGCGGCATCACCCCTGCATTGCCGTCTGGTGCGGCAACAACGAGATCGGCCTGCTGGTCAAGGACGACTGGTCGGTCGTGTCCATGGGCCGCGAGGGCTATGATAGTCTGTTCAAAAAGGCTCTGGCGGAGGAGGTCAAAACCTGCGCGCCGCAAACTAGTTACGTTTCCGGCAGTCCGGACTGCGGCGACGTCCATTACTGGGATGTCTGGTGTGGCGCGCGGACGTTCGAGGCCTATCGCGAATTGAGCGGTTTCATGAGCGAGTTCGGTTATCAATCCTTACCCGCATCCAGAAATAGGGCGTGAATCAAGCATCTCGGAGTGGTTGGTTTTGAAATGACCGGCGACAGAAAAGGTGCTTGCCAATACCAAGGCTAGAGTCCTTGAACTTCAAAATTGAGTGTAGACAGATCAAGTTTTCAAGAGGTTATCCTTTCTGCAAAGAAGGTGTCCAAAGTCTTTTGGAATTTGGCGAAGGCACCCGCCAAGGCTGAAGGGTTTAAGGGGCTGGCATCGTGGAGTTCGGAAAGTCCCCGGCGGAGCAGTCATTGGTAAACACGG
>JBEKZM010000204.1:0-5409 GCA_049509875.1 Verrucomicrobiota bacterium | reverse complement strand
TCAAAGCGGCCCTGCGAAGCCAACGGCGAGAATCAAACACCGGACCAGCGCGGACGGCCCACGAGCAAGCGGAAGCTGAGCGGATGCTGGAGGTGGGCCTGCGAGTGCTCGGGTTGAAGGAGCCGGATTTGGCCAACAGGCCAAAAGGCCAAAAGGAAAAGCAAGTGTTGGCGTGGTGGCTTCACGGCAGAACGACTGTGACGCGGCGCTGGATTGCCGGGCACCTGAGGATGGGCTATGAAACCCGGGTAAGCCAAGCAGTAGGTTGGGTGGCATCGGGCCCGACCCGAGAAGTGCTGGAAATTAGAAAGAGACTGACGGAAAATACGAGATGACAATTGGACTAAATGCAGATTGTCGATTGTCGGACCGACCATTTCAAAGGCAGATGGATCGTGCTGATCCAAAATCAGGCGGGTGACCTCATCCGTTTCGACGGGTACCAGCGGCTCTTCGAGGAATTGTTTTAACGGTACATCCGCAAGGCAAAACTGCGCAGCGACGCGTTCCTCAGCTGAAGATGCCGCGACTCCCGCCAGTTCATCGCCGGAACGAAGCGGCGTGGCTTTGGCCATCAATTCGCAAAGTGAATTGAACTCGTGCGAGCGCGCCCCGATATTGCAGTGCCATCGTGCCATGTGATAATAGGTCCCGCCGTCATTTTCCGCCATCCGGCTTCCGTGGCAACTGGATGCTCCTGGTCATGCAACCGCTGTTCAACTATCGGCCCGCACGTTGCCAGTGTTTCGCCCACGTGTTCAGCCTCACTGACAACGGGACGATTCGCGTCCCAAACACAATTGCGGTGTGACCATGACCGGCGCGTCGCCGTCATCCGTTTTATCTATTGTCGGCTGCATTCGAGCCGATACGTAAGGGCAGCCGCTAGATCGGCCCGACATATGAAAGTCAGAACTATTTGCTACGGTTTCATCAACCCCAGTCAAATCATCAACCCTTTTGGCGATGCTTGGCTGATCCAAATGGCCGACCGACAATTTCGACTGGTGGGCGGCAGCCCTGAAGACTTGGCGAACGCCCAAGGCTGGGCATCGCTCTTTGGCCACAAAATCGTTCTCAGCCGGGCACAAAAACAAGGCAGAAGGTGAAATCCCTCCGCCTCACATAGATCGTGGTCTCCCCGCCCGCATCACCCGCAACGAAAAGCCCCGTCCGTTCTCGAATTGCTCAACCCTGGCTTCAACTTCCAACAACGGATAACGAACCGTTGCCAACCCGTAACTCCTGTAAGTATGCGCGAATAATTCCGTTTCCACCATTCCCGTCCAGTCTGCCAGCGTGAGGAACTTCATCGGCTCGCCGGTGATCTGATGGTCCGTGCGCTGCTCGACAACCAAACCGCAAGTCACCACCGTTTCGCCGACGTGTTCGGTCCGGCGCCGGCATTTTGGAAATCAAGGCAATTTTCAGGTCATAATGTATGCATTCGGCCACTGGTTTGTTCAGAAATTTTTGAAATCGCCTTCCACTGGAATGTCGTTCCGTTGCTTTGCGGCCGTGGCCCTTTGCCGGTGCAGCGAAACATGGCCGTTACCATCCCCATTGCCGTTGTTGGATGCGAGCCGCCTGGCTGCGGGAGCGGCCTGATGAAGTTCGTTCGTACGCCGGCCATGAACTGCCCGTCTTCCGGCTTCACCTTTTCCGCTGACGAGCTGGAGCAGTTCGGCCACTGACTGCTTCACAATCACGGCCTGCGAGTTCAACTCCTCGGCGGCAGCCGCACTTTCCTCTGCACTGGCCGCGTTGCTCTGCGTCACCTGGTCCATCTGGCCAACGGCCACATTGATTTGCGTGATGCCCTCGGTTTGTTCCCGCGAAGCATTGGCGACTTCGGTCACGAGTTCATCCACCTGCCGCACTTTGGTGACGATGTCGTTCAAGGCCTGCGACACCTTGCTGCTGATGTCCACACCCTGCCCGGTTTTGGTGATGGCACCCTCAATCTTGTCGGCGGTTTCCTTGGCAGCCTGGGCGCAGCGTTGGGCCAGATTACGCACTTCATCGGCCACCACGGCAAAGCCCATGCCGGCTTCGCCGGCCCGTGCGGCCTCCACGGCGGCGTTAAGCGCGAGAATGTTCGTTTGAAAAGCAATCTCATCAATCGTTTTGATGATCTTGGCAATATCATCGCTGGACACCTTAATGGCCTCCATCGCCGAGGACATGATCTGCATGCCGCCCACTCCTTTTTCGGCGGCATCCCGGGCCTGCTTGGCGAGGTCGTTGGCCTGTCGGGTGTTTTCGGCATTGCGTTTGGTCATGGATGCCATTTCTTCAAGGGATGCGCCGGTCTCTTCCAGCGACGAAGCCTGCTCGCTGGAGCCTTCCGCCAGCGTCTGGCTGGCGGCGGAAACTTGAGCCGCCGCGCTGGCGACTTGGTTTGAACCGTCGCCGAGAGCCAAGGCCAAAACCTGTATCGGCCTGGTAATGGAACGAACAATGAAGAAAGCGAGCAAAATACCGCCGACAGCACCAACCGTCGTTACAACCAACGACAGGGTCTTCATAAACGAAGCATTTCTTTGAGCCCTGACAGATGATGTGTTTGCATCCTCGAGGTTCATTCTGATCAACTGATCGAGAAGTTCTGCCGCCTTGAGTTGGCCAACGTTACAGACCTCGGAAACCTGATGGTGAACCTGGGCTTCGAGGTCCTGCGCCTCGGTGGCCAGGGCGAGCATTTTTTGAAACTGTTCGAGCGTTGCCGCCGCTGCCGGCTGCATCTCGTTTTTAAAGACATCAGCAGCACTGTCCATATTGCCAGCTTTCACAAGTTCTTTGATTTTTTTGACCGAGGCATGGAATTTGTCGTGCGAGGCGGCGCATTTAGCCAGCGCATCACGCAATTCAGGATTTTGCAGCGCGACGGTGGCCTTCCATTTGCCGAAGTTACACAGAGCGGGGTCTTCATGCCCTTCAAACTCCTGCTTGTCGCGGATCAATTCTGACACTAGGGTCTCCAGCGCATAATGGTCGCCCCGAAATTGCTCCAAATGCTGGCGAAGCTCAGTCGGATCGCCCACACCCAAATCTTCCAACTTCTTGATTATGCGGAAAGCCTCGTTATTGTCCGTCCGCCATTGTCCCCAAGCCGCCTGAAATTCATCCCACAGCTTGTGTTCTTCAGGAGTCACCACCAATGGCTCGAACGCTTTCCACGCCCCTTCATAGGTCTCCCGGATTTTTGTGATGTTGTCATGCTCAAGTGCGCGCACTGCTGGATCCAAATTCCACTGTAGCAAAGTCTGCTCTGCCGCGGCAATTTGCTCACCACCAATTTTGATGGCGGACAGGTACTCCACAGTGGGTAGGGCATCGGATCCAAGGTCGTGAATGTCCTGCGCATTCTTGACTGCGCTGTAATAACCAGCACCACCAAGGACGAGCGCAATGCCGATGATTGCCGCGAAACCTAGTTCTATTCGTGTTCCAATGGACCAGTTTTTCATGAATTTTTGTTCTGGGATAATCAGTTGGTTGCAGACTAGTTGAATGGAATCGAATCTGTCGTGCCGGAAGCGAAGATAAAACCGTCATCCAGGAGCAAAACGGTCTGGTTGGCCTTACCCCGCTTGCCAATACGCCATTGAGACTGCCCGCCTTGCACTGCCAGCGCGGCGGACATCAGCTCGATGTTCTCTTCCGGTATACGCTCTACCGCCTCTACCACGTCAATGCTGATGGCAAAATGCTTCTGTCGGCGAACCAGCACCACGGCCAGTTCGCGATGGTTCTCATTTAAAATCCGGCGGGCTTCTTCAAACAAACGCGTGTGCACGACAAAAACGGCGACGCCACCAAAGAGGCAAAATTATTACTCTTTGTCACCAACTCCCTATCGGTAGTGGTTGGAAATGCTTAACCTTTTTGTACGTGGAAAATCATCGGATTATGATTTTTCGCCGGATCAGTGAAGGCGCGGTGGCGTAGAATAATCTATAAAATCAGATGTGCACTGCCAGCCGCATACGATGGACCGAGGCGATGGCTGTGAACACGTGTGAGCCCGTGGAAGCAATTGAGATGTGTTTGAGCTTTCGGGCGAAAAGGGGTCGCCCATTAAGCCATTGGCTGAAAATGCGTTGTCAAGAAATGTCCAGTAATTGGCCAAATATGTGTGTGGTCTCCATTTGTTTCCGCCGATAAACAGCTGGAAAAGCGTCGAGCTCTTATGTCGCTTGGTTGGCACCTGATCGGAAGAACATGAAAAACGAAACCGCCACCGCACCGCGGCGAAGTGGAAGATTTATATTTAAATCCAAAACTCATCTGCGAAAGGATTTACTATGCACATTGGTTTTGACCGCAGGCGCATTGCTGTCCGCGGCGGCTGACACCAGCATGACCAATGCGCCAAGCGGAAGGCTGGCCGATTTGAGCGTCGAGCAATTGATGAATGAATCGGTGACCTCGGTGGCCAAGCGCGAAACAAAATTCAATGAATCGGCGGCGGCCATTTCGGTCATCACACAAGATGACATCCGCCGGTTCGGCATCACCACCATTCCGGATGCCCTGCGTCTGGTGCCCGGTTTGGACGTGGCTCAAATCAATTCCCACGAGTGGGCGGTGAGCGCGCGAGGGTTTGACAACGAGTTTGCCAACAAGCTGCTGGTGCTGATTGATGGCCGTTCGGTTTATGACGCCGGTTTCGGCGGCGTCGTTTGGGGCGTGCAGGACCTGGTCATGGAGGATATAGATCGTATTGAAGTCATTCGCGGTCCAGGCGCATCCCTATGGGGCGCAAATGCTGTCAATGGCGTGATCAATATCATCACCAAAAGCGCGAAGGAGACGCAGGGCACCTTGGTGTCCGTGACCGGTGGAACATTTGATCAGCCCACCACGACGGTTCGCTACGGCGGGCAACTGGCCACGAATTTGTATTACCGGGCCTATGGAAAATTTTCCAACCGTGACGGTCTCGAGACGGCGGGTGGCCAGGACGCGCCCGACCAGACGCTAACAGCTCAGGGCGGCGGACGCCTGGACTGGGAGCCGTCGGACGAAAATAAGTTTACGTTGCAGGGCGATTTTTACCGCGACCGATTCGTGGAAAACCAGGACATTGCCTCTCTATCGCCGCCGTATCTGCTCAATTATAACGAGGTAAACTACGATTCTGGTGGCAATGTGCTAGGGCGGTGGACGCACGACTTTTCCGATACTTCCTCGCTCACGATGCAGGCGTATTATGATCGTTCCGACCTGGAAGAGGCCGGCGCTGCCGAGATCGCAAACACGTTGGATTTCGACGCGCAACATCGGTTTGCGCTGGGCACCCGCAATGACATCACTTGGGGGCTGGGCTATCGCAATGTGGACGGAGAATTCCGCTCCAGTGACTTCGTCTCATGGAACCGGGCGACCGAGCACGACCAACTGTTC
>JBEKZM010000203.1:0-5490 GCA_049509875.1 Verrucomicrobiota bacterium | reverse complement strand
CAATGCCCCCCCCAATGCCCACCCAAGCGGCACGAATGCAGGGATAAGCCCGCGATCCCCAACCCAACGCCTCGTTGGTTGAACTCGGTCACCCGACTTTCTAGAGGTCCGGTGCCGCCAAGCCCCCCCCTGCTGACGGCACGCTTGGAAATTCGTTCAGGCCAAACCCGCTTCATGAAATGGCGCTGGCGACGATGCTGTTTGCGGTAAAAACCTCGACCCGGTCGAGGTTTAGTTATTATAATGCCTAAGAAAAGAGCCACTAGGAGATGTAGACGGCATAAAACAACCAAAACAGAAGAATGTTTTCTGATGAAAACTCCAAACTCGATCACCGTTTTATTCATCCTGCTCTCCATCGCATTGGTACCACCGCTGCAAGCTGCTGGCATCTGGATTCCGCTCGTCAATCCACCGCCCGGTCCGGTGGGACATTTCCTGCTGCTGACCGACGGCTCGGTCATGGCTGAAAACTTGAGCACAAATTCTGGACCGGGGTGGTTTCGCCTGACGCCAGATAGTCACGGAAGCTATTCCAATGGCACCTGGTCGGTGATTGCCCCGTAGTAGTGTCCAAAAATTCGAATCTGCATCCAAATTCTTGAAACTTGTCGTAGCGGCGATCAATGTTTCAAGCGCTGGCCATAGTGTCCAAAAATTCAAATTTTTTCATCCAGTGGCCTTCCGATAAGAATAATTGAGCACAGTACTTTGGGCACACAGGATTCCTCCGGCAGGTATTCAACGACGTCTTGCTGATTGCTATTCATTCAGCCAATCAAGCAGAGCCTGCGCCTATTTGTGCCTTCTTCATTTTTTGAAGACCGGCCTTCTATTGAGACACAATTCGGTAGAAACGGCTCCTCGCGGCCGTTCCGCTGAAATCAGAGTCAGTATAGAATCCTTGGCTGGCGGCACTGGGAAGTATGGCAATGGTTTGCCACGCCATACCAAGCTCCGGAGTCCATTGCACAAGAAAATTGTTCATCGCCGCCCCATTCCACCGAAAACTGAACCCGTTCGTCCCGAATGAAACGCGGCTGATCAGTGGATGGTTGTCGATTGCCGGCACGCACCCGATCCGCCAGGTGTCCGGCACAACGCCGGCAGTGATCTGCACCTCATCAATGAGCCCCAGAAATGTCTCCGGCGCCACGTTTACCGGATAAGTGTTTCTGCCCAGGAATAAATTTCCGTTGTCCGTTGCTGGCAGCGGCAGAAAACCTGCCTGCAGATGGTTTGTCGCGCTGGCTTGCGAACCGTCCGGATTCGCAATCGTCAGGCGTAGCTGCCCGTTGGCGCCAGCCATCGTGTCGCAGACCGCCAGCAGATAGTGCCATTGCCCGTCCGTGTAGTTGACTCCCGTCAGGTCAATTTGGTTGAATTGACCCAAGTTGTCATTGGCAATTTTGAACCGGATTCCACCTGGGCCGGCTTCATTGGCATTGATACCATAGCGAAACACCTGCCCGGTGTCCGTGCCTTGCGAAACCAATTGCATTTTCCCTGCCCCACTGCGGTTTCCGTCGGTTTTGAAAAACAGCTCAATCGAAAACGGCCCGGTGAAATCCATCTCGTCCCCATATTGGTCCTGAGGGAAGAATAAACAGCCATCTACATTCGCAATTGTTTCCGCGTTGTAGGAGAAACGCCCCGCAGAATGCTGGTTGACAAACATCGAGTCCGGCGCCACGTTCGTGCTCAATGTCACTGGATCGCCCGGCAGGCCGTTGAACGCGATCAAGTCATCCACGGCCGCCGGCAAACTGCCGGTGGTGAAAATGCCTTGGCCGCTGTTGGTGGCGGAATCCGCCACTCCGACAAAGGTGGGCGCGCCCGCGTTATTCGGTGCGGTGATCTGGCCTTCCATCCGCCAATAAGCCACCAGGTAAGGTGCGCGAATTGTCAGCGGAGCGATGCTGCTGGTGACCGAGCCGCCGGCGTTGCTGATCACGACGTCGTAGTTGGCGCCGGCGACCGCGGGGAAGATGACCTGGCTGCTGTTGGTCGCGCCGGGAATCGGCTGGCTGTCATCGCACCATTGATAGAACAGTGGGCCGATTCCGCTGGCGGTCACGCTTAACGAAGCCGGCCCCCCCTCATTCACCGTTTCCGGCGCCGGCTGGGTGTAAATGGATGGAATCGGCCGTGCGGAAGCATAGATCCACGCCGAACCCGAGTTGGTATGCAGCGAGTAATAGCAATTTACATTGGCGGGAGACACAATCAGAGACCATTGGTTGCCCGATGCGAACGGGTTGTTGGTCACCGGCATCCAAAGGATTGGCGGCACAAGATTCGTGGCAACAACCAGCGAATAATAACCTGCATCAGCCGAGGCGGTCAGTTTGATCTGCCCCCCATCAAGGTCTGTGACCGCCAAAATTGGTTGTGAGGCAATGCCGGCAGTCCAGGGCAAGCCGCCGAACTCATAGGCACCCAGATCGGGTGCGCTGCCCAAATAACCATCGGTAAAACCTGGAATAATCACACCACTGTCAATCGCAGTTGCACCGGCCTTCAGGCAAAAATCCAGGCTGTTCCAGTTTACAAGCTGGGCTTGCGGCGCATTAGCCAGAAAGAGATTGTTGGATGCCGAATACTGATTAATATCATTCGTCCAAAAGGCAGGGTCAGGATTGCTGTTCGGCCAGGAATCCACAGCGTAAGCGCCGACGTCGGCACAGTTGAATAGTGTGTTGTTGTATATCAGGTAGCCGACAGCAGGTCCATTGATCCGGATGCCCGAATCCCCGCCGCTGCCCCAACAAACATTGTGGTCTACAATATAGTTTCGATCCCAGGCGTCGAGATAGATCAAGGGGGAAGGTATGGGAAAGCTGTTATCGTGAATCCAATTGTAAGCAATTCGCGTATTCTGACCGTCAATACCCCAGGAATAGACGACGCCGATGTCTTGGCACAGCAGTCCCGGAGCGGAAAGGTCGTTGAACTGAATATCTGATTCTATGCCCTCAGGTCGAAGAATGTCGCGGCCTGAACAATAAGCTGTGTTGAACGTGACGATATCACTGATCCCGTGCAGGGCAATCGAGGAGGCGTAAGTCCCGGAATAATCGGTGTTGAAAATCACATTGCGGGTTATGCGATTGCTCGTACCGGCGGTATAAATGCCTGACCCTGCGGTGTTGCCAATTGTGCAGCCGCGCACGAGATTGCCATTGCCATTGATTACGACCCCACCGCCTTGATCCGAACCGCCGTTTTCCAAATAGCCCCCGGTGATGACCCGGTAGTGACTAAGAAATTGCGCCCGACAGTTCTGAAACAAATTTCCATTGCCTTGAAGCCTTACCGCACCGCCCCATAGGTTCAGCCCGCTTATGGCGACATAATTCCGGTAATAAAGATTCACACACCAGCTACGGCGTTTCATTTCCACTGTATGCGGTGTGGGGTCGTTGCCGCCGGCAATACGCAAACGCAGCATATAGCCTGTGGCATTGGTCCCCAAAGACCACTCATTATCGGCGCTCAGAAAATTGGGGCTCCCCCAAAGCAGTCCGTTGCCGCTGCCAGCGAACCACCAACCGCCAGTTTCTGTCGCTGGATCCACGGTGATGGTGGTGCCAGTGGAGCTTACTACCTGTGCACTTTGCCAGGCCCAAGCCGGATCTACCCCTCCGAGAAACCAGGCGCCAGCCCAGTAATTGTCGGGTTTGCCGCTCCAGGCTGCGCTGCTGATCAGCGCTGTATTCGTGTTGTTCACAACAACGCTGACCGTGGTGGGATGCAAAACGTCGCCGCTTCCATAAGCTGGGTATTGCGCCTCATGGATCATCACGCCGTCCACAAAAACCTGGTTGTCACCCTCGCCCAAATCCCAGCCGACCGATGCTTGATAGACGCCGTTTGACAACAAGCTCCAACCGGTCACGACATCAGCTCCATCCAGGGTGACTACTTCGTTTGAATAGGCTTCGAATGTGATTGGAGCATTGCTGGATCCGGAATGTAAAGGGATTAGTGTTTCGTGATAAACCCCTGCACGAATGCAACAAGTGTCACCGGCCACCGCTACCGATGCCGCCTGCTGGACTGTTTGGAATGGCTCGGTCAAGTTCGTACCCGCATAGCTGTCGGAACCATCGGTCGCCACAAAATAAGTCGTCGCATTTGCATGAAGTGTTCCGAGACAACTTGCCAGCAATGGCAACAAAAAATATCGGCCCGCCCAAATTAATTGAATACGCATGTGAATATTAATTCCTGTTTATCGAGCCAAGTTGCCAGACTTTTAGTGAACTCAAGCGAACTGTGCCACCCCGAGCATACACGGCAAGACCATCACTGGCCGGATCGGGGAAAATCTGATCGGAGATCACCGTCCGACCGTCTCCGCCGAAGACCTCGATGGATGACATGTCCACGAAGATGTGAAGGCGAACCCGGCCATGGTCAGGGCCCAGCACCCCGTTGTGGCGGGCCGGGAAAATGGAGTAGAAATCCACACGACCAGAATGCGTCCGATCAACAAACAGCGACTGCGAGGCGACGTCGTAGCCAACAATGGTCTCCTCGTTCGCTCCCTGGCGAACCTTCAGGCCAAATTCGGTGGCGTCTTTGCATTCAAACTCAGCCATGATCTCGAGCGTCGAGCCCTGGATGCCCTCTTTGGATAAACTGACCTCTCCTGGTCCGATTTGAGTTGTCGGCCGTCGCCAGTTTCGTAGGCGTAATTTCTCCAGTTCGCGGATGGGCTGCTGCGTGAGGAAAAGTTGACCCGTGGGATCCATTTTCAGGCTTAGCTCACGAGGGATGGATTGCAACCCTTTCCACGGCGCGGTCGGAATGTCTTTGGCATACAGCCAGTTCCCCATCCATGCGATCCAGATGTGGCGACAATTCGAGGCCGGCAGGCCATGCCAGGATCGCGCGGCGTAGAAGTCATCGCCATAATCAAACCAATAAGCGGTCATTGGCCGGCCCGGTTTTACCGGTTGGTCGGAAAAGACGATTTGGTCGATGTTGACGTGGCCCCATTCTCCCTGTTGCCGGTCCACGATTTGAATTCGGGCTGAACGACCCATGAACTCGCGGGCGTCCCAGCTTGCCCAGCGAAGCGATTCGGAGTTCTTGCCGGTCTGCGTGCGGACGACATGGCCGTCAACCAACAGATTAATGCACGTGGTTCCAGGATGGTCGCCTCCGCCAATCAGAAACCGGATATAGGGCTTGGATACGGTGAATAAAGGCGATGTCAGCGTCCCTTGAGTGTCATCACCTCCGTGGAAACTGTTTGCCAGCCCTCGGCCGCGAAACCCGACCACGGCGTTCTGATGTTCGAGCCTGCCGTGGGCTGGGCCGTTGCCAAAGGCATCACCCGTTGTCGTCCAGCTTCCATAGCCGTCACCTTCAAAATCCGCGAATACAATTCCTTCCGATCCCCAATCGTTCGCCTTGAGATGATCAAGCCAGGCTTGGTCAACCTGAAACGTCCGGCCATCGAAATCGCCGATGAAATATTGT
>JBEKZM010000202.1:0-5542 GCA_049509875.1 Verrucomicrobiota bacterium | reverse complement strand
CATCCAAGCCGCCGATCGCATCCGTGACGGAACGCCGCATCAGCAGGCAGAAGCCCACGAGCCGGCCAACCGGTTGAATTTGGTCGGCATGTTCCACTGCCCATGGCGTGGCGAACGCGGCGAGGGTTTCAATATAACGATATGGCACCGATGGCACGTGTTGCGGGCCGGAAACGCAGTTGGACATGGGGCCCAAAATCCCGATTTGAGGGTTGGCGGAGGCGGCGCGAAGCATTCGTCCGAGCCAGCCGGGCGTGACGACGGTGTCGTTGTTGAGCAATAGGATAAAATCGCCCCCGGCGAGGGCAAGGCCTTGGTTGTTTCCTCCGGCAAATCCGCGATTTGATTTGTTCTCAACCAGCCGCACGTGCTGGTGGTCTTTGGCATAGTCGCGCAGCCACGCCACTGTGCCGTCGGTCGAACCATTGTCCACAAAAATGATTTCGTGCCGTTCCGGCGTATGCGCTGCGATGCTCTCGACGCAGCGCTGCGTATGCTCGAGCTGATTCCAAGTCAAAATGACGATCGAGGTCAGGCTGGTGGCGTCTGGCTTTTGCGTCAGGGAATTCAGCCACGCACCCGGCGCTGACGACGCGGCCAAAGCATTGGACGGCGACGCAACCGGTCGCGCGGGCGCGCTAAGGACTTGCCGGTAGAGCTCGGCATAGTCTTCCGCGTTTTGATCCATGGTTTTTACCTTGAGTTTGCGAACGCGTTCTCCGGCGGCCCGGATCAACTCGGGTGACTGACAAAGTTCCCGGAGCTTCGCCGCCAGCGCCTGGCCCGTGGCCGGCGAGAACAAGAAGCCGGTTTCTCCGTTTACGATGCGCTCGGGAATCGCGCCAACGGCCGAGGCTAGGACAGGAATTCCCAGCGCTTGCGCTTCGCTCAATGTAAGGCAGAAGGTTTCATCGAAGAGCGACGGTATCAGAACCAAGTCCACGTCGCGCAGCAGTTCTGGCAATTGATCGCGCCTATAGCCGCCGCGTTCTCTGATCCCTAAGCGGGCCAGATGATCATGCGCAGCCGGCGGCACTTGGCCAAAGACTTCCAATTGCAGCGGCGCACCGATCAGCAAATTGGCCGCCTCAGCGACCAGCTTGAGGCCCTTCTGGTAATTCAACGTGCCCAACACGCCCACACGCAATGGCGTGCCCACTTTCCCATGATGGCGGCGCGGCGACATGTTGACGCCGTGAGGGATGACGCGAACCCGGTCGGCGAGGTCGCCTCCAAACGCCTCCAAAATCCGTCGTTGCACAAATTCGGACGGAGCCACGATGGCCTCCATCTGTTCGAGCACTTCGCGGGAAAGGCCTTGACGCAGTCGCAGATATTGTGGGATCGCCGGCAATTCCCTGGCGAGGGGATAGCGCTTGGCGGCCAGGCAGCGGAGGCAGTCTTTATCCTCCGCGTCGGCGCGAACTTTGTTGCAGCGCTCGCCGGCTTCATTGAGCAGCACGTATTCGGGGCACTGAAGGAAATAGTCATGCAGGGAAATGACGCAGCGTTTGCCCAGTTCTTTGGCGATGCGCGGCAGTTGCAATGAAGCCCAGCCGGCGAGATGCTGGAAGTGAATCAGGTCGTAGTCGCCGCCCGCGACAAATTGACGGAAATTTGCTTCCACCGCCGCGTTGCGCACATCGCCCGGTTGCGAGCCCAGATATAAATGCGTGGGTGCGGCATTTAGCCGGTTCATCACCGCAATGCGTATTCCGGCGGGCGAAGTGACTTCGGAAAAGTCGGACCATTCGCCGATGTTTCCCGGGAAAGTCACAGTTTGGCGGAAACGGTTGGAAATGCGTTCCACGATTTCCTGAGTGTGCAGTTCGGTGCCGCCGGGCGCGTTGTAGTTGTGAATGACCTGGAGAACATGGGGACGACGGTCGGTTGAAACGGCCAGTGCGAGGCGGAGCCGTTCCTGTAGCTTGCGCAACGGGTTGCGCTGGCAGTAGCGGTAAACGGAGGTGGAATATTGCGGCCAACGGCGTTCCAGGAGTTCGGCATTGCGGCGGCGGCGTTCACCGATGCCCGCCACCTGTCCGAAGGAGGCTTCGCCGTAATGCTGCACGTAGGCGTCGTCGCAGCAAACGGTGTGTTTGCCGGCGTCCCACGCGCGGAGGCACAGGTCGTTTTCTTCGCCGTAGCCCAGGCCGAACACCGGATCAAAAACCCCCACCGCATCGAGCGTTTCCCGCGTAATAAGCATGCAAAAACCGATGGCCGTGGGAATTTGCGGATATAGGCGTTCGGAATGCTGCGCGACCAATTTTGCGAACGCATCAGGCGTCATCCCGGCGGGCAGGACGTTGCGCGCATTCATCCGGGGAACCGAGAGGATCGTCGCGTTATTCGAAAGGGGACAGACAATGCCGATGGCCGGTTGGCTGCACCGGCAACGGTCCATGCGGTCCAGCCACCCAGCGGTGACTTCAGTATCGGAATTGAGAATGACCACGTCCCGCCGGGAGATTGCAAAGCCGCGATTCACGTTGACCACGAAGCCGCCGTTTTTTCCAGCCGTGACCACCTTCATGTGCGAATGTCGCGCCGCCAATCCAGCGAGCAGGGGTGCGATGCGTTTGTCCGGGCTGGCGTCATCGAGCAGATAAATCGTGTGCCGGGGCTCGGTGTTTCGGAGCAAACTTTCGACGCAGCGTTGCACGTCATCCGGCGCGTTAAAAATGGGAATCAAAATGTCGTAATCGCACCCGGCAGGCTTGAGCGCTTCAACCTGCTTATCGCCTTTGTCTTGTTTCGCTCGAGCCAAGCTTTTCCTAAACCAACGGCGGCCTTCGCGACGTCCTGACTTTACAAAATGGTGCCAGCCGGATAGGAATCGTCCGTCGCGAACGGCTTCGGCCACGTCCGGGTTGGTAGCCAAATAATTTGTCTCGCCAAAGTCGGTCTGGGAGGGTACGAAATCGCCTGCCGGACAGGGTTCATCAGGCTCAGGTCGCTCCGTTCGATGCTTGGCCAAGATGGTTTGCGTGGTGGTTTCAAATTTTGCATGGTCGGCGGCGGTCATGGACGAACTGTCGGTGCGCCAGCGAAACTCGCAGGTGACCGTCGGAATGTGGTCAAATTTGTAAAGCCGCGACATGCGGATCCACAAATCCCAATCTTCGAGCACCCGTAGGGATTCATCAAAGCCGCCAACAGCTTCCCAGCACGATTTGCGGTGTATGAAACACAGCACCGGTACGAAGTTCTCCCAGAGTATGCGGTTATAATCAAAATCGAATGAATAGGGCACGTCTCGCTCAAAAATCTCATAGATGTCGCCCTGCTTGCGCTGATGGGCGCGATGAGCGTCGGTGTACGCCACGTCGCCCCCGGTCGTTTCGAGATGTTCCACGAGAGTTTGCAGGTGGTTCGCATGGAAAATATCGTCGTCGTCGAGATAGGCGATGTAATCGCCGCGGGCCGCGCGGATGCCGGTGTTGCGTGCGGCCGCAAGGCCCTTGTTTTGCTCGTGATTGATGAGCCGGATGCAACCTTCGGAGTTGAGCGGTTCGACCACGTGACTCACGTCCGGACCGGCGTCATTGACCACGATGATTTCAAAGTTTCGATATGTTTGCGCCAGGATGCTTCGCACTGTTTCCCCGAGCCAGCTGGGCCGATTAAAGGTCGGCACGATGACCGAGACCAGCGGTGATTGGCCGGTTTGTGCCGCTGTCAGCGGGACGGTCAACTGTTTTAGGACCTCCTGCGCCTGCGTGTCGTCCGGATGCAAAGCAAGCAACCGTCGGAGAACGTTTTCCGCTTCCTGCCGGGCACCGTCTTTCACCAAGGCACAACCGAGGAAATACAGGACGTGGCGGTTGTTTGGGTGGTCCGCGAGCAGCGCTTTGATCTGATCCACGTCGCGCATGGGCGGACGGAGGTTCCAACCCGGCGGCATTTCCGCGATGGCTTTCCTTGCCGCGGCCACTACCGCGGGCGAGTAGAGTTCGGGATGGCGAGAGCGAAGAAACGCTATGATGATCGGATCAAGACGATTTAAGAAATACGTGAGCGATGATTCAAAATGGTGACGATAAAAAAACAGCGGCTCGCTTAGATGCTTGCCGAACCAGCCTTTGGCGCCGAGGCGAATCCACAAGTCCCAGTCTTCGTAATAGCCCCAGTTTTCCGAATCAAAGCCTTCAACGTCGTCGAATGCTGCTTTACGAATCAATGAGCATATGCTGATAAAGTTTGCCTGGCATAGTCGCGCGAAGTTATATTCCGGCTGATTGTGCCTTAGTTGTTGATCTCCGAAGCAAACGGTGTCCACATAGACCAGACCAAGCTTCTGGTCAGCATCCAGCAGGGGCACAGTTTTTGCCAGATAGTCAGGTGCGATTCGGTCATCGGCGTCCAACGGCAGCAGATATTTTCCCCGAGCTTGAGCCGCGCCAAAACTACGGGCCGCACCCGGACCGACATTGTCGAGATGAAAGATGCGGAAAGGAATTTCCGGCGGTGTTTGGCCTGCCAATCGTTGTGCAACAGCGGCCGAATCATCGGTGCTGCCAACGTCTACGAGAAGAATTTCGAAATTTCTGAACGTCTGATTCCATACGCTACCGATTGACTCAGGAAGATATTTTGCATAGTTGTGGCATGGAATGACAATGGAAACAGCGACCGCTGCCGGATGATCTTTCGGCAACTGAATCCATGATGCAGGCAGCAAATCCGCCGTGTTGTTGGATGGATTATCAAACCACGGTGCCGGCACGATCACGATTTTTTCCGTTTTGTCACTGAGTACCGCTGCCCACCAGCCAAATGAGCTGTTCGGCAAAATAAAATGGCGGCAGGCGGCCATTAATTGAAGATAGGCGCCAAACCGGTCGCCTGCAAACGCATGTGATATGAGTGTAAACGGCGCACCATTGGTCAGGTTGGCCGTACGGCACCAATCGACGTCATCTGAGAAAATAAAGAAATGGGCATCCGGCTCACGCTGCCGGATCTTGGCGACTGCGGCCTGAAAATAGCTTCCGTCGCAAACGCCATGAAAATTGTTGGCCGCCGGGTTGGCTACGTAATCGCCGCGGCGCACATTAAGACAGACGGCTGCACAGGACTTTATTTGATCAGCCATCGCCTGTTGCTCCGCATTCAGCGGAGTGGCGAACGCTTTGAACGTGCGCAACACTTCCTCGCGCACTGGTTCAAAGAATTTCTCCGATTGAAAATACCCGTCGAGATAAACATTTGGTCCAAGGTTGAAGAACTTGGAATCGAAATGAAATTGTTGCTCGACGTGACGCGGCAGGCGCTTCGCGCAATCAGAGGCGTCCTGAACGATATCGCAGTCCGTTGGCAACTGGAACAGGTCTAGGCAGTAATCCCGCTGGGTGAAATTCGGCCGAGGCGTGCGGTCGCGGAGAAAGCTTAAATCCAGTTTCAGACGTGAACCATTCCGCCGCGCGAGCGCAAGGCCGGCGGCGAATTGAAACATTTGGTTGCCGAGGCCCCCTTGTAGTTTGACGACCACATTGCCGGTTGGATCTGCCATTTGCTTGGCAGCGATAGATTCACCGGC
>JBEKZM010000201.1:0-5563 GCA_049509875.1 Verrucomicrobiota bacterium | reverse complement strand
CTCCAACGCCCATGAATATGCCTGTGGCGGGGGCTTCAGGCACCGCTCCGATATAGACAGTCCCGGTGAGATTGACAGATTGGGGATAGTTAGGTTGGGACGCCGGAATTGCCAAATCCCAACTGATATTTCCCTGAAGATTCTTGGTCGCTGTGATATCGAAATAACCATTATAAGTCCCCGCGGTGTTTTCGAAATACCATTCGGCCACATTTTCGGTACCCACTTAATAGCTCCAGCCAGTAGGAGCGGAAACTTCCCCCAGCGGATTTTGGGAGTTTCCTATGGTGAAAAGGTTTAGCAGCTCAAACGTGGAGTTGTAGGTGGGTGCCGCCGTTAATCCGGTGAGATCAAAATCGTATTGACCCGCCGCAATATTTGAATCGGCGGCATCAAACGTAACTTGAATCGCGGCATTTGCGGAATCTGCTGCGACCAGACTGATCAAGGTCACGGCTAGCAAGCAATGATTTTTCATGTTTGTTTTCATTTATAAACTTTCTACAAACAGCCTTAATTTACCTTGTTTCATCGCTCCGAACACGCATCTAAAAAAACGTCCGGTTCCGCATGTTTCGCGTGTTTCGCGTGCGATCATTTTTTCGGCAGTCTTTTTCCCGTCTGCGTGTAAAGCACTATGCCATATACGTTCCCATGAAGCTACGCGGATAAGGACATTCGTATCCTGTATTGCGACATGACACCCATTGGGCAAACGCTTGTAGATGAATGATTTGTGGAAAGGAACCAAAAAATGGAATCAAAAGTTGCAAAAGTCACATTTTTGTCACATGAAGCGACTCCACGTCGCCGCCGCGATTCTTTCTTAAGCGGGCAGGCCGGGCATCAGCATCGGCAGCCGTCCCGGATGTGTGCCAGCACTTGTTTCAACGGTCGTGGAACGGGGCAGTCAGTGAGCGTAATGTTTCATGGTTTTCGGCCTCCCAATGGCAGCAGGATTAGCCTGTCTTCAACAGCTCCAACATTTCCCGATCCAATTTGTGCCCCTGAAAATCCTCGTAAACCACATCCTTGCGGTCACTGTCCAGCACACCAAAGCTGCCTCGAAAATTCCACAGCGCCCAGCCCCACCCGGCTTCTTTCCAGAGGTCCAGGCAATCACGCATCCAGCCCATCACCACCTTGTGGGGCGTGTACTGGTAGGCCCCCCACTCGCCCACATGCACCCCGACGCCGGCGGCCTCAATCGCCTTCCACGGTTTGATCTGCGACTGGCGGAGCCGTTCTTTGTCCCATACTTCTCCGCCTTCCTTGAGCGGCCATGATGGCTCGGGCCAGTTCTGGCCATTAACCCAACTGGCCTTGTAATGAGTCAGGTGGAACGGCTCGTAATTGTGTGCACTTTGCGCTATATTTATCCCCGCCAGACCAGGAACCGGTTTGTTGCCCCACGACAATCCATCGGCGATGATCAACCGGTCGGGATCCTCGGACCGGATCGCTTCGACCAGGCGTTTAACAACTCGGACGTAGGTGTCTTCCTTGATGTCGCCCGGTTCATTCAGTAGATCGAAGCTGATCCGCGAGTTGGGGATGCCCTTGAAGCGCTTGGCAAAATGAGCCCAGTGGAAAGCGCAAGCATCCAGCGCGGCGGCGTCTTTCCATAAATCGAGGGGCTCCGCAGGAGGATTGACACAATAACCCGGTGCGCGGTGGAAGTTCAAATTCACATGCACCCCATGGTTGCGCCCGAATTCGACCGCCTGATCCACATGGCGCAGTTCGTCCTCCCGCAATTGGAGCCAGTTGCCCGGATCCGCCCAGCAGCGATAGGACATGGGTAAGCGGACGAAGTTGAAGCCCCACTGGGCCATCCAATCGAAATCCGACTCGCGAAACGGCGGATTGCCTTCTTGGCTGGCTGAAAATTTTTCAAGGAGATTAAACCCGCGCCAGCGAGGCAGGCGCGCCGTGGAAGGATTTGGCAGAGCCGGGGTTGTCGCGGCGGCGGCGTACTCCAGTCCGACCGAGCAGGCAGCCACGGCAAGTACGGAGTTTTTGACAAACTCCCGGCGCGATAATCGTTGAGGCATGCCGCTATTGCGCCTGGCATCATCAAAAAAATCAAGGGCAAACCGACGGCACTTCGAAGTGATCCAACGCCAGCCCGGCCTCTCTCATGCTCTTGCCGTTGAAAAAGCGCAGCACGATAAAGCTTTCCAGATCAAAGACAGAAAAATGAAAAGGCGCTGGCCAATGCCAACGCCTCTTGCGGGTCAGGTAAAATCGAATCGCTTAAGCTTGGAATTTCTTGCGCAACTGCCGCATGGCACGAGATCCAAAGGGAAGCAGCAGTGCCCCGCCCGCGACCAACCCGTAGGTGGAAGGTTCCGGCACAGAAGCAATCCCGTCCACTTCCAGACCCTCCGGGGTGAGGTTGTAGCCCTCCACCGTAAGCGCCGTCAATTCGTTTGCCCCCACGTCGGCCATTCCTCCAGGGGTGCCAAAAGCATCCTGAACTTGGGGTGGGGTATTGCCTTCCTGGGTTTGAGGCACATTCGCGTTTCCCCAATCTCCAAAGTCCGATCCATTGGCGCCTTGTTGGTTGAAATTCACCAATTTTGTCACCCCGCCATTGATGGAAAAATAGGCAATGGCACTCGGATCGTAGGTGAAACTTTTTACGCCAGGGGCTCTGTAGCGGAAGAAATCCAGCGGGCCGACATCGGTTGGGAGGGTGCTGGGAGGCGTTGCTCCGGGTTGGTACAGCGTCGAGCCATTTCCACCAATGCCAAGAACTTCATTGATTTCATGAGCAGCCACGGATTGGAGATCGTACAATGCCGAATTCGCGTCCGGCCTGGAATCATTCAATTGCCCCATGTTCAGGGAAATGACGCTGTTGAATCCACCATTCCCAGCCACGAGGGAGCTGGCCAGTGCCGTTTGACCGATAGCCGCGAGGTTGGCCGCCGTGAGGGCAACCTGCGTCGCGCCGTTGATCCCCGTGTTGGGTCCAGCTGGCATATTGGCCAGGGCGGTGGTCTGATTCGCATTCTTGGTCGGATTTGCCTCTAGATCCGAGAGGTAAGTGGAATAATCAAGATCCGCTTGCGGCGTCAGGCTTTGGCCAAGGCCGGTGGTGGTGTTCTGAAAATCGATGGTGATGGTGTCGGGATTAGGTGTTGTTATGTAACTCTCAATCCTCGAAATGTCCGTGTCGATCGAGTTCTCAATGGCCGACGCGTCCGAAAGGCTGGTAATCGAACTGTCGAACGTTGGGGTTATCGTTAGTTGGGCATGGGCCGCGCTGCCCCCGGCCATGCAGCCAAGTGCGAGCGAAGCAGTGATCGAGCGTGTTTTCATTTGTCTTTAAAGATTACAAGCGTTCATCTATTCCTTTGACAAAACTCATTTTGGCAGAGAGAAACTTGAAATACAACGAAAACTTTGTGACAAACCGGCGACGGTTGCCCCGGAACATTCGGGACGAATTGAACCAGCGACTGGAAAATGGCGAACCCGCGGGAGCCATTCTCCCGTGGTTGAACGCCCTGCCGGAGGTGAAAGGCCATGTTGGCCGACCGGTTCGCGGCCAGCCCGGTCAACCAGCAGAATCTGACCCACTGGCGCCAAGGCGGTTATCAGCATAAGTAATTTATGGCGTGGTGACGCGATAAAATTTCTGGGCGCTGTTGAGATTGGTGTCCGTGAACTGCCAGATGCCGTTGGTGGCCGAGGGGTTGGTCAGCACCGGGAGCCATTGTATGGGCGGCGTCAGATTGGTGGCAGTTTGCAGGACATAGTTGCTTCCGGGGAATCCGCTAAAGTTAAGATTAAGGTCAGGCCCGGGGCCAAGGTTGGCGGTCAGCGTTGGTGGCGGTTGCACTGTGGATTGGGATTCCAGCGCATACAGAAAAGCCACTTCGTCAGCCGACAGTGCGCGATCGTAAAGGCGGATGTCGTCCAGACTTCCATTCAAATATGAATCAGCGCTCCAATTGCTCCTGCCCAGATAATTAAAAACCGTGGTTACTTTGGTGCGGTTTGCCGGACTGTTTGCCTGGACCTGTTGTATGCCGTTGAAATAAATACATTCCCGGATTCCGTCGCAAGTTGCGACCACGTGAACCCATGTGTTTGAAGGAATCGGCGATGGCGTATCAAAGTAAAATAGTTGTGTAGTTCCCCGGGCGGCATAAAAATACGGCAAACCAGTGGAGAAGTAGGATAAAGCCAGGATTGTGTTATCCGGTAAAGGGCCATTTCCAAAGTCCAATATGCGGGAAAAATTGTTGTATGCGACAGCATTAACCCAGGCAGAAATGGTCATGGTCGACCCAAAATAGGCACCCGTCCGACATTGAATATAATTGTTAATTCCATTGAAAGACATTGCGGCATTGGTGTTTCCGAATCGGTCGCTGGCTGCAACCGCACCAAATTCGTCCCGTCATTTCCATTGCCACTGGCATCAAGCGCATTTCCATCCAGCGGATAATAAGCCTCCAGACCCGCCCATTGGGTAAAATTGAAACCGTTCAAACTAAGCGCGGCATTGGAACTGGCCGTGCTGCCAAACATGTTCGTCGCCATCAAGGCATAGAAACCGATGTTGGTGGCCTGCACATTCGTGACGGTCAAACCAAAATTGGTCTGATCGGCGATGGCGTAGCCGTTCAGTGTCCATTGCAAACTGACGGGCGCGGCTCCGGTGGCGATGCAACTGAAGCTCACGGTGTCGCCGGCATTATTAGTCAGCGACAGCGGTTGCTGCACAATCGTCGGCGCGTAACCCACATTGACGACCGCCACATTGCTGTTGGTGCCGCCCACCAGGTTCGTTACGACGACATCGTACAGGCCGGCATTGGCAAATTGTGCGGCATTAACAGCATACCGGTTGGTGGTCGCGCCGGGAATGGGCGTACCGTTGGTGCGCCATTGCCAGGTCAACGGCGCGCTGCCCGTCGCCGAGGCAGCCAAGATAAACGGGCTGCCCAGCGCAACATTGGTTCCCTCCGGCTGGACCATTATCGCGGGAGCCAGATAAATGACGCTGACGTTGACGGGTTTGCTGTTGGTGCTGCCCGCCGCGTTGGTAATGACCACGTCATAGATGCCGTCGTCACCTGTTTGCGCCGAGGCGACGGAGTAACTCCCGCCGGTTGCCAGGGCGATCGGAGTGCCATTCGTCCGCCATTGATAATGCACGGCGGGATTGCCGTTCGCCGCCACGCTCAAGGTAAATCTCGTTCCCACGCCATTGGTTTTGCCAACCGGTTGCAGCGTGATGGTGGGCGGATAGTAAACGGTCAGCAGGGCGTTGGTGCTTGTGACACTGTTGAGGAAGTTGCTGATTTGGCACTGGTAGGTGTTATTATTATTCGCGTTGTAGGTCACATTGCTGACGGTGAATGAGGCATTCGTCGCGCCGGCAATGACATTGCCATTCTTCCTCCAAAAATAATTGACCGGAGTTCCGCTGGAGGCGGCGGCAAACGCGGCGTTCTGACCTTGCGTGACGACGAGGCTGGTGGGCTCCAAGGTGAATGTATTGCTGATGCCGACATTCAACACGGCATTGCTGCTCGTGGTGTAG
>JBEKZM010000200.1:0-5710 GCA_049509875.1 Verrucomicrobiota bacterium | reverse complement strand
AAAGCCGTCGCAAGCATCTCGCGGGCTTTCCCATGCTTTTTGTCCCGAACCAGTTCGACAATTTCATCAGATACATCATCGCTGGCCAGCACCTCCAAAGCATTGCCGATAGCCCATTTCAACCCGGTGTTCTCACTGCTTGGCGCATTCCTAAATTCATTGATTAGCGGAATTGCCGCAATGGGGTGTCGCTCCGGTAAGATTGTGTGACGGCTTTCCTGCCCGGCGGCTATGCTCTGCTACAACGAATCGTAGTGGAGACAGCCATGAAATCGAACCGATCATTCTCGTCGGATATTGAAGCGGCACGCCGTCGGCTGGAGGTCTGGCGAAAATCGCGCTCGCGTGGAAAGCGAATACCCGCTCCGCTGTGGGCTTTGGCGGCGGCGTTGGCCCGCATTCATGGAATCAGCCCTGTCGCACAGAGGTTGGGCTTGGCTTATTACGGTCTCAAACGGCGGGCGGAGGCCGCCGCGCCGCTGCGTCGGTCACGGGTTGAGCCCCCTCCTGGATTCGTTGAACTGCCCCTCATCGGTCCGCTTGGAAACGGTCCGCAGTGCACGGTGGAACTGGCGCGGGCTGAGGGAGCCAGGATGACGATTCGTTGGGAGGGCAAGGAAGGATTGGATCTGGTCGGTTTGGCCGAAGCATTCTGGAGGTTTGGACCATGATCCAGATCACTCCGCAGATGCGGATTTGGCTGGCCGTCGAGCCGGTGGATTTCAGAAAGGGAATAGACGGCTTGGCGCAAGTGTGCCGGCAACATCTCAAAGTCGACCCCATGGCGGGTGCTTTGGTGGTTTTTTCGAGTCGGCGGCGCAAGGCGTTGAAGTGCCTCGTCTTCGACGGCCAAGGCTTTTGGTTATGTCAAAAACGCCTTTCCACCGGGCGCTTTGCCTGGTGGCCGTCCGATGCAAAACCACCGACCTTCGGGCTGGACGCCCATCAACTCCAGTCGCTGCTTTGGAATGCCCAACCCGCCAACGCCCAGGCGGCGCCACTGTGGCGGCCCATTACGCCAGCGGGTTAAGGCCTGGTAACGAATAATCGTTGACGGTGTAAAGGTGGCGGCCAGCGTCCGGGCCGACGCGGACGTTGGTCGTTCTAAGGTGGAGGGTTGGGCCGGAAAAAAGTTCAACCACGGGCTTGCGTTCCAAAATTGACCGGCTATGCTGGCGGTCGTGCAAACGGAGTTTCGTTATCGCGGGCGCGATCTCAGTGGCGCTGAAATTGAATCCGTCCGGCAGTTGATCGCGGCGCATCCTGAGCTGAGTCGGCGGCGGCTTTCCGCCGAGCTCTGCCGAGCTTGGAATTGGGTGCAAGCCAACGGTCAACTGCGTGACATGGTGGCCCGCGGTCTCATGTTGCAGTTGCACCGAGCCGGGCTGATTGTCCTGCCAGCCAAGCGAAAGTCCGTGCCCAACAACGCGGCGCGACACCGGGTTCCACTGCTGGAACTGCCCGTGGCGGGCGCGCCGCTGGAATGCAGTTTGGCCGAGCTGGGGCCGTTGGAGATTCGGCAAGTCCGCCGCACGCCGGAGGAAGCCCTCTTTGGCCGGTTGCTCCAAACCCATCACTATCTGGGTTATCGCCGGCCCGTCGGGGAACATCTCAAATATCTGGTGTCTGGCCGGGGCCAGCCCCTCGCCTGTCTGGCGTGGTCGTCGTCGCCGCGACACCTGGGGCCGCGAGACCGTTTCATCGGCTGGTCTGGCCCACAGCGCCTGGCCCAGATCCACTTGCTGGCTTACAACACGCGCTTTTTAATCCTGCCCTGGGTTCGGGTCCGGCACTTGGCCAGCCATTTGTTGGGCCGGGTGGCGCGCCGGATCTCCGACGATTGGCAGCAGCTTTACCAACATCCGATTTATTTGCTGGAAACTTTCATCGAGCCGGCCCGCTTTCGCGGCACCTGTTATCGCGCGGCCAACTGGCTTCCCCTGGGCTTGACCACCGGTCGGGGCAAGGACGATCTGACGCACAAGCCCAACCGCTCGCTCAAGGAACTCTGGGTCCAGCCCTTGGGGCGGGACTTTCGTCAACGGCTTTGCCGGGAAGGCCATGAATAAAAGTGACGCCCCGCAAATAATTACTCTCAGCGCGGCGGAGTTGGAAAAACTCCTGGGCGAACTGCGCGGGTCACTGGCGCCGGCGACCTATCAACTGGTGGAAGCGTTGCTGCGAACCTTGCAATGGGTCATGGCGGCGCTGGAAGAGAAGACGGCCACCGTGGGTCGGCTCCGGCGGATGATTTTCGGAGAGAAAACCGAGAAGGCTCGCAAGCTCCTGCCTGCAACCCTGGCGGCGATCCTCTCCGGGCCAGCCAAACCCAAAGCCAAAGGACACGGGCGTAACGGAGCCAAGGATTATCCAGCGGCCCAGCGGGTGCAGGTGCCTCATCCCCAACACAAAGCCGGAGACCTCTGTCCCAAGTGCCGCAAGGCCAAACTCTACCTGTTCACAACCCCGGCCCGGCTGGTCCGCCTGATGGCCCAACCCATCTTCCACGCGACGGTGTTTGAATTGGAACGGCTGCGTTGCGCTCTCTGCGGGGCGCTCTTCACCGCACCCGCTCCCCCGGAGGCGGGACTGGGCAAATACGATCCGAGCGTCGGCGCCATGCTGGCGCTGTTGCGCTACGGGGCCGGTCTGCCGATGTATCGAACCGGCAAATGGCAAAATCATTTCGGAGTTCCTTTGCCGGCTTCAACGCAATGGGAACTGATCGAGGCCGCCTCGGAAACACCCCAGATCATCTACGAGGCCCTGATCGGCGTCGCCGCTCAGGGTCAACTGCTGCACAATGATGACACGTACATGCGCGTCCAAAGTGTGCGCCAGGAAATCGCCGCGGCGGACAGCGAACCGGAGCGCACCGGGATCTTCACCACCAATATTATCGCCAAGGTTGGCCAATGCCGGATTGCCTTGTTCTTCACCGGCCAGAAGCATGCCGGGGAGAATCTCAACCAATTACTCCAACGCCGGGCGGTTGGGCTGGACCAACCCATGCAGATGTGCGATGCGCTCCCGCGCAATGAACCCAAAGAGTTCCATACGCTGCTGTGTCATTGCCTGCTGCACGGCCGACGCCAGTTCGTGGAACTGGTCGAAAGCTTCCCGGAGGAATGTCGCCAGGTCATCGCCAGCCTGCGCGAGGTGTATCGGTTCGAGGCCCTCACCAAGGAGCAGAAGCTTTCGGACCGGGACCGACTGGCCTTTCACCAGGCGCACAGCCAACCGGTCATGGACGACCTCCACAAATGGATGCAGGAGCAAATCGAGCAAAAGAAGGTCGAACCCAACTCCGGTCTGGGAGAGGCCATCCAATACATGCTCAAGCGGTGGCCGACCCTAACCCGGTTCCTTTCGGTGCCGGGCGCACCCTTGGATAATAACATCGCCGAACGTGCGCTAAAGATGGCGATACTCCATCGGAAAAACTCCCTGAGCTTTAAAACCCTGCACGGGGCCAGAATCGGCGACGTTCACATGAGCCTCATCCATACCTGTGAACTCAACCGAGTCAACCCGTTCGATTATCTGATGGCCCTCCAAAAACACTCATCCGCTGTGCCCAAAGCCCCCGATATATGGCTCCCATGGAATTATCGACAAGCCATCGCGGCAGCGGGCAGCGGCTGACTCGCCAGCATCCCGCCTCCGACCACGCGGACCAACCAAAATCCGGCCGGGGCGCCGCTTTTAGGCGTTACGCAAGCTGACCGAAGCAACACAACTAACTGGGGGTCGAAATCGGCAACATTAACTTTTTCTGGCAACATCCCTTCCATGATTGCCGATGATTTTGGAATAGGAACGGGGTTCCCAGATTCACGCGAGTATTTCTTACATTTCCACATGGAATCCGTTAGTGCCGCAATGAGTTTGCCGATGCAACCCGCTTCAAAATCGTTCAGCGCGGCCAATTCCATATCCATTGATGTGAGATTTTTACCCCCGCAATCTGAGATCATTGATGGATATGCTTTTGTGGTCGTAAACAATTCACTTTGGAAATTGTTCCGCATATATCCGCAAAAAGACACGCAACCTCCATTTCCAAATAAAGAACATGCCGCCTTATTACCAAAAATCCAGCCAGTCATGTGGGTAAATGTAAATGATGCAAAAGGCCTTGTTCCTAACGTAAGAATGACCGTGCTGGAACCTGGAAAAATCACATCCGTAACCAATGGCGAAATTTTTCCAGTTGAAGGACGATTTTTTATGGCCGACTTCACAATAATTGGAACAAATTTTCCAAGCGGAAAGCTTGACCCAAATTGGTAGCTTTGAGCTTCGTCCATGGCCGCCATTGCTAGGTCAAGAGAGCGTGGCCGCTAGTTTGTGACCCAGATTGAGGGTGGGATGCTGAACCACGAGGAGTTCAGACAGCCGTTATCACGGCCTGGTGATTGTCCTCGTGACCTGGGTGCCGTGCAGTCCAAGGAAGTACACACTTTAAATCAGAGCATTCTTGTCAATGGACGACAAGTCGTCAAAATCTTTCCCACTTTTGCCCTCCAATTCAAATTTTTCGACGTCGTTCACGGTCTGGTTCCCCGTTGGCCTACAATCCGTTCAGGGATCAGCTTGTTTGGCGCAAGAAAAAATGCGCATGCCGTCAACGCATGGCAGCCAAGGTGGACAATCCGAAGCAGGCGTTCGTTTCTGCCGTCGAAGCTGACGGTGATGCGATAATATCGCAGCCACCGCTGGTTGGGTTTGAACTCCACTACCTCGTGGATGATCTGACGTAAGGGTTGCCACCAGCGGCTTCTGGCGTCGGTTTCCAGTCGCAGAAATTCCGCGCCGTGAGTGATGGGACCGTGCTCAACTGCGTGGACCCGTGCTGATCCGTGAGTGGCCGGGAGCATTCCGTCATGGACCTGATCGCATGTCCTGGTCGGGTTGCATTGTACGAGGATTCGGCAGCGTGCTAGTTGCGGCAGAAAGTTCGTAAAATCTCCGCGCAAATCGGGAAAGTCGGGCCGCAGGTTGGGATTAAACCAGAATCCTTCCTGCCGCATTAAAGTAACAAGTGCCTGAAAGGGGGCAGGCTGGAGCGTCACAATGCCTCCCTCGTCATCAGGATGATCTTCCAACTCTTCCAACTGAGTGACATCTTTCCAATCTACCTCACACTCCTCATCGACGACGCTGGCCTTTTCACTTTTTTCGCTTTCGAGGTGGACGATTTCCTGGGCGTATTCTGGCAGTTGCGCCTTTTGGGCTTTTTATTGTTCATGGCACAAATTCCAGTCGAAAAAATCCGACGTCATTCGTGATGAAGAGGAATTTCGAATTCGTCACATCCGTGGGGCTGAATAATCCACCATTCCAATCCACCCAGGTTCCGCCAATATCCGGCGTGAATTGAATCTGGTAATCGTCATACGGAGCCAGCCTCGCGGAATCCACCCGCATTACTAGCTGCATCGCCGGGAACACGGCAGCGGCAGGCGGCGGGGCAATTTCCATGGTTGGCATATTGGTGTAGTCCATGCCCGCATCTATTATGCTGATGTTGGTTACTACGCCGTCGAAAATTTGTGCAATCGCCGTGGCGTTGGTGCCGCCGCCTCCGACAATTGAAACTGACGGCACGGTGATATAGCCCGAACCGCCGCTGGTCACGGTAGCGCCGACGACAAAATTGTTAACTACCTCTGGCGTGGCAAACGCCTGAGTCGGAACCGGGTTGAGT
>JBEKZM010000020.1:0-63386 GCA_049509875.1 Verrucomicrobiota bacterium | reverse complement strand
AAAAGATCCTTCGACAAATGCAGACTCTATCCAGACAAAACCTGTTCGAAACAGTGCCCGGAGTGGCCCGACGTAAACGATTGGGCAAGAAAGTTTTAGGCCTTATCTAAGGGCCATTCAGGACTGACACTTGTCTGGGGGATGTTAGCTGGAACGACGCAGTGGCGTATTGCAAATGGCTTTGCACCAAGACAACGCTGAAGGCGCGCCTGCCGAGCGAGGCGGAATGGGAGTATGCGTGTCGCGCTGGCACGACGAACACTTTTTTCACCGGGGATGATCCGGCCAGCCTGCGGGGGTACGCCAACGTGCCGGATTTATCGCTGCGTGCGCAACTGGGCGAACCGGCCGATGCGTCCACGTTTCCGTTCGATGACGGGTATCCGTTCACTGCGCCGGTGGGCAGTTTCAAGCCGAACCCCTGGGGCTTGTACGACATGATCGGGAATGTGTTTCAATGGTGCGCCGATGAAATTCCGGGTTCCCCTCCAAAGCGAATCCTTCGCGGTGGCTGTTACAATCAAAATATAGAGCTGTGTCGCTGCGCGGCCCGCGGATTCGCGGCGCCATGGGGCCGCTACAGTTATACTGGGTTTCGCATCTTGCTGGCGCCGTAGCTTGTAAAAACCGGGTCAGAACTTGAACCATCGTTCATTACTGGATCGCCCAAAGGCATCAGCTTGCCCAGTGGCATCAAAATCTCAATGCCGAGGATACGCCCTGAGCCCGGTCACTGCACACGCACGCGATAATACATTTGAGATGCGGTTGGACCGACCGCATAAGGTGAAGCGGCGGTGGCATTGGTGAGCCACGGGCCGACAATATTTGTGGCTTGCAGCAGGACGCCCCCGGGCCAGACGAGTTGCAGATGACTACCGTCAATGGTTTGAACGGCCAGCTTGACGAAGGGCGTCCCGAAAACCTGGAGTTCGCGAATCAAAGTACCGCCGGAGCCGCCCTGCACGCCGCCGGGACTCGAAAACACAAACTGGACACCGGTCACGCCGCTGGCCATGGGACCGCCCGCACTTTTAGTCAACGTCTCCAGGATGGCGTTATTGCCATTGTTTAGGGCGTCGGTGTTCGTGGTGTTCAGGAATGCGCCGTAGCTTGTGAACGGGCCGCCGTTCAATGAGAACAGGAGCTGGAGGTTCTGGTTGGCAAGGTCGGAATCCGACCAACCGGTAATGGCTTGGACGCCGTTCACGCTGTAGCCGGCGGCCGAACCGCCAGTGATGGCGTTGGTGTTCAGCAAAAAGGTGATCGTCACGGGCAGATTGCCGCCGGAGGGATCCGCGTTGCCGTAATAGGTCAGGTTGCCATCGCCGGCCGCACTGCCGTCGTTGAGCCCGGCGGTGGTGAAAGAAGTCGCAATGGACGGACCGTGACTGACCGTGACGCTGCCCAGCGAGCTCTGCCCAGCCTGGATGAGATTGACCGTTATGGCCCCATCGAAGGCACCCGGGTTGGTGCCATACTGCGTTGTTTGAACGATCGCCGGCGCGATGATGGGATCAAAAAACGGCAGGGCGTCCTGATAGATCATCTCATGGCCCAGGGCGGTCGGATGCTGGCCGTCGCCTGTCGGATATGTGATCGGGCCCAAATCAACCAGAAATGCGTTCGTGTCCAATGTGGAATTGGTATAACTGCTGAAAGCTTGGGTTACTTGAAGTTCCGCCGTCCCGGCCACCGGAACCATGACGATAATTCTTGTGGCCGGGCTCACCCGGCTACGCAGTTTCATCAGGGCATTGGTGACATCGGTCAGGGCCGGAGCGCCGTTCTCACCAAGATTAATCAATACGACACTGGGTATGGGATTCAGAAAGCCGTCGGTCAAGCGGCTGATGGTTGAAGTCTTCTGGTCGATCAGCGTGGTGAGCGCAGGCACATTGGCCAATCCCCCGGCCCAGTCGTATCCGCCATAAGCGAGGCGCGTTTCCTGATAAGCGTAGTGCCGGGCCAGCAGGTAGCCGTAAATGGCGCGACCGTCATCCGACGCGGCCCAATCGTCATCGGGGGGCCGCCCCTGCCCCGCCGCATACAAGGCTTCGTCGCCGGACATGATCGAATCGCCGATGTTCAGCCAGACTTTGCCGGGCTGTGTTGCCGGCGTGGTCGAGCCACCCGGATCAACCATAAAACCTGTGATCTTGACCGAGTTCGGCGGCACGTCACCATCATAGCGATCTTCAAAAGGCGACATTCCCTTGATATACAAGTCGATAACCGGATTGGTGATGCCGGAAGCCAGCACGATCAAGGTGTTGGTTGCCGTCAACTGCTGGCTTTGAAAAGGCCCGCCGTTGATTGACCAGGCGAGGATGGGATAACGCGACGCAACGACACCGGAGAACTGGCTGCTGTCCACCTGCAAGGCGACCTGCTGGGTGCCATTGAATCCCAGGGTGAGCGAGGCTCCATCGACCGCCGAACCGATAAAATTTGTCTCGCACACCCAATCATTGAGGGTGAGCCCCTTTAACACGTTGGCGTCCGTAACGGGAATTGCCCCCGGCGTCGTCGTCACAGTCAAGTTGGTATAAAATGATCCAAAGACTTGCAATTCGTGAATCACCGTGCCACCCAGGGAACCGCCGCCGGCCTGACTGACGCCGACATTGCCGGGACCATTGCTGGTATCCGGATTCAAGAAGACAAACTCGATACCCGTCACATTTGTGGCGATGGTCCCCGAGCTGTCCGTCAAGGCCGTCATCCACGCGCCCGGACCACTGGTGCCGGGATGAATGGAAGTATTGTTGGTGTAGGTGCCGTAGTTCGTAAAAGCGCCGCCGTTCAGCGAAAGCAACAGTTCAAAACATTGCTCGCCGAGGTTGTGATCCGACCAGCCGCTGATGACTTCTATGTTGGTGAGGTTGTAGCCGGCGGAAAGGTTGAAAGTCAATGCGGTGGGCAGGATTGTTCCCTGACCGGGCGTAACGGCGTAATACGTCACGTTGACATCTGCGGCCGCGCTGCCGTCGTTGAGCCCCGACGCGGAAAAGGTCCCGCTAATCGCCGAGGGCGGCGCCACCACACTGCCCAGCGAACTTTGGCGGGCACGGATCAGGTTGGTCGCGATCGAACCGTCAAACGCGGAGGCGGCGCCGCCGCTGCTCTGCGAGGTTTGAACGATGGCCGCCCGGGCGGTCAGGGCAAAGCCGGCGAGCAGGCAGCCCGTCAGCAGGTTAGATTTAATTTGGCCGCTGTTCATTTGGTCTCAGTTCTGTTTATTAGTTTCAACTCCGGAAGCAGCGCGCGGCGAGCAGGTTCGCGGCGGCGCCGAAAGCCAGCAGCACCGCGAGCGGCAGGAGAATCGCGCCGAAGCCGCTGCCGAAGCTGATCAATTGATGCAGCGCTTGCAGCGCCCAGCCGCTGGGAATACAAAGTGAAATGGTCTTGAGCACCGGCGGCCCCACCTCCAACGGCCACCAGCAGCCGCCCAGCGCCGCCATAAGCAGGCTTGAGAGCACGCAAATTCCCACCACGCGGTCCTCGGAGACCGTCACGGAGCCAACCAGGACGCCCAAGGAGGCAGCGACCCATGTGAAGACGATCAACGTCAGAGCCACCGCCGGAAGGTTCGCGCCGAGGTTGACATGAAACAGAAACTTGCCCACCGCGAGGAAGAAAACGATTTGCACAATGCCCAGCAGCATCAGGCCGTAGATTTTGCCCGTGACGAGCTCGAAGCGCGTGATCGGATGCACCATCAACCGCTTGATCACCCCGTTGCGCCGCTCCGCCGCCACGGTGGAGCCGCCAAAGATCAGGAGGTTCATCATCAGGTACATGACGAGATTGCCGGGCAGCGAGAAATTGAACCCGGCGGGCATGGGCTTGCGCCCGGCGAAACGCGCCTTGAGGCTGACCGGGTCCGGCCGGGACATGATTTCGCGGAGCTGCGCCTCGGTGAAGCCGCCGGCGTGGTTCGTCTGCATGCCCGCTTCGAGCAGATGCCCATTCAGGGCGATCAGGGCGCGAACCAGGCGAACCTCGACGAGCGCATCATCGGCTTCACCGGAATCCTTGCCCTTGAGGAGTTGTACCTTGGTGGGTAGCAGCTGCCGGGCATTGTCGGTAAGATCGGCGGGAATGCGGATGATGCGCACGGCGACTTCCCGGTTCGTGGGGCTGAGCACCCACATGTTCTGTGCGCTCAATTCATCGAGGAAAATGCGGCTCATGAAATTGGTGTCGGCGTTTTCAATGAGGACCGGCGGCGTGCGATTGTAGGGGTTGCCGGACCCGCGGACGGCGAAGCCCATGAAGTAAACGAAGGCCAGTGGCATGACAAACAGCCAGACATAGGCGCTCTTGTGCTTGAGAAAGAGCCGCAAATCCGTGTGGCCGATGTCGAGTATGAGCTTCATGCCATGGTTCAGGCGCGCAGGCCGGACTTGAATTTTTGGCGGAACCGGATGGCCGCCAGCGCGACCAATATCCCGGCGCATAACAGCAGCTTGAGCAACGCCAGGTTCCAAGGGACCGGGCCGGCATCGGACTGGAGGCTCCTGGCAGTGTCGGCAAACCAAAAGCTGGGCATGAGCGGAGTGATATGGTCGCGCAGAAATTCCGGGAGCTGGCGGGGAGGAAAGGCGCAGCCGCCCACGAGACCCAGGGCCATGCCGACCATGTTGTTCAGCACGGCGGCGCGGCGCTCGTCGGGCACCATCGCCACGAGCACGGCAAAAAGCCCCGCGATAAAACAACCATAACCCAGCACCAGCGCAGCCAGCGGCAGCGGATTCCGCCAGTGGATGCCAAACGCCAGCCCGCCCCCAACCAGCATGATGGCGCTGCACAGAACCAGGGTCACCACCGTAAACAAGACCTTGCTGAAAATGAATGGCCAGAGTTGCTGGCGCAGGGTCTGATATCGCTCGAACGTTCGCTGGCGCAGTTCGCGGTGCAAATCCGTCATGGCGTTCTGGCCCAGAAACAATAGAAACATCGCGGACATGCCCAGCAGCAGATAGCTAAAAATGCTGGCCGGGCCATGTTGAATTGCCGACCCGGGCTGCGCCGGAGGCTTTGCCGAGGCGGGTTGCCGATTGCCGATTGCCGATTTTGAAGCCCCGGCCGAGTTCGTTTCGCTGTTGCCCGAATCATCGCTTGGCACCTCTTTCTCGTAGCCGACCAGTGGCGGGTCGATGAATTGTTTGGCCGCCTTCAACTGGTCGCCGGTTTGGTCGATGAGGAACGACACCTTGTGGTAATCGCCCTTGCCTTCAAACACCCGCTGCCATTCGGGGAAATCGGCGTGAAAATTGCGCGAGATGGCGTTCAGACTCGTTGCCACCGCTCCGAGCAGTTCCTCCAGAACGGCGGGATTGATGGATTCCGCCGGGTTCTTGATCAACTGCAGACTCACCGGCGCCCGGCCCGTGAGGTAATGGCGCGTGAAATTCGTTTCGATAATGAGAACGGCGCTGATCTTGTTGGCGTTGACCAGCTTCAGCGCCGCGTCGCGGTCCATGAAAACGGGCTCCAAATGCTCGCCCGCCTTGCCCTGATTGGCCGCGCCGCGCAAAAAATCCGTCAGCGGCGAGCGATCCTCATCCACCACCGCAAAGCGGATGCGGCCCAGCGCGGCATTGTTTGAATTGCCGCCAAAGACCAGCCCCAGGAGCGCCGTCATGGCCAGCGGCACTATGAGATTGATGAGCCACGGCAGCGGATTGCGGAACGCGCGCCGCAGGTCTTTGGCAAGCAAGATGCGCAGCATGTTAACTTACTCCCTCAATTCCCTGCCCGTGAGCTGCAGGAAAACATCATTCAAGCTCGGGCGCTTGAGCGTCACGTTTTCGACGCGCACCGGCAGGCTGAGCAGATCCCTCAGGCAATCCGCCGGGTCCCGCGCGCCCAGAGCGGCCACTACCAGTTGCCGCTCGGATTTCTGAATCACGCGAAAGCGCTCGTGAAAACCGCTCCAGGACTCGGGCGGGGAACTTTTAAAATCCGCTTCCAATGCGAACAACCGGTCGCCCCCCAGGCGATCCTGCAATTCGCCCAGCGTGCCCTCGGCCAGCAGCCGGCCGTAGTCGATGATGCCGATGCGCTGGCAAAGATTTTCCGCCTCTTCCAGATAATGCGTGGTGTAAAGAATGGCGGTGCCGGACGCGCGCAGATTGCGGATGAATTCCAGAATATTCAACCGCGCCTGCGGGTCAATGCCCACGGTGGGCTCGTCCAACAGCAGCAGTTGCGGATGATGCAGCAGGGCGCAACCGAGGTTGATGCGGCGTTTCATGCCGCCCGAATAGGTCTTCACCGGATCCTTCGCGCGGTCCGTGAGGGTGAGGGCGGTGAGCAGTTCCACCGCGCGCGCTTGGGCGTCGCGCGCGCTCAAGCCGGCCATGCGCCCCCAAAATTCCAGGTTCTCCCGTCCATTCAACTCCTCGTAAATGGCCAGTTCCTGCGGCACCACGCCCATGATGCGCTTGGCCTTTTGCGGGTTGGACCAAAATGCCTCGCCGGCGACCGACACATCGCCGGCGTCCGGCTTGAGCAAGCCGGCAATCATCGAGATGGTGGTGGTTTTGCCCGCGCCGTTGGGCCCGAGCAGACCGTAAATCTCGCCCGGCCGCACCTCGAAGCTCACGGCATCCACTGCGCGAATGGCGCCGAATGTTTTGGTGAGGCGGTCCACCTTCAGCATGCTCATAACGCGGATTCTAAGCACGGGCGACGGCTCGACAAGTAAAGAGTGGGATTCGTCGGTCAACCGTACGGAGCGCGCCCGACCCAGTCGCCGCCACGTGATTCCGATCAAAGCATCGTAAGCCGAAGGCCGTCAAAACGCCAAGCCGCCCCTGCCTCATCGGGTCGCATTCAAATGGTTGCTTCCTCCGCATTTTGCCACTGACAGTCACAGCGCCCTGTGCTTAGAATAACCAAACGTCATATATGAACACGCCATCAAATGGTCTGGCGACGCTGGCTTTGCACGCCGGCCAGACGCCGGACTCCACCACGCTCTCCCGCGCGGTGCCAATCTACCAGACATCTTCTTACGTTTTTAAAAGCACCGAGCACGCAGCCAATCTGTTCGCGCTGAAGGAATTCGGGAACATTTACACCCGCCTGATGAATCCGACCACCGATGTGCTCGAACAACGCGTCGCCGCGATCGAAGGAGGCACGGGCGCCCTGGCCGTGGCCTCCGGCATGGCCGCCATCACCTATGCAGTGCTGGCCAACATCGGCGACGCCAAATCGCTCGTGATTCACCCCGCATCGACCACCCATCAGCAGCTTGCGCCAGCGGAACAGGCCGAAACCGGCATCACCCAGGACCATATCCGCCTCTCCATCGGTCTCGAAGATGTGGCCGACCTCAAGGCCGACATCGATCAAGCGTTGCGCGCCACCCAACCCTAGGATGGCCACTGAACACGCCAGCACCCTGCACGGCGACCTGCAGGATCAACAGGTCGCCGGCTACGAGTCGCCGTTGGGAGTCACCCAAACGACCACCCTGACGCTGCCGGGGTTCCGCACGCAGTCCGGCTTCAGGTTTGAAGCCGTGGATGTCAATTATCAGACTTTGGGAACGCTGTCCCCGGCCCGCGACAACGCCGTCCTCGTCTGTCATGGTCTCTCCGGCAACGCCCACGTCGCCGGCACCCATCCCAAGACCGGCCGCCCCGGTTGGTGGGACTTCCACGTGGGCCCGGGGAAGGCAATCGATACGGACAAATTTTTCGTCATCTCCTCCAACACGCTCGGTGGCTGCAGTGGCACGACCGGCCCCGGCTCCCTCAACCCGCTGACGCGGCAGCCCTTCGCCATGGATTTTCCCCGCGTGACCGTCCGTGACATGGTGCAACTGCAGGCGGAGCTGTTGGACCATCTCCGCGTCCAAAAACTCTTTGCCGTGGTGGGCGCATCCATGGGCGGAATGCAGGCGCTGACCTGGGCGGTTCATCTGCCCCAACGCGTGCGCATTTGTGTCCCCATTGCCACCTGCACCGCGCACAACGCCATGCAGATCGCCTTCAACGAAATCGGCCGCCAAGCCATCATCGCGGATTCGCACTGGAACGGCGGCAGATACTCGGAAGCCCGCTTCCCGGCGCACGGCCTGGCCGTCGCCCGCATGGTCGGCCACGTCACCTACCTCAGCGAGCTGGCCATGGCGCGGAAATTCGGCCGCCGCCGGCAGGCGGATGCCGCGGACCACCACCAGTTTTCTATTGAGAGTTATTTGCAGCACCAGGGGGACAGCTTCGTCAAACGGTTTGACCCCAATTCCTACCTCTACCTCACCCGGGCCATCGACGAATTCAACCTGTTTGAGGATGCCGCGCCGGACGAGATTCTGCGGCGGGTGCAGGCGCGTTTCCTCGTCATCTCCTTCTCGTCCGACTGGCTTTATCCCCCGCCCCAATCCCGCGAACTCGTCCGCCAGCTCAAACGGGCCGGCGTCGCCGTGACGTATCTCAATTTGGAATCCGAATACGGGCACGACTCGTTCCTGATCGACAACCCGCCTTTTGCCGATGTCCTCGGGCATTTTCTCAATGGCGAACTCGCCTCGGTGCACGGCCACGGCACGGCTTCGCCCATCGCTTCTGCAGACGTGCCATGAACTACGGCGTTTATGAAACGGTCGAACAATGGATTCCGGAAAAATCCCGCGTCCTGGACCTCGGCACCGGCGACGGAGCCTTCCTGGAACGCCTGATCCAAACTCGGTACGTCATTGGCGAAGGGGTCGAGAAGAATGCCACTCTGGTCACCCGCTGCGTTCAGCGCGGACTCGTCGTCCATCAAGGCGACATCGCCGACGGGCTGGATCAGCATGCCGACGGCGCCTTTGACTTCGTGCTGCTGCTGGGAACTTTTCAGGAACTCATTCAACCGGCCGAAATCCTCCGCGAAGCTTTCCGGGTCGGCCGACAAATCATCATCTCCTTCAGCAACTTCGCGCACTATCGCGTTCGTTTGCAGGTGCTCTTCAGCGGACGCACCCCCGTGACGCGGTCGCTGCCGACGCCATGGCACCGTACCCGCAACCTGCATTTTTTATCCGTGGGGGACTTTGAAAGTTTCTGCCGGGAATCCGGCATCACCCAATCTCGACGCGCTTTCTTCAGTGGTCATGGCCCGATTCGCTGCCTCCCCAACCTGCGTGCCGAAACGGCCGTCAGCCTCCTGGCCCAATCGAGGGCCGCATTTTCAATGGTTGACTAATAAACAACCAAGATTATCGTATTTGTATGCGTATTTCGAGAAAAACTGATTATGCTTTGCGCGCCCTGTTCACCCTGGTGGACCATTATGGGGGCGCCCCGATTCCCATTCGCGAGCTGGCGCGGCGCAACGACGCCCCCAAGCGTTTCCTGGAACAGATCATGCTGGCTCTGAAGTCCCAAGGTTGGGTGGACAGCTCGGCCGGCATTCGCGGAGGCTACTTTTTGGCCAAAGCACCGGCGAAAATCACGATGGGTGAAGTGGTCCGTCATTTCGATGGAATTCTTGCGCCCATCGATTGCGTCTCCGTTACGGGCTACCAGCGTTGCACCCAGGAATCCGTCTGCCGCTTTCGACGCGTTTTCTTTGACGCGCGAAATTATCTGGCCAAGCTCATGGATCGTGCCACCCTGGCCGACGTGGCCAAGGGCGTGCCCTTGGCCAAAGACGAGATTTCCTCTGGCTTCATCGGCGGTGAAGGTATCTGAAAATAATTCGCTTTAGGGTTGACAAAATTTGCCGACTGAACATAATAACTACATATTCAGTCGTCATTAGCAGAGAAACGGGGCCGAATTTAGATTGCACGGTATCGCAATTTATAATTTGGCATGATTGGCAGTATGGACGACATTTAGAGTCGTTATTAACTTGTCCACAAGAAATAACATAAAATGATCATGAAACTAAAACCATTAACCATAGCAGCCCTGGCCGGATCGCAATTCGCCATATCGGCGCTTGCCGCCGACAACGTCAGCACCAACTCCGAAGCAGCAGAAATTGACGCCTTAAAGAAGGAAATTCAGGCGCTCGAGCAAAAAGTGGAAATTCTGGAGCAGCAACAAAAGGCACCGGCAGCCATTCCAACCCCAGCGCCCTCCAACGCGCAGGTTGAAGCCTTGGACCAAAAGGTCCGCATCCTCGAGCGCGAGCGGGAGAATGACCAGGAAACCGCTGAAACTCTCGCCAAAGCCCAGCCCAAATTCGCCCTCACCCAAAACGGCTTCAGCTTCAGTTCCGCGGACACGAATTTTGTGGCCGAGTTGCACGGCATCCTGCAGCTCGATAGCCGCAGTTTCATCCATGACGGAGGCAATAACGGTGACGACGGCTTCCTTCTGCGCCGCGCGCGGCCGATCTTCACGGGCACCGTCTTCCACGATTTCGATTTCAACTTCACGCCCGACTTTGGCGGCAGCACCGTGCAAATCTACGACGCCTTTATCAATTATCATTATAACCCCGCCCTGCAACTGGAAGTCGGCAAGTTCAAAGCGCCCGTCGGACTGGAAGCCTTGATGAACGACCGGGATCTTCTGTTCAATGAGCGCTCCTTGGCGACGGATCTGGTGCCCAACCGCGACCTCGGAGTCATGTTCCACGGCGGGGTGCTCGACGGTGTCGTCAGCTACGGCCTGGGAATGTTCAGCGGCGGATATGATTATAGCGGCACCACGGTGAATACGCCCACTCAGGATGATCTAACGTTCGAAGGACGATTATTTTTCCAACCGCTTAAGAACAGCAACATCAACGCTCTCCAGGGCTTGGGCTTTGGGGTCGCCGGAACCTATCTGGATAACCGCCCCCAGACCAATTCGGCCACCGGCCTGACTCCCGGCTATACCACCGACGGACAGGAAAAGTTCTTCACCTACAACGCGGGCGTCAATGCCAACGGTGCCGGGTGGCGCACGACGCCCCAGGCCTATTACTACAATGGTCCGCTGGGCGTGCTCGGTGAATATGTCGTTTCCGACCAGCAGGTCGCCTCGCTCACCAAATCGGCCGACTTGCAAAACACCGCCTGGGACGTGGCTGGGAGCTGGGTGCTGACGGGTGAAGACGCCGCCTATAGCGGCGTGACTCCGCTTCATCCTTTCGACCTGCACGGTGGCGGCTGGGGCGCCTGGCAAGTCGTGGCCCGCTACGCCGAGCTGTCCGTGGACGACAAGGCCTTCTCCGACGGCTTCGCCAGCCCCACCAAGTCCGCGGATGGCGCCAAAGCCTGGTCGATCGGCCTGAACTGGTACCTGAACCGGAATGTCCGCGCCGACCTGAGCTTCTCGCACACCACCTTCGATGGTTTCACCGGCAAGGCTTCGCCCGGTACGGTGCCCGCCCAGGCCGAAAACGTCCTCTTCTCGCGCATTCAACTCGCCTTTTAATGCGCCGCCATCCTTTAATGAAACACTTTCTGCCAATTCTGTTCGCGCTGACGTGGGCGCTGTCAGCCGGGGCCGGGGAGATCAGGCTGCTCAACGTCTCCTATGACCCCACGCGCGAATTCTACGCCGAGTACAACGCCGCGTTTGCCAAATACTGGCTGGCGAAAACCGGCGACCAAGTGACTGTCTCCCAATCCCACGGCGGGTCCGGCAAGCAGGCCCAGGCGGTCATCAACGGGCTTGGGGCGGACGTGGTGACCCTCGCGCTGGCCTACGACATCGATGCCATTGCGCAACAGGCGAAGCTGTTGCCCGCCGATTGGCAGCGGCGGCTGCCGGATGACAGCACGCCCTACACCTCGACCATTGTGTTTCTTGTCCGCAAAGGCAATCCCAAGAAAATCCGGGACTGGGACGATTTGGTGAAAAACGGCGTGAGTGTCGTGGTGGCCAACCCCAAAACCTCCGGCGGCGCGCGCTGGGCCTATCTGGCTGCCTACGCGGACGCCCTGGAAAAAAACCATCACGATGACGCCGCGGCGCGGGAGTTTATCAAGCGCCTCTACAAAAACGTGCCGGTGCTGGATTCCGGCTCCCGCGGTGCCACCGTGACGTTTGCCAAGAACAACCTCGGCGACGTGCTGCTGGCCTGGGAAAACGAGGCGCACCTCGCGCTCCAGGAATTCGGCGCCGCCAATTTCGAGATTGTCACGCCGCCCATGAGCATCCTCGCCGAGCCCCCGGTCGCCTGGTTGGACAAGAATGCCAGCCGGCATCACACCGCCGAGGTGGCCGCTGAATATCTGAAATATCTTTATTCCGACGAGGGCCAGGAAATTGCCGCGCGGAATTTTTACCGGCCCCGCAATCAAGCCATTCTCCAAAAATATTCTGCGAATTTTGGCCAATTAAAACTGGTGACGCTCAATGCGGAATTCGGCGACTGGGCCAAAGCGCAGGCAACGCATTTCGCCGACGGCGGAGTATTTGACCAGATTTATCAACAGTGAAGCTCAAAGAAAATAACCTCCCATGATCACCGCCGAATCAACCCGCGTCACCGCCCCCTCCCCACGCCAGCAACGCCGGTCCCTGGCCGACCTCCTCGCGCCATTGGAACAGGCCGCAGCCACTTCGTCCAATCTGGTGGCCAACCACGACGCGCGGTTCCAAGCGAACGGCGAACTCTATGAACTGCCCCGCTATCTCTTCGTGGGGCCTCGAGGCGGCGATACGCCCATCCGCGTGGGCATCTTTGCCGGCATCCATGGCGACGAACCCGAGGGTGTGCACGCCCTGATCCAATTCATCAAATTGCTCGAAGCCAAACCCGAGCTGGCCGCCGGCTATTATCTCTCGTTTTACCCGGTCTGCAACCCGACCGGCTTCGAGGACGCCACGCGCCTGTCCCGGTCCGGCAAGGATCTAAACCGCGAATTTTGGAAACAGTCCCGCGTCCCGGAAGTCCGCTTGTTGGAAGCGGAACTGACTTCCCGCTCGTTTCAAGGCATCATCGCCCTGCACACCGACGACACCAGCGACGGCTTTTACGGCATTGTTCGCGGCGCCACCCTGGCCAAGCATTTGATCGAACCGGCCTTGCAGGCCGCCGAGAGGCTGCTGGCCCGCGACGAGCGCCCAATCATCGACGGCTTTCGGGCCCGCAACGGCATCATCCGCGACGCTTACGATGGCATGTTGAGCGCCCCGCCCAAGGCGCGTCCACGGCCATTTGAAATCATCCTCGAAACGCCGCAGAAGCCGCCGGAGTACGTGAAGGAAGCAGCGTACGTGGCATCCTTGCAGGCCATATTGGCGGAGTACCGCAAGTTCATCGCCTACGCGCCCAATCTGTAACCTGTACGTCAACCATAAACAGCAACCAACAAAAAACATGTCACGTATCTATAACGACATCACCGAAACCATCGGCAATACACCCCTGGTGCGGCTGAACCGCACGGCCAAGGAACACGGCGCCGTCGCCGACGTCCTGCTCAAACTCGAGTTCTTCAACCCGCTCTCCAGCGTCAAGGACCGGATTGGCCTGGCCATGATTGAAGACGCCCAGAAGGCCGGCACAATCAAACCCGATACCATCTTGATCGAGCCCACCAGCGGCAATACCGGCATCGGTCTCGCCTTCGTTGCGGCCGCCAAGGGCCTGAAACTCGTCCTCACCATGCCCGAGACGATGAGCATCGAACGCCGCAAACTGCTCAAAATCCTCGGCGCCAAATTGATTTTGACCGAAGGCGCCAAAGGCATGAAGGGCGCCATCGCCAAGGCCGAGGAACTGCACCAGCAGATCCCGAACAGCATCATCCTGCAGCAGTTCTCCAATCCGTCCAACCCGGCCATTCACCGCAAAACCACCGCCGAGGAAATCTGGAAGGATACCGATGGCAAAGTGGACTTCGTGGTTTCCGGCGTGGGCACCGGCGGCACCATCACCGGTGTGGCTGAAGTGATCAAGCAGCGGAAGCCCGGCTTCAAAGCCATCGCCGTGGAACCGGTCAAATCGCCGGTAATCTCGGGCGGCAAGCCGGGACCGCACAAATTGCAGGGGATCGGCGCGGGTTTTATACCGGATAATCTCAACACCAAGATGCTTGAGGAGGTCATTCAAGTGAACGAGGACGATTCCGGGCCCATTTCCAAACAGGTGAACGCCAACGAGGGCATTCCCATTGGCATCTCCAGCGGGGCGGCGGTTTGGGCCGCGCTGCAGGTGGCCAAGCGCCCGGAAAACAAGGGCAAAACCATCGTGGTCATCATTCCCTCCTCCAGCGAACGTTATCTCTCCACCTGGCTGTTCGCCGACATCGGCACGGACTCCGATGATATAAGCCGCTTGCAAACGACCGCCTAAAGGGTTTTCCTGTTCCGCGTTTTCCAAGTGGCGCCCAGAATTGTCCCATCCAAAAAGTTGCGCGTGTTGCCGGGCTTCAGACTGATGCTCGGCTTCACGCTCTTTTACCTTGGTCTCATCGTGCTCATTCCCTTGTCAGCCGTGTTCTGGAAAACCACTTCGCTGACCTGGACCGAATTTTGGCACATCATCACCCTGCCCAGGGCGGTGGCTTCCTATCGCCTCACATTTGGCGCCTCGTTTTTCGCGGCGCTGGTGAATGCGTTTTTCGGATTCATCGTCGCGTGGGTGCTGGTGCGCTACCGGTTTTTCGGAAAGCGGCTGGTCGATGCGCTGGTGGACCTGCCGTTCGCCCTGCCCACGGCCGTGGCCGGCATCACCCTCGCCACCCTGTACGCGAAAGCCGGCTGGATCGGCCAATGGCTCGAACCGCTCGGCATTCACGTCGCCAACACCCGGATCGGGGTCTTTGTGGCTCTCACGTTCATCGGCCTGCCCTTTGTCGTCCGCACGGTGCAGCCAGTCCTGGAAGACCTCGATCCGGAATTGGAGGAAGCCGCCGCCAGCCTCGGCGCAAACCGCTGGCAGATTTTTTGGCGGATCATCCTACCCATGGTCACTCCCGCGCTGCTCACGGGCTTCACCCTCGCCTTCGCCCGCGCGCTCGGTGAATACGGCTCCGTGATCTTCATAGCCGGCAATAAACCGCTGCAAACCGAGATCACGCCGCTGGTCATCATGGGCGAACTGGACACATTTGACTACGCGAAAGCCATCGCCATCGCCGTGGTGATGCTCGTCGTCTCCTTCTTCCTGCTCTTGAGCGTCAACGTGCTTCAATGGTGGACCAACCGCCACAACGCCACCAACCTCGCATGACGCCCGCCGCCACCACCTTGCACGTGCCTGCCCGGGCCGCGCAGCGGCATTCCACCACGGAGCCGCCCCTCGTGCGCCGGTTGCTTATCGGCGTCGCTCTGGCATTTTTGAGCCTGTTCCTGTTCCTGCCGCTGGCTTCGGTTTTCGTGCAGGCGTTCGCCAAGGGAATCGCTTTCTATTGCCGGACCATCGGCGACCCCATGGCCTTGAGCGCCATCAGGCTCACCTTGCTTACCGCGGCCATCGCCGTGCCGTTGAACTGCGTTTTTGGCGTGTGCGCGGCCTGGACCATCGCCAAATTTGATTTTCGGGGCAAAAACATCCTGCTCACCCTGATCGACCTGCCCTTCTCGGTTTCCCCCGTCATCGCGGGTTTGATTTACGTTCTCGTCTTCGGCGCGCAAGGCTGGCTCGGGCTCTACCAGAACGCCGATCACCCGCCGTGCCCGTGGCTGGCAAACTGGCTGAACGACCACAATTTTAAAATCATTTTCGCCGTGCCCGGCATCGTGCTGGCCACCATTTTTGTCACCTTCCCATTCGTGGCGCGCGAGCTCATCCCCCTGATGCAGGCGCAGGGTCGGAACGAGGAGGAAGCCGCGCGCGTATTGGGTGCCAGCGGCTGGCAGACGTTCTGGCGTGTCACCATGCCCAATATCAAATGGGGCCTGCTTTATGGCGTCATCCTCTGCAACGCCCGCGCCATGGGCGAATTTGGCGCGGTCTCCGTGGTCAGCGGCAAAATCCGCGGCCAGACGAATACCATTCCGTTGCACATTGAAGCCCTGTATGATGACTACAATTTCGCCGGCGCGTTTGCCGTGGCGTCGCTGCTCGCGCTGCTGGCCCTGGTCACCCTCGGCCTGAAGACCTGGGTGGAGCACAAGCAGGCCACGCTCCAAGCCGGCGACATCAAATGAGCGTCGAAGTCAAAAACGTCACCAAGAAATTCGGCCGCTTCACCGCGCTGGACAATATAAACCTCCGGGTGGAGTCGGGCGAACTGGTCGCCTTGCTCGGCCCCTCCGGCTCGGGGAAAACCACGCTGCTGCGCACCATCGCCGGATTGGAGTTTCCGGATCCGGGCAAAGCGCAGATCCTCTTTTATGGCGAGGACGTCACTGCCGTTCCCGCCAGTGAACGCAAGGCTGGCTTCGCGTTTCAACATTACGCGCTGTTCCGCCACCTCAGCGTCTTTGAAAACATTGCCTTCGGCCTGCGCGTGCGCCCAAGGGAAACCCGCCCGCCCGAAAAGGAACTTCGCGCGCGGGTGGAGAAACTGTTGAAGCTCATCCAGCTCGAGCCCCAGGGGCTCCGGTTTCCCTCCCAGCTTTCCGGCGGCCAGCGCCAGCGCGTCGCCCTCGCCCGCGCCCTCGCCGTCGAGCCAAAAGTCCTCCTGCTCGACGAGCCGTTCGGCGCGCTCGACGCCAAGGTGCGCAAGGAACTCCGCCGCTGGCTGCGACAATTGCACGACGAAATCCATGTGACCACCCTGTTCGTGACGCACGACCAGGAAGAGGCCCTCGAAGTGGCCGACCGCGTCGCCATCCTCCGGGACGGCCACATCGAGCAAATCGGCACACCCGAGGAAATTTACGACCATCCCGCGTCGCCGTTTGTCTATGATTTTCTCGGCAACGTCAATCTCTTTAGCGGCCGTGTCAAAGACGGCTCGTTGACGATCAGCGGCACCGAATTCGCCGCGCCTGGCACCGCCGGCGACGCGGAGGCGGAGGCGATTGCCTTTGTGCGGCCGCACGACGTGCGGATCACCCGCGACCCCGGCGGCCAGAAGACCTTTCCGGCACTGATCGTGCGCTGCAACGCCGCCGGGCCGGTGGCCAACCTGGAATTGGAGCGTCTCCACGGCGGCGGACAGTTCGCCGCCCAGTTGAGCAAGGAAGAATTCCAGCAGTTGCAGCCCAAGGCCGGCGAGCAGGTCTTCGTGGAATTAAAGAAAGTCAAAATCTTCTCCGAGGATTATTCAATTTAGCTTTCAACCTCATGAACCAAAAGCTTTCGGTCGTTTTGTCCGTCCTGCTTTGGATTGCGCTGTCCCCGGCGCTGCGGGCAACTGAACCGCTCGTTTATCGGGCCGAAACCAACATCGTTTATGGCACCGTTGCCGGACAAGACCTGACCTTGAACGCCTTTTTGCCGCAAGGCGCGACGGCGCCGGCGCCGGCCATCGTGGAAATTCACGGCGGCTGGTGGTTTGGCGGCGGCAAGGCCGCGAACTTGGGCGGTGTCGGCGGCTGGCAATGGTTCAAACGCCATGGCTTGGCGGTCTTCTCCATCGATTACCGTCTTGGTCGCGCGGGCGGCTTTCCTGAAAACATTCGTGATTGCCGCAACGCCATCCGCTTCATCCGCAATAACGCCGGGCGCTTCCACCTTGATTCCGACCGCATTGACGTGACCGGTGGCTCGGCCGGCGGCCAGCTGAGCCTGATGGTCGCCATGGTGCCGGAAAATTTTCCCGACGGCGGCCCGCTGCCGGGACTGGAAAACGTCACCGCCAAAGTCTCCGGCAGTTTCAGTTTCATCCCGCCCACCGACTTCGTGCGGTTCTGGAATCAAGGCCCGGGCGACGTGCTCACCAACGGTGTCGGACAACTTTCCTTTCGCGGGCCAGACGACAATATTCCCGACGACTCGCGCCCGCGCCTGCGTGTCCTGTTTCACGGCGCCACGCCCGAAACGGAACCGGGCCGTGCGCTATATGATTCCATGAGTCCCGTCGGCCACGTCCGCAATGATCTGCCGCCGCTGTTGATTTGCGATGGCGAAAAAGACCCGATTGTTCCCGGCCTGCACGGCCAGGCGCTGTGCGAAAAATTGCGCGCGGCCGGCGCCGATGCAACTTATTGGATGACCCCCGGCGGCGGGCACGGCTTTCCTGGCGGTCAGGGTTTTGACCAGGTGCTTGAAAATTTCCTCCAGCGCTCGCTCAAGCTGGATTCCAAACCATAGCCAACGACGATAGTCGTTCCCGGTCCCCCGCATTCCGCACTCCTGATCGCGTCTCTCTCTGGTTTCTTCGATCCATTGGCTAGCAAAAAAATAACTCTGCATTGCCCGCCGCCTGCGATTGGCTAAATTATGCGGATGAAATCCAAAGGCACAGTGTATCTCGTCGGGGCCGGACCCGGTGATGCCGGTCTGCTCACCTTGCGGGGCGCGGAACTGCTCCGCAGCGCGGACGTTGTCATTTGCGACGTCCTGGTGAACCCCGAATTGCTGCGCCTGGTTCCTCCCGGCGCCGAGATCATCGCGCGCGGCAACCACAAGCGCGACGGCGGCCTCACGCAGGAGCAGCTCACCGGCTTGATGATCGCCCGCGCCAAGGCAGGCAAAACGGTCGTGCGCCTCAAGGGCGGCGATCCCTTCGTCTTTGGGCGCGGCGGCGAGGAGGCCGAGGCCCTGGCCGATGCCAAAATCCCCTTCGGGGTCGTGCCCGGCGTTTCGTCAGTCGTGGCCGCGGCGAATTACGCCGGCATTCCGCTCACGCACCGCGCCTACTGCTCCAGCTTTACCGCATTTACCGGGCATGGCGATTCCGCCGACCCCTCCACGGCTTTGCGCTATGAGCAAATCGCCAAAATCCCTGGCACCAAGGTGGTCCTCATGGGCATGGACAATCTGGCGGACTGGACCGCGTCGTTGATCAAGCATGGGATGCCCACGGAAACGCCCGTGGCGATCGTGCAACATGGCACCACGGGGCGCCAGAAGTCCGTCGCCGGCACAATGGCCACGATCGCCGGACTGGCCGCGCGGGCCAAAATCTCGCCCCCGGCCATCACCATCGTGGGCGAGGTCGTCAAGCTCCGGCCCAAGTTAAACTGGTTCGAACGCCTGCCGCTGTATGGAAAACGCATTGTGGTCACCCGTTCGCGGGCGCAGGCGGCCAAATTTGCCGGAAAATTGGCGAACCTTGGGGCGGAGGTCTTGGAAATCCCGACCATCAAGGGCGATCTTCCGGATAACAAGCAGGATTTCATCGATGCCCTGCTGGCGCTGAATTCCTACGACTGGCTCGTTTTCACCAGTGCGAACGGCGTGGAAACCTTTTTCGAATTCTTTTTCCGGCGGTTTCACGATTTGCGCGACCTGGGTGGCGCCAAGATCGCCACCGTGGGTCCGGCCACCGCCGCGAAGCTGCGCGAATTTCATTTGCAGGTGGATCTGATGCCCGAGGAAGCGCTGGGCCGGAAGATCGCCGGGGCTTTTGCCCGCCACAGCAGCATCGAAAACACAAAAATCTGCCTGTTCCGCGCCGAGAAAGCCAATCCGGACCTGCCCCGGGCCTTGGAGGAACTCGGCGCCATCGTGGACGACGTCGGGCTTTATAAAACCGTCGCCGAGACCGAGGACTTTTTCGGGGCGGCGGAGGATTTTTTGCGAAACGGGGCCGACTGGCTGACGTTCACGAGCGGCTCGACGGTGGAGTTCTTCCATGCGCGCTTTGACCTGCCCAGGCTCCTGCAACAATTCTCGACCTTAAAGATTGCCTCCATTGGCCCGGAAACCACGAAGGCAATCACGGCAATCGGACTTAAGCCGGAAATTGAGGCCCCGGAGCATACCACCGACGGCCTGATCGCCGCGCTGGTAGGCTCGACGAAATAAACTCAAGGAGTAGATTCGAATGGAACATGGAACTCTCCAGGAACCCCGGAAGATGGCGGGAATGAAAGAAGCCCGCCCTCACCGTGAACCCCCCGATGATGGAGAGACAACCAAGGGAAGCGCAGGCGAAAATTGCTGGCTGGTCGGCGCGAGGGACACGGGCGAGAAAGAGAGTTTTACGCTTACCCTCACCCCGGCCTTCTCCCCCGGGGAAAGCGAGACGTTGTTCCCGCGTGTTGGCGATATGGCAGCGCTGGATTGGCGCCGGTTCAGGAGTTCAATTCGCGATTTTCTGGGGGAAATGCCACCCAGCCGCCTGGTGCACGCGTTATTTTTGATTTGGGCCACTCTGATCGTTTCCGGCTGCAAAACTGCCTTTGTCTCTCATCCCAGCCGCTTCAGCCATTTCATCGCGATCAATGACTTTGCCGATTTCAAGCAAACTCACGATAACGACGGCCAGATGGTTTTGCTTTCGCCGACCATTCAATCTTCAATTCCCTGGAACCAGCTGATGGTATCTTGGAATGCCGATGCTCCCGCCGGCTCATGGTTGAAGGTTGAAGCAGCGGGCGTTTTCCCGGATCAGACGACAAAATTCTACACGCTAGGCCGATGGTCCCCGGACGCGGACCCGGGTCTGCGCACCAGCGTGCGCGGCCAGCGGGATGCCGATGGCGCAGTAAACACGGATACGCTGGTCTTGAATCGGCTGGCGTCTGGCGCCCAAATCCGATTAACGCTCGGCAGCTCGAACGGGATCGAGCCGAAACCAAAATTCCTTGGTCTCTGCTTTTCCGACACCAAGGCACCCGCCACCTCGCGCCCTCCTCATCGTGCCGCCTGGGGCCGGACGGTGCCCACGCCCGAACGCTCACAGCATGGTTATCCCGGCGAGAATGGCTGGTGCAGTCCGGCCTCGCTGTCGATGGTCTTGGCGCGCTGGGCGGAGGTGATGAACCGCCCGGAGATGAATTTGACCGTGCCGCAAGTTGCCGCCGCGGTTTATGACCGGGATTATGAGGGCACCGGCAACTGGTCATTTAACACCGCATTTGCCGGCGGGTTCGCCGGCCTGCGAAGCTACGTGACAAGATTTGACGACCTCTCGGAAGTGGAAGATTGGATTGCCGCCGGGATTCCGGTCATTCTCTCGGCGCGGTGGGATTTGCTTCAACCGGGCCGCCCCTTCGCACCGGAAGGGCACCTGGTTGTGTGCACCGGCTTCACAAAAACCGGTGACGTGGTGGTCAATGACCCGGCCACCCGCTTGGATCGCGGCGAAACCGTGCGGCACATTTACAGCCGGGACAACGTGATCCGCGCCTGGGCGACCTCTCACAACACAGTCTATCTTGTGTACCCGACGAACGCCAGCATTCCCCGCGACCGGTTCGGTCACTGGTGAGTCTCAAGCCAAGGTGATCAGGGCGAGATCTCGGACTCCGGACACGAAGGTGGCCTTGGCTTTATGGCCGCCTCGCCGCGTTCGCCGGTCTTGATGCGGAGGGCATCCAGCACCGGCAAAATGAAGACCTTGCCGTCGCCGCGCCGCCCGGTGTGCGAGCTTCGGTAAATGGATTGGACAATCCTTTCCGCTTCGTTGTCCTGGCACACAATTTCCAGCCGCAGCATGGGCGGCAATTCCACGTCCGTAAAATCGCGATCCTGCTGGCCGAAGCCGCGCGCCTCGGAGACAGTCAGCCCCGGCAATTCATGTTCGTCGAGGTCGTCGAGCAGTTTGTTCAAGTGCTCGGGCGAAATCATGGCGAGGATCATCTTCATGGCTGGTTAACCGGTCTCTTGTCAAACCAAGGATACAGCGCCGGCACCAGGAACAAAGTGATTACTGTGCCGGTCAGCAACCCGCCAATGATGACCACGGCGAAGGGTCGCGTCGTCTCGGCCCCCACGCCGGTGGAAACCGCCGCCGGCAGCAGGCCCAGCATGGCCATCAGCGCCGTCATCACCATCGGCCGCACGCGTTGCGTCGCGCCTTCGCTCACCGCCGGGGCCAGGTCCAAACCCGATTTACGCAACTCGCGAATGCGCGAAATGAGAATCACGCAGTTCTGGATGGCAATGCCAAACAGGGCGACAAAGCCCACCAGCGCCGCCACCGACAGATTCAATCCGGCCACCGGCAGCGCCATAATGCCGCCGACAGCGGTGCAGGGCACAATGAGCAGAATCAGCGCGGCCAGCGCAGAAGAATTGAACGTGACGAAGAGCAAAAAGAAAATGGCCATCAGGGTGATGGGGAAAATGATGGCCAGCCGCCGCTCAGCCCGGCGTTCATTTTCAAAGGCCCCCGTCCAGACGATGCGGTAGCCCGGCGGCGCCTTGACCTGCGCCGAGATGGCTCGTTGCGCGTCCCCCACCAGCGAACCCATGTCACGGTCGCGCACGGAAAGTTTAATGTCCGTACGGCGCTCATTTTCTTCACGATAGATGCGGGCCATGCCGGGTTTTGCCTCCACCTCCGCCAAGTCGCCCAGGGTGATCCGCTCGCCGTTGGAACCAAAGACCGGAAGATTGCGAATGGATTGGAGGTCGGCAACGGAACCCTGCGACATCTTAACCACCAGATCAAAACTGCGTTCGCCTTCGAGCACCTTGGTCGCCGCCTGGCCGCCCAATGCGGTGGCCACGACATTCTGCATGTCGGCCATGGCCAGCCCATAGCGCGCAATCGCCGCCCGGTTCACTGTGATTTGGATTTGCGGCTGGCCGGTCAGATGTTCGGTGCCGACGTCCGCCGCCCCGGGAACTTTGCTCACCACGTCTACAATCTGGTCCGCGAGCTTTTGCAAAATGAAAGTGTCCGGTCCGAACACCTTGATGGCCAGGTTGGCTTTCACGCCAGACACCGCCTCGTCCACATTGTCTTCGATATACTGGCTGAACTGGGTCTGAATGCCTGGAATCCCGGCCAGCTTGCGCGACATGGCATCACACAGCGCCTCACGGTCATGCGCGGTGGTCCACCGCTCACGCGGAATAAGACCCACGCTGTATTCGGTCACGTCCCAGCCGTTGACGTCGCTGCCGTCATCGGGCATGCCTTCCTGGTCCACAATGTAGCGGACTTCTGGAAAAGCCGCCAGCAGCAGGCGGACCTTGTGGGTGATCTTGGCCGCCTCCGACGGCGAAATGGATTGCGGCAGGAACGTGCGCACCCACAAATCGCCCTCGTCCAGCTTGGGCAGAAACTCCGAACCCAAAAAGTGAAAGGCGATGCCGCCCACCAGCAGCAGGGCCAGCGCGGCGCCGATGACCAGCGCCCGCGATTTCACAGCGAAAGCCAGCATGGGCTGGTAAAACCGCAGCAGCCAGCGGACAATCCACGAATCTTCGCCCGCAATCTTTCCCCCGCGGACGGCGAAGGTGGCCAGCGCCGGCGCCACCAGGACCGCGAAGAACGTGCCCGCGATCAGCGCGAAGGTGAGGGTCCAGGCCATGGGTTTGAAAATCCGGCCCTCGACCTGTTGCATCGTGTAAAGCGGAATAAATGCCGTGAGCAGAATGATCTTGGAAAACAAGATGGGCCGGCCCATTTGGGCCACCGCTTCGGTGATGGCGCGGGGAAGCGATCGCAGCTTGCCCTTTCGCTCGTGCAGGATTCGCAGCAGATTCTCCATGATGACCACGGACGAATCCACGATGATGCCGAAGTCAATGGCGCCCAGGGAAATCAGATTGGCGGGAATGCCCCTCAAATCCAGGAGCATATAAGCCCCCAGCAGCGACACCGGCACGGCCAGCGCCACCACCAGCGCCGAGCGCCAGTTCCCCAAGCCAAGGAACAAAAGCGTTACGGTCAGCACCAGCGCGATGCCTTCCAGCAGGTTCTTGTGAACCGTATGCACGGTTCGATCCACCAGCGCCGTCCGGTCGTAATACACCGCCAGCTTCACACCCGGCGGCAGATAATGGGCGTTGAGGTCGGCGGCCATCTGTTCCACCTGGCGGCAAACCACGGTCGGATTGTCCCCGCGCCGCATGATGACGATGTTTTCCGGGACATCGTCTTCGTCCCGGATGACTTTTCCACCGGCACAATCCGTGCGGCCGACGCGGCCCAGCCGGGTGGCATGTCCGATGACGACCTGGCCGATGTCCTTGATGAAAACCGGCGTGCCATTGACCGTGGTCACGGCGATGTTCTGGATGTCGTCCACACCCTTGATCAGTCCCAGACCGCGCACCACGTAGAGTTGGGCGCCATGTTCCACGTAACCGCCGCCGGCATTGACATTGCCATTCTGGAGCACAGTGAACACCTGTTGCAGATTGAGTCCGAATGACTTTAGCTTGGCGGGATCGACCAGCACCTGGTACTGCTTGGTCAGGCCGCCGAAGGGATTGAGGTCAACGACCCCCGGCACGGACCTGAATTTTTTTTCCACGACCCAGTCTTCAATGGCGCGCAGTTCCTCGGGCGGGAATCCCGGCGGCGCGCGCAAGGTGTAACGGAATATCTCGCCAATGGGTGTGGCATCGGGCGATAGGCCGGTGTTCGCTCCGGCCGGCAGATTCACCGTGCCTAAAAGCTGGTTGACGAGATTGCGGGCGGCGGTGGGGTCCGCGTCGTCCTCGAAGATCAACGAAATTTGGGACAGGCCGAACAAGGAAATGGAACGCATCGACAGCCGGCCCGGCACACCGTCCATGACGGCTTCGATCGGAATGGTCACCTGCTGCTCGACTTCTTCCGCCGCATGCCCCGGCCAGAGGGTTTGCAACTGAATTCGCAGATTGCTGACATCGGGGTAGGCCTCGACTGGCAGGCGCTCATAGGCATTGATGCCGGCCAGGATGAACACGGCCAAAAGGGCCAGAACCAACGGCCGATTGCGTAAAATGGCGGCGGTCAATTTACCGAACATTGTCAATCGGCGGGGTTGAGGATGGCCTGCAGCAGGAGCGCCCCTTCGACCACGACTTTTTGGCCGGCAGCCAGCCCGGCGAAGACCGGAATATTCCCGTCCGCTTCCGCTCCCACCTTGACTTGTTGGCGCTTGAATTGTCCCGGCGCGGTTTCCACAAACAAGTAATATTGATCGTCCAGCATGAAGACCGACGACGAGGGAATCTCCACGCCGGCATCGGCCATTCGGTCGGTGGCCTGCACGACATCCACCTTCACGTACATTTCGGCCTTGAGCAGTTCGTTCGGATTGGCCACCAGGCCCCGGACCTTGACCGTGCGCGTGGAGGGATCCAGTGTGTCGCCTATATTGTCCACCAAGCCGTCAAAAACCCTTCCGGGGAAGGCCTCGCAATGAACTATGAGCTTTTGCCCGGTTGCGAGCGCGGACAATTCCGCCTCCGGCACGTCCAGTTGCAACCAGAGCCGGGCTGGGTCGCTCACCGTAAATAGCGAGTTGAAAGTCTGCGGCACGTTTCCAAGCATCATGTCGGCGCGCAATTCCTGGCCTGGATTTACGTTCTTGTCCACAATGACCCCGGCCAGCGGCGCTCGCAGCCGGTACACTTCGTTGGTGCTATGGTCATTGCCGCCATAATTGGCCAGCACCGCCTCCGCGCGGTCACGTTCGGCCAGCGCGGCTCCGTAGGCCGCCTCGGCCGCTTCCACATCCTTTTGCGCGGCGGCACCATGGGCAAACATGTCTTTCGCGCGAACGTCGGCCTTGTCCAAGGCCACCAGATTGGCCACGGCCGTGCGGGCTGCGGACAGGGCCTGTCCAAAGTCGGGCGAATCAACTTCCGCCAGCGCCGTGCCGTTGGTCACCACCTGTCCCAAGTGGGCCAGCACTCGCGTCACCCGGCCCGCGACCGGTGTAAAGACATGCACCGTCACGTCGTCATCCCAATAAAGCGCTCCGGTCAAATGGTGGATGGCGATCGTCCGGGGCAGGGCCTCGCCAACGTTGATTGATTCCAGTTGTGGCGAACCGCGCGCGAACTGGACCTCGTCGCCGTTCACTTTTGGACCGGGTAGCTCCACTGCGGGTGTCGACTCTTTGCCGCATCCGGCCAGCGCCAGCCACCCGGGTAGGAGGATCAGCCCGGCGCTACGCGCTGGTTTTCGTATAAAATCGGTAATCACAAATCCATCCGCCAGCATGATGCCTGGGCGGCGGATTTTGTCTGTCAGACCAGCCCTATTTCTTTGTCAGGCCAAATCCGACAACGACGTTTAGCCGGGATTCTTCGAGTCCCGCCAGCGCACGGCCTCGCGCAGCAATTCCGTGGCATTGTTGAGGTTGAGCTTGTCCTTGATGCGCGCGCAATATTCTTGAATGGTTTTGACGCTGACGTGAAAATCTTCCGCGATCTGGCGCGTGCCCAGCCCCTGCCCGAGCTTGTCAAACACCTCCAATTCACGGTCGCTCAACACTTCCATCGTCGAGCGGCTCGCCGTTTGGCCGCGGAACGAGCGCGTGGCCAGGATTTCGGCGACTTTTTCGCTGATGTAGAGCTTGCCCTCGAGCACGCGCCGGATGGCCTCGATCACCTTCTGCGCCGTCTCACGCTTGTTCAGATAACCGCGCGCGCCGGCCCGAAAGACCCGCTCGGCATAAAGCGATTCGTCGTGCATCGACAGCACCAGCACCGGCACGTCCGGATGATGCTGCCGCAGGTTCTTAATGAGTTCAATCCCGGAGGAGTTGGCCAGATTAAGGTCCACGATGGCCAGTTGGGCCGGCTGCGCGTCGAGGGCCGACAACGCGGCCGGAGCGGATTCCGCCTCGCCGCAAACCGCCAAATCCGGCTGCTGGTTGATCAGGTTCGTCAGCCATTCGCGCACCAGCGGATGGTCGTCCACCAGGAAAACTCTCTGCTTGTTCGTTGAATTTGCCATGAAAAATCTTCACTTCGCCCGCGTGGGCCTGGCGCATTTGACAAACGTGCCGCCCGTCGGGTTCGGTTCAATTGAAAACCTCCCGCCGATCATCGCCGCGCGATGGGCCATGATGCGCGTGCCCAAACCGCGGTTCTTTTGCCAGTCGTCCGGCAGTCCCACGCCGTCGTCTTCCACCGTCAGCTCAAGCTGTTCCTTCCGGTTGGCCAGGCTGATGACGATCTGCCGCGGCTGGCCATGGCGGATCGCGTTGTTCACGGCCTCCTGCGCGATGCGGTAGAGGTGCGTGGCCGCTTCGGTGTCGTCAATCAGCGGCGGCGATTCGCATTCAAACAGGCAGTCCACGTGAAACATCTTGGATACATTGGCCGCAAATTGTTCCAGCGCCGTCACCAGGCCTTCGGATTCCAGCTCCGGCGGGGCGATGCCGTGCGCCACATTGCGGGTGAGCGTGATGCCGTCCTCGACCAATTTCACGACTTCCCGGGCGTCCGCGGCCTCGGGCAGCGACTTGGCCGCCAGCTTTTCGCCCAGCACATGTCCGGCAATCGCGGTTGCCGCCCAGTGCTGGCAGACGCCGTCATGCAGATCGTGGCCGATGCGCCGCTGCTCCCGCTCGCTAACCTCAAGCAATTCCCTTTCCAGGCGCGCCCGCTCCTGCATCTCGCTGGTCAGGGCGTTGGTCCGCTGCCGCACCCGTTCCTCCAGCTCATCGTGCAGCTTTCGCAGGCTGGTGAGAATCATAACGATCACAAAATACACCGTCGATTCAATCGCTCCGTTCCAGATGGGAACCAGCAAATTCGAATACGAGGCGCCGGCGGCGTAATCTCCCACCACGGAAACCGTCACACACGCGATCGAAATGGCGATGCCGAAGACCCGCCCGACAAACCACGCCGCCATGGCCACCGGTATCAGGTAAAAAGCGGAAAAGAAAATCGCATAGCCGGCAAGGTAATCAATGACGCCGATGACGGCCACCAGCAACACGCTGAAGGCCGCGCAAAACGCCTTGGGACGATTCTCAAGTTGACCAGCCAGTCCGCTCATGGAATATAAGAACGAATATCAGACAATTCGAGGCCATCATGCTGGGTTGGCGTCGCGGCAGCAATCGCAATTCATCCATCGCGCAGCGTATATTTCCGCTGGGGACTTGTATTTTGCGCTTGTCGGCGTAAATTTCAGGCATGAAAAACGACGTTGTGCCCATTCAGATTCGGGGCATCCTGCCCGCCAACAGCGGCTGCGCGTTGTTCGTTGGCAATGACGAAAAGGTTTTTGTGATCAACGTCGAACCGCAGATGGGCGCAGTCATCGGGATGTTCCTGCGCGAAACGCCCAAGGAACGGCCCCTGACGCACGACCTGATCAACCGCATGTTCCAGGGTTTTGGCATCAACGTTGAGCGCGTCATCATTACCGACCTCAAGAATTCCACTTACTTCGCCCGCATTATTCTCCAGCAGCAAAACGAATTGGCCCGCAAAATCGTCGAACTGGATGCGCGACCGAGCGACTGCCTGGCCCTGGCCGCCGCGCAGAAGAAACCCATATTCGTTTCCGCGGCTCTCTTCGCCCAGGTCGAAGACATGAGCGAAGTGCTTAATAAAATGAATGAGTCGGGCGGCGACCTGGAATCCGAGTAAATGGCCGCAGCCAAGTCTAATCCGCTGGCGCTCATCTGCGGCGACGACGATTTTGCCGTCAAGCAGCGCGCCCGGCAGCTCTTCACGGAATGGTCCGCCGAACTGGGCGGCATGGACCATGAAATCATCGAGGCCAGCGTGGGCAACAGCGGCGAGGCGCTCGTGGCGCTGGGGCGGCTGCGCGAAGCATTGCAGACCCTGCCGTTTTTCGGCGGCGGCAAGGCCGTTTGGCTGCGCGATTGCAATTTCTTGGGCGAGGAGCGCACCGCCAGTTCCCAGGCCGTGACCGCCGGGCTGGCGCAATTGACGGACGAGCTGAAGAACTTTCCCTGGCAAAACGTCCGCCTCCTCATCAGCGCCGGCAAGGTGGACAAGCGCAAGTCATTCTACAAGGCCCTCGAGAAGCTCGGCACGGTGGAAAGCTTCTCCGCCTGGTCCCAGGACGACCGGGACTGGGCCGACCGCGCCGAAATGGCGGCGCGAGACGCCCTGCGCAAACGCCGGAAGGACATCTCCGAGGCGGCGTTGGGCGAACTGGTCACTCGCGCCGGCGCCAACGCGCGCCAATTGGAGAACGAGGCCGAAAAGCTTTGCCTGTTCGTCGGCGAGCGCCAGAAAATCGAGCTGGCCGACGTCACGGCCGTCTGTTCGCGCAACAAGACCGCCAAGGCTTTTGCCTTGGGCGATGCGCTGGGCGACCGCGATCTGCCGCGGCTGCTGCGCCGGCTGGACGAGGAGCTTTGGGAGACGAAATATGACAAGGACAAGTCGGAAATTGGCCTCCTTTACGGCCTGATCGGCAAGGTCCGCGCGCTTCTGCTGCTCAAGGAAATGCTGCGGGAAGGCTGGGTCCGGCCGGAAATGGACTATAACCGGTTTAAGGCTCAACTCGCCGCCGTTCCTGCCGATAAGATGCCAGCGGATAAGAAGTTCAATCCGCTGGCACTCAACCCGTATGTGCTTTACAAAGCCGTGCCGCAGGTTAAAAAATACACCTCGTCGGAGTTGGTTCGAGCCATGGACGTGCTGTTGCGCTGCAACCAGCGGCTCGTCTCCAGCGGACTGGACGAAGCGTTGGTTTTGCAACAGGCTTTGATCCAGATCGTGACACCGGATGTGGCCGCCTGAATTCATAACGAGCAACCAAGATGTCATTGGCTAATCTGTCAGTGTTGGTGGGCAAGAATTTTGCCTGCATCAAGATATGCGGGCGGGCAAATTTTGCGTCCAGCCCTGACTTCAAAACCTTGTTGAACGAGCTGGCGCACAAGGGTTTCAAGCATTTCATCATCGATCTGGGCGAATGCGTGCTCATGGACAGCACCTTTCTGGGCGTCTTGGCCGGTTTCGGCATGAAATTGAACCCCAACGGCGCCCCCGCCGAGCGCGGCATCGAGTTGCACAATGCCACGACCCGGGTCAGCGAACTGCTGGAAAACCTTGGGGCCGCGCACCTTTTCAAAGCCACCGCCGGCCCCCTGCAACTCCCCGCCGATGTCACCGCCTGTACTCCCGCCCCCTCGAACCCCACCCACGAAGAAATCACCCGCACCAGCCTGGAAGCCCATGAGACCCTGATGTCCATGAACCCGGAAAACGTGGTCCGGTTCAAGGACGTCGCCCAATTTCTTGCCGAAGACCTGAAGAGCCTGGAGAAGTCCTCGTAACGTGCTTCACCCCACCGGCGCCGGCGCGGGCGCGCCCAAGCCGGGCAGCTTCGGCGGCGCGGGCTTCGGGGGATTCTCCGGCAACGGCGTTCCCGCGGGAGCGCCCATCATTGGGGTCATATTGGCCGGCGGCTTCGGCGGCGGTGTGAAATGGCCCGTGCTCACGATTTCCTCCACTTGCTTGCCGTCCAAAGTCTCATATTCCAAGAGGCTGTTGGCCACCATTTCGAGTTTGTCGCGGTTGGTTTCAATCAACTGCTTGGCCGTCTGGAACGCGCCATCGACAATCCGCTTCACCTCGGTGTCGATCTCCTGCGCGGTGGCTTCGCTGTAATCCTTCGTCCGCATCATGTCGCGGCCCAGGAAAACATATTCCTGCGCCTCGCCGTACAGCACATTGCCCAATTTCTCGCTCATGCCCCAGTGCATCACCATCGCCTTGGCCAGTTGTGTGGCCTGCTGGATGTCCATGGCGGCGCCGCTGGAAATGTCATCGGTCACGTACTCCTCGGCGATGCGCCCGGCCATGGTCATGATGATGGTGTCGATCGCCTGCTTGCGCCGCATGTTCAGCATGTCTTCCTTGGGCAGAGACATGGTGACGCCCAGCGCGCGGCCGCGGGGGATGATCGTCACCTTGTGCAGCGGGTGGGTGTGTTTGAGCAGCACGTTGACCAGGGCATGACCGGCCTCGTGCCAGGCGGTGGCGCGCTTCTCCTCGTCGCTCATCGCCATGCTGCGCCGTTCCCGGCCCCAGCGCACCTTGTCGCGCGCCTCTTCCAATTCGGGCTGGCCGACGCCCTTCTTGTTGGTGCGGGCCGCCAGCAGGGCGGCTTCGTTCAGCAAATTCGCCAGTTCAGCGCCGGAATAACCTGGCGTGCCGCGGGCAATCACGGACAAATCCACGTCCGGCAACAGCTTCACATTCTTGGCATGGACCTTTAGAATGCCCTCGCGGCCGCGCACATCCGGCAGATTCACCGTCACTTGGCGGTCAAAGCGTCCGGGCCGCAGCAGCGCGGGATCAAGCACATCCGGGCGGTTCGTGGCGGCGATGATAATGATGCCTTCCTGGGTGTCGAAGCCGTCCATTTCCACCAGCAAGGCGTTTAGCGTCTGCTCGCGTTCGTCGTTGCCGCCGCCCAGGCCGTGCCCGCGTGACCGTCCGACGGCATCAATTTCATCAATAAAAATCAAACAGGGGGTGCTTTTGCGCGCCTGCTCAAACATGTCGCGCACGCGGCTGGCTCCCACGCCCACGAACATTTCCACAAAATCCGAGCCGCTGATGCTGAAGAACGCTGCGTCCGCCTCGCCAGCGATGGCCTTGGCCAGCAGGGTTTTGCCGGTGCCCGGCGGCCCCACCATCAGCACCCCTTTGGGAATGCGTCCGCCGAGGCGCTGGAACTTCTTGGGATCCTTCAAAAACTCAACCAGTTCGGAGACTTCCTCGATCGCCTCGTCCACGCCGGCCACGTCCTTGAAGGTGGTCTTGTTGCGGTCCTTGGCGAGCATGCGGGCCTTGCTCTTGCCGAAGCTCAACGCGCCCTTCCCGGCGGCCTTGATCTGCCGGATGAAAAAGAACCAGAAGAGCACACCCAAGATTAAGAAGGGGGCGATACCCCAAACAAGGTTCATGACCACCACGTTCGGCGAGCTGATCGTTATGGCCGGGTTGTGCGTCAAATTCGTCTCGGCCTCCTGCGTCATCAGAAAATTATGCACTACGAACGGAACCGGCTCGCCCGCTTTGCCATTCTTGCCCGCCGAGTTATAGGAACCGGTGATTTCGGCCAGGGGCAAGTTCTGCTGGTTGACCACGACATTGGCATTGGCGATCAGATTGGAACTCTCATAACCAAGGAACGCCGCCTGGGTGATCGGATTGGCGGGCGTGGCGATCTTCTGCTTCATCAGAAACAAAACTGCCGCGGCCGCGATAATACCCGCCCACGCCAGCAGCGTGAACACGGGTATCCGGTTGAATGCGTTGCCCGGCGGCTTCTTCTGGCCACCACTGTCCTTCAAATTTGGATCATCATCAAACATTTTGATTGCGCCAAATTATCACGGTATTGCTACTTCCGCAATCCATGAATTCCTTTTATGATGGCCTCGTTCCGTTGCTGCTTTCGCAATCCACAGTTTCCGCTATCATCGAGCCATGCGCCTGGGGTCTTTAGCCCTTGAATCCAACCTGTTTCTCTCGCCGCTGGCGGGTTATACCAACCTGCCCTTTCGCCTGGTCGTGCGCGAAATCGGCGGGTTGGGCCTCTGCACGACCGACTTGGTGAATGCCCGCTCGCTGATCGAGCGGCGCGATAAGGCGTTCAAGCTCATCGAGACGCGCCCGGCGGACTCGCCGCTGGCCATCCAGCTCTTCGGCTCCGTGCCGGGCGAGATGCGCGACGCCGCCCTGGTCGCGGAGGCGCGCGGCGCGGCGTCGGTGGACATCAACATGGGCTGCCCCGTCAAAAAAGTCTGCAAAGTCGGCGGCGGCTCGGCCATGATGACCGAACTCGACAAGACCACCGTCCTCGTCCGCGGCATGGTCGAAGCCGTGAAAATCCCGGTGACCGCCAAAATGCGCCTGGGTTGGGACGACGACAACCTGACCGCGCCCGATCTGGCTCGCGCCCTGGAGGACGCCGGTGTCGCCGCCATCTTCGTCCACGGCCGGACCCGCGAACAAGGCTTTGGCGGCACGGTGAATCTGGCCGGCATCCGGAAAGTCGTGGAAGCGGTCCAAACCATTCCCGTCATCGGCAACGGCGACATCGTGACGCCTCAAGCCGCCCGGAAGATGCTGGAGGAAACCGGTTGCGCGGGCATGAGCATCGGCCGCGGCGCCTTTTACGACCCCTGGATTTTCAAGCGCACGGCCGAATATCTGAACGCCTGTCGCCGCCGATGCCTGCAGGCTCCGCCTGGTTCCGATGAAGACCTCGTCCCACCGGAGCCTTCCTTCCAAGAGCGCGTCCGGGTGATGCGCCGCCACCTGCTACTGATGGTGGAAGTCTTTGGCGAGGAATCGGGCTGCCGCATGTTCCGCAAAGTGGCCCCGTGGTACGCCAAGCGATTCGGTCCCTGCCACGAATTCAACAAGCAGGTCGTGCAAATCTCGGGTCTGGCGCAGTTTGACGAGGTGTTGGAAAATTACATCCGCTGGCGCCAGCAATTCCTCGATGATCAGGGCGAACTCCAGCCGCGTTTCCAGCCCGCGCCGCTGGTGGCGTCGTTCATGCGCGATCCGGCGTCGGTTCAACGCGATCACATCCCGGTGCCCAAGGGGCCGGTGGAAGTGTGGTGAAGCGGAGACGAAGGCCGGAAGTTTTGCGATTACAAACCAGGCCGGATTTTGTAATTGTTACGCGGCCCGGGAGAGTTAGACTGCAGTTGAGCTTATGAAAAAACTCGTCATTGTTGTGGGGGTCGTGGTGGCGCTGGGCATCCTCGTGCTCATGCTGATTGCCGTCGCCGTCGCCGTGGGCGGCGGCAGCTACAATCATCTCGTCAAATTGTCGCAGGGAGTGGACAGCCAATGGGCGCAGGTGCAAAATGTCTATCAGCGGCGGGCCGATCTCATCCCGAATCTGGTGGCGACGGTCTCCGGGGCCGCCAATTTCGAGAAGTCCACGCTGACCGAAATCACTACGGCGCGGGCGTCGGTGGGGCAGGTCAAGCTGGACCCAAACGCGGCGCCGACCGATCCCGCCAAGCTGGCGGCGTTTGAACAAGCGCAAGGCCAGCTTGGTTCCGCTTTGTCCCACTTGCTGGTGGTGGTGGAGCGTTATCCAGATTTGAAGGCCACGGAGAACTTCCGCGATTTGCAGGCGCAGCTGGAGGGGACCGAGAACCGCATCAGCGTGGAACGCCGGGATTTCAATACGGCCGTGCAAAACTACAACACCGCGCTCAAATCGTTTCCGACCGTGTTCTACGCCGGAGCCATGGGCTTCAGTGCCAAGCCCTATTTCGCGGCCACTGCCGGGGCCGAGACGCCGCCCACAGTGCAGTTCGATTTCAACCACCAGCCGGCGGCGGCCACCAATCATTGAAGCGTGCGACGATTTTACGTCATCCTGGTATGGCTGGCCGGCTTCCGGTTGCTCGCGGGCGAAGTCATCCCGCCGGTACCACCGGCCTATTTCAACGACTATGCCAAGGCGGTTTCGCCGGGCACGGCGGCGCAGTTGAACCAGGCGCTCGAAAACTTTGAACGCCAAACTTCCGATCAAATTGTCGTGGCGGTTTATCCGAAGTTGCAGTCGGACTCGGATGTTGCCGATTATTGCGTGCGTGTCTTTCGAGCCTGGGGTGTCGGCCAAAAAGACAAGAACAATGGGGCGGTGCTGTTTGTTTTCGTTCAAGATCATAAACTGTTTTTGCAGACGGGTTACGGACTGGAAGGCGTCCTGCCCGATGCCCTATGCAAACGTATCATCGACGAGCAGATCACCCCGCGCTTCAAAGCGGGGGATTACGATGGCGGCCTGACGGCGGGGGTGGCGGCGATACTCGCGGCGGTCAAGGGAGAATATCACGGCACGGGAACGACGGTCGCGGAGCGTCATCATCAGGATTCGGTGGTGCCCGTTGTTATCTTTGTCGTGGTTATGATTCTCATCATCATTGCTCGCGCCCGTTCCTATCGGTATGGCGGCATCCAATATTGGGGCGGCGGCTGGTCCGGGGGCGGGTCTTCCGGCGGTTGGTCCTCCGGCGGCGGAGGTGGCGGCGGCTTTTCCGGCGGGGGCGGCAGCAGCGGCGGGGGTGGCGCGGGAGGGAGCTGGTAAGTATGCACCCAAAAAACTTTGCCAAACACTTGCAGCACGACACCATTGTCGCAGCCATTCGGGATACCGAGCACAAGACTTCGGGCGAAGTCCGGGTGAGCATCAGCCACCGTCACATGGACGATGCCGTGGCCGCCGCGCAGGCGGAATTCCTGCGCCTGGGCATGAACAAGTCCCCGGAACGGAACGGCGTTTTAATCTTCGTGGCACCCCGCGCCCACAAGTTTGCAGTCATCGGCGATGAAGGCGTGCATGCGAAGTGCGGGAATGAATTTTGGCGGCAACTGGCGGACGCCATGAGCGGCTACTTTCGCAAATCCGAATTCACTCCCGGCATCGTGCACGGCATTCAAAAAGCCGGCGAGCTCCTGGCGGAACATTTTCCGCGACATGAACGGGGCACCCACTGAGGCGTAGCGCGGCGAAAACCAAAAAAGACGATAGAAGATGAGAAGGCTGGGAGGTGTTTTCAAAATCCGATTGCTTGGCAGGAGCGCGGCTCTGTGAGCCGCAGCGACGCCCGCAATTCAAAAAACGCATCATGGCTTCCTTTTTTTGTCATGGTTTAAAAACACCGTCCGGATCGGGAGGAGCGTGTGATTCGCGATAAACCTCGTGGCGCTCGTACAATTCGAGACGCCTTTGGTAGGCACCGGAGGGCAGTGCTTTCAGCACCTCCCGCTCCTCCGCCGCCGCCAGGTTGAAAAATCCCGTCGATGCGTAAACCGCCGCCAGCGTATCCCGGACATCTGGGTCATTCACCAGGTTCAGCACATACAAGACGTTGGTGAGCGCCTTCGCATGGTCGCGAAATTTAACATTTGCCCCGACCTCGGTATCCCAGGCGTAATTGTTGTGCGCGAGCAAATTTTGCGGATACAGCTCAAGGCACTGGTCCAGTTCGCCAAGCGCATGCTCATAGTCCCCGCGGCGTTCAAATTGAATACCAAGCAACGCGTGTTCGTAGCCGATCACCTGGCCGGGGCTCAGATCCGTCAGGGCGGAGTGCGCCTGGATTTCGCCCGCGGTAATCCCCCACCCCACCCGGTAGTAATCGTCAGACCTTGCGCAGCCGTCCATCGTTTCCCAATTCAAGGAATTCGTGCCGTCCCGCCAGCGGACAAAATTGTGCCCGTCGTGTCCCTCACGCCCGGGAAGATCAATGAAATGAATCGGGAGTTTCAGACGGTCGGCAACACCCAGATAAATGAAACTCGCCGTATCACAGTCCACCGCATAAAAGGGACCCGGAAATCGTTTCTCGATCGTGCCACGCCGGCGCAGGTTGTGCGGTTGCGCTTCAAAGGACGGCTTCCTGGCGGCAGTCATTTGAAACGGAGTCAAGCCGTCGGCGAGCTGGTCAACCATGCCGACATCGGGATACAAAAATCCATGATCGATCAGGCTCCGGTCGATGCATCCGAAGACTGCGGCAACATGGTTCGTGTCCCAAGCGCCAGCTTGATTCTTTTGCAGCTTTTCAATTTGGGCACATGCATCCCCGATCACCTCATTCAAAGTGAGCTGCATCTGGGGGGTGGCCGGTTTGACTTGTGCGTCCAGCTTAAGAATGTACGTGGCGATATTGTCAGCTGCCTCAAGGTGAAAATGCAGGAGTAAAATTGAGGTGGCCGCTGCCCGCGAATTCAACCGCCCACGGCATAAAAGCGCTTCCATTTTGGGATGCCATGGCCTCACATCATACTCACGGTTATTTGTTTATAAACACTGAAGGTCGGGCATTTCAGTTGCAAGGAAAAACGACGAACCCCAATTACCCGTGACCTGTGGAGAATGATTTTCCCGCGTTCTCAACGATTCGATTATAGTGGGCGGAAAATGGTGGAACGAAACACCTCACCCCGGCCTTCCATGAACTCCAAAGATGGACTTGGGCAACGGGGAAGCCAGCCCTCCCCATGAACTCCTGAAGTTGGTGAGTATGAAAGAAGCCCGCCCTCACCCCGGCCCTCCGAGGAGAGGGAGAAACGGTTGCCGCGTTTTTGAGCATACCCGCGGTGGGATGGGTTAGACAATGCTCCACTTTCGGCCTTGGACGCTGAATTGTTGATTGTTCCGGAATGAGGAGTTGGCGAAGGTAGGGCGCGTCGCTCCGCGCGTGCCGCACCTGCCAGCCAATGCAAGCTTACTCCAATTATCATCGTTCTTTCCTTAACCCGCACTCTATCCGCACTCATTCGGCCTTCGGATTTACCATCTGCAGCACCTCCCCGCCCGTCATCCGCAGGAGCAGCCAGTCACCCATCACTTGGGCGCCCAGGTCGCGGTAAAAGCGCAGCGCATTCTCGTTCCAGTTCAAGGCCATCCATTCAAGCCGCCCGCCGCCGAGCTCAATGCCGGCCCTGGCCACCGCCTCCAGCATCGCCCGTCCCAGACCGCGCTTCCGGAACTGTGGCCGCACGTAAAGGTCTTCCAGGAAAACGCCGGGGCGGCCCTTAAACGTGGAAAAAGTGCGATAATAAACGGCGTAGCCGGCCGCGGCGCCATCCACGCGCCCCACTAATGCCGCCGCCACCGACCGCTCGCCGAACAAGGCCGCGCGCAGCAACCTGGCATCAGTCTCCACCTCCTGGGCCAGATGCTCGAATTCCGCCAGCTCACGAATCATCTCCAAAATGGCCGGGACATCCGATTCCGTCGCGGGGGCGATGATGGAGCGGTTCATCTTCGTTTAGGAAGACGCGGTCACCGTGGACACCACACTGGTCTTGCGCTCGCTATCCATCTGGCGGCTGATCATTTCAATCTTCAACTTCAGTAATTCCCGGTTCTCCTCGTTGCGGAACGCCAGCTCCTTCTCCAGCAATTGAATGCGGTTCTCATACGTCTGCAGGCGCTGCTGCATGGGCACTTGCAGGTCGTCCAACCGGCGCACCAGCGCGGCGATTTCGTCCGTGGCCGCCTGCTGCGCCAGGAGGAGTTCACGCCGCTGCGCCGCCAGTTCCTGCTGCACCGCCTCGCGCACGGCCTGCGCGACCTGCGGCGTGAGATCGGCCGCCTTCACGACGCCCGGCAACGGCAGCGGACTTTGCGCCACCAGCGCCGACATTGGCGCCGGCTTCCGCTCCTTCAAAAACTGCCAGCCCGCCACCAACAGCGCCCCCAGGGAAATGCCCGCCAATGTCACTATCAGCCCTGTGTGCCGCCCGCCCGCCGGACGCACCCGCACGGGCAGGGCCCGAGCCAAGCTCCGTTCCGCTCCCGCGGACGCCGGCGCGGCTTTGGGCGCCAGGGCGGGAGCGGATGGCGGTGATGGTTCCGCTGGCCGCTGCGCTTGCGGTGGGGGGGCGGCGGCGATGACGGGCGCGACGGCCGCGACGGGCGGTTTGGACTTTAAAACGTCATTCAAGGCCAGCAGCGCCGCCCTGGCTTTGGCATCGATGGCCTCTCCCTGCCGCACGATGGTGTCGCCCGCGTCAAAGTGATCGGACACCACCATCTGATAAACGGCCGCTCCGCGCGTCAACCTGGTAAGCGGGGCGTCGGGCAGGCAGTTTGGCCGGATGAAGGCTGCCAGCGCCCGGGCAAACAACTGTTGCCGCGCCGGGAATTCCCGCCGGAACAGGGCTTGGGCGTCGGAAACCGTCGTCAGGCTGGCCGCCGCGATCAGCGGCCCCTGTTGAGCCGCCTCGAAGGACAACTTCTGATCCGGATCCTTCACCGGCACCAAACGGACCATTTCGCTCATCACGAGGCCGTCGGGCAAAACGTCCGGCCGCACCGGCCGGCCGGCGACCCATTGGAGCACCGTCAGCAGCTCTTTCTGCACTATCCCACCGTCTTTTCCTCGCGCCCACTCCGCCGCCAGCTCGTCCGTGACTGGAAATTCCCGGTTTTCCACGCCAAAAGCCGTGACCAGCCGGCCAAAATCAGGGGAGTTCACCATCGCTTCATCCAGGGTCTGGGAATGGAACTCATTCGTCACTTCGGCCAGAAAATTCACGCGGGCCTTCGCGAAGGCGGCGACAAAATCCTCCGCCATTTGGTTGGTGGCGCCCGAAAAACCGCGAAAAATGGCGGGGTGCTGCCGGGCGCTGGCCGCCTTCAGTTCGGCCGTGGCGGCGGCGTCCGCCACGTCCAATGCCACGGGCGTCACCACGTCGGCATCCGCGACCTCGCCCACGCGATAAGCCTCCAAATCCAGCGCCATCACGGGCAGGCACAGGCAGGCGCAGAGCCCGCCAAGGCCAAGGCAGAATGGCCGTCTCATGCACCAATTGGGCCGCCCAGACGACCCGGCGCAAGCGCTCCCCGCTTCGTCACCTGCGACCGAGGCAGTGCCTCACCCGAAAAAAAAAGAATTTCATATGCTCTGTGCATGGGTGAACGATAAATTTTTGCCGCATGAAGTTCAACCAGGATTTGGAAGCCTCCGGATGTCAGGGAATTCACCGACACGAAAATTCCCTTTTCTCCGACTGTTCCAACAAAAGGCTTCCGGATTATTCTCAATCCCGTGGCAACTCGTGCGGTGACGAATCAGCAAGGCAAATTGAAAAAAGAGCGCGCATTGAAGCATGGGGCGGAATGCAGGCCATGTTTGAGCGAAATTTTCAGGAGGCGGTTGGGGTACATTTGGGGTTTCGGTGCGGGGTCCCAGTTCCTGAGAGGGCTGGGCTCCAATCCGGAACCCCGAATTTTATCGCGCACTTGGCATTGAAAAAAGACCCCAGCCCAATTCAGCAGATCGAACAATTGAAAAACCATACATTCATCACATCGGCCGGGCGGAGCGCTTCACATCGGCACAGACCCGGAAAAGTCGGCTGAATCTGCTTCCCCCTTCGTTGCCTCCGTTACCTCTTCTGTTAATTCTTCGTCCTCCGCATTCCGCATTCTGAACTCCGCACTCATTTGATTACGCACTCAATTGTCCCGGCATTTCAATTTAGTTGAGGCAAAAGATGTTCACAAATTGACAACGCACGGTGCGCCGGTATTGACAACCCGCGCCATGCTTAAAATCAAATTGCCAGCACTGGAATTAGGACTATGCCACGCAAAACCAACGTTAGAGCTCACTGGCTCGTGCGCCATGGTTTCGCCTTGCTGGCGGTCGTGGCGGCCTTTCTCTTCCGCGCGGGCATGACCCGGTTGGTCAACGGCAGTCTGCCTCCGTACATCACCCTTTACCCCGCCGTCATGTTGGCGGCGGTGTTTGGGGGATTTGGCCCCGGTCTTCTGGCGACGGTTTTGGCCGCGCTGGGGGCGGATTATTTCATTATTCCGCCGCAGGGTTCGCTGGCAATTGCATCTCTCTCCGACGCCGTAGGGATCGCTTTCTTCTCTGGCATGGGCGTGTTCATGAGCGCTGTAGCCGAACTCTCTCACCGCGCGCGGCAGGCGGCGGCGATGCAGGAGGCTGACCGTCTTTTGCACGAAGGTGGCGGGCCTGCCTCGCCTTGGTACGGCCAGGGCGTGCTGCTCAATGTTGGATTCGTGTTGTCTCTCGCCATTCTGGCCCTGGCCGGGGGACTGGCCGTTCGGAACCTGCGGGCGGTGGCGGCTGCCGACCAACGGGAAACGAATACCTATGTCGTGATTCAGGAATTCGACCGCTTGCTCTCCGCTTTCAAGGATGCAGAAACCGGCCAGCGCGGCTATTTGCTCACCGGAGAAGAAAAATACCTCGAACCATTTAACGCCGCGCTCGGCTTGATTCAGACCAACTTGGTTCAATTGAAACAGCATAAGTCGGACGACGACGCCCAGCAGCAACGGCTGGCCGACCTCCAGGCCCTCGGCGCGGAAAAGATCGCCGAACTCAAACTAACGATCGAACTCAGGCGAAGTCAGGGCTTGCCAGCCGCCCTCGCGGTCGTGGTCACGGACGCGGGCAAGAACCTGATGGATCAAATTCGCCGGCGAGTTGCCCAAGCCCAAGCTGAAGAGGAACGGCTGTTGCACCTGCGGGTCGCCGCAAAAAGCGCCGAGGCTGGCAAAACGCTCCAAGCCCTCCTGGCCGGCGGCGTTTTGGGCCTTCTGCTGCTGGTTACTGTCTTTTTCTTCCTCAAACAGGAAAACATCCGGCGCAAAAAAGCGGAAGCCGAAGTGCGCCATCATCGTGATCATTTGAAAGAGTTGGTCGAGGCGCGCACGGAAGAACTCAGCCGGACCAACGAACGACTGACCGAAGAAATCGCCGAGCACCAGCAAGCCAAAGAAGCCCTCCGCGAGCAGCGGGAATGGCTTCGCGTGACCCTCACCAGCATCGGTGACGCCGTCCTGGCGACTGACACTGCCGGCCAAGTTACCTTCCTGAATCCGGTCGCCGAGACGCTCACCGGCTGGGCGGAAAATGCAGCGTTGGGCCAGCCAGTCCAGAACGTTTTCCGTATCGTCAACGAGCAAACCCGGGCTCCGGGCGAGGACATCGTCGCTCGGGTTTTGCGTGAGAATCACGCGGTTGCCCTCGCCAATCATACGACATTGATCGCCCGCGACGGCCGCGAGATTCCCATCGAGGACAGCGCGGCTCCCATCAAGGACAGCAGCGGCACCGTCTCCGGCGTGGTGTTGGTCTTTCACGACGTCACGCAGAAGCGCCGGGATCAGGACGCTGTGCGCGAGAGCGAAGAGCGGCTCAACCTTGCCTTGGTCTCCGCGAGAATGGGCACCTTTGACTGGGACATTGTCAGGAACAAGCGCTTCTGGAGTTCTGGCGTCCATGACTTGTTGGGAACCAAACCGGAAACGTTCACCGGCGAAGCCGAGGAATTCTTTCAGGTCATGGTACCCGAAGACCGGACCACCGTTCAAGCGGCCCTGGCCAGGGCAGTCGAAAAGACCGGCGTTTACGAAACCGAATACCGTGCGGTCTGGCCCGATGGCAGCATTCACCACATCGCGGCCAGCGGGAAAGTTCATTATGACAGCACCGGGCGCCCGATTCGAATGACGGCGATTTGCTGGGACATCACCGACCGCAGACAAAGAGAAGAGGAACTCCGGAAGCTGAATCGCACATTGAAGGCGCTGAATGCCAGCAGCCTGGCGATGACGCGGGCCACTTCCGAAACCGGGTACCTCGACGAGGTCTGCAAGGATGTCATCGCCAACTGCGGCTATTCCATGGCCTGGATAGGTTTTGCCGAAACAGGCGAAGCCCGGACCGTGCGTCCGGTCGCCCATGCCGGCTTCGAGGACGGTTATCTTGAGACCCTCAAGATCACCTGGTCCGACGACGAGCGGGGCTGCGGCCCCACCGGCAGTGCCATTCGCACGGCCGAACCGTGTGTTTGCAGAAACATGGTCGCCGATCCCGCCTTCGCACCCTGGCGCGCGGAGGCCCTCAGGCGCGGCTATGCCTCCTCCCTCGTTCTGCCGTTGCTGTCCGAGGGCAAGGCGTTTGGCGCCATAACGATTTATTCGCGCCAGGCAAATCCTTTCTCGGACGAAGAGATCCGCCTCCTGTCCCAACTGGCGGACGACGTTTCCTTCTGCCTCGCGCGCCTGCGTGCGCTCGCCCGGAGCAATCGGGCCGAGGAGCAGATGCGGCTGCAGGCGACCGCCTTGCAGGCCGCCGCCAACGCCATCGTCATCACCAACCCGGCCGGCGTCATCCAATGGGCCAACGCGGCGTTCACGAGCCTGACGGGTTACGCTGCGGCCGAAGCTGTCGGCCGGAATCCCCGCGTGCTCAAGTCCGGCGCGCATCCCTCCGAGTTTTATGGAAACCTGTGGCGGACGATTCTGTCCGGCCATATCTGGCACGGAGAACTCGTTAACAAACGCAAGGATGACAGTTGTTACACCGAGGAAATGACCATCACTCCCGTCACCGACGCCAGTGGTGCGATCCGAAATTTCATCGCCATCAAACAGGACGTCACCGACCGCAAACAAGCCGAGGCGGCGCTGGCCAAGGCCAAAGCGGATTTGGAGCGGCAAAACCTGGAACTGGAGCAGCGAGTGGCCAGGCGCACCGCCAGTCTCCAGCAGGCCCTCGCTGAAATGGAGCGCTTCGCTTATGTCGCCTCTCATGATTTGCAGGAACCGTTGCGCACCGTCAGCAGCTTTTCACAACTGCTGGCCCGGCATTACCGGGGCAAGCTGGACGCCGACGCCGACGAATTCATCACCTTCATCGTCGAGGCCGCCACGCGGATGCAAACATTGATCAGCGATCTGCTCGCGTTGTCGCGCATCGGCACGCGGGGCAATCCGTTCGCGCCGATCGATTCCGGGGAGGTTCTCCAAGTGGTGAAGGAGAACCTTGGCGCGGCCATCGCGGAAAGCGGGGCCGAGATCACGCAGGACTCCTCGCTGCCCACGCTGGTGGCCGACCGGACGCAGTTGACTCAGTTGTTCCAAAATCTGTTCAGCAACGCCATCAAGTTCCGGCGGCCGGGGACGGCGCCGCGCATTCACGTTTCCGCCGCCCGGCCGGCCGGGGCGTGGCATTGGAGCGTGCGCGACAATGGCATTGGCATTGACGCCCAGTTCTTCGAACGTATCTTTATAGTGTTTCAGCGGTTGCATAATCGGGACGAATATCCCGGCACGGGGATTGGCTTGGCGATCTGCAAGAAAATTGTCGAACGCCACGGTGGCCGGTTGTGGGTGGAATCCGAACCCGGAAAAGGGTCCACCTTCCATTTCACCATTCCGGATGAAAAATGAAATCATGAAGAATTCAGGACCCCAAGTCTGTCCCATGAACATCTTGTTGGTCGAAGACAGCCCCGCTGATGTGCGTCTGACGCGTGAAGCCCTCACGGAGGCAAAAGTCATGCACACGCTCCACGTGGTCAAGGACGGCGTGGAGGCCCTGGCCTTTTTGCGCCGTCAAGGTCCGTATGCCGACAGTCCCCGACCGAACTTGATCCTCCTGGACTTGAATTTGCCCAAGAAAGATGGACGGGAAGTGCTGGCTGAAATCAAACAGGATGAGAGTCTGAAGCGCATCCCGGTGGTGGTGCTTACGACTTCGAAAGCCGAGGAGGACATCGTGCGCACCTACAATTTGCACGCCAACGCGTATGTCACCAAGCCGGTGGATTTGAACAAGTTTTTCGAAGTCATCCGCTCGTTGGAAGAATTCTGGCTGGCGGTGGTGACGCTGCCGCCCAACGGGCCCCGGAAGTCATGAACGTATGAATCTGCTCCTGGTCGAAGACAATCCGACCGATGTGCGGCTGATCCGGGAGCTTCTGAAGGAGGCGCCGGCCGGAACGATCCAACTCCAGCATGCGGGGCGCCTCGACGCGGCGCTGGAACGGTTGCGGCGGGAGACCTTCGATCTGGTTTTGCTCGATTTTGGGCTGCCGGACTCGCAGGGAATGGAGACCCTGACGCGCCTTCAACCCGCCAGCGGCGAGCTCCCCATCGTGGCGCTCACGGGTCTCGATGATCGGGCGTTCGCGGTGGAGGTGGTGCGGGCGGGCGCACAGGATTATCTCATCAAAGGACGGTTCGACGGCGACCTGCTCGTGCGGACCCTGCATTATGCCATTGAGCGCAAGCGGGCCGCGGAAGAAGTCCGCCGGCTGAACGCGGCGCTGCTCACCGCCAACGAAACTTTGGAGCAACGTGTCGCCGAGCGCACCGCCGATCTCGCCATCGCCAACAAAAACCTGCGCTATTCCCGAGAGGCGGCGCTCAAACTCGCGGAGGATGCGGACGCCGCGTGCCGGCAGGCAGAACAGGCGGAGGCGGCGTTGCGCGAATCACACAATCATCTGGAAGCCCGGGTCTGGGAACGGACCACGGAACTGTCCGAGGCCAACCGCGCCTTGGAAATGGAAATCGCGCGCCGGCAGCAGGCCGAAGAGGCCCGGAAGCAGGTCCTGCGCAAGCTGACCGACGCCGAGGAGACCGAGCGCGGACGCATCTCGCGCGAACTCCACGACCGGTTGGGCCAGGACCTGACGGCACTGAAACTCGGACTCCAATGGCTTGGGAAACGGTGTCCCTTCGCGTCGGATATGCTGGGGCCGCGATCAGATGTGCCGGAGGCCGAGGAATGCGAACGGATAGACCACGAATTACAGGCCCGGCTGGGCCAGGATCCCGCGGCGATTGAATCCGGTCGGCAATGGCTCAAGGAGCGCTGCCCGTTCGCCGCCGGCGTTCGGGATGGCGTCTCCAAAATGGAGCAATTGACCGACAGCTTGATGCGGGAAACTCACCGGCTCGCATGGGAACTGCACCCGGCGGTGCTGGACGACCTGGGGCTGGAGGCGGCGCTGCGGCGTTACCTCACCGAATGGTCGGAACAAAGCGGCGTGCCCGTGGACTTTCACTGCGACGGCCTGGACACCCGGCGGCTGCCGCTCGAATTTGAAACGGCCCTTTATCGAGTCACGCAAGAGGCGCTGACCAATGTGCTGCGGCATGCCCGAGCGCAGCGGGTGAGCGTTCTGGTCGAGCGCCAGGCCGGCCGCGTTTCCCTGATCGTGGAAGACGACGGCGTGGGCTTTGAATCGGAAGCCGTGCTCCAGGCCTCCGGCACCCGGGACAAGCTGGGTTTGCTGGGCATGCAGGAGCGCATCCGGCTGACGGGCGGGACGCTCGACATTGAGTCCACTCCGGAGCGCGGCACCACGGTGTTCGTGCGTGTCCCGTTGGAAACAACCACTGCGGCGGATCATCCCAAACCATGAAAACCATCCAAATTCTCATCGCGGATGATCACAAAATGGTCCGGGAGGGGCTGCGGCTGTTGATTGACAGCCAGCCCGACATGCGGGTGGTGGGCGAAGCCGCCAACGGCCGGGAAGTCCTGCTCAAGGCGCGCGAACTCAAACCGGACTTGGTGGTCATGGATCTTTCCATGCCCGAATTGAACGGCCTGCAAGCCACCGAACAGTTGCAGAGCGAATCGCCGGAAATCAAGGTGGTTGCCATCACTGCCAACGAGGACGAAAGCTACTTGCGCCAGTTGTGCAAGGTGGGAGCCGCCGGCTACGTGCTCAAACGCTCGGCGGGAGACGAACTGGTCAAGGCCATCGGCCTGGTGGCGAACGGCGGCGTGTATTTTGAAGCGTCCCTGGCGAGCAAAGCCCTCGCCCGGCAAATGACCGGCTCCCCGGCGAAAAACAAGAATAAAATCCAAACCGCCGATCTGAGTGAGCGGGAGAAAGAAGTCCTGGTCCTGCTGGCCTGGGGCTATAGCAACAAGGAGATTGGCGCGCAGCTAGAGCTGAGCGTCAAGACCGTCGAAACCTACAAGGTCCGCACCGGCGAAAAACTGGGCCTGCGCAGCCGCACCGAAATGGTGCAATACGCCTTGCGCCAGGGGTGGCTCAACGAATCGCATCCGTTTCCGCCGCGCGCGTGAGTTGCGCTTGTCCGGGAATCCCCCGACATCAGAATGCTTTCTTCCCCGACTGTCGGGCTGCGCCTGGCTGCGCTAGCCTCGCTCCCGCATGGCAATGAAATTGCCCACCAAGATCGACCCTTTCGAAATTGCCCGTCTGGCGTGCCTGGACTGGCAAAAACACGGCCGTTCCTCAGCGTGCGACCTGGATTACGTATTGAAGGTGACCAGCCAGCTCAATGCGGCCCGGCGACGGGTGGCCACCAGAATACAACTGCAACCCTGCCAGGAAATGAGGCGCGAGGAGATCCCCATCAAACTTCTCGGCGCGGATCCCACCCGGGGGTCGTGAATTAGCGTGGCAGGTTTTACGAGTCGGCACCTGGTTGGAAATTGCCGGAGGCGGTGCTTGGGGGGAAGCAGGACGGCCATGATTCTGATGGCGGCATCATGTTTGGCGGACGTTGCCATTTTGCCTGGAAAACAGGCCTCTTGAATCGTGCCGCGATCGGTTTTGACCCCCATTCGTCCGCCATTTTGGCGGGCGTTGCGAAGTGGGCGGTCGCTGGCTTGTTGCGGAAGACCTGGCCGATCTGCAGAAAGCCGATCAAACGGTTGTCAGGAAATCCCCTGACAAAAGAATACCCACTTCCCCGACTGTTTCCGCAACGTCCGAATGGTTATTGTGCTCGCCGGTAACGCAACAAATTTATGAAGAATACCACCACCATGAATCTTGAAAATCCGCTGCGTCAGATGAACCGGGGCGTAAACCCGGGCGCCAAGATCAAAAAAGTCGCCCTGAAGATCGAGGTCGGCAAATCCAACCTGGCCCTTGAAATAAAGCGATTGTTTGACCTGGCCAAGAGCTCGGGCCAGGAACTGGATTTGACATTTAGCCAAAACAAAATGGGAACGCTTTGAGAGTCGGGGCCGAAGCCGGCCGTCCTTTTTGTTTGTTGTTTCAGTTTGCCACGGAGGCATGGGGAAGGAGTCGAACCTCCAACATCATTTAGATGTTGGAGGTTTTTCCGTTCGCGCCGGAGCTGGCCCAGGCATTCCCGCTGAGCGCTTCACCCGCCCAAAGGGCCCAATCCACCTGCCATTATTCCCCCACCTGTCGGGGAATCCACTGACAAAAGGTTTCTCTTCTCACTGACTTACGTAAGGCAATCCAATTGATTTATTCTACAGGTTAACGATGGAGCGGAAGCAGCGGCCGCCTTGTCCGCAGTTTGGATTTACACCGAAAGACAACATTATGCAATACGCGAACGGGAACGACACATTGCTGTTGGCGCCATCTGCGCCCAGCACGCTCACGGCGGCAGGCAGCCAGGTCAAAAGAAAAAACGGCCTCCAATTTGAAGATTACGAATTTGGCGGCTTTTGCGACGAAATGTTTGCCCGCGCAGGCGAACCGCATCCGGAGGCCCGTCGCCTGTCGGCGTGCATCATGTCCCTGCCGGCGGGGGAAATTTTGAACCGGCAGCGGGCGGCTGAACGCGAACTCCTCCAGTCCGGCATCACGTTCAACGTGTATGGCGAAAAGTCCGGCGTGGAGAAAATCTTCCCGTTTGACATCGTGCCGCGGATCGTCGGCGCGGGCGAATGGCGGTGGATCGAGCGCGGGCTCAAGCAGCGCATCCAGGCCCTCAACCTGTTCATTGACGACATTTATCACGGCCAGAGAATTCTCAAGGACCGGGTGATTCCTCCGGAGATCATCTATTCGGCGAAATCGTACCGGCGCCAATGCGCCGGCTGGAATCCGCCGCGAGGCATTTGGTGCCACATCACGGGCACGGACCTCGTGCGGCACGATGACGGGCAGATCTATGTGCTGGAAGACAACCTCCGCTGTCCCTCGGGCGTTTCCTACGTGCTGGAAAACCGCCGGGTGATGAAAAACCTGTTTCCGAAAATCTTCTCGCAGGTGCCGGTCCGGCCCGTTGCGGATTATCCTGTCCACCTGCGCAACCTCCTGGAATTTCTGGCGCCGGACGCCGCCACCGAACCCCGCGTCGTGCTCCTGACGCCGGGATTGCACAACGCCGCCTATTTCGAACATTCCTTTCTGGCCCAACAAATGGGGATTGAACTGGTCGAAGGCCGCGACCTGGTTGTCGAGGATGAAGTCGTATTGATGCGCACCACCGATGGTTTTGAGCGCGTGGACGTCATCTACCGGCGCATTGACGATGATTTCCTGGATCCAAGATGTTTCCGTGAAGATTCGCTTCTGGGCGTGCCGGGACTGATGGCGGCTTACCAGGCCGGGAACGTCGCGCTGGCCAACGCCCCGGGCAACGGCGTCGCCGACGACAAAGTTGTGTATGCCTATGTTCCACAGATGATCAAATATTACCTGGGCGAGGACATCCTGCTGCCCAATGTGCCCACCCGCATCTGCGCCGAGAAGGCCGACCGGCAATATGTCCTTGAACATTTGGACGAACTGGTCGTGAAAGCGGCCAACGAGTCCGGAGGCTATGGAATGCTCGTGGGGCCGCATTCGACGCGCGAGCAGCGCGCCGCCTTCGGTGAGAAAATAAAGGCCAACCCGCGGAACTACATCGCCCAGCCAACCCTGGCGCTCTCGCGTGTGCCAACCATTGTCGGCGACCATTTTGAAGGCCGGCACGTCGATTTGCGGCCGTACATATTATATGGCAAGGACATCTTCGTCCTGCCCGGCGGCCTGACCCGCGTCGCGCTCAAACCGGGTTCGCTGGTGGTCAACTCCTCCCAGGGCGGCGGCAGCAAGGATACCTGGGTGCTGGCGGATTCACCCGTCGCCAGCCAGCCGTCGCCGCGATCAAATGCAGCCAGCGCTGCCAAAAAGCTGGAGGTGGCATGTTAAGCCGCGTAGCCAATTCAATTTACTGGATGAGCCGCTATGTCGAACGCGCGGAAAACATCGCCCGGTTCATTGATGTCAACCTTCAACTCGTGCTGGACGCTCCACCGGGACAGGGACAACAATGGCAGCCGCTGGTCAACGCCACGGGTGACCAGGAGGAATTCGCCCGGCGCCACGGCGTGGCCACGCGGGACAACGTTCTTCAGTTCGTCACATTCGACCCGTGGAATCCCAACTCGATCCTGTCCTGTTTGCAGGCCGCCCGGGAAAACGCCCGCGGCGTCCGCGAAATCATTTCGTCGGCCATGTGGCTCCAGTTGAACAAACTATTCCTCATGGTCAAAAATGCCGCCGCCAGCCCGATTGACCTGGACTCGGCCACCGAATTCTTTGGCGAGGTCAAGGTCTCGATCCATGCCTTTACCGGGACCACGGACGCGACGATGACCCATGGCGCGGCCTGGCATTTCTCGCAGATGGGGCGGATGCTCGAACGCGCCGACAAGACCTCGCGGGTTCTGGACATGAAATATTATATGCTGCTTCGTTCGCCGGAGGACGTCGGAACCCCCTTCGATCACTTCCAATGGGGGGCGCTGCTGCGCTCGGTTTCGGCCTTCGAGATGTTCCGCAAGCAACACGGACGCATTTCCCCGCGCAGCGTCATTGGGTTTCTGATGCTCGACCGGGAGTTTCCGCGCTCGGTCAGGTTTTGTCTGCAGGACGCGCGCGATTCGCTGCATTTGATCACCGGCACGCCGCAAAACACGTTCCACAACCCACCCGAGAAATTGCTGGGCCAGGTCTGTGCGGACCTGGAATTTGTCACCGTGGACGAAATCATTCGCACCGGTCTCCATGAATATATCGACCAGCTCCAAGCGAAACTGAACCTCGCCGGCCAGGCGATTTCCGAACGCTTTTTCGCCCTCCAGGTACTCCCGAATCTGAGCCGAAGTTGCACGTCCTGAATCTTCTGATTGCCTTTATCAAGCGTCTGCCTCCAGGCCACTTATGATTGGGATCGGACCCCGATTTGTAAGCTTGGCCATGAGGCCAGAGGTCGCAAGTCACGCAGGCAATTGTTGTGAAGCTCCGTCGAGCCTCAAGCATGTTCGGTGAGACACAGGATCCTGTCCCCTGCTTACGGATATGTGTGAAGATTGGCAAAAACTGGCTGGCCCAATGCCCGCAAATGGGCAATTCTGAGGATGAAGGAATTTAATTAGTGGACGGACTACCTGCCCAAAGTGTGGCCGAACCGTTTGACTGGTTTGGCCAACGGCCAGCCTTGGCGCCTCTCGCCGTGGGCCGTTGCCGACGAATGAACTTGGCCGGCTGATTTGTGCACACGCCGAAATATCACCTCTTATCACCACCCCATTGTCAGACTGCCGGCTTTTATGCCCCTACCCGTCATTCTCCAGAAAAGCGCGCCCGCCCGCTATGCCGCCGGGGCGGCCTTCGTCGTCGCGGGTTTGCTTTTCCGCCTGATGCTTGAGAGTCTGGTTGGGCCGGGATTGCCGCCGTACATCACATTTTATCCAGCGGTGATGTTGGCAGCACTTATCGGTGGCTTCGGGCCGGGTTTATTGGCCACCGGGGCAGCTTCATTGATGGTGGATTATTGGGTTCTGCCGCCGGTCCATAGCTTGAAGATCGAGAACCGTCTTGATGCGGCCTCCCTTCTCCTCTTTGCCGGCACGGGCGTCTTCATGACCGTCGTGGCCCACCTTTATCGGCGCGCCCAAGCCAAAATCCGCGAGGCACTGCGCCAACAGGGTGACCAACTGGAGAATCTGGTTGCCAGTCGCACCGAAAATCTAAATCAGGCCACTGAAGAATTGGCCCGCCAAGTTGAGATGCAAAGCCAGGCCAATGAGTCATTACGCCAGAGCCAGGAGCGACTACACTTGGCCTTGGAATCGGCCAACGCTGGATTCTGGGAATGGGATTTGGCGACGCAGGAGATTTACTGGTCGGATGAATTGTGGACCGTCTTCGGGCGCAAACGCAATTCCTGCACACCTTCCTTCGAAGCTTGGTTGGAAACTATCCATCCCGAGGACCGCCAGCGGGCGGCGCGGATGGTACAGGAGGCCGTGGCCAAGGGCATGGAAGTGACCTGCGAATGGCGGGCCGTCGCGCCCGCTGAGCAACCGCGCTGGCTGTTATCGCGAGGATGCATGGTCGCCGATGCGGAGGGCAAGCGGGTCCGCTATTTTGGCATCGTCGTGGATGTCACCGCGCGCCACCAGGCCGAAGAGCAACAGCGTCTGGCCCAGGAACTCTTCACCGCGGCGTTCGCCAACAACCCCGCCGGCATCGTCTTGACGCTTTTGGACGCCGGCACCGTACTCGATGTGAACGATACCTGGACGGCGATGACGGGCTATGGCCGTGAGGAAGTGCTGGGCCGATCGGCAAGGCATATGTGGCCCACGGCGGAGGACGCCCGGCGCTTTGTTGATGAGTTGAAGGCCAAAGGCAGGCTGCCCTTGTGGGAGCAGGAGTTCCGCCATAAGTCCGGGGGGACCTACGTTACCCAGATGTCGGCACAAGTCCTGGACCTTCGCGGCGAAAAGCTGATTCTGTCAACCTTGGTGGATATTACGGAACGCAAGCGCGCCGAGCTATCGCTGCGCGAACGCGAGGAGCAGTTGCGTCTGTTCATCGAACATTCACCCGCGGCGATCGCGATGTTGGATGACCAAATGCGTTACCTGGCCGTCAGCCGGCAATGGCTCGTCGATTATCATCTCGCCGGGCAAGAACTGCGCGGGCGGAGCCATTATGAGATTTTTTCGGATATTCCCGCGCGCTGGAAAGAAATTCACCACCGCTGTTTGGCCGGCGCGGTGGAGCGTATGGACGAAGACTCGTTTGAACGGGGCGACGGTATCAAGCAGTGGCTTCGCTGGGAAATCCGCCCCTGGCACTTGGCCTCCGGCGCGGTGGGCGGCATCATCATTTTCACGGAGGACATCACCGCGCGAAAACGGGCTGAAGCCGAGACCGACCGGATGAGAGTGCTTTTGGTGGAAGGGCAAAGCATCGCCCATGTGGGAAGCTGGGAATACATTGTTGCCACCCAGGACACGGTCTGGTCCGCCGAACAGCTTAGGATCTACGGCCTTGACCCCGCAGGCCCCTCGCCGGCCTATGCGGAGATGCTTCGCAAACACATCCATCCTGAAGACGCGACGCTCTTGGATGAAACCTTCCGCCGGTGCTTTCAGCAGGGCTCCGTCTATGAACAGGAGCATCGCATTGTCCGGCCGGACGGCACGGTGCGGGTGTTGTTGGAGCGGGCGCGGCCGCAATTGGATGAACGCGGAAACGCGATAAAATACGTGGGAGCGGCCCTTGACATCACCGAGCGCAAGCAGATTGAAGCGAAATTGCGTGCCAGCGAAGAGCGGTTCCGGGCACTGGTGACCGCCACCTCAGATGTGGTGTATCGAATGAACCCCGACTGGACCCATATGCACCATCTAGAGGGCCAAGGCTCCATTGCCGACACGGTTAGCCCAGACGATGATTGGCTGCACAAATACATTCATCCGGAAGACCAGCCGCGTGTGTTGGCCGCCATCACTCTGGCCATTCGGGACAAGAGCGTCTTCGAACTGGAGCACCGGGTCATTCGCGTGGATGGCAGCCCGGGCTGGACGCTCTCGCGCGCCGTCCCAATCCTGGACGGGAATGGCAAGATTATCGAATGGTTCGGCGCGGCGACTGACGTCACTGCGCGGCGCCGGGACGAAGCGCGGTTACGTCGGTTTTTTGAGACCGATCTTTTTGCCGTCCTCCATTGGAAAATCGATGGTGGAGTCGTGGACGTAAACGAACAATTCCTAAAGCTGACCGGATATAGCCGTGAAGACCTGCACGCGGGTCTCCTGAACTGGGCGGAGATTACGCCGGAGGAATATCAGGCCCTGGACGAAGATGCGCGCCGTCAAGTGCGGGAAACCGGCGTCCATCGGCCGTATGAAAAGCAGTTTATCCGAAAGGACGGCGCGCGGGTCTGGGGCAACTTCTCGGCCGCTGCGTTCGACGACGACCGAACCGAGGGCATCTCGCTGATCCTGGACGTGACTGAACGCAAACAGGCCGAGGCGGCGTTGCAGCGGAGCGAAGAGCGCTTGCGGACGGTGGTGTCGAGTATCCAAAGCTGCTTGTTGTTGGTGACCGAGGACGACCACGTGGCGCTTGCCAATCAGGCTTTCTGCGATTATTTCAATTTGCCCCGGAAGCCGTCCGACTTGGCGGGACTTACGGCACGGGAAATGGTTGAAAGCATCCAGCGGACCTATGCGCGATCGGAGGAGCAAATCGCGCGCATCGGCGAAATCGTTCGCCAGCAAGCACTGGTTTTGGGAGAAGAAGTGGATATGCAGGACGGGCGGTCCTGTCTTCGCGATTTCATTCCCATTTCCTTCAACGGATCATCGTTTGGAAGGTTATGGATGCATACCGACATTACCGGACGCAAACGGGCCGAGGCGGCCCTGGCGCAGGCAAAGTTGGAGGTGGAACAGAAAAATCAGGAACTGGAACGGCGGGTGGCCGAGCGCACGGACAACCTCCAACAGATGCTGGCCGAAATGGAGCAGTTCACCTATGTGGCCTCTCACGATTTGCAAGAGCCATTGCGCTCGGTGAGCAGCTTCTCGCAGTTGCTGGCGCAGCGCTACCAGGGCAAGCTCGACGCGGACGCCGACGAGTTCATCACTTTTGTGGTCGAGGCCGCCAAGCGGATGCAGAATCTGATCAATGACCTTTTGGCGCTTTCCCGCATCGGTACGCGGGGCAACCCGTTCGCCCCAGTCGGCGGCGATCAAATCCTGCTGGCGGCCACGGAGAATCTGACCGTGGCCATTGAAGAAAGCGGTGCCCAGGTCACCCACGATCCGCTGCCCGAATTAGTGGCTGATCAGACGCAACTGCTGCAGGTATTCCAGAATCTGATCGGCAACGCCATCAAGTTCCGCCGTCCCGGGCAAGCGCCCCAAATCCACGTGTCGGCTCGACGGCAAAACGAAAGCTGGCAATTGAGCGTTCGTGATAACGGCATCGGCATCGATCCGCAATACTTTGATCGAATTTTTGTCGTTTTCCAGCGCCTGCATACGCGTGAGGCCTATTCCGGCACCGGTATTGGCCTGGCGATTTGCAAAAAAATTGTCGAACGGCACGGCGGCCGCTTGTGGGTGGAATCCGCAGTCGGAAAAGGGTCCACCTTTCAATTTACCATTCCGATCCCCAACCAATTTTAACCATCATACCCATGCCCCAGCTTAAACCTATTACCATTCTCCTGGTCGAAGATAACGCTGATGACGTGCGGTTGACTCAGGAGGCACTCCGGGGTGCGCGGATGATTCATCAACTCCAGGTGACCCGTGACGGCGTCGAGGCGCTGGCATTCTTGCGAAGGCAGGAGCCGTTCGCCGACAGCCCGCGGCCGGATCTGATTCTGTTGGACTTAAATATGCCTCGCAAGGACGGTCGCGAGGTGCTTATGGAAATCAAGGGAGACGAGGATTTGAAGCGCATCCCGGTGGTGGTCTTCACGACTTCCCAAGCTGAGGAGGATATTCTGCGTTCCTACGACCTGCACGCCAACGCCTATATCACCAAACCAGTTGATTTGGGCCAGTTTCTCAAAGTCCTTCAGTCTCTGGAAGAGTTTTGGGTTGCCGTGGTGACGCTGCCGCCCAATCGTCCGAAAACCTCGTGAAACCGTGAATCTGCCACCCGCGGTCAAGTCGTGAATTCAAACGTGGGCAAGTTGCTATATTGATCATCGTTAACGACCTCAACAATAAACCTGACGTGAACAAAATTCATTTCATTGGCGGCGAAAAGGGCGGCGTCGGCAAGTCCGTCCTGGCGCGGGTGGTGGCGCAATATCTGATTGATGAAAACATTCCCTTTCTGGGATTTGATACGGATCTTTCCCATGGATCGTTCCTCCGGTTTTACGCGGACTACGCCTCACCGGTGAGGGTGCACCGCTATGAAAGCCTGGACGCCATCGTGGAGGCGGCGGTGGAACATCCGGACAAGCGGGTGCTGGTGGACTTGGCGGCGCAGACCCACGAGCCATTGGTGAAGTGGCTGGATGATTCCGGCGTGCTGGAAACGGCGGCGGAACTCCAGGTGTCGTTTTACTACTGGCACGTGATGGATTCGGGCAGGGACTCCGTTGACCTGTTGAAAAAACTGTTCGATCTCTTTGGCAAGCGGCTCAACTACGTCATCGTGCTCAATCAACTGCGGGGCGACAACTTCGATATTTTCAACGAATCAGGTGAATGGGAACGCCTGCTGGGACCCAACGGCCAAAGGATTACGCTCCAGCGCCTGCACCAGCCCGTCATGAATAAAATTGACGCCGGGAGCATGAGCTTCGGGGCGGCCAGAAACCCGAGCGCCTCGGAGGCCAATGGTCTGGGGTTGTTGGAACGCCAGCGCCTCAAAGTCTGGTTGAACGACGCCTACGAGCAATTGGACACCGTGGGGATTTGAGCAATCAGCTCAGTTTTCCCGGCAAGCATCTAAACACTCCTGCCACTCAAGCCCCCGCTTGTCAGGCAATTCCCTGACAGGAGATTTCTGTTCTCGCTGACTTCCCCGAAGCAATTCAATTGGTTTATCATACGGGTCAAGGATGGAGCAGGGTTGCGGGTGAACCCTGCGAATCTGTATTTCTGCATTAAGAAAATGCGCAGCGATGCACTAACAAGATTGGGAGGAATTGTATGCCAGGAACCAAGCCTCGAAGGCAAAGGATCCTGCTAGTCGAAGACGACCGGCATCTGCGCAGTTGTTTCGAGACCCTGCTCGGATTTGACGGGCACGAGGTTTGTTCAGTCGGGGGCGGTGAGGCAGCGCTGGTGAAGCTCGAACAAGAGCGGTTTGACCTGGTCCTCACGGATTATTGGATGCCCCGGATGAACGGGGACGAACTTGCCATGTTAATCAAGCAGAAGTGGCCCAATCTCCCGATAATTCTCGCGAGCGGTTCATGGCACGGCGTCAGCACTTTCCAAAGCTCGACGCCCGGCGTCGATTGTTTGTTGAACAAGCCGTTTTCCATGGCTGAGCTGCGGGAAGCAGTTGAACTGGTCTTGCCAATGAGCAGCCAATTTGCGCAGGCCGTTTGACTCTCATCGCAGGACATTTCGCCCCACACCACCGATATTAGCTGTCTATTTTCGTTCCGCCTGCTATACTGGTCGAAGTTCATTGGGGGATCTCTGACCCGTTTCGTGCCATGCCAAGCAAGCAAAAAGCGCCCAAGGCGGCCCAAGTTTCCGCTCGCCGGAAATCCAGGTTGAAAGTGTTGCTGAAATCAGCCGCCTCCGCAGCCGTGGTTCAATTGGCGCCCGCGGCGCCAAAACCTTTCCCCATCGTCGGCCTCGGCGCCTCCGCCGGGGGCCTGGAAGCCCTGGAACAATTTCTGACCCACGTGCCGCCGGATTGCGGCATCGCGTTTGTAGTCGTCACGCACCAGCATTCCGGCCATACGAGCCTGCTGCCGGAACTGCTGGGCAAACGCACGCGCATGCGAGTGAAGGCGGCGGCGGACGGGCTGGCGGTGGAACCGAACACCGTTTATTTGTCGCTGCCGGAGGTTTACCTGGCGATTTTGCACGGCAAATTGCATTTAATGGAGCCGGACGAAACCGGGGTGCTCCGGCTGCCGATTGATTACTTTTTCCGGTCTCTGGCCGAGGATCAGATGGACAAGGCCATCGGGATCGTCCTTTCCGGTACGGGCACCGACGGGACTTTGGGATTGAAAGCCATCAAGGGGGCCGCCGGAATGACCATGGCCCAGGAGCCGGAGTCGGCGAAGTATTCCGGAATGCCCAGCAGCGCCATTACGGCCGGACTCGTGGATTATGTTTTGCCGGTCGAGCGTTTGCCCGAGCGCTTGATCACCTATCACCGCGGGCCGTATATGGCCATCGGTCATGAGCAGTGCGGCGAGGAGGAACTGTCCGGCCCCATGCAGAAAATTCTCCTGCTGTTGCGCGCCCGCACCGGCCACGATTTCTCCCTCTATAAAACCAACACCATCCGGCGGCGGATCGAGCGGCGCATCAGCGTGCATGCGCTTCCGGGCCCGCAGGCCTACCAGCACCTGCTGCAGGAGAATCCGCACGAAATGGATCTGCTCTTGAATGAGCTGCTCATCGGCGTGACCAATTTTTTCCGCGACCCGGAAGCCTTCGATGTGCTGGCGAAAACGATCCTGCCCAAACTGCTGGCCTCGCGCCCGGGCGAGGACCCGGTGCGGGCGTGGGTGGCGGGCTGCGCTTCGGGCGAGGAGGCGTATTCCCTCGCGATGGCGTTGCAGGAGGGAATGGACAAACTGAAAAAGCGATTCCCGGTCCAGATTTTCGGAACGGATTTGGACCCCGGCGCCATTGATGTCGCGCGCCTGGGCTTGTATCCGGAAGGGATCGCGAGTGAAGTGCGCCCCCAGCGGCTCGCGCGATTTTTCACCAAGGAAGCCGGCGGCTACCGGATCAAAAAGGAGATTCGCGAGCTGGTGGTTTTCGCGCCGCAGAATGTGTTGAAGGATCCGCCCTTCAACCGGCTGGATCTGGTCGCCTGCCGAAACCTGCTCATTTATCTGAAGCCGGCGGCGCAGGCGCGGCTCCTCTCGCTGTTCCATTACGTGCTCAAGCCGGGCGGGATTCTGTTTCTCGGAACGTCCGAAAGCATCATCGGTTTGAGCGAGCGCTTTGCCATGGTGAACAAGAAATGGAAAATATTCGAGCGCAAAGGCGCCGGCGCCGACCGCGCCCTGCCATCCGGATTCACCGCCGTTTCCGCCCGGGCCGAAACGGGGTTCGCCGGCGCCCCCGACACGGCGGAACGCGTTCCCCAAAAGCAATTTTCGGCGACAATCGAAAGGTCGCTGCTCGACCGTTATGCGCCGGCCAGCGTCATGGTCAATGACCGCGGCGACATTCTCCACATCCACGGGCGGACGGGCGATTTTTTGGAACCGGCCGCCGGCCAGCCGCGATTGAACATTCTGGAAATGGCGCGGGAAGGGCTCCGCCTCGAGCTGCCCTCGATGCTGCGCCGGGCGGCGAGACAGAAAGGCGAGGTGGTTCAGGATGGCGCGCGCGTGAAAACCAACGGCGGATTCTACTCCGTGCGGATGACGGTGCTGCGGCTGGCCGAGCCGGAAGCTCTGCGCGGTTTGTCGCTCGTGACTTTCGAGCGGGAGCCGGCCGGAAAACTCCGCGGGACCGGTACGAAATCTTCACGTCGCGCCAGGTTGTCGCCGCTGCCGGGCCGGTTGCCGGAACTCGAGCGCGAGCTTCATTACACCCGGGAAACGCTGCAGACCACCATCGAGGAGTTGCAAACGTCCAATGAGGAATTACAGTCCACCAATGAGGAATTGCAGAGCGCCAACGAGGAATTGGAAACGTCCAAGGAGGAGATGCAATCGCTCAACGAGGAATTGCAGACGGTCAACGCCCAGCTCCAGGGCCGGCTCGACGATCTGGCCCAGTCCGACGACGACATGCAGAATTTGCTCAACAGCATGAATCTGGCGACGATTTTCTTGGACCATGACCTGCGCATCAAACGCTTCACCGCCGAGGCCACCAAGCTCGTCAAGCTCATCCCCTCGGACGTGGGCCGGCCCATCGGCGATCTGGCGTCCAATCTCCATTACGACAATCTTCCGGCCGACGCAGCCGAAGTGTTGCGCCAGCTCGGGTCCAAGGAAAAGGAAGTGCAGACGCACGACGGCGGGTGGCGGCTGGTGCGCATTTATCCTTATCGCACGAGGGAAAATGTGATTGACGGGTTATGCATCACCTTCGTTGACATTAACCGCTTGAAGTCCGCCGAGGGGGCCATCCAGCAGGCGCGCGCCTATGCCGATAGTTTTCAAGTCGTGACCGCCGGGCGCAAACCGGGAATAATACCGTCCCTTTCCCGAAAGGATTCAGCGGCATGACTGCACGATACCGCCATTCCGCGCCGCCTGTGCGACTGCGCCAGCGCGCCGAACGGCTGCTGGCCACCACGGGGCGCGACCTGGCGCGGATGCCGATGGACGACGTGCAGAAGCTCGTGCATGAGCTGCAGGTCCATCAGGTCGAGCTGGAAATGCAGAATGAGCAGTTGCGCCAGACCCAGTTGGAATTGGAAACCGCGCGCGAACGGTTGTTGCTGCCCTACGAGGCCGCTCCGGTTGGCTTTCTGTCCCTGGATTCCAAGGGAGTCGTCCAGGAAGCCAATCTGGCCGCTACGCGGCTGCTGAACGTTGACCGCGTCAAATTAACCGGCCAGAAACTGACGCATTTCATCGCGCCCGAATCGCAAGATGTTTTTTACCTCCGCCGCCGCGATCTCGCCGGCACGGGCGAGAATCAAACCTGCGAGCTCCACCTGCTGCGCCAAGACCGGCCGCAGTTCCCCGCGCGGCTTGAACTAGTCGTCGAACATGTCGGTCTGGAGGCGTCCGCCCGCTGTCTGGTGATGATCAGCGACCTGACCGAACAGAAGCAAGCCGAGGCGAGGTTGCGGGAGCGGGCCGACCTGCTCGACGCAGCCCACGACGCGGTGATCGTCCGCGAACTCAACGGGAAGATCATCTCTTGGAACCAGGGGGCCAGCGAAATTTATGGCTATGATCCTCAACAAGTCGTTGGCCGCAGCTCGTATGAACTGCTCGCCACCGTCTTTCCCAAGCCGCGAGAGGAGTTGGAAGCCGGCTTGCTGCTGGACGGGCGTTGGAAAGGAGAACTCATCCACACGAATTCCCAGGGCACGCGCCTCGTGGTGGACAGCCGCTGGGTTTTGCAGCCCGTCGGCGACGGCCAGCCCCCTCGGGTGCTGGAGATAAACAACGATATCACCCAGCGCAAGCGGGCCGAGCAGGTGTTGCACGAGGCGCATGCCGAATTGGAGCAGCGTGTGCGGGACCGGACGAAGGAACTGACTTGGGCCAACTCCGCATTGCGCGGTGAAAAGGCGTTTTCCGACAGCCTCATCGAGCTTGCGCCAACGGTCATTGCAGTGGTCGATGGGCAGGGCAACCTGATTCGAACCAACGCCTACGCGGAGCAACTCGCGGGTTATCCCTTTTCTGAAACCCAGGGCCGCAACCTGATCCGCATGTTCGTGCCCCAAGATGAACAGACCCGCGTCCGGCGTCTGTTGCGGGAAGCCTTGCATGGCCGGGCGATGCAGCAGGTCGTCGCGCCTCTCCGCACCCGCCACGGCCGCGTCCGGCAGATCGAGTGGTTCACCAAACCGCTCGCCAACGCCGAGGGCAGGCCGTCCGCTGTGCTGGCCGTCGGCCATGACATCACCGAACGCCAACTGGCCGAAGACTCCCTCCGTCGCAACGAGCACCATCTCTCGGAGTTCTTCAATCTGGCGCCCATCGGCCTGGTCTGGCTGTCGGCCGGCGGAACCATTTTGCGCGCCAACCAGGCTCAACTGGAAATACTCGGTCGCCCGGCGGAAGAGTTCGTCGGGCATTCCTTCCTTGATTTCCTGGTGGAACCGTCCGACGGACGTGAATTGCTCGTCCGGCTGGCAAAAAAGGAAATGGTGCGCAACTTGCGGATGCCGGCGCTCTGCCAGGGCTCGGTCCGGCATCTCCTCGTGGACGCCGTCTCCTTGTGGCGCGATAACGAATTTCAGTATTCCTCGATTTTTCTCCGCGACATCACCGATCGCCTCGATCTGGAAAGGGAAATTCTTCATATCAGCGAGCGGGAGCAGCGGCGCATCGCCCAGGATTTGCATGACGGGCTGGGCCAGCTGCTGGTGGGCACGGTTCACCTGCTCAACACCTTGCAACAGGATCTGGCCGCCAAGTCCGTCCCGGAAGCCCGGCGCTTAAGCCGGGTCATGCAGGTCATCAACGAAGCCATCTGGCAGACCCGCAGCCTGGCCCGCGGCCTGCATCCGGTGGAGGCGGAGCCAAACGGTTTGATGTCGGCGCTCGAATCTTTGGCCGCCCGCACCCGGAAGCTCGTCCGCATCCCCTGCCTGTTCGTTTGCCAGCGGCCAATCCTGGTCCCAAATAATGCCGTGGCCACGCATCTGTTCCGGATTGCCCAGGAGGCGGTCACCAACGCCATCAAGCATGGCAAGCCCGGCCGAATCGACATCAGCTTGACGGTGACGCGGGGCCGGATGATTCTCGCGGTCACGGACGATGGCACCGGGATGCAGGTCCATCGGCGGAAACATGCTGGCATGGGGTTGCGCATCATGCACTACCGCGCCAGGATGATCGGCGGGTCTCTGTCCGTCCAAAAAGGATCGGATGGCGGCACCGCCATCGTCTGCACGGTGCGTCCGGCGGGAAAAGCCGCCGTGAAACGTCGCCCATTGACTCGGGACAAAGCATAATTCTTGGATCGATATGGCAAAGCGAATACCAGAGGCTCCTGCAGCCACGAAACAGAAAAAGATCTTGATCGTGGATGACCATCCCATGCTGCGGGAAGGGCTGCGCGGGACGATCAATCGCGAACCTGACCTCTCCGTCTGTGGGGAAGCCGAGAATGTACGGCAGGCCCTGGATGCCGTGCTGAAACAGGCCCCGGATTTGGTGCTGGTGGACCTCACGCTGCCCGGCCGGGGTGGGCTGGAGTTGGTCAAGGATCTCAAGGCACTGTATTCCCACCTGGCCATTTTGGTTCTTTCGATGCATGAGGAATCGCTCTACGCGGAACGGGTCTTGCGTGCCGGAGCTGCCGGGTACATCACCAAGCAGCAACCGCCCGAAGAACTGATCAAAGCCATCCGGCAGGTGTTGGACAACCGGGTTTACCTTAGTCCCGAGGCCTCCGAACGGCTCCTCCAACGATTCTCAGGGAAACTTCAGGTCAACCAGTCGCCGGCGGAAATCCTCACCGACCGCGAGTTGGAAGTGTTCCAACTAATCGCCAAGGGCAACACCCCCAAGGAGATCGGCCGGCAACTTCACCTCAGCGCCAAAACGGTGGCCGTGCACTACTCCAACATGCGCGGAAAATTGAAACTCAAGAGCACGGCCCAGTTGATCCGGTTCGCGGTCCAAACCGACAGCGGTGAAACCTCGACCGGCAATTGAATCATTCCCCGCGCAGACAATTCGGGGGCCCCGGGCCGCGGGCTTCGCCATCACTAAGTAAATCTTTAGGATAGGAGGGCGATTCCCCCGTCTCCGTCAGGATATTTGCCCAATGGTTCATCGCCAGCAGGTCCAGTATAAAGAGGACGCTGAGGATGAATGGCACAGCCGGATGATAGCCCGGCCTATTCTGGATGGCCCGTAAATTCAAATCGGCCAAACGAGAATTTGACATTCAAGGCAAATCACCGGGACTTAAGATTCGCGGTTTTGTGGGAATGGGCGAGACGGCGGTGGAGTGATTTCTATGCCAAGTGAGGCGGTGGACAAGGGGACTGGCCAAAATGTTTGGCCGCGCCCGGCAATCCGGTTGGTGCTGAAACCCGCACGCATCTGGGATTGCCGGGCGGAGGAAGGAATGATCGTGACTGCACCTTTTCTTTCCATTGGCCGCCTTTTTTGCCAAAGAAGACTCAGGACTGCGGCTCCGGCAGCAAGGGGAATTCTTTAGGCCAGTTACACCATATTCCCGCTCGCGCTTGGAATATCGGCCAATGGCCCACCACCTCCTCCCGCGATAAATTCAAAAAGATGAAAAGGCAAGCGCCGACCTTCCCTGGTCCTTCCCAGGCGCCCAAGCCCTTTGTCCTCATCTCGGCCAGCGCGGTTGACGTCCCCTGCCCTGCGTGGCCCGGTTCTTCCAATCAGCCGGGGTCTCACCACGTGTTTACGGCGTTTCATTTCTTCGTCCTCGTAGCCATTTCCGCCGGCCTCGCCCTCGGCGCGGTCGGCGGCGCGAAGTTATACGGGGCCGCGGGCGGTCTTTTCGGGGCGTTGGTTGGGGCCGGCGTGGGGTTTATCGTCGGTCGCTGTCCCCAGCAGATTGTGCTGCAGACACTATCCTTGCGCCTTGCGCAGGCGACTTCCGATGAATTGCGATCATTCCTCCGTCGCCCTGACTGTCAAATCTCTAACCTGGTGCTTCTGGAGCTGCAACGGCGGGGAGAGGACATCCACCGGGAACTTTCGCTGATTTTGGATTTGCTCGAATCCTCTGACTTGGCTCGACGGGGTCGCGGTTGGGCGGCGTTGACCTCCGCATTTCCTGCTTTGGCCGCGCAGATCCGGGATTATCGCCTCGGGGATTCCGTGGCCGAGTGTCGGAGAAGAATAGCGAAACTCCGAAGCGTGGTTTGAGAAATAACGAAGTTTTCAAAACAATTTCATGAAATTAGTGCTGAGTCAACCGTGCCTGGAGCCCCTCGATCGGGAAAATGACTTACGGGTGTTGATCGCCAGCGAGGATTCAGCCGCCGCGGCGCAGGCTTATGCCGCGCTGGAATGCATCGGGCACCATTGTGGCCAGGCTGGCCGGTTGATTTACGCCTGGTGGAATTTCGAAGTTCTGGCC
>JBEKZM010000002.1:0-194337 GCA_049509875.1 Verrucomicrobiota bacterium | reverse complement strand
TGGCATGACAGCAAGTTCTTGCGGATGCTCAGTGCGGATGGTTGGGCGTGACCAATGTGCCGGTGCTCAATCTCACCAACCTGCAACACCAGGTCATCATCTCACTTTCCAACAGCGATGGCTTTTCGTCTGGCAGCTCCTTGATTATTAAAAGGACTTGAGCCAAGCCTCACCATGGCCATGCGTACCAACTGTTGTTAGTCGGGTGCAACGTTTAGGGGATCGACATGGCCGTCCATGTAAACGACATTTTTGCCGGATTGCGGCGAACGGGGATGGAACTCCTCGTAGTCGAGCATCAGTGGAGTTGTGTCCGGTGGGAAACGCAGCGTAAAATTTGTGCTTTGAACGGGCACATTGTTCGTTACCCATACCAGGAACAGGCTGCTGGTCTTGGTTTCGTCAATGCGATGTCCGTTCAGTTCGGAGTTCCATTCATAACTGGAGCCTTCACTGGCAAAGAGGCCCAGGTCGTCGTTGGGACATTTGAAAACGGGGGCCTGGTTCGTATTGGCCGTGGCCTGGCCGATATCAGACGCCAGCACGTCACAGATGCGCGGCAGCGGATTTTGTGGATCCAGGGGATCGGTCGGAAGAATCTCGGCGGACGGCAGCCGGCCGGCGTTGTCCTCGGCATACACGCGGGTGGCAATTCCCAGTTGGCGGAGGTGATCAATACATACGGCGTTTTGCGCCCTGGCTTTGGCCCTGGCCAATGCCGGCAACAAGAGCGCGACCAGGATGCTGATGATGGCGAGCACGACGAGCAACTCGATCAAAGAGAAACCGAGCCTGGGAGGATGAGGAGATGGGTTCATGGTTGTGAGTGAAATGGAGGCGGCGGGAGGTCCTGGCCGGGTTCCGGAGTTTTGGATTCCAGGCCAGCCTGCTGGCGCTCACGCGCGAACTGAACGCGTCCTTCAGGCGTAAAGTTCGCGAAGCGATCATTGGGGTTGAAGGCCGGCGGCGAGGCTAGGGTGGGGCCCGGCTGGCCAGGCGGGAATTGTGCGAGCCGATCATCCGGACCGTTGGTTCCCGCTTTGATTTGCGTCAATCCGTCGCGGACGGGGGGAGGGCCGCCGACGCGCATGCCGATGTTTGATTTGGCGAACGCGAAATAAGTGGACCAGCGGCCGCCCATCCTTCGGGCCATTCCGGCGGCTGCGCTGGCGGTGGCGTCCGGATTGCGGTCATCGCCAAGCCGCGCGGTCAAAGCGGATTCCAGCACCAATTCTTCCGGCGACCAGATTTCCACATGGCCATGGCCGTCCTGGACGATGGCGGTGGCGCCACCACCGGTGCGCCGGAACATGAGGAATTGGCCACGGCCCGGAGGCAAACCTGCGGGTGTCGGGGCGTTTGTGTTTGCTTCTGGCGGTGGGGGCGCAATTTTCGTCCAACCCGCCGGTTCCAAACGGCCATCGCGACGCAGGGTGGCATCAAGGCCCTTGAGGGCAGCGGAAGAACGGTAAACCGCGAACAGGATGGACCAATGCGCGCCGGCCTGGGCAGCGAGACGATCCAGCACGTACGGCAACGGTTTTTGGGTGACGCGCAGGCTCACGCGCACGTCCAGGAGGGATTCTTCAGCGCGGATTTTTTGCCAGGTCTGCCATTCAATTTTGCGCAATACCTCCGCCAGCGGCCTTTCGCGCACATCCAGGGTAACGAGTTGCCGGTGCGCGCGCCAGGCCGCCCAGCCGAAGCACACGCCGCCGACCGTGAGCAGCGCAACCAGTGCCAACAAAAATTTCGTTTTCATACGATGGCTCCATTCTTAGCAGAGAAGCATAGGCCGGCGACTGGAATGTGACCAAAGAGAAACCGAGCCGGGACGAAAGCGGCAGGAAACGGGATGAAAATCAAACGGCGGAAAGACGAGACTGCAGTTCGTTGAGGCTGCAGGTCATGTCCAGCCGGGTCCCGTTTTTCAACAAGACGGCGTATTGGCCGGGGCCGAGCGGTTGGACTTCGCGGATGCGCGCGAGGTTTACGACGAGAGAGCGGCTGATGCGCATGAAGCCGGCAGGGGCGAGCCGGGCTTCCATGGCGGCGGTGGTTTCGCGCAGGATATGGCGTTCCTTGCCGGCGTGGAGAACCACATAGTTGCCCGCCGCTTCCACATGGTCGATGTCTTCCGGCTTCAGAAACACAATCCGCTCCGGCGAGCGAACCAGGATGCGCCCACCGGGATTGGCCGCATGGACGTGATTGAGCAGGGCTGAAAGCGATTCTGATTTTCGGGGGTCACCCTCCTTCTCCAGTTGGCCCCGGGCGCGTTGAACCGCCGCTTTGAAGCGCGGTTCGGTGAAGGGTTTGAGCAAATAATCCAGGGCGTTGACTTCAAACGCCCGGAGGGCGTGCTCGTCGTGGGCGGTGGTAAAAATCACGACGGGGACTGGTCCGGGGTCGAGGGCCTCCAGCACTTCAAAACCGTTCAGGCGCGGCATTTGCACGTCGAGAAAGAGCAAATCAGGCCGGTGTTCCTGGGCGGCCTTGAAAGTTTGCGCGCCGTTGGCACATTCGGCAATGATCTCGACGTCCGGCTCGCCGGCGAGCAGCGACCGGACCCGCTCGCGAGCCAGGGGTTCGTCGTCGGCGATAATGGCGCGCAGTTTCATATAGAATTTGAAGCACCATCGGTTTCAGCCGCGGCGGTGGGGCGGCACGGCATTTCGAGATGGACGATGACGCCGCCGCCTGCACGCGGAACGAGTTCAAGCGTGTAGGCGGCGCCGTAAAGCGCCTCGAAGCGGGCGCGCAAGTTCGCGAGGCCAAGGCCGGTGCCATTGGTTGGGGGGTCATGACCGGAGAGCCCGGCTCCGTCATTTTCAATGGTGAGGTTGAGTTTTTCGTTCTGGCGGCGGGCCGTCAAACGGACGAGACCGGCGTTTTCGGCCGGTTCGATGCCATGCCGGATGGCGTTTTCGATCAAGGGCTGGAGGCAGAGCGTGGGCACAAGACAAAGCAGCGCAGCCGGCTCGAGTTCCTGCTCGAAACGCAATTTGTCGCCAAACCGCATTTGTTGAATTTGGACGTAACGGTCCACAAAGTCCATTTCCTCGCGGAGGGAAATCTCCGGCTTCTGCGACTGGCTGAGGACCAGGCGCAACAATTCACTCAAGGACAGGAGTGTTTTCTCCGCGAGCGGCGGGTCGCGACGGAGCAGGGCCACGATGGCATTGAGGCTGTTGAACAAGAAGTGCGGCTGCAATTGCGCCCGGAGCGCATCGAGCCGGGCCTGGGCCAGGTTGGATTCAAGCAGCAGCGCGCGCCGTTCGCGCTCGCGGAACCGGCGGTAGAAGTGCACCGAGTGTGCCAGCCCGGCAATGGCCCCATACGCGAGCAGGTCGAGCAACATGGACCACGAGCTGATTTCAGGCAATCCTGGCGGAGGGTGGGGTGATTTGAAATCTGGAAAGGATCGAACGAGAAAATTGGTCACATTGACCCGGGGAACATCCGGCGGGGTATTCGTCGGTCCGCCCAGTGGCAGGGACACGCCTTTGAGGATGGTGACATTGGCGAGCGACAGGTGTGTGCGGGTGTCGATGCCGTGACAGGCAGCCAGAAACACCGCGCAAACCGCCAGATTGAGAGGCAGATTCAACCCGAGCCGGCCACGTTCCAATGGGAAATACAGGGCGAGCGCGGCGAGGTACGGGCCGAACAAAATCCAAGGAATAATTCGTTGGAAGCTCAGATCGGAGGCAAACCAGCCTTGAAAAGTTTCCACCTGGCCAAATTGGGCGGGGCCTGCCTGGTTGACGATGTACACAGCGGGCCCGGCATGGCCGCGAAGCAACCACCAAAGAGCAAAAGCAACACCGGCCGTCCAGGCCGTCCAGCCAAAGTAACAAATGAAAACAAGGCGGCCTGGCCGCGACGGGCGGACCGATTCTAACCGGGAGCTGGAACTGGAGTTGATCAAAGGCAACGTTTACTTCTTACAGTGGACGAGATTGGGTTTCAATTCACATTTCAGCCATCAGCCAACTGCATTTACGTCCGAAGTCCATCCAACAGTGACGAACCGCCTGAAAACCGGGACGAAAGCAGAGTTGGCACCACTCCCCATTTTGCTCCGCCGACTCCGCAAAACGCGGAGAGGGTGAAACGTACCCATCGTTTCGTGGTGGTCGTGCGGTCCGGTTTGAGCCGTTTTTCACGCGGGCTGAAGCCCGCGCGCCGAAAGCAGTGCCGAAGTTGGGCATTTGTTGACAGTGTGCCAGGGGCGGGATACGTTGCGCTTGGTTTTTGGAGCCGTTTCCCCACGTATGAACTTTACCCGTATCAGCATCTGCTTTTGCGCTGCCGGGATCATCCTCGGCAGCGCGGGTCGCGCATTGGGCCAAGGGGGTCCAACCAATCTTCTCTGGTCACAGGGAACTCCCGCGCCGTGGACTTCCAGTCATCCGGGCGGCTGGGATTCAGCGGCCGCTGCCGCCGCCGCCTCCAAGCCTCGGCCCAAGACGGGCAGCCCGTCCTTCCAAGTCACGGCTGTGAAAATCGTGGACGCCAACGACAACCCGATCACCGTGACGCCCGGAGTCCCGTTTTTTGTGGAAATCGATTGGGAATACAACAATCCGGTTTGCACCAATTACACGCTGTCGCGCGTGGTCAATGGCTGGACGAACGTAGCTCCCGCCATCAATTGGGGTTGCGGGTATACCGGCGCGACTTTTTGGAATCATTATTGGGGAGCGTGGGTGCTCTACAAGGCCGGAACCTATCCGATTACGGTCACGGTGGATTCGGGCAATGCCATTACCGGTCCCGGTGGTGGAAAGACCTTCACCACCAACCTGACGGTCGGCGGCTCGATCCTGCCGCAATGGGCGCTGATAGAGGCGGAGTTTGGCCGGACGAACCTGAGTGAGGGCACGGACGTGATCGTGGGGAGCATGGATGATGCTTTTGATTTTTTGCATCCCTGGTTTACCGGGAACGATTCGCGCGGGCGGCCGCGGCTGGTGGCCGCGGTCGAGAACGCCCTGGGTCCCGACGGCAGCCCGACCAACGACGTCCATGATACGGGAGTCATGGGCATCGTGCTGGCGCGGGGCGCGAACAACGGTGATATGACCGGCCTGGCCCCGGACGCCCGGTACGTGAATTCCGAATTTCTCAACCGTGCCGACGTTCCGAATCTGCCGGAGCTGGATATCATTGACGCCGCCGACGTGCTGCTGACCAACGGGGCCGAAGTGCTGAACATGCCTTGGTCGTATTGGATAGGTTCGACGGCCGACAGCGAAACGGGGGAAGCACCGATCTCCGCCCTCATGGCCGATTATTTTGCCTACGCGAGCAACAGTGTGGTGGTGGCTTATGTCAACGAGCTGACCAGCCCAACCATCCCCACGGCCCCGGGTTCAGCGCGCAATGTCATAACGGTCGGCGGACTCGATTCGGATCTCACCGAGGCGTGGAACTTCGACAATTACGGCCCGACGTTGGACGGCCGGTGCAAGCCGGACCTGCTGGGCGGTCTCGCGACCAATTGCGTGGCCCCCAGTTGGGATTGGCGGGACGGCTTTCCGGCCGCCTACGGCTTTTGGGGCAACAGTTTTGCCGGGCCCTTCGTCACGGGGGCGGCGGCGCAAATGCTGGGCTACGCCAAGAAAAACGGGCTCAACCGGGACCATCGATTGATCAAGGCAATGGTCATGAATTCCGGCGTGACCGCCCTGGACGACAATGGGGCAGCGTGGTCCAGTTCGGAGACGTCGCCGCTGGACGCACAGCAGGGGACCGGCATTTTGAATCTCGAGCGCGTTTATGCCATGTATTCGGCCGGGCAGCAACCGACTGGCCCGGCGGCGGTTCCGGGGTATGACTTCGCCGCCGTTTATGGCACAAACGCGCCCGGCCTGAACGTTCTGGGTTCAACCAACGGGGTGGTGAGCTATCGGCTGGGCAGCCCGGCGACGGCCTCCGCCGACCTGGATGTCACGCTGGCTTGGGACCGGCACACGTTTTGGTCCGATGTAAACGGGGACGGCCGGATTGACGCGGGGGACACGTTTTTCGTCAACACCAATTCCGATGCGCAGAGCATTCTTGATCTGGTGCTGTTCCGCGATGGCGTGGCGGTAGCCGAATCGCGCAGCGCGGTGGACACGATCCAGCATCTGCACCTGACGGGCCTGGCGCCGGGCGCCTATGAATTGCAGGTGGAACGGCTTTCCGTTCCCAATTCGGGGAACGAGGAGAATTACGGGCTGGCTTGGTATTCCAGCGTGCTGTGGACGAACCTCCCGCCCAAGGTCATTTTCAATGGCGTCACCCTCGGCGGCGGCGGCGCGGCGGTGGTTCAATTCCAATTGGTGAGCGGACAGGCCGGGAATTTTCAGCTTCAGGGAACCGCCAGCCTGTCCTCTCCGGTGGTCTGGACGCCGCTGACCGACGTGCCGTTTATCCAGACCGGCTCGAACACGTTTCAGATGCAATTGGGACTCAACCTGGGGCCAATTCATTTTTTCCGCCTCAGCGTAGCTCCGTAAGGTCTGTCTTGACAAGCGCGACCATCGCCCACGAGGGCCCCTTACAACGGACCGCGAGATGTCCCAACTCGCAGCGCTCCACCGGCACTCGCGGCTCGCTTGAATCCGGAGCGTCGCTGGCTGGCGACGCGCTGCGGATTGGGACAATCCGCGGTCCGGCGGCGGAGCCGCAGATTGCAAAAGCACAAGGGGGGCTTTTGCATATTGCATGGCAGGAAATGACCCGGCGCGCGCCCGCCCGCGACTTTCTGCCCTTCTGCGCCTGAAAATCGGCCGAACTGGCCGCGGCATGGCCAAAGCTCCTTTGTTCCCCAGTATGAAGACTAAAAATAGACATGGAATGACATGGGCAACGGGCATATTCAGCGTTGCAACATTGGCTCTCGTAACGGCTCCGGGACTCAGGGCACAGACGGCGCTGCCGCCAGCACCGCCGCCGGCACCGGCGCCCGTGCCATTACCCGCGCCAGCGCCGCCTGTTCCGGTGGTCGGACCAATCCCGGCTCCCCCACCCATCACGCGAATGGCGCCGGCGCCGGCGCCCGGAATCACTGTGAACATTGGCGTGCCGGATACGTATGCCTGGGACGGCTATGAGTACGTGGGCGTGATCGGGGATCAATATTATTACCTCGGGCCGGGCAATGTCTGGCTGCCAATGGGAGCGGACCGCCTGGCGCATTTTCACAGTTGGGAAAAAGCCCATCTTGATTGGCGCACGCATGCCATCCGAAACGAACGTTACCGGCTGGACGCCCAAGGGCATGCACATCCGTGGCATGACCATGACGATCACGGGGGGCATTGAACAGCTAAAGTGGCGGGGAAGAACGGAAGCATTCAACCTTCAACGCCCGACTCCGCTCGGGCGCCGACCCCCGTGCGGTGATGGTTGACAACAAAAAGGCGAGGCTGTGGCCTCGCCTATTTTGTTCTGTCGAAAGCTTGCTTATCGAAAGCTTACTTGGCGGCCGGGGCCGGAATCACTTTGTCTTCCTTTTCCTTGACCAGGGTGGCGCCCTTGCCGATGCGCTTGCGCAGGTAAGTCAGCTTGGCGCGGCGGACATCGCCTTGGCGCTCCACTTCGATCTTGTCCACGCGGGGCGAATGGAGCGGAAAAATACGCTCCACGCCTTCCCCGTAGCTGATGCGGCGGACGTTGAAGGTCTCATTGAGACCGGTGCCGCGCTTGCCTATCACCACGCCCGAGAAGATCTGGATGCGTTCCTTGTCGCCTTCCACGACCTTGGTGTGCACGCGGACCGTGTCGCCGACGTTAAACTTCGCATCGTCTTTGCGAAACTGTTCAGATTCAATTTTCTTTTGCAATGCCTGGTTCATAAATCAATCAAATGTGACAAGTATGATGTGTCGTGTGTCACGATCGACAGCCGCGGGTTCTTGTCACCTGCCACCCGTCACCTGTCACTCAAAGCAAATCGGGCCGCTGCGCCTGCGTCCGCAGCCGGGCCTGCGCGCGGCGCCATTTTTCGATCTCGGCATGGTTGCCGGAGACCAAAACGTCCGGCACCTTCAGGCCGCGAAATTCCGCCGGCCGCGTGTATTGCGGATACTCCAGCAGACCGTGGCTGAACGACTCATCCGCTGAACTTTCGTCGTCGCCCAAGACTCCGGGCAGCAGCCGGGTGACCGCATCGATGATCACCATCGCCGGCAGCGCGCCGTTGGTCAGGACATAATCGCCGATGGACAGCTCGTCATCCGCCAGCGTTTCCCGCACCCGCTCGTCAAAGCCTTCGTAATGGCCGGTAACCAGCAGCAAGGCTTTTTGTCCGGCCAGTTCCCGCGCGATCGCCTGGCTGAATTTTCGCCCCGACGGCGAAAGTAAAATCACCCGGGTGCTCTCGCCCCGCAGGCTTTCCACCGCCTCAAACAGCGGTTCCGCCTTCATCAGCATTCCGGGCCCGCCGCCGAAGGGCCGGTCGTCCACGGTCTTGTGCCGGTCGTGCGTCCAGTCGCGCAACTGGTGGATTTTCAGTTCCACCAACCCGGCTTTCCGTGCCCGCATGATGATGCTTTCATCCAGCGGCCCGGCAAACATGGCCGGGAACAAAGTCAGGACGTCAATTTTCACCGTTCTTCCTCGGGCTCCGGGTCGTCCTCGTCCTCGCAATCGAATCCGGCGGACGGCGACGGGGAACGATTTACCGTTTATCCTCGACGATCTCGACCGAGCAGCGGATGCCCTTCTTGGCGCTGCCGGCCAGCAACAAAGAGCGGATGGCGTTGATCGTGGCGCCCTGGCGCCCTATGATCTGGCCCACGTCGGCCGGGTCCATGCGCAATTCATAGACGGTGGTGCCGCCGCGGTCCGCCGGCGTCACCGTGACCGCGCCGGGGTTTTGCACGAGACCTTTGACCACGTATGCGAGGTACTCCTGCATGGCAAAAATCAGGCCGCTGGGGCTGCCTTGGCCGCCTTCTTGATGAAGCTGGCCACGGTATCGCTCGGCTGGGCGCCTTTGCTCACCCAATATTGGGCGCGGTCCAGCTTGAGCGTGAAATTTTCGCCCTGTTTAAGGGGCTGGTAAGTGCCGATTTCCTCGATGCACTTGCCATCGCGCGGGCTGCGGCTGTCCGCCACCACAATACGGAATGCCGGGGTGTTCTTGGTGCCGACGCGTTTCATGCGAATTTTTACAGACATAAATTTATCAAAAGAGCGCGGAGCCTAACAGATGGGCCGCCCTTTGCAAGCTTTGAATTTCATAAAAAATGTTGTGCGGGGCCGGGCGGAGGGTTATCTAGTCTGCATGTCAAACTGGCCGGCAACCCGGCGAAGCGGGGCGGCCCGGCAGAAAGCGGCGGGGCGGTCATGAATTCCACGCACCCGCAAGCCCTGCTGGCGTTCGCCCGCAAGCTGAACCGGCTGCTGCTGTTGCGGGTGGCGGTGCAGATGATGACGGTCTGGTTCTTCGTTTGGGGCGTCGTGGTCCTGGCCCTGAAGATTCTGCGGGTGGAACACACCGAATGGCTGATCCTGGGGATTTTTGGTTTTGCGCCGTTGGTCCTATGGGCCGGCCTGCGGGAGCGCCGGCGCCGGCCGCGCTTGGAACAGGTGCGCGCCAATTACGACCGTCTGAACGCCTGCGGCGGCGTGGTCATGGCGCAGGAAACCGCGGACATGAGCGCGTGGCTCGCGCAACTGCCGGCGGCGGCGGTGCCCGGGTTCCGCTGGCATGGCGGACGGCCGCTGCTGGTGCTGTTTGTTGCGGCGCTGTTCGCGGCCGCGGCGCTGTTGCTGCCGGAGCGGTTGACCCACCTGCTGGGGCATCATCCGCTGGAGATCGGCCAGATTGTCCAGCAATTGCAGGCCGAGGTGAACACGCTGGCGCAGGAAAAAATTTTGCCCGACCAAAAGGCTGATGAGGTGGAGAAGCAGCTCGCGCGCTTGCTAGAGGATTCCTCCGGTTATGATCCCAGCAAGACGTGGGAGGCCCTGGATCACATCAAACAGTCGAACGCCGACCTGGCCCAGCAGGCGGCGGAAGCGGCGGAGCAGAAGACCGAGTCGCTGACGGAGGCGGAAACGCTGGCCAAGGCGATGGAGCAGGCGGCGGAGCAGGGCATGGAGCCGGCCACGGCGGCGCAGGCGGCGCAGGACCTGGCCTCGCTGCTGAACGCGGCCAAGCTGGAGGAGGGCGTGCTGGCGGGAAATATCCCGCCGGAACTGTTGCAGAACCTGAGCGGGCTGGACCGGGAGCAGATGGAAAAATTGGTCAAGGCGCTGGAGTTGAACAAGTCGGCCTTCGGGATGACGATGAGCAATCTGGCCAGCTTGAAGATGATCGATCCGGCGGCGCTGGCCAAATGCCGGAACGCGGGGCACAACCCCGATTTTGCGGGGCTGGCCGCGTACCTGGCCCAATGCCAGGGCGGCAAATGCGATTCGGACCTGCTGTTTTCCTGGCTGCGCAAACGTTGCCGCGGCGGTCCCGGCCGGGGCGGCCCGGAAGCCCCGATGGATTGGGACAACAACACCTCCGAGGACAACCAAAAATTCCAGGCCCACGCGCTGCCGCCATCCATGCACCTGTCGGAGGCGCAGATGGTGGGTGTGAGCAAGGCGGCGCCGGAGTTGGCCGCCAATGACGTGGCGGCGCAACACGGGGCGCTGGACAACGCGGCGGCCGGCGGCGGCTCGGCGCACGCCCAGGTCATTTTGCCCGAGCACCGGCAGGCAGTGCAGAACTTTTTCAAACGGGACGAGAAATGAGATCCGTCATCAGTGTCACGCTGGCCCTGGCCATGTTTGCCCTGGTCGGCGCCTGGTACTGCTGGGATGCGGACCGGAACCACGGGTTTCAGTTCGGCTATTATGGCGACTTGAATCGCGTCAGCAACGCGCTGACGAACATTCCGGGAGTGACGATTACGCAGACTTGGCAAAAGGGCGGCCTCAGCCTGCAAGCCTTCGGTTTTGGTTTGTGGTACAGCAACCTGCCGGTAAGATTGGATTTTGGCGAGACGGATCCCGTGAGAACGATGGGACCCCTGGAGGTTCGGATAACCTGCGGCCAGCGCATTCGGGCGGAAGTCGCGGCTGCGCGGGCGCACCTCGCCCCTCCGGCCAGCGACTCCAGCCCAACGACGATCGGGGAAACCGGCGGCGTTTCTCCGGTCAACCCGCGCGTCAGCCCGTGAACCCGGGCGAATTGTGCGTGACGGAACAGGAAACGCGCTGTCAGAGTCATAAGCGAAACCGTGGACTTGCGGAGTGGGATGAAGGCCGTGCTTCCCCTATGATCCAATCATCCAGCAATCCGACCATCATTTGCACGTATGTCTGAAACGATTCTAAGACCGGAAGAATTGCGGCCCGCCGTCGGGCTGGCCGCAAAGACGCTGGAGCAGCTCGACCGCATCCTGCTTGGCCGCCAGGAGCTGCATCGGCTGGTGCTGATCGGCATTTTGTCGCGCGGGCATGTGCTGCTGGAAGGTCTGCCGGGGCTGGGCAAGACGGCGCTCGTGCGCACCATCGGCCAGGTGCTCAAGCTCGATTTCAAGCGCATCCAATTCACGCCCGACCTCATGCCGGGCGACGTGCTCGGCACGCATATTTTGCAGGAGACCAGCTCCGGCAAGCGGGAGCTGGTCTTTCAGCCGGGTCCCGTGTTCACCAACATCCTGCTGGCGGACGAAATCAACCGCGCGTCGCCGAAAACACAATCGGCCATGCTGGAGACGATGCAGGAACATTCCGTGACGCTGCTGGGGGTCACGCGCCCGCTGCCCGAGCCGTTCTTTGTTCTGGCCAGCCAGAACCCGATCGAACTGGAGGGCACCTACCCGCTGCCCGAGGCGCAACTCGACCGCTTTCTGTTCCGCCTGCTGTTCGATAACGTGACGACCGAGGTTTTGGACCAGATCATTTCCGAGCGGCGGCGCGGCGAGCTGCCCTCGCCCACCTGGCAGATGGAACGGAGCGAGCTGGAGTCGGTGTTCCAGACGATGGGCCGGATTTACATGCCGCGGCCGGTCTCGCGTTACATCGCGCGGCTGGTGTCCGCCACGCATCCGGGCGGGGCCGAGGCGACCGAGCCGGTGAACCGCTACGTCAGCTATGGGGCATCGCCGCGCGCGGCCATTGCCATCGCGGAATCGGCGCGGGCGCATGCGCTGGTTTCGGGCCGGCCCAGCGTGGGCTTTGAAGACGTGAAAGTGGTCGCGCCGCCGGTGCTGAATCACCGGTTGATTTTAAATTACCAGGCGCGGTTCGACCGCATGACGACCTCGAAGCTGGTCGCGGAGCTGCTGGGCCGATTGGACGAAACGGGGCTGAATTTGCCGAAGGACGTCGAACTGGCACGACCGTGAAATGAAATCCGGAATCCGAAATCCGAAATCCGAAATAAGCCCGAATGCCGAAATCCGAACTCCGGGAATAGCCGCCCGTTCGGCTTTCGGGCTTCGGAATTCTTTCGGCTTTCGGCTTTCGGCCTTCGGGCTTCACTTCGCCTGCGGATTTTTCCTTGGCCTCTTGTTTTCCCCGGACGTCCGCGCGGCGGATGTGTTTGGCGAGGTTTCAGTCTCGGCCGACGCGATTTATACCGGCAACACCTATCACGGGTATGCGGAGATGCGGGTGGTGCTGGAAAATCATTCGCCCACCAAAACCCACGTCGTCACTTTGATCTATCCCAATCGTGGATTTAGCAGCTACGGCAACAGCATCAGCCGCCTTTCGCGAACGGCGTCCGTGGCTCCGGATTCGCGGGAAGTGGTTTCCCTGTTGCTGCCGCCGCTCCCGGCGCAGGGCGACGGGTCCATCCGGGTGGAGGTGGACGGGTGGCAGGAGGGGGAGGTGCGCGCGCCCAACGCGAACAACCATTGCAATTTTCCCTGGCGCGGGGCGGGCGGTCTGATGGCCAATGTGCTCGTCAGCCGCAGCCTGGACTATGACGCGGTGTCGCGTGTGTTTCAGGCCGGCGGCGGGGCGTTCACGGCGGCCAAGGCGGTGGGGCCGCCGGATGCGGGTGGCAGCGGCTATCAACCCAATTGCTGGATGCCGGACGCGCGCCGGCATGGCGTCACCAATTGGCTGGAACTGGACTACGCCGCGCCGCAGCCGGTGAGCCGCGTCACCATCCAAGAGACTCAGTCACCGGTTTCCGATGGGTCGATCACTTTGATTGGTGCTTCCGGGACCAACCTGGCCCAAGTGGCGATGTCCACCGGCAGAACCACGTCCAGTTCCACCGGCTGGGTCCAGGAATACGATCTTCCGGAGACAAGCCAGCCGATAAAAACTGTTCGGCTGGCCTACGGCGGCAAGTTGGCGCCGTACACCATCTCCATTGATGCCGTGCAAATTTCCGGATCGTCCGGGAGCCAATGGGCGGCCGATGCCCGCGCCAGCAGCGACAACAGCGCTTCGGGGATGCGGATGCGCCCCGGGGGCTCGGCTCCGGATGAAGTGCAATGTCTGCGCGCGGAGTCGCCGGTCTCCGAGTGGAGCGAGACGTGGCTGGCGTATTCGCCGTTTGACGCCATCGTGGTCAACCAGGGCGATGTGGCCTCAATGCCCCCCGCGGTGCGGGCGGCGCTGGATGATTACTCGCAGGCCGGCGGGAACATCGTGGTGCTGGGGACCGGCGAATTGCCGGCCCTCTGGCATGCGGCGCAGACCACAAAAATCCACGACGGCGCGGAGTGCCGGACGGGTTTTGGCAGCGTATTCACCTTCAATTCCGAAAATCCCGCCGCGCTGGATGCGCTGTCGGTTCAGCGGTTGCGGGATACCGTGCGGGACACGGTGCGCTATTTTCAGGCCCTGCCCAGCGACAGCGGCGCGGCGAACGGTGTCATGCCGGTGGTCGAAAACCTGAAGATTCCGGCGCGCGGGACGGTCATCATCATGCTCGCGTTTGTGATCACGATCGGGCCGGTGAACCTGATCTATCTCAACCGGATCAAGCGGCGGACGTGGATGCTATGGACGATTCCGGCGATTTCGTTGGCGACGACGCTGGTGGTGTTTGCCTACAGCCTGTTGCGCGAGGGCGTGACTCCGGACGTGCGCATTGCGGGGGTGACGGTGCTGGACCAAACCAGCCATCGGGCGGCGACCATTGGCGGCGAGGCGTTTTATTGTCCGCTGACGCCCAGCGGCGGACTGCATTTTGAATTTGGCACCGAGGCGACTCCGCTAGTGTCCGGTAATGGACCGGGCACGCCGCGCGAGGTGGACTGGACACAGTCACAGCTTTTTCGGCGCGGCTGGGTGGCCGCGCGGGTGCCGGCGCACTTTCATTTGCGCAAGCCCGAGACGCGCCGCGAACGCATCCAGGTTCTGGGTGAAAATGGCCGGAGGCAAATCGTTAACAGCCTGGGGGCGCCGATTAAGACCCTCTGGTTTGCGGATGCGGGCATGAATCTGTTTCAGGCGGATAACGTGCCGGCCGGCGAAAAAGGGGGCTTGATCGCGTACCGGCAGTCGCAGCCGTCGGAAAAGTCCGGCGCGAACGGCCTGCTGCGCTCCCTTGGGTTTGCGGCCCGCGCGGACTCGCTGGCCGGCAACGTGGGAAGATACCTTGCGCCCAACACGTATGTGGCCGTGTTGGAGGGTAATCCGTTCATCGAAAATGCGCTGGGCTCGGCGGCCAGCGCCAAACGCACGAAAAGCACCTGCGTGGTGTTCGGAATTCTGGATCTTACCGAGACGGCAGGAGGTGGAAAATGAAAGTCCAGGTCATAAATCTGCGGAAAGAATTCGGCAAGACGGTTGCCGTGGATGACATTTCGTTTTCCTTCGATTCGGGCCACGTCTTCGGTTTCGTGGGACCGAACGGCGCGGGCAAAACGACCACGATGCGGATCATCTCGACCATCGAGGAGCCGACCGCCGGCGACGTCCTGCTTAACGGCATTTCGGTCTGCGAAGAGCCGGAGCTGGCGCGGCGCGCGGTGGGTTACGTTCCGGACACGCTCCCGGCGCACGCGGACATCACGGTGCATGAGTACCTGGATTTTTTTGCCCGGGCGTATGGTCTGAAGGGCCGGAAGCGGACCCAGGCGGTCGAGGCCATCGAAGAATTCACGAATGTCGCCGGCATTCGGGAGAAGCATCTCAAGGCGCTCTCCAAGGGGATGAAGCAGCGGGTCAGCCTGGGCCGGGCGCTGGTGTACGATCCGGACGTGCTGGTGCTGGACGAGCCCGCCGCCGGGCTGGACCCGCGCGCGCGGGTGGAGTTGCGCGAGCTGCTGATCCTGCTGGCCGAGCGGCGCAAGGCCATCCTCATCAGTTCGCACATCCTTACCGAGTTGACGGAAATCTGCAACGGCGTCGTCATTATTGAACGGGGCAAGATTCTGGAGACGGGGACGATTGAGGAGGTGCTCAAAAAGAGCGCGCCGCGCCGCACGGTGGCCATCCGGCTGCTGGAGGGCAACAATCACCAGAATCCGCAACTGCTCAAGGAGCTGCTGCAGACGCCGTTTGTGGAAAATGCGCGCGAAGTAACCAACGAAATTCATTTTGAGCTCACCGGCGACGAGGCGGCGGCGTGCGAGATCCTGGGTTCGCTGATTGCCAAAAGATTCAAAATCATTGAATTTCGCCAGACCCGGGCGAATCTGGAGGACATATTTATGAACGTGACCAAAGGAGGCGTCCAATGACGAATGACAAATGGCCGGCCGGCCCGCTGACAGGATTTCAATTCGCCATTCGCCATTCGTCATTTTCCAGCTTTTATGATCGCCGCCGTTAATAAATTAAAATCGCATTTCGCCCACTGGAGGGAATGGGAGGTGAATCCCATTGTGATCAAGGAACTGCGGCAGGGCGTGCGCAGTTGGTCGGTGACGGGCATGCTGATGCTGTTCCTGGTCGTCCTGTTCCTGGCATCGCTGGCCTTCCTGATCTCGGAGAGCTTTGACATCGGCGCCAACCTGCAGCTCGGCGGCCAGATGTTTTCGGTATTTGTGGCGATCCTCGCGGGGGCGAGCGTGTTTTTCATTCCGCTGTACACGGGGGTGCGGGTGGCCGCCGAGCGGCAGGAAAACAACCCGGACCTGCTCTATGTCAGCACGCTCTCGCCCACCCGCATCATTTTTGGCAAGTTTCTGTGCAGCGCGTACCTCGTGCTGCTGTTCTTCAGCGCCTGCATGCCCTTCATGGCGTTCACCAACCTCCTGCGCGGCGTCGATTTGCCAACCGTGTTTTTCATTCTGGCCTTTTTGTTTCTCATCGTTTGCGCGGCGAACATGGTGGCCATCTTCCTGGCCTGCCTGCCGATGAGCCGGCCTTTCAAGTTCTTGTTCGTGCTCTATGGCATTATCCAATCCTCGGTCATCGTCGTGCCATTGGTGGCGTACACCGTTGAGCTCATGCGCTCGGGCGTGGGCGCGATGATGGCCGGGCGCGATTTTTGGATCGGCACGGCGACGGCGGTGGTCATTGCCGCGGCGGTGACGGGCCTCTTTTTTGTCCTCGCGGTGGCGCTGATTTCTCCGCTGTCGGCGAACCGGGCGCTGCCGGTGCGACTTTACCTCACCGGCTTCTGGGTCTTGGGCGGCTTGCTGGCCCTGTGGTGGGTGGTGCAGGAGAAAAACGCCGACCGGATTCTGGTCTGGAGCGCTCCCACCATGATGCTCCTGGTTTTTTCATTGCTGGTGACCATCAGCAATTCCGACCGGCTCAGCGGGCGGGTGCGGCGCAAGATTCCGGTCCCGGCCTTCAAACGAATGATCGCTTTTTTCTTCTTCAACGGCGCGGCGGGCGGATTGTTGTGGCTCGCGGCCATCTTCGTGGCGACCGACCTGGCAACGCTGGCCGTCATGTCAGAGTTCCCGGGAGGCTCCATGGGCGACGACGAAAAGCGGTCCTATCTGACGCTGGGGGTGTATGCGTTTGCCTATGCGCTGACGGCGCTGCTTATCCAGCGCAAATTTCTCCCGCACCGTCCGCCCAAGCTTACGGGGCTCATTGCCCTGCTGCTGGCCGGCGGTTGGGCGCTGGCGCCGGCCATCTTTCTGTTCTTCGCGAACCGGCTTTCCTGGAAATCCGTCGAGGGTTTGCAATTAGGGAACGTGTTCAACGTGTTTTACAACCGGGACCGCTCGCAACTCGCCTGGCACGAATACTTCGCCTGCGCCTGGTTGATCGTGGTCCTGGGTTTGAACGCGACCTGGTTTTTGCGGCAGATAAGGAACTTCCGGCCGCCGGAGCAGCCCGTGGCAGGGACTGATCATTGAATGACAAAAACATTCAACCTCCAACATTCAACACCCAACGGCGAAGTTGGGGGGCATCCTGGCGTTGTTCCGGTTGAAGGTTGAATGTTTTAGTGAACTTATGGACCCCGCGCTCCGACAGGCCCTCCTCGCTGGCGAAAAGCTGGGTCTCCGCTACGCGCTGCAAATTCCGCAGGTGGCCGCCAGCGGCTGGACCGGGTCGCGCTCGGGGCGGCGCGCGGGCACTTCCATCGACTTTCAGGATTACCGCGAATATCAGGCAGGGGATGACCTGCGCTTTATCGACTGGGGCATTTTCGCGCGGAGCGACCGGCTGACCATCAAATTGTTTCGGGAAGAAGTCACGCCTCACCTGGACCTGGTCCTGGACGGTTCGCGGTCCATGAGCCTGGAGGAGACCGGCAAGGCCAATGCCGTGGCGCAACTGGCGGCCCTGCTGGCCACCGCCGCCGCCAATGCCCAATGCACGCAGGCCGTCTGGCTTTCGGGCGAGGGCTTTCAGCGGGTGGCCAACGACACGCTCGCGCCTTCGGCCTGGGACAAGCTGGAACTGGCCAGTCGGCGCACGCCCGAGGAATCCATCGCCATTCTGCCGCCGAAATTCCGTCGGCTGGGCGTGCGGGTCTTCATCAGCGACCTGCTCTGGCCGGGCGAACCGGTGCAATTGCTGCGCCGGCTGCGCGAAGGCGCAGCCGCGCTGTTTGTGGTCCAGTTGCTGGCGCGCGCCGACGCCACGCCGCCCGAACACGGCAATCTGCGCGTCGTGGACAGCGAGAACGGCGGGGAAACGGAGATCTACATCGACTCGGCCGTCGCCAAACAATACGCGGATAATCTGGCACAGTTGCAGCAATCCTGGGCGGACGCCTGCCGCCAGTGCGGCGCGCACCTGACCACGATCATTGCCGAGGATTTGGACAACTCGCTGAAAGAATTAGAATCATTACAGCTCCTTGTACCAGCATGAAAAGGGCTTTGAAAATGAGCACGCGTCCTTTCCCCTCACCCCGGCCCTCTCCCTCGGGGAGAGGGAGACGTTGTTCCCGCTGCTTGACGTTACGTCGGCACTGGATTTGCACAGGTTTAGGGGTCATGAGCAGGTCCGAAAGGAACATCGGGCTCCCCATGAACGACCTAGATGATGGAAAGACAATCAAGGGCAGCCAAGGCGCAATTCGCTGGTTGGTCAGCGCTAAAGACAGGAGCGAGAAAGGGAGTTTTACGCTTACTCTCACCCCGGCCCTCTCCCCCGGGGAGAGGGAGACGTTGTTGCCGCGTGTTAGCGATATGGACGCGCTAGATTTGCGATGGTTCAAGGGTTCAATGAGCAATTTATTTCGGGTAAATCTCACCCTGACCCTCCCCGCAGGGTTTGCATTCATCCCCACAACCCTCTCCCGGCCTACCGGCCACCCTCTCCCGCTCCCGTGGGGAAGGGAAGTCAGGGAGAGGGAACAGTCGCTGCTGCCGGCGTTAAAACTCGAACGCGTTCGAGCACGAGATCGTCTTCGATTTCCCAACAAACTGGGAGCATTTGCCCCTCTCCCCGAGGGAGAGGGCCGGGGTGAGGGTAAGCGTACCACGTTCTTCCTCCAACGCAGCCACCATGGCGCCCCAAGCGTTTGGTTTACAGGAAGCAGGCACGCGTCTGCCGGACGTAAAACTGTTTTTACCAACCGCCGCGGCCCGTCCCGATGATTCCCTTCTTCACTTATCCGCTCGCCCTGCTGGCGCTGGCTTCGCTGCCGGCGCTGGCGGCGATTTACATCCTGCGGAACCGCTTTCGCCGCCGGCAGGTATCGAGCCTCGTGCTCTGGCAGTTTCACGTGCAAGCCAAATCCGGCGGCGCCAAAATTCATCGGCTCCAGTTGCCCCTGTTGTTCTTCCTGGAATTGCTGGCCCTTACGCTGCTCGTCGTCGCCGCCACCGGGCCGCATTGGAAACTGCCGCAGTCGGCCCGCCCGCTGATCGTGGTGCTGGACGATTCGTTTTCCCTGCGGGCCGTGCAAGGCGATCTTTCCGCCCAAGGCCGCGCCCGGATCTTTCTGGAAAAACTTTTCCGCCGACAGCCGCCGCCTTCCACCCGCCTGATTCTCGCCGGCGCCGAGCCGCGTCTGCTCGGCTCCACGGCGAAAGACTGGGGCGAAGTGAGCGCCTTGCTCGCGCGGTGGAAATGCTGGTCCCCCAATTCCGCGATCGATTCCGCCGTCACCCTGGCGGCGGAACTGGGCAGGCAGCAGGCCAACATTCTGGTGCTCACCGACCGCCGGCCGCCGGAGGAAAAAATCTCAAACCCGCGGCTGGAGTGGCATGCGTTCGGCGCGCCGCTCGATAATGTGGCCATTGTGAACGCGTCCCGCACGGTTTATGGCGACCAGGACCGGTGCCTGATCGAGGTCGTGAATTTTTCCGGCGACGCGCGTCCCGCCCGGCTGGCGGTGCAGGCAGGGACGAATGCCGCGCAAGTCTCGCTGCTGTCGCTGGGCGCGCATGAAAGCCAGCGCGTGGTCTTCAACATTGCGTCCTCGACGCCCGCGCTCCAGGCCAGCCTGGAGCCGGATGCGCTGGTGGAGGATAACGCGATTCAACTGCTGCCGCCCATCCGCAAGCGCGTGCGGGTGGCGGTCGCGCTGGCCGACGAGCGCGCCGCCGCGCTGGTCAATCGCACCCTCGCCGCGACCGGCCTGCGGGCCGCGATTTCGGATGATCCCGAGCTGGTCATCCGCGAGACGGACACAGTGGTGAACAGCAACTCCTGGAGCCTGTGCTGGCGCCTGGCGGGCGCCACCAATGCCTACACTGGGCCCTTCGTGGTGGATGAGGCGCACCCGCTGGCTGACGGCATCGCGCTGGAGGGCGTCATCTGGGCGGGTGCCGCCTTGACCAATGGGCCAGGTGAAGCGCCGGTGATTCTGGCCGGAAACGTGCCGCTGTTGTCCGTCCGCGAAGATGTGGCGGGGCGACGCCATCTCAGCTTGAATTTCAATCCCGGGCTTTCCACCGTGCAGAACACGCCGGACTGGCCCGTGTTGTTCTGGAACATTCTGTCCTGGCGCATTTCCGAAATGCCCGGCCTCAGGGAAAGCAATGCGCGGCTGGGCACGGAGGTGATATTGAAAACGGGCGGCGAGACGGTCACGGTCACGCAGCCGGACGGGGGCAAGACCGCTTTCACGAAGACCGGCGGCGAACTGGCGTTGGAAACGCCCATGCCGGGGATTTATTCGGTGACGGCCGGGGCCACGACCAATCAATTCGCGGTCAACCTGCTGGCCGCCGACAAATCCGATTTGTCTGTCTGCGCCGGCGGCCAATGGGGCAAATGGAGCGAAGATACGGAGCAAAGGTTGGAAGAGACCTCGGCGGTGTGGGTTATTGGATTGTTCGCGCTGGGGCTGCTGGCGGCTCACCTGTATCTGGTCGCTGCTTCCAAAGGAGGCGGCCAATGATGCTCACCTTCTTCCAACCCGTCTGGCTGCTGGTGCTGATTCCGCTGGCGACGGCGTGGTTTGCCTGGCCGCTGCCGGCGCGCGGGTTGAAACTGCTGCGAGCGCTGGTCTTCCTGCTGGCCGTTCTCGCCCTGGCCCAACTGGCCATAAAGCTGCCCGACCGCGCGGGCACCGTGGTGGTGGTGGCCGACCGCAGCGAATCCATGCCGCCCACTGCCGACGCCTCGGAAAAAGAAATCATCAGCCTCCTCCACAAGTCCATGGGGCCGCGCGATCAACTGGGGGTGGTGTCCTTCGGCCGCGACGCGGTGGTTGAGCAACCGCCCCAGCGCACGGAATTTGCCGGCTTCACCGCCCAAGTCGGCACGGATCATTCGAGTTTAAACGATGGCATTGAATCCGCCCTGTCATTGATTCCGGCGGATGGCGGCGGGCGCGTGCTGGTCCTGTCCGATGGCAAATGGACCGGCCGGGACCCGGCTTCAGCGTCGGCGCGCGCTGCTGGCCGCGGTGTGGCCCTCGATTACCGCCTCATCACCCGGCCCCAGGTGAGCGATGTGGCGATTCAGAGTTTTCTCACGCCACAGACAGTGCAGCCGGGCCAGGCCTTTGTGCTCAGCGCCTGGGTGCTCTCGCCCACCGACCAGACCCTCCAATATCAATTGCGGCGCGGCGACGCGATCCTTTCCTCAGGGAGCAAGACGGTTTCCGCCGGGCTGACGCGCCTGATGTTCCGCGACCGCGCCGGCAAGGCGGGCGTCAACGAATACACGGTGACGATCCAGGGCGCGCAGGACGACCCCGTGCCGGAGAACAATACCGCCCGCGCGCTGGTGGGGGTGGAAGGTGCCAAACCGGTCTTGATCGTTTCGTCCGCCGGAGAAAGTTCCGGCCTGGTGAAGCTGCTGCGCGGCGGTTTGGTGGAGGTGGTGGGTCGGACGCCCCAGCTATGCAATTGGTCGCTGGAGGATCTTTCACAGTATTCCGCGGTGATATTGGAAAACGTGCCGGCCGGCCAGATTGGCATGAGCGGCATGGAAACGCTCGCTTCCTGGGTCGAGCAAACGGGCACGGGCCTGGCGATGACCGGCGGACAGAAGTCCTACGGGCCGGGTGGCTATTTCAAGTCGCCGCTGGAGCGGGTGATGCCCATTTCGATGGAAATGCGGCGTGAGCATCGCAAATTGAACGTCGCCGTGGTGGTGGCACTGGACCGCTCGGGCAGCATGTCCATGCCGGCCGGCGGCGGGCGCATCAAAATGGACCTCGCCGATCTGGGCACGGTGCAGGTGCTCGACCTGCTTTCGCCCATGGACGAAATCGGCGTGTTCGCGGTGGATACCGTGGCCCACGAAATCGTGCCGCTCGACACCGTGGAGCATAACCTAGGCTACCGCTCAAAAATTCTGTCGATCGGTTCCGAGGGCGGCGGAATTTATATTTACGACGCCCTGGTGGCTTCCGCCGACATGATTCAGCATGCCCACGCGCAGACCCGGCATATCATTCTCTTTTCGGATGCGGCTGACGCCGAGCAATCGGCGCACTATGAAGAGATTGTCGGCAAACTGCGCGAGGCCGATGTGACCGTGAGCGTGGTGGGCCTGGGCACCGAACACGATTGCGACGCCAACATGCTCAAGGACTTGGCGCGGCGCGGCGGCGGCGATTGCTATTTCAGCGACAATCCCGATGAAATTCCGCGCATTTTTGCGCAGGACACGTTCACCATTGCGCGCAGCACGTTTATTGATCAGCCCACGGCGTTTTCGTTCACGGCGGGCTATTCGCTGCTGGGCTCGCAGCCGGTGGCCGCCCCGCCATCGCTGGGCGGCTATAATCTTTGTTATATCCGGCCGCAGGCGAATCTGGCCGCCGTGACCGGCGATGAATACAAGGCGCCGGTGGTGGCCTCGTGGAACGCCGGCAACGGGCGCGTGCTGTGCTATCTGGGCGAGGCGGACGGAAAATACAGTGGCGACCTGGCGAAATGGAACCAGGCCGGGGAATTTTACGCCACGCTGGCGCGCTGGGTGGCCGGCAAACACCAGTCGCTGCCGGAGGACATGTACCTGGCCCAAGAGGTTCGCGCCGGGGTTTGTTTTGTGCAACTGCATCTGGACCCGGAACGCAAGGCGGATCCCTTCTCCAGCCTGCCGCGCGTGAAGGTATTGCACGGCCTGCCTGGCGCACCGCCGACCAAGAACACGGTTCCGCTGGCGTGGAAAAATGCCGATCTGCTGGAAGCCGCCATTCCGATCACCGGCCGCGAAACGGTCTTGAACACGGTGGAAATCAGAGCCACCGCGGTCCCGCCGGTTCAAGGGGAGGGGACCGAAACGCATGGGCAGGATGCCCGTGCCACATCCGCCGCCGTGACGCTGCCGCCCGTGTGCCTGCCGTATTCGCCGGAGTATGCCCCGGACCAGCCGGGCCGCGGCGCGGCGGCGCTGGCGGAAATCGCGGCCAGGACGGGCGGCCAGGACCGGGTGGAAATCCCCAAAATCTGGAGCGAATTGCCGGTGAAATCGCGCTATGTTGAACTGGCGCCCTGGCTGCTCGTAGCCTCGGCGATTCTCTTTTTGCTGGAGGTCTTCGAGCGGCGCACCGGCTGGGTCTCGAAATTCGTGACTGCGCGCAGTGGCACTGGCGCCCCGCCGGTGCGAAGCCAAGAGGATGCATCTCCCCGGCAGGAGGCCCGCCCCGGCAAGCCGTGGCTGGTTCGCAAGCGCCGGCCGGAGAAGCCGGCGCCGGTTGCGGCCAAGGCAAAATCCGCCCCGCCAGTTTCCGTGGCGCCGGCCGCCGGGACCGCCCAGCCTCAGCCCGCGCCTGCAAAAACGGCCAGTGCCGAATCCACCTTTGACGCCCTGCGCAAAGCCCGCGAACGCGCCAAGAGCCGCACGGACAAGGAACGGTGAAAGTGTGCCCTTTAGGCCTTCAGCAAAGCAGACCCGCAAATTACCGCCAAGGATTATCGCCGTGGCTGCCTTGTGGCACCGTGGGTGTGGCGGATTTGTGGCGATCGAATCCGGGAGAAACTGAGCTTCGCAGCGGCCGCGGTGCATTTGCTCTGCGCGGGACGGCCACGAACACACGGGTGGATTGCCTGCACAAAAGCGGCGTGGCGCTTCGCTTCCCGCCGCAGTTCAAAGCGCTCCGCTGAACTGCGACACACCACATAAACCCCTCGACGTCTTGGACTGCGGTGGCAAGGCGCAGCGGCGACACCGCTTTCGCGCGCCCGCACCGCATTCGAGTCAGAGCAGCCTTTTTTTTGCACGAAAGTGGCGCTTTCCGCTTTAACCTTCGAACCCCCTCCCCCCAGATTTAGGTATGTTCATCCCGCCCATTTCCTGCAAATATTTTTTCACCTATGAAATGCGAGGGCATGCTGAAATCATCTTTCTTCCGGAACTTGTTCGTCGCTCTGGCGGGCGCGCTGCTGGCCGCCACGCTGGCCGGCTGCCAGACCGGCTGCCCGTTCTGCCGCACCGCCAACACGCCGGCACCGGGCTTCACCGCCCTGTTCAACGGCACCGACCTTGCCGGTTGGTGGGGTGCCACCACCGAGGACCCGCGCGCTTATATGGCTCTCTCGTCCGCGGATTTTCAGAAGAAGCATGACGCCAGCCTCGAAGATATCCGCCAGCACTGGTCCGTGCAGAACGGCGAACTTGTCAACGACGGCCAGGGCCTTTATCTCACAACGGACAAATACTACGGCGACTTTGAGCTGCTGGTGGATTACAAAACCGTGCCGCTGGCCGACAGCGGCATTTATCTGCGCGGTTGTCCCCAGGTGCAGATTTGGGATTACACCAAGGCTGGCGGCAAGTGGGACCTCGGCGCGGACAAGGGCAGCGGCGGCCTGTGGAATAATTCCCCCGGCGCGCCGGGCAAAGACCCGCTGGTGCTGGCGGACAAGCCGTTCGGCCAGTGGAACCATGTCCGCGTGGTCATGGCTGGCTCCCGGGTTTGGGTATGGCTGAATGGAAAGCAAACCGTCAACGGCGCGGTGCTGGAAAACTATTACGACCGCAAGCTGCCCGTGCCGCCGCGCGGGCCCATCCAGTTGCAGACGCACGGCGGCGAAATCCGCTGGCGCAATCTGTTCCTTCGCGATATCGGCAGCGACGAGGCGGACCAGCTCCTCCGCGGCGCCGATCCCCGGGGATTTGAGTCGGTCTTCAACGGCAAGGATTTCACCGGCTGGGCCGGCCCGCTTGATTGCTGCGCCATCACCAACTCGGCCATCATCTGGCAGCGGAATAAGGGCGGCACGATTTACACGCAGGCGGAATACACGAACTTTGTCGCGCGGCTCGAATTCAAGCTCCCGCCCGGCGGCAACAATGGCCTGGCCATCCGCTATCCCGGCTACGGCGACACCGCCTACATGGGCATGTGCGAAAGCCAGGTGCTGGACGACCATTACGAGCAGGCCACCGGCGAGCAGATCGACCCGCGCCAGGCGCACGGTTCGGCCTACGGCATGGTGGCGGCGTTGCGCGGCTACCAGCATCCCATCGGCGAATGGAATTACGAGGAAGTCACCGTCGTTGGCCCCACCATCAAGGTGGAGTTGAACGGCACGCAAATCCTCGACGCTGACTTGAGCGGCGTCACCGACTTCCTGCATAACATGGCGCATCCGGGCAAGGACCGCACCAGCGGCCACTTCGGTTTCGCCGGCCACAATGACCCGGTGATGTTCCGCGACATCACCATCAAGCCGCTATGAATCCGATTCACCCTCTATCGCAATCGTGTCGGGACACTGCTCTTGTTCCGCAGGCCGGCCGAACCGGCGGCTGGCGACGTTTGTTCCAAAACAGTGAGCGTGAAAGCCCGCTCCCTGGGGGAGAGGGTTTGGGTGAGGGGGAACAGGACATTCGTGTGCAGCGGCAATTTGTGATTGGCCCCAAGAACAATGGCAGGATGCATCGTCCCTCCCGCCGCGCGTTTCTGAAAGGACTCGGCGCGGCGGCCCTCGCCTTTCCGTTCGTCACGTCGCAGCTCCTGGCCAATCCGCCCAGCCGTCGGGTGCGCCACGCGAGCTTCGGCGCGGGCGGCATGGCCTGGGCCGATCTCACGCAGATCGCCAATTGCCCCAACGTGGACATCGTGGCCGTCTGCGATGTGGACCTCAGCCACCTGGGCGACGCGAAGAAACAATTTCCGAACGCGCGCTTTTATCAGGACTGGCGCGAACTGCTCGACCGGGAGGCAAACAACGTTGACTCGGTCAACGTCTCCACGCCGGACCACATGCACGCGCCCATCGCCGTGAGCGCCATGCAACTGGGCAAACACGTCTACGGCCAGAAGCCGCTGGCCCATGAGATTCACGAAGTGCGCCGCCTGGCCCGGCTGGCGCACGAAAAAAGATTGGTCACGCAAATGGGCATCCAAATCCACTCGGACGTCTATTATCGCATCGCCGTCCGGCTGTTGCAGGACGAGGTCATCGGCAAAGTCAAGGCGGTGCATTCCTGGTGCAACAAGTCTTGGGGCGACCCCGGCCTGCGGCCGGATCGGGCGGACCCGGTGCCGGAGGGCTTTGATTGGAACCTTTGGCTGGGCGTCTGCGCCGAACGGCCCTTCATCGGCGACAACTATTATCATCCCGGCAATTGGCGCAAGCGCCTCGACTTCGGCACCGGCACCCTCGGCGACATGGGCTGCCATATCTTCGACCCCGTATTCGGCGGCCTTGGCCTGACTGCGCCGGAAAAGGTCCGCTCCGAAGGCCCGGCGCCCAACGCCTGGAACTGGGCGCTCGATGGACGGGTGCTTTACACTTTCCCCGGCACGCGCCATACCGACACCCGCACGCTGCCCGTCACCTGGTATGACGGCGCCGCCAAGCCCCCGGACGACGTCATTGCCTTGGTGGAGGGTGATTATCCTGCCAGCGCCGGCTCCATCTTCATCGGCACGTCAGGCGTGATGTTGCTGCCGCATTATGAGCGCCCCACGCTGTATCCGCGGAACCAGTTCAAGGATTTCAAATACCCGCACCTCACCGGCCTCAAGCACTGGGGCCAGTTCATCGACGCCTGCCGCGGCGAGGACAAGACCACGGCCGACTTTGCCTACGCCGGGCCGCTCACCGAGACCATCCTGCTCGGCGGCATCGCCTCGCGGTTCCCGCAGACCACCCTCGCCTGGCACAGCCGCAAGATGAAATTCGACCTGGCCGAGGCCAATCAGCACCTCCGGCGCAGCTACCGCCCGGGTTGGGAAGTCAAGGGCCTGTGAGAAATGGCATCCCCGGCCATTGTAGCGCACGACGTGAGGAGTCAACACAGTCCCCCCCCATATGACGAGACAGCTTGGCGTTGGTGTACACTTTGCCGTCCGCCAGCGCCGGTCGAAATGCTCTTGTTCAGTTGGCCACCGTGACCTCTGGCGGCAGTGGAACGCGGATCTCAATTTCTGTGCCGGCGCCGCGGAAGGATTTCACCTTTAAGGTGCCACCCACGTAAGCTGCTCGCTCACGCATGCCGAGCAGACCAAAGCCGCGTGTTCCTTTCCTTCTGGCCGGCTGATGATTTGGGTCGAAGCCCATCCCGTCGTCATTGATCGTCAACTGCACCATGTCGCCCGCCTTCGTCAGGTGCACCGCGACACGACGCGCCCGCGCGTGCTTCTCCACGTTTTTTAAGGCTTCCTGAAGAATGCGATAGAGCGCCAGCTCGGTGTCGGCAGGCAGTCGCGCGGTTAATTTCACGCAGATCAACTTGACTGACACGCCCGTCCGATTCGCAAAGTCGGTGCTGGTGTCGTGCAGACCAGCGACCAGGCCCAGATGATCCAATAGGCTCGGGCGCAGATTATGCGAGATTCGTTCCACTTCCTCGACCGTCCTGCCTATGATCTCGTGGAGTTTTATGGCTTCGCCCTTCGCCGGCCGGTTGCGTGCTGGAAGTTGGTCCGCCAGCGTCTGGCTGCGAACCAGAACGGCGCAAAGCATCTGCGTGATGGTGTCGTGCAATTCGAGCGCCACGCGCCCGCGCTCAGCCTCCTGTGCCTGCACCACGCGTTGCGTCAAGGTGCGTAGCAATTCCTCGCTTCGCCGGGCCTCGGTCATGTCAGTCACCACGATTCCGAAGGTCACCCTTTTGAATCCATTCCGCGCCAGCGGACTAATCGAGAGGAGCCCCGGCATTTGTGAACCATCGCCTGCCTCAAGGAGCACTTGGATTTTGGCGCTCGAGGAAACGGTCCGTTGCAGGAGCAGTCGCAGCGCGGCCGCGTTCTCGGTGGAGAGAAAGCGGCGAAAAGAGCCGCCGATGACCTGCTCCAGAGGGCGTTTGACCATTCGGGCGAAACACTGGTTAGCGTAAAGAATCGTCTGGTCAGCCGTCAACATCAACGCTCCTTCGTTCATCGATTCGATGAGCACGCGGTAGGCAGATTCGGCGCCGTCCAGCGTGAACACTTGCGAACCCTCCTTGCCCGCGACCATCACCGAGTCCACCTCGCCACCGCGGATGGCGCGAAGCGTTTCCTCCGCCACCGCCAGACGCGCGCGGAGGCCGGTGTGTCGGCCGGGCGGCGCGGGCCATTCTGGGTGGATGGTTTTCAAATGGTGGTTTTAACTTTCTTGGCTAAGTCCGGTTCGACCAAGAGGCCGGTGATGTTCGTCAAGTTGCCGATGAATCGGCGCAGCGGCGGCGGAAACTCGATGATAAGCGTCGGGGTCGCGACAATCTGGTTGGCGCGGGCCAAGGCGGGCTGCTGATAGATGTCAATCACTTCCAGATCGGATTGATCCTTCAATTTGATGGCGCACAATTCACGGACGCAGAGAATGGCCTGACGTGACCGGGCCGTGGCTCCCGCCACGAACAGGCGCAAGACATGTTTGTCGGCGGGCTGCGCCGCCACGATTTTCCGCCCCGGCCGCATCGCGTGGCGGTCCGGCTTTGGTTTCGGAGATTTCATTCCAGTTACGCGGCCGGCCGCAAATCCAAGCCGACCAGCAGGTGCCCGACATCGGAAAGATTGCCGATGATGGTGCGCACGGGCCTCGGCAACCGGCGCACCACGGTGGGAATGGCAAGGATCTGATCGCCTTTGGCCAATTGCGGCTGCTTCAACAAATCAATCACCGTAATCCGGTAGCGGCCTTTGAGGTGGGTTTCGCAAAACTGTTTCAGGTTCGCCAGGGCCGCCTGCGATTTGGAGGTTGAGTCCACCACATAAAGGCGCAGTTGCCAGGGCTTGGTCAGCGTGCGCGGCCCGGTCGTGGCGCGCGGGTCAACCTTTTTTGTTTTCATGAATTTTCGGTTCCGTTTAGAGAGCGGCTGCGAGGGTGTACCGCGACCATGGCATCCGCCTGGCGCAAGATGCCAGAGGCCGTCCGTTCGGTGGTGCGCATGCGCATGCTGGTTCCGACCTGTTCGGCCATGCGCCGCAGTTCCTCGGCTTCGGTTTCGTAATCGGCGCGCAGGCCGATGATCTGCCGTTCGATCGCCTCGCGCTTGCGCTCCACTTCGCGCTTGAGCTGGGCAGCTTGCTGCTGGCTGGCCAGCATGCCGGCTTTTTCGAGCGCCCCTTGCGCCGCGCGCGCCGAACCGGTCAACACGCCGCTGGCCCCGATGTAGGCGTCCACCACGTCAATGCCATGATCCGAAATCAAGAACTCGCGGATTTGGTTCGAGTGCTTCATGCCGCGCGCCTTGAGCACATAGAGCACGCGGTTGCGCTCGCCATTGCCTTCGAAGTCCTGCAATAAAATCCACGCGTCCATGAGCGAGGACATGCCGCCTTCACTTTGTTGCAGTGCGTGGCCGCCCTGCGTGAGGCTGGTGAATAGCGAGGTGACCTGGCCGGCTTTCAAATAATCAATCAGCCGCGTTACCATGCCCTTGCCCTCGGAGATGCTGCCCAAGTCCATGAGGCTCGTAATGGGATCCACGATGACCACTTGGGGGTCGAATGCCTCGATCTCCTTGAACATCGTCGCCAGATGCATTTCCAGGCCGCAGAGCGAGGGCCGCTGCGAATGAAACCGCAGCCGTCCGCGTTTCACCAGCGGCTCCAGGCGCAAGCCGATGGAGTGCATGTTGCGGATGATCTGGTTCGGCGATTCTTCGAACGAAAAGAAGAGCACCCGCTCCCCGCGCGCGCTGGCAGCGTGCGCAAAGTTGGACGAAATGATCGTCTTGCCTGTGCCCGCAGTGCCCGTGAGCAAAATGCTCCTGCCCCGGAAAAATCCTTTTCCACCCAGCATCGCGTCGAGCCGGGGGATGCCGGTGGCAATCCGTCCGGTGGAAACCTGGTGGTTGAGCGCCAGCGACGTGATGGGCAGCACGCTGATGCCGCAGTCGCCGATGAGAAAGGGAAATTCGTTGGTGCCGTGCTGGGCGCCGCGATATTTTACCACGCGCAGATGCCGCGTGGCAATGTGGTCGCTCACGCGATGATCGAGCAGGATGACGCAGTCGGACACGTATTCTTCCAGCCCGTGGCGCGTCAGGGATTCGCGTCCGCGCTCGGCCGTGATGACGGCCGTGACGCCCTTGTCCTTGAGCCAGCGGAAGAGCCGGCGCAATTCGCTGCGCAGAATCACTTCATTGGGCAGGCTGGCAAACAGCACTTCCAGCGTGTCGAGCACCACGCGCTTGGCCCCGATGGAGTCAATCGCGCAACTGAGCCGGACAAACAGTCCTTCCAGGTCATATTCGCCGCTTTCATGAACTTCACTCGCCTCGATATGAACGTAATCCATCACGATCTTTTTGCGCCGGACCAAGCCCTCCAGATCAAAGCCGAGCGACGCCACGTTGGCCTTCAACTCCTGTTCCGTCTCTTCGAAGGCCATCAACACGCCCGGTTCATTAAACTGCACCGCGCCGCGCACAAGAAATTCCGCGGCCAACAGCGTCTTGCCGCACCCCGCGCCACCGCAGACCAGCGTGGGCCGCCCGCGGGGCAATCCGCCGCCGGTGATTTCGTCGAGACCTTGGATGCCCGTCGGGCACTTGGGCAATTGCGTTGCGGGGGCGGTGGGCTTGCGGCCGTTAGGTTTCATTTAACCTAAAAACGTGAATTAATGAGCTTGCGATTTGAGGGAAAGTGGCGTGGATATTGGGGATGGAAGCTAAAAACGGTTTAGGAATGACTCACTCTGCGGGTGAGGAGCAAAAAGCCGCCACGGTGGCGGTCGCCGTCGAGGGGGATTCGGTTAGGATCATTGATACGCTGGGTCGTCGGGTGCGAGTGGAATGGGATCCGGCCGCGGCGGTTACGCCCATGGGCCAACTGGTATACTTCGCGCAGTTTCTGGCCGCCGGCGGGGTGTTTGCCGATTGGGTGCGAAATTGTCCTTTGGCCTACACCAGCCCCAACGCCCCCGCCAAGCAGGATGTTTTGGGCACCATCCTCCTGAGCGCGCTGGCGGGTCACTTTCGTTATTCCCACATCACGGCGCTGCGCTGCGACAAGGTCAATCCCGTCGGGCTCGGGATGACCGAGGTGTGTTCGGAGGACAGCGTGCGCCGGGCCTTCCAGCAGACCGATCCGGAGGTCTGTGCCCAGTGGCAACAGCAAGCCCTGACCCAGACGTGGGAGCCCTTGCTCAAGGAGCCCTGGATTTTGGACATGGACATGACCGTTAAACCCATCTATGGGCATCAGGAAGGTGCCGACCTGAGCTATAATCCGCATAAACCTGGCCGCCCTTCCCATGCGTTGCACACTTGGTTTATCCGCAAGCTGCGCTTGGTATTGGACGCGGAAGTGCTGCCGGGCAAACAACACGCTGCCAAACATAGCCGCTCCCGCCTCTGGGCGCTGTGGGACCGCTGGCGTCCGGAGTGGCGTCCGTGGCTGATGTGTGGCGACGCCGGTTACGGTCAGGAGCGGTTGATGACCGAATGCGAAGTGCGCCGGCAGAATTTCCTGTTTCGCCAACGGCAGACGCGCAAAGTCCAGCAGTTGATCCAGCAGTTGCTGAGCACGCTGACGACACGCTGGGTAAAAACCAGCCGGGGTTGGGAGGGGGCCGAAGGCGAACTGCGGCTGCAAGGCTGGAGTCGGTCACGGCGGGTGGTGGTGTTGCGGCGGTTAAAAACTCCGGCCAGCGCGCCGGTGGCGCTCCTGGCGGAAATGGCGGCCCCGTCCCTGCCGTGGACAGAAGTGGTGGCGGCGGCACCGGAGTATGAACACATCGTGCTGGTGACGAACTTGAAAAATGATCTGGTGGGGTTGACCGATCTGTATTTGCAGCGCGCCGACGTGGAGAATGCCTATGACGAGCTGAAGAACCAATGGGGCTGGGGCGGCTTCATGACCAAGGACCTGCATCGCTGCCAGGTCGCCGTCCGCAACGTGGCGTTGGCCTATAACTGGTGGAGTTTGTTTGTCCGCTGTGCGGAGCCGCAACGGCCGCGCGAGGCGATCACCAGCCGGCCGCGGTTGTTGTGCGGCATCGGTCGGCTGACCGAATCGGGCAACCAATTAAAATTGCAGTTGACCAGCGTACATGCGGCGGCGGGAGAAGTGCAGCAAACCTTGACCGGCCTGAGTTTGTTTTTGAGCGGGCTGCGTAATACTGCGGAGCAGTTGAGTCCAAGGCAGTGTTGGGAGCGGATTTGGGACCGGATTTTGGCACCGCTGCTGACGCCCGCCGCCGCCTTAGCCATCCCAAGTGGGTGAGCCGGGGGGCGGGGGGGCGCACAGAGTCCAAGAATGGGTTCCCCGACGTTCCCAAGCGGTGGAGCATCGCCGGAATTGGAGGTCAAGCCGTTTCCCAACTCACGTTTTTAGGTTTAAAATCAATATTTCGTTGGCGCGGGCGAGATAAAAAGACTGCTAAATGTTCGCTTCATATTGGCCGGTTGTGGTTGCGCAGTTTTTTATGAAGCCTTGCTTCTCGGCGGCGGCCTGCCAATCCAATTTAACGTGATTCTTACGCAATCCTCCCCATCTGTATATAAGGTGATCACCCCATGATGGACGAATCCACTTCATGCTCTCATTTCGGATCTCGTCGGCGAATTCGCGTTTTTTCGCCCTGGGTCGAACCGCACTTGGCAAAAATGAAAAAGCCGGAGCCTTTCGGCTCCGGCAGGGGACCATTGTTCAACCGTTTACGGCTGGCCAGCCGCGCTGGGCGCCGGTTGGCCAGGCGCCGCCTGGTTCGGCGGCGGCACCACGACCACGGGCAGGGGAAAACGCATCTTCATCACGTCGTCCACGTTGATCTCCAGGAAATAGGTGCCGGCGGCTTCAAATTTGACGTTGCCAAAGAACATGACGGTGGTCGCGCTCATGGCGGGATCGCGCAGCTCGAATTTTGATTCGCCTTTGGTGACCACCGTCGTCTGGTCCGGCGCGATGAGCCGGACTGATTCCGTAAACTGGCCGATACCGGCCGTCCAGCGGTTAAAGATGCACAGGCGGCCGGCGGTGACCGGCAACTGCGGCACGCGGAGCAGCTGGAGGACACCGATGAGAAAGAGGTTGCCGTTGATTTCCTGGCGAACTTCTTCGCAAATGAGCGAGCATTGTAAGTCGGGAAGGATGCGGGTGGCTTGCATGGGGTTCATTGATTGAATTGGTTGAGGCGTTAAAGAGTTAGACGGTTAAAGCTGGATGCGATTGCATTATGAATTTGAGGTGGATGATTCGTGTGTCCGGAAATGCCTGCTTGAAATCCCGCTCCATGATTTGCGATTTCATTTTTCAACCTCCCAGCGTGGCGGCCGCCGCGCTTACCGTGTTCTGCATGAGCATGGCGATGGTCATGGGGCCCACGCCGCCTGGATTGGGCGTGATCTTGCCGGCGATGGGCTGGACGTTTTTAAAGTCCACATCGCCCACCAGCTTGGTTCCCGTTTTGGAACCGGCGTCGGGTATGCGGTTGACGCCTACGTCCATCACCACCACGCCCGGCTTGACCATGTCGGCTTTTAAAAATTCCGCCACGCCCATCGCGGCCACAATGATATCCGCGCGCCGGCAGTGCGCCGCAATGTCGCGCGTGGCCGAGTGGCAAATCGTGACCGTGCCATTGGCCGACTTGCCTTTCTGGCACAGCATGGCGGCCATCGGCTTGCCGACGATGTTGCCGCGGCCCAGAATCACCACTTCCGCTCCCTCGGTTTTGACGCCGGCGCGTGACAGCAATTCCATCACGCCGGCTGGCGTGCAGGGACGAAAGCCTGTGGGATCGCCCAACATCAGCTTGCCGACGTTGACTGGGTGGAAACCGTCCACGTCTTTTTCCGGCAGCACGCTGGAATAGACGACCGATTCGCGGATTTGTTTTGGCAATGGAGCCTGCACGAGAATGCCATGCACGTGCGGTTTTGAATTCAGCGTCTTGAGCCAGTCGAGCAGTTCCGCCTCGGACGCTTTTTCCGGCAGCACGTGGGTTTCGGAAACAATGCCCAGTTCCGCGCAGGCCTTTTCTTTGCGCCCGACATACACTTTGGAGGCGGGGTCCTGGCCCACGCGCACAAATGCCAGTCCGGGAACGACTCCCCGGGCCTTCAGATCGGCCACGCGCACCGCCAGCTCCCGTTGGATCTGTGCGGCGATGGCGCGCCCGTCAATGAGGTTGTTCACGGCAAAGATACCCGCCAATCTCACTTGGATGACTTGACCGGCTTCAGGGCGGGCTTGTCCGCGGGCAGCACATAGATTTTCTGGATCGTGATCACGGGTGTGTCCTTCCAGCGAACATCCATGGCTTCCGGGCCCGTGACCGTGATGTGCCGGCCGTCGTAGATTCTGAGATTCAAGTTCGTGGTGCTCGTGTAGAGATAGTCGATGGCCTTGTCGTTGGCCGGATCATACAGCTCAAAATAAGTCGGGGCCACCGGGCTCACCGAATGCCGGACCATGCCTTCGTGCGTCACAATGCGCGGCGGCGGCGGCGGCAAATTGGTGTCCGTCTCGTCCGGCGTGGGCGTGGGATTGGTCGTCTCCGGCGTTGCCGGAGCCGGCGTCGCGGTCGGGCTGGTGGCAGCCGTTTCCGGGGCGGGCGCCGGAGTAACGGGCGCCGGATTGGGTGCCGGGGTCGTCTCCGGCGCGGGCGGCGGCGTGGTCGCCGGCGGGGCAATGGTCGGGGCTTCCGCCACCGTGGTGGGCGTTGGTGTCGGCGCCGGCGTCATGGTCGCCGGCGCGGGCGGCGGGACATTTTCCACGTTGGCCGCGATGGTCGTGGCCGTGACGTTGGTCTCCATGCCCGCTTCCTGCTTCAGGTAATGGGCGGCCACGAACGCGAAGGCGCTGGCCGGCGTTTCAATCTGCAGCCAATTTCCCTTGGTGTTGACCGAGGTGACGCTGGCGCCTTTTTCAATCACGCCCAGCACGCTGAAATTCTCGCCGGGGCCTCCGCGCAAATTCAGTTTTTTGGCGGCCACCACGTTGTTGGTCTTGTCCACATATAGGGAATCGACCCAGACCTTGGTGCCCGACGGCAGGGCGATCTTGGCCCATTGCGCGGGTTCGCCGGCCTTGGGCTTGTCCAAATTGATCTCGGCCAGGACGCTGACGGTGTCACCTTTTTTCACGTGTCCCACGACTTCACCTTGCAGGCCGGCCTGGCCGCGCAGATTCACATTGTCCGCGGCCACGGTGGCGGGACCGGGCACGAGGATCACGGGGCCGGTGGGCAGTTCAGTGACTTTCTTCTCGCCGGCTTGTGCCACCAATTTTTTCTTCAGGGCTTTTTTCTTGGCCTTGGCGTGCTTTTTGGCCACCGCGTTGGTCGCGGTGCTGGTCGGTGCGACGACTGGGGCGGGCGTGGCGGGAGCGGACGCCGCCGTGGCCGGCGGGGGAATTTCCGGCAATTTATTCGTGTTGACCTGTGCCACGGCGCTCGTGGCGAGCATGGTTCCTAAAATCAACCAGCAGTTCGTTTTCATAAATCTGAAATCAAAGTTTTTATTTCCACCGCGTTCAACGTCCGCCATTTGCCCGGTTTCAATTCGCCGAGCCGGATGCGGCCGATCTGGATCCGCTGCAATTTCTTCACCGTGAGCGCCTGCGATTCAAAGAGCCGCCGTACCTCGCGGTTCCTGCCTTCGCCCAGTTCCAATTCCACGACGGACTTGTCGCGGGTGCCCGAAATGATCTTCGCGGCGAGGGCGTGCAGCCGTTCACCTTCGTGGTAAATGCCCCGTTTGAACAACTGGAGCATTCCCGCCGTCACCTCGCCTTCAACCGTGGCCAGGTACTTTTTGCGGACGCCATAACGCGGGTGGGTCAGGCGCAAGGCGAATTGTCCATCATTCGTCAGAAAAATCAATCCCTCGCTGTTGTAGTCCAGTCGCCCCACCGTCTGCACCGTCTCCCACTCGCGCGGAATCAATTCGTAGATCGTCGGCCGGTCCAGTTCGTCGTGGCGGGAACAGACGCACCCCGCCGGCTTGTTGACCGCCACGTAAACCAGCTTTTTGGCCCGGACGGCCTGCCCGTCCACCGCCACCCGGTCGTGGTCCGGATCCACCCGGCTGCCCAGCAGCCGCACGGTCTGGCCGTTGACCGACACCCGCCCATCCAAAATGTACTGCTCGCCGCCCCGGCGGGAAACCACGCCGGCGTCGGCTAGAAATTTCTGCAGACGAACCACAAGGATCTGCGATGGTCGATCGCCGATTTACGATCAAAAGGCCGCTTCGGAAAGCCCAATCGCAAATCGTAAACCGCAAATCGTCATCCGGTCACGCTTCCGGTTTGGTCTTGCGCAGACCGGTGATCCGGTCGCCTTCCTTCCACTGGCCGCGCTTCTTGAGTAGTTCGGTGCGCTCAAATCGCTTGAGAACATTGCGCTTGCCGCCCAAGGTGGACGTCGCGCGGAGGCTGCGATGTTGTGACATAAATTCTCTTAATCTTTTGTTAAAATGGGCATACAGCATAGCAAAAACCCCCGCTGCCGCAATGGAAATCCCATCGGACGTTTTCATCAACGATTCAGGCGGCTTTAATCATTCCATGGTAGAATACGGGTGAGATGAAAAAGCAAAGCATAAGTGATTCGGCGGGGGAGCAGGGGGACCGTTGATATGGCAGTATTGACCGTCTTTCGTGGTTTTCATATTTTTCGTGATCGGCTCATCGCGGGCCGCCGGCGCGGTCAACGGCGCTGGGGCGCACTTTCCGGCGTGGTGGCGGTGGTGGCGGGCCTGGGCGGGAACGGTTTGGCCTTTGAGCCCGTTTACGAGGCGCCGACCGAGGCCAGCATCGCCTGCGCGACCGCCGATGTGCTGGGGGGGGCGCAAATCTCGCATCAGCCGCTCGACAGCTCGCTTTCGAGCCGGTTTCTGGACGGTTACCTGGAGGCGCTGGATTCCCGGCAGCTCGCGTTTTTCCAATCTGACGTGGACGAGTTTGGCTGGTTTCGTCCGAACCTGGCGCAGTTGGCCGCCGGCGAAGGTGAAACGTGGCCGGCCCACTTGATTTTTGCGCGCTACCTCGAGCGTTTGGCCGCGGAGGTGAATTTCGAGACCAATTTCCTGCAAACCCCCCGGTTCGATTTTACCGGATTCGATTCGTGGCAGCCGGACCGCCGCGATTTGCCGCGCCCGCGCGACCTTGAGGCCGCCCAGGCCCTCTGGCAGGAAGAGGTGCGGGCCGACTTTTTGCAGGAGAAACTCGCCGGTGTGCCGCCCTCAGAAATCGCGCCGCGGCTCGCCCGGCGTTATGAACGGCGGCTGCAGATCGTACAGCACTTGGGCTTCGACGAGGTGCTTGAGACTTACCTCGATGCGTTCGCCCAGGCTTTTGACCCGCACTCGGAATACTTCAGCCACGACGAAGCAGAGGAGTTCAGCCGCGAGCTGAATCTCTCCCTGGCGGGGATAGGTGGTTCGCTGGAGGCCAGGGGCGGCTATTGGGTGGTGGGTGAAGTGGAGTCGGGTGGACCCGCCGCCCGCAGCGGGCGGCTCCATCCGGGCGACCGAATTTTGGCCGTGGCGCAGGGTGATGGCGAACCGGAGGAGGTGACCGACCTGCCCGCGTGGAAAGTGGTGAGTTTGATCCGCGGTCCGCACGGTTCCACGGTGCGACTGACCGTCATTCCGGTGGGGCAGGGCAATGCCGCCAGCGAAACCGTGTCGCTGGTGCGGGACGACGTAAGTCTCACCGATGAGTGTGCCCGGGCCTCCGTCGTTGATCTGGCCCGGGACGGGGGCGCCATCTACCGGGTGGGGGTGATCAGCTTGCCGCTGTTTTACGAACACAGCGATACGCTGGCCGGCGGGGCCTCGGCGGATGTGGCCCGCTTGATCCAAAGGCTCAAACAAGAGGGCGTCATGGGCCTGGTTCTGGATTTGCGGCGCAACCCCGGCGGTTCGTTGGAGGAAGCCGTCAAAGTTGCCGGCCTGTTCACTCCAGCGGGACCGGTGTTACAGACGCGCGATTCCATGGGGCGGGTGGCCGTTGAGTATTCGCCCGGAACCAATGCGCTTTACAGCGGGCCGCTCGTGGTTTTGACCAGCCGCGGCAGCGCCTCCTCGTCGGAAGCCGTGGCCGGAGCGCTGCAGGATTATGGGCGGGCTGTGATCGTGGGCGATTCCACAACCTTTGGCAAGGGAACCGTCCAAACGCTCGTGCCGTTGAACCCGTTGCTCCCTGGCCCGGGTTTCGGCACGGTGAAGGTGACGATGGCCGGGTTGTACCGGCCCAGCGGGTCGTCCGCGCAATTAAAAGGCATTATTCCCGATATTGTCCTGCCGTCGGAAACCGACCTTCCTGGCCGTGGCGAGGCGCAGTTGGAAAACGCCCTGCCGTGGGATTCGGTGCCGCCTGCAGCTTATCGGAACCTTGACCTGGTGCGTCCCGTGTTGGCTGCTTTGCGCGGCCAATCGGGTGCGCGGGTGGCCATCGATCCATGGTTTCAGTTGGTGCGTGGCGAACTGGCGGCCTTGGCGGCGGAGAGCGGCAAACCCCTCTCTTTAAACGAAGCGATACGCCGGCGGGAAAACGCAGCCGCCGACCGTCTTCAGTGCGCGTTGCGCCTTGCCCACCAGGCCGAATCCGTCCGCCTGCGGGAGAGCTATGCGATCACTCTGGCAACGATTGCGGATGGGGCCCGGGTCACGGAGGCCGGCCCGGTTGACGATGTTGAGCTGAGCGAGGCCGAGAATATCCTGGCCGATTACGTTCAACTGATCCAAGCCGCGCCCTTGGAATCATCGTCGTCTCGGATAACTGTGCACCCGGTTGCCCGGGCGGGGAAGATCCGCGCTGCCGATGGCAAGAACTTGGGCGGATCCTGACGGCCACTGGGTTGGCCGGCTTGGGCACCGTTACGCCGCCGACCCGGTCCTCCGCGTTGTCAGCCCCTTCATACCCATCGAATTTTCCGACCCGCGCTTACGGTTTCCAGATCATGTCCGCCACCGTTTTGCTGGCGGGGATGAACGGGATGACGTGCGTGGTATAGGGGGTGATCACGTCGAGCACATAGGGTTCGTCGGCGTCGAGCATGCGCTGGATGGCCGCGCGCAGGTCGCGCTTGAACATGACCCGTTCGCATTTCACGCCGAAGGAATTGCAGACGGCAACGTAATCGGGATAGATCGAAGCGCGCTCCTTGGGATCGCCGAGATAGGTGTGGCCGCGATTGCCATGATAGAACTTGTCCTCCCATTGCACCACCATGCCGAGGTGCTGGTTGTTGAGAATGATGGCTTTGGCGGCGATTTTTTCCACATGCGCCGTGGCCAGCTCCTGAATGTTCATGAGGAAGGAACCGTCGCCGTCGATGTCGATCACCTGCTTGTCGGGATGCGCCACCTTCACGCCGAGCGCGGCGGGATAGCCGTAGCCCATTGAGCCGAGGCCGCCGCTGGTCACGAACTGGCGCGGGAACTTGTATTTATACCATTGGCCGGCCCACATTTGGTGCTGGCCCACCCCGGTGGTGATGTAGGCGTCGCCCTTCGTAAGATCATAGAGCGCCTCCACAACCATCTGCTGGAGGATGACTTCATTTTCGTTGCCCTGCATGTGGTCCACCATGTGGTCGCTGTTGGCAATTTCCGGAGTGATGCGATAGGCGAACGGGCCTTTCTTTTTCCATTCCTCGATCTGCGCCAGCCAGGCCGTGTGCGGTTTGGCCAGCGGGCGGGCCGCGATCAGCTTGTTCAAGCGAGTCAACGCATTCTTGATGTCGCCGACCACAGGCAGGTTCGCCTTGCGGTTCTTGTTGAGTTCCGAGGCGTCAATGTCGATGTGAACGATCGTGCCATGCTTGCAGAATTCATCGAATTTGCCGGTCACGCGGTCGTCGAAGCGCACGCCGAAGGCGAGGAGCAGATCGGCGCCGTCCTTGATTTTCACCATCGGGGCATTGAAATCTTTGCGGTATTCGTATTCGCCGTTGACCGCCCAGTTCGCGAACGCCGCCCCGTGCATGCCGAGCCAGCGCAGGGAGAGGGGATGCGTTTCAGGGAAGGCGCCGATGCCCATCAGCGTGGTGGTGACCGGAATGTTGGTGGCCTCGGCGAATTTCTTGAGTTCGGCCGCCGCGCCGCTGCTGATGATGCCCCCGCCGACATAAAGCACGGGGCGTTCGGCCTTTTCAAGGAGGCCGATGATTTCATTCAATGCGATGTCGTCGGCCTTCAAGTCCGGCTGGGTATAGCCGCGCAGTCCTTTCTTGACCTCTTCAAACGTGGGCCAGACCGGCTGGGCTTTCTGCTGCTGGATGTTCTTGGGGAAATCAATCACCACCGGCCCGGGGCGCCCGGATTGCGCGATGTAGAAGGCTGCCTTGACCACCCGCGGAATGTCGTTGATGTCGGTAATAAGGTAGCTGTGTTTGACGATCGGCAGGGTGACGCCGATGATGTCGGTTTCCTGGAAGGCGCCGCGGCCAATCATGGCCTGGGTGACCTGGCCGGTGATGGCGATGAGCGGGCAGGAATCCATGTAGGCGTCCGCGATGGCGGTGACGAGGTTGGTGGCGCCGGGGCCGCTGGTGCCCATGCACACGCCAGCCTTGCCGGTCACGCGGGCGTAGCCCTCGGCGGCAAAGGATCCGCCCTGCTCATGGCGGGGCAGGATGGTGCGAATCTTGGACTTCGTGAGCGACTGGTGGATCTCCATGCTCGCGCCGCCGGGATAGGCAAAGATGACCTCAACGCCTTCGCGCTCGAGCGCCTCGACAAAGATGTCGCGGCCGAACATGGCCGGCCCGACTTCGGCCCGGGGGGAGGCGGGTTGTGATTTGGCGGTGGCAGACTCAGTTGTTTTGCTCATGTGATCAATTATTTGTGGCGGCGAGGCCAGGGTAACAGAAAACCCACGACCGTTGCCAGCCGTGGGTTTTTGTCAAATTGTTACGTTCAACAAGCGCCGACGGCGTCGCCCGCTACGACGACTTCCAGAATGGCCGCTAGTTTGACGTTGTTCAACATTTCGGAGGCAATGTTAACCCAATCCTTGCCGCGGTCAAGCACGAATCGCTGTCAATCCCGCAAGACACAACCGGGAATCGGGCCCTTCGGATAGGCCTGGTGAAGCTCATCCATCAACGGGCGCTCCAGGCGATAGTCCCGGGCGCTGGAATTTAAGAAGACGGGCTCCAGAACTCGGCCGCCCGCGTCGATGCCGAGCTCCGTTTGAAAATCCGCCAGCCGGGGATAGCTCTTGTGGCGCCCCCACGTGGGGCCCCATTCAAACAAACCCGGTCCGCTTCCGCCGAAATAGACGTTGTCAACGAACTGCAAACGTAAATCGCCCAAGGTCAGGTTGTGTTGCGGCGTTTTCGCGGCCGGCCAATGCCGGTTGTCCGGCATGTCAAACCAGCCCCAGACCTGGGCGTCGCGATTGAAGGCGATGACATTATCCCGGATCATTTCATCGTGATTCCAAACGGGGACTTCCTGCGGATGGCCAATGCGCGGCGTCGTGCGCGTCTGCTCGCGGAAATCGAACCCTTCACGGTTTCCCACGATCAAATTTCGCTCGATGACGGATTCAGGGCTGCTGGAGAGCGTGATGCCGGCCTGGGCGCCCCAGGCGCCGGCGGTTTCCGCAAAACCGTTGCCGGCAATCACATTGTCATGCGCCTGCAGCCCGAAGGAAATTTCATCGAAAATGCCGCCATCCTCGTTGTCGGCGATGAGACAGTTTCGCACCGTGCAGTGTTCGTTGCCAATGTCGAACCAGATGCCGCTGCCCCGATTGCGCAGAAAACAGCTCCGCTCCAGAATGGCGTCGCGGCACAGAACCAGTTTGTCGCCGCCAGCCTCCCAGCCGCGGGCAAACCCCTTGGTGTTGTTGTTTTCCACGAGACATCCCGTGAACAGCAGTTGGTGCGCGCCGTTGGCGCCAAATCCCAGTTGGCCATTGGCCCGAAACGTGCACCGGCTGACCGTCAGTTGTTCGCCGGCCAGCGTCGCTCCGCTGGCGTTCATGTCTTCGACCACGCAATCTTCCAGGAGATCGTGTGTTCCGGAGAGCACCACCGCTCCGTGCTGGGCCATGTTGGCGGCCAGGCGGAAGTGGAAGCCATTCAATTGCACATAATTCCCCGTGACCTGGCAGATTTCCGGCCGGGTGGATGCCTCCACGTGGACCTGGTTCAAATCGCGGTTGCCGGCGTCCCAAACTTGCAGCACCTGGTTGGACACGTCCGCGAAGTAGCTGCCGGGCGCCAATTGGTTCGCCTCCAGCACCTGCCGGAGCAGATAGCCGTCCACCTCCACCTGTTCACAGCGGCCGATGAGACGATGATATTCATCGTCCGGGTGGCTCATGTTTTTGGACCAGCCGATAAAGCGGTATGGCCAGGCGATCGCATAAATATTTTTCTGGCCATCCAATTGGCGCCAGCCGCTCAGTGGATCGGCGCCGGTGAGCACCACGTGTGCGTTGGCGGCGGCTTGGAAACGAACGGGCTGCTGCGCGGTGCCGCTGGTCTTGAAAACCAGATGCTCCCGATAAATGCCGTCCCGGATGAGCACCACATCGCCCGGACCGGCTTGTTCGACGGCCTTGCCCAATGTCCTCCAAGGCTTGTCAGGCGTGCCTGGACCATCATCGGTCGCCTGCGGGTCGCGTTGCGCCACTGCATGCGTCGCGGCGTGGAGCGGGATCGCCGCGACGATCAATATTGAGAAACAGGCCACCCGCATAAGACGTATTTGAGGATTCATTTTGTTTGGCGCATCCGGTTCGCGAACGAACCCGCCGCCACCCATCTTCAATTGATTTGCGATCCAGATCAAGGTCATGTCCGCGAATTGTTGGCTCCCAGTCCCGTGCCTCAATCGCTCAACTGCTGCTTTGAATCCCAAGGGGATTCCGCCCCAAAGCCCATGGTTGCCGCCCCGCGGCTACCATGGGTTGCTGAACCACCCGCCTTTTCAACCGCAACGCGGTTGCGGCGGGGTCCATTTTCGCGGGTTCCCACCTCCGGGCGCCTGATCTTATTTCGGTTCATTAATATATAGGGTCGGTCCTAGACTGACCCTTCCAACTCCTGGGCATTCCCCGCCATGTCATGCAAACCATATCCGGCATTTGTGGCGCAGTTATAGACTGCCTGCCATTGACAATAGCTTACCAGATTCGTGTCCATGCAGAAGGCCGAAACATAAACATTTGTGGGGATGGCATTGGTGTCGCCATCCGATGTGTCTCCCAACCGCTGATCTCAAAGAAAAGATAGCGGCACCGGCCAATGACCTGGCCGCTTTGGTTAGTGAAACCAGAGCCGTGCTGGTCCTCGTTCTTAAAGACGCCAAACCTGCGAAGAAGGGCGGCATGAGCGCAGTCGGACGTGCCAGAATTGCTGCGGCTTAAAAGCTGCGCTGGGCTAAGGCCAAAGCTGTTAAGGCCAAACCCGTTGCTGCTGTTAAGCCGGTTAAGAAGGCGGGCGGGAAGTTGAGTGCTGCGGGGAGAGCCGCGCTTGGTGCCGCGGCCAAGGCCAGATGGGCAAAGTTTAAAGCGGCGAAGAAGTGAGTTGTGGCTTTGAAGCGCAAAGGCCACCCCCGATTGAGTGGCTGTTGCCTTTTAATTGGGTCCGCGTCCTTATCGCACCTGAAAGGACCGACGCCACACTCGCGGTTCGGTCAATTCAAACCTTTGGAAGTTAGGGGGCAGATAGTCTACTTTTATGTCTCCTGCTGACGATGAATAAAATGCCAGATGTCAGCAACAGAGTGAAGCCTATCAAAAATGTGATGAACCACAGCCAGACTTGTCTTTTCAGGCTGCCGTCGCCTATCCCAGGAATCATCGCCGCTATTCTCAAACCGAGCCAATAGTAATAACCGCCGGCAATGGAAAAGACGAGACCGATCACGCCGATTCCAAGGATGACTTTGCTTTTCATAATGTGTGTATTCCGCTTAGCGGCGATGAAGTGAGCCACGCTGGGTCGGCAATGTCAATAGAGAAACCGGACAGACCACAGCAGTCAGCGATGGCTCCAGAGGATAGTTGCGGTCCATGACGGAAAAACAGGCATCATAGCTCTGCAAGAGTCTTGAGCGAATGAAGACCCGTCTCAAAATGTTTTCCCATCAGCGAATCAACATTTATAAAAACACTCATTATTTTCAAAACAAATGGATTTGTACCGCGCATTGTCCACGTAACCCTGGTCCCATCCCCGAACGGTTCCAGGGTGAATTGATTGACGTTGTGTGCGGCAAAAGGTTTTACAAAATCCACCGTCACGGTGATTTGTCTCGGCACCGTTGACTCGGTAATTTCCATGCGCCCTCTGCCAGCTTTTCCCTTGCCGGTCCACTCAGAACATGCCCCCTTGCCCTGCGCCCCTCCGCTGAAACTTCTTGTCATCGTATTGTCCATTTTATCCTGGGGTGCCCAAAGCGGCCAGTGGTGGAAATTATTTATGTAACTCAATCAGTGCTTGGTAATGTGGCATTTTCGTCTTGGCAACGGCACCAGAATTCTGGAGAATCTGAAAGCCCGCAATGGAACCGGCGGCGTAAAGCTCACGAAGAAACTCCTGAACGACGATCAAATCCTTGGCGGAATCAGTGTCGCTTCCCAAATCGAACCAAATGTTGTAATGAATCATAGTGTGAAGCAGACTAACGACCGACGCCAGAGCCGGGCCCAGCCGGACCCCTCGCCTACATCAACCTGTATCATCTCGATGAACTCAGGCGTGCGTCCGGCCCCGACTCCGGCGAGTCGGTTGGGCCACATGGTCATAACTTTGCTTTCTCTCTATCAGGCTCATACCAATACTCCAATCCCTGACGACGCCGAAGCCCAGCGGAGCCGCTAAAAGCCAAACGCATGAACTGCCTTGCAAGGCTCCAGAAAGAATGCGCGCGGGCCTTGCGCCCGGAGGTAACCACCGTCTCGGCTAAAATGGCAAACCGGCCTTGACGCTTGAGCGCGATGACAAACAACGCATCTTCCGCTGCATAATAATTCTCATCGAAACCACCCGCCATCTGGAAGGTGCTGCGCGTGCAAAACAGGCAGGCTCCACTCGGCAAAAAGTGTGCCAGGCGCACCGCAGGCTCTATCAACGGTTCGACCCGTCTGAACCACCAAGGCAACCATCCCTCGAACCTCGGAACACAACCGCCGCCAACCGCACCCGCGCGAATGCTGCGTAATGCTGATTGAATGGCCGGGCCATTCACCAATGTGTCGGCATCCACAAAGAAAAAAATGTCGCCATGGGCCTGCCGCGCGCCGGTGTTGCGAGTGGCAGCAATCTGCCGGTGCTCCACACGAACCACCTGCGCGCCTTGCTGTCGGGCAATCGAGGCCGTCGCGTCCGTGGAGGCGTCATCCACCACAATAATCTCGTGCGGCTCATCAATGGATTCCAATCCGCCCCGAATGGCAGAAACACAGCGGCCAACCCAAGCTTCCTCATTGTGTGCTGGAACGATGAATGAAATCATTAGCGTGTAGTCTGGGTTAGTGTGTAGTTTGGCCTATATCCAAAATAGCGACTTCAAGTATCACAGCGTGTGTTGCTGCCTAGTAGAGTAACTCCGGGGCTACTCTTATCGGGGCTCATTTGATGTGGTTTACCTTCGTCACGGCCTGTCGGTTCAGATCCCGAACTGCTGACCCCTCCCAAGCTCGTGGCGGGACAGGTGTGGGGCTGTCGGTCGTGAACCATCCCATTCGACCGGCGGAACTTTCATCCGCGTGCGCGCTCGTTGCGCTGGCTGTTGCACGACCCACGAGGCGAGCCGAGCCGGACCAGCGGCTCTGGCGAACCTGAATCGTTCGATGAACTCAGGATTCCGCCCGGCGACGACTCGGGCGATGTGGTCAGGCGACGGTCTCATTCCTCGCCATCGTAGTAATCCAGCGCGTCCGAACGGACAAGCCTGCGCTCTGGTAGAGGCACGCTCCATTTGTTGCTGTCGGGAAAGTGGTATGACTCACCCATCGGATTATCGGCCACGACAAAAAAAACCAAATCCTGTGCGCCATCATTGGTGATCTGGTGCGGCTCGCCCGGCTTAAAAATGAATGCGTCACCAGCCTCAATCGGTGTCGTCCCGTCTTTGTGGCGGACAATACCGCTGCCTGAAATCACATGATAGAACTCCCACTGCGCGCTGTGCGAATGGTATGGATATGGAGTCTTCCCTGCCGGAATGCGGCAAATCTCGACATCGAACGGATGCCGCTCGTCCAGGTCTGTGGACTGCGGCTTGCGTCCCAACTCCTCCGAAATTTCCTTGCCCGCGCCGACGAACTTTCCCTTTGGCGACGACCAAGTAATCTCGGAGATGTTTGTTGTGTTGACTTTGTGCATGGCTAAGTCGCCTGACGCCTGTGAAGTGAGCCACTTCGGACCCGAGATGTTGACCGTATCAGCGGAACCGGCGGCAGCAACCGGCGATGGCTCCAGAGAATGTTAGGCCGAAACTGATTCATGAATTCTTTTCTCCAACCACAGCTTCACGTCTGGCCACTCATTATCAATGATGCTGTAACGAATGGAGTTGCGCTTGCGTCCATCTGGCATAATCCGTTCATTCCGAATAATTCCTTCTTCCTTGGCACCAAGCCGGCTAATGGCGGCACGCGACGCTGAATTGTTTTGGTCGGTGGTAAACTGCACTCGGACACAGGCCAGGTCTTCAAACGCGTAACGCAGCATGAGAAACTTTGCTTCGGTATTGACAAATGTCTTCTGCCAAGACGCCGACAACCATGTGTGGCCGATTTCTAACTTACGATTCTTGCGGTCTATTTTCCCGAACCGGGTTGAGCCAACTATCTGATCAGTGGCGAGAACTTGCGTGACAAAAGGAATGACGGTGCCTGCCGCTGCGCCTTCAAGCGCGAGCGCAATGTAAGCATCCACCGTTTTAGCCGAAGGAATAATAGTGAATGGCAAATTCCATAATTCCCCGTCGGCGGCAGCGCGAACAAGCGCACTCGCATCCGCCGCACAAATTGGCCGGAGTTTGATTTTGGAGCCTATAAGCGTTGGAAATGGCATAATGCTTTGGCCTAGACCCTGACCGGAGCCACTGCCGACCAGTGGCGTTGACCGCGTAGCGGAACTGGCCGCGTAATCGGCGGATGGCTCCGGGGATTTGATAGGCAGAATCATGTTGGTACCAAGAGTTGGTCAACGCGCTAAGTCAAAAATTTCTTGATTGACCCGTAATAATGAGATTTCCATCCATAACTGAGATGGTCGAACTCACCTTCAGGAAAGCCCGTGTGGTCGAGCACGAGCATTGTTTCTGAATCATGTGGGTTCAATTCAAACTTAACGATGGAATAGATTCCAGGGTTCCAATGGGTAGGACGCCACGCCTGAACGATTCGCTGATCGGAAACAAGTTCTACATTGCGTCCGATGATCAATCCCCCAAACAAGGAGAAATGGCCGCCTTCTTTTGGATCAATTTCGGCTGTTGAACCAGAGAATGCTTCAAACTGTTTTGCATCCAACAACGCTTTATAAATGCGCGTCGGATTTGCACTAAGAGCCATCTCCTGATGAAGGGAAGTGCGCTTTTGATTGGCGGCATTGATTGGCATCTGGGCCATTGTTTGCGTCGCGGTTTGGCCGAAGGTTTTGGTACCGAGAGCAAAACTGCCAAGGGCGAGCGCGATGTCGGTAATTGCGCGGCGGCGTGTCAATGACTTGGCTGGGGTAAGGGAATGAGTGTTCATGGTTGGATTTGTGCTGCTAACGCGGAAAGCTGAGCCACCGCCGACACGCGGCGTGAACCCCGATAGCGGAACCTCCAGCGGCAACGGTGGTTGATGTGGACCGCGCAGCAGAGCTGAAGGCGTCAACCGCGGTTGGCTCCGCGGTAACGTTGGCCGCTTCCGCGTGATATTTGGAGCCACTTCGGTCAGAAAATTGGATTAAGAAACATCCGGCCATAAGCGACGAACGTCAGCAGGAGGCCCAGCACGCCGCTCAAAATTGTGGGCGTGACCTCGCGATATTTTATGTGCACCCAAACGAACAGAAGGCTCTCGACCGCCAAAACTGTGGCAGCTATGACGGTCAGCGGAGGCAGCCAATGGAACGCGCTGGGGACGATGAGCCCCACTGTGCACGTGAGTTCGACGATGCCTAGGATCATCCAAGCTCCTCGCGGCAACGCTCCAAACGAGGGGACGTCCTGACTTACCTTGTCGAACATGAAAACCTTCATGACGCCTGAAGCTGCGTATAGGAGCGCGGCGAGGACTTGCAGGATCCATAAAAGTATGTTCATCGTGTGCGCCTCGGTTTCTGCCCTACCCGACAAAAGGTGTCGCAAGCCCCTTGAGCTCCGTCAACTGTTGTCTCCCGTCAAGTGTGGCGGCCCAACGACTCCAGAGCCTGGCCGGCCCAAACCTGCGGCTCGCGCCGACCCTGATCATCTCGATGGATGCAGGCGTCCGCCCGGCGGCGACTCCGGCGAATTAGATGGGCTCATACTTCACGAGGATGTTATCACTCAGGACGAGGATCGTGGCACCCTTTAGCTCCGCCTGCGCCAGCTCGGAAATGTGCAATTCCAGACCGTCGATGTCGAAAGTAGTCTCTCGTGAATGTTTGCAGATGCCGAATTTAAGCACCCAGACACGTTTTTTGATTTCAACTAAAGGCGACGTGGAGGGCACCAAACGGTTGATAGGCGCAATTTCTGGACATTTTGTAAACTCGATTCGCGCTGCGTTTGGCCGGACATTCTCGTAACTTCGTATCTCCTGTACACAGAGGCACGGCAACGCACCTGGCGACTCCTCGTTGGCCTTAGCGGTTTCCCACTTCAGCTTTTTAACGAGCGAATCTGAAATCCGCGCCCCAAATGGCAGCTCACATAACATACACATCTAACTGTTATTCAACGTTTGCCGGTCTTTGATCGAAACCAACGTTTCGGCAATTCAGAAATTGTAAACCGTTCATAATCAAATGCTCTGTTCCTGCTTCATCGACCGCCGGATCGTTGGTCAACTCCAGGCTAAACTTCCGGCCAAAATGACGCAAGTGCTTGGAAAGCAACCATACGACCCCGAATTCAGCGATTGCCGGATCGTTGATCAAAATCGCACCTTGGACAGCCTTTGTCCAACCTGGCCTGCCAAAATCGGGCCAATTATGAATCTGCCCAACGCGATTGATCGGCGCCGGGACCTCATGCGCCGCCAACACAAGGCCATCGCCACCGAAGCCTCCTACGTTTATTGGCTGCGTCATTACGTGACCGCCCTGAACACCATGCCCAGTTCGCTGCCCAGTGAGCAGAAGGTGGAGAATTTCCTGACCGGCTTGGCACGCCACCGTGATTTGTCCGCCAGCACCCAAAACCAGGCGTTCAACGCCATCCTGTTCTTCCCGCTAAAGACACAAGCTACCGCACGTGCACCCCGGTTTCAAAAAAGTGCATAAACGCAACTGGCGTGAATTGTACCAACACTTCCAGAGGCAAGTGAAGCACCCGGCCCGAAGGCGTTCAAGTTTTTTTCCAAGCGAAAGCAAGCGATTGTGGTTTTTCGGCGAACCCCAAGGGGGCAGTCGGAGCCGCTGATTCTCGGGCTGCCATTCGGGCGGTAACTGAGCACCCCTTAAACCACCCCAAGGACGCTGCAAAAAAAATCCGCAGGGCCATGATCGGATGGCGGGCGAACGGCGTTATTTCTTGATGGATCCCAAGGGGAGGACGATTCTGCCATACAGTTCGTTCAATACATGGGCCAGGCCGGTGTAGATGGCTGAGAGGCCGCAAACGACGCCTTCCCAGCCCGTGGCGTGCTTGAAATCGGGGCTCGCGTCGGTGTAATCGCCAATGGCCAGCAGAAAAAACAAAATGGTAAGCGTTCCAAAAACAAACTGGAGTGCGCGGCTGAGCCGGAGGGTGCCCAAAAACATCACGGCGGTGAAAAGGCCCCAGAGGGCGAGGTAAGCGGCCATGGCCGTCCCGTTGGCCGCAGTGAAGGTGGAATTCAATTTGGGCAGAACCACGAGGACCACCAGCGACAGCCAGAAAAAACCGTAGGAAACAAAAGCCGTGGTGGCAAACGTGTTCCCCTTCTTCCATTCCATCAGCCCGGCAAGAACCTGCGCGGCGCCGCCGTAGCAGATCCCCATCGCCAGAATCATGCTGTTGAGCTCGTAACATCCGGCATTGTGCAAGTTGAGCAAAACAGTGGTCATGCCGAATCCCAGCAACCCGAGCGGCGCGGGATTGGCGCTGGTATCTTTGAGTTGAGTAGTAGATTCGTTCATAATTAGTTTCGAGTAGGGTTATGGCTCGGGACGCCGCGATAATGGCCTCGCGCACCGTTCCGGTCAAGCCCGGTGGCCTTTGAATCGGCACGCTGCCCGGAATCGCCCGGCAACGCGGCGGCAGCGGTGTAAAATCATGGTCAGGTCACACCAAATTTTTCCCATGCCGCAGCAAAACGCCGAAAAACCGGGACATCGGAGCCGTCTTTCGCGTTTCCAATCCGCTTCAGTGCTGACAGAAGTTCTTGATTCATCGGCATTTCCAAGCCAGTCCTGCGTTGACGCGAACCGTTTGTGTGCCATAGTCAATGAGGAAAAACTTTATGGACAAGGATGTCATCCGTTTGCTGATCCTGGAAGATTCCGCCGCCGACAAAGAATTGCTGCTGGCCCAATTGACGCGCGCCGGCCTGACCATCAAGCATCAATGCGTCTCCACGAAGTCTGATTTTTTGATGGCGCTCAAAGCCCGGCGCTGGGACGCAGTGGTTGCGGACTACGTCCTGCCCCAGTTCGGCGGCCCGGAAGCGCTGCATTTGCTCCGCGGCCAGGGATCCGATATTCCCTTCATCATGGTGTCGGGAATTTATGGCGAGGAGGAAGCGGTGGCCATGATGAAGGCGGGCGCAAACGATTATGTAATGAAGGGAAATCTGGCCCGGCTGGCGCCCGCGCTCAAGCGCGAGCTGGCCGCCGCGGAAGTCCGGCGCCGGAACAAACGGGCTGAGGGGGCCATGCAGTTTCTGTCGGCTTTAGTCGAGTCGAGCAGCGACGCCATTTATGGCAAGAACCTCGAGGGGTTGATCGTGAGCTGGAATCCCGCGGCCGAGCGGCTGTTTGGTTATCCCACCGAGGAAATCGTCGGGCGCGCTAATTCGCTGCTGTTTCCGGGGCACCGCCGCCGGGAAATGCTGGAGATCCTGGCGCGCGTCAAGCGGGGCGAAATCGTCGGTGAATTGGAGACCGAACGGCTGCATAAGGATGGGAACATCATTCCGGTGTCGGTCACCATTTCCCCCATTTGGGATGGCGCCGGTGAGATCATCGGCGCCTCTTCCATCGCGCGCGACTTGACCCCGCAAAGGCGGTCGGAGACCGAGCGGCGGGCGCTGATTCAAGAACTCCGGGCCTCGGCGCGGCAGGTGCGGATCCTCACCGGCCTGCTGCCCATGTGCGCCACCTGCAAACGCGTGCGCGACGACAAGGGGTATTGGCAGCAGGTGGAGGCCTTTATTGCCAAACACTCCGAGATCACCTTTACCCATAGCATCTGTCCGGATTGCGCCAGACAGGATGAGGAGAATCTTAAGGCGGCTAAAGCGGGGAGATCGGGAGAAGAGCAGGGCAGTTGAGGATCATGGGATTGGCGGTGGGCTGAGTGGGTCTGGAGGCTGCTTCAGGCAGGGAAATGGGTCGCGCCGGGGCTGGAGACCGGCGGTTCGGCGGGCATCAAAAAAAGTTTAAAAAAGGTATTGCGTTCGTCGCTCACTATGGTAATCTTCGCGCTCCTCTTCGCCCGTAAGGCCGAAAGGACAGCATTGTTTGCAGACCGATAACTGATTGCCCGCCAAGGGACAGGATTGATGGCCTGCCGACTTCTAAAAGTTGCTGATTAAAAACTTTAGCTATTATGCCCGTTAAAACATTTAGGCCGCTGACGCCGTCCACGCGATATATCACGATTGCGGACTTCAGCGAAATAACGAAGACAAAGCCTGAGAAGTCGCTGGTGGAAATTCGCAAGAAGTCCGGCGGCCGCAATTGCTACGGTCGCATGACTTCCCGCGGCATCGGTGGCGGTCACAAGCAGAAGATCCGCCTCGTGGATTTCAAGCGCAACAAGCATGGTGTGGCGGCGACGGTGGCGGCGATCGAATATGACCCGCTGCGTTCGGCGCGGCTGGCCTTGTTGCAATACCAGGACGGGGAGAAGCGTTACATTTTGGCCCCGATCGGCATCAAGGTGGGCGGCACCGTTTATAGCGGCCCCACGGCTCCGCCGGACGTCGGCAATGCCCTTCCGCTCAAGGCGATTCCGGTGGGCATCGCCATCCATAATATTGAATTGACCCCGGGACGCGGCGGCCAGATGGTGCGGTCAGCGGGGGGTTCCGCCACGCTGATGTCACGGGATGCGGGTTATGCGCAGCTGCGGCTCCCCTCCGGCGAAATTCGCCGCGTCAATGAGGAATGCTACGCCACCATCGGCCAGGTGGGCAACCCGGAGCACGAAAATGTCATTTTGGGCAAGGCGGGCCGTTCCCGTCATCGTGGCATCCGCCCGATCAACCGTGGCGTGACCAAGAATCCGGTGGATCACCCCAACGGCGGCGGTCAAGGCAAGTCCAAGTCCGGCGGCGGCTGGCAGCAGTTGATGTCGCCCTGGGGCAAGGTGGCCAAAGGCGGCAAGACCCGCGTCAAATACAAGTATTCCAACCGTTTCATCGTGGTTCGTCGCAACGGACTGCCGATCAAGACCAAGTAAAATCATTATATGGGACGTTCGATTAAAAAAGGCCCGTACGTGGAAGAGCACCTGCTGGTCAAAATCCAGAAGGCCAAGGCCGCCAATCAAAAGACGCCGATCAAGACTTGGTCGCGGCGCTCCACCGTCACGCCCGATTTTGTGGGTCTTACGTTCACCGTCCACAATGGGAAGGTGTTCAGCCCGGTTTTCGTGACGGAGAACATGGTGGGCCACAAGCTGGGTGAATTCGCGCTGACCCGCACGTTCAAGAAGCACGGCGCCCATACTGCCAAGGCGGAGGCCAAGTAATTTATGGAAGTTTTCGCAATTCAAAAAAACATCCCGATGTCCGCGCAGAAAATGCGCGAGGTTGTCCGGCAAATCCAGGGACTCCCGGCCTTGCAGGCGCAGGCGGTGCTGGCGGTGGTTCCCCGCAAAGGCGCCCGCTACGCCGCCAAGACGCTCAAATCCGCGATTGCCAATGCGGAGAACAACAACAAGCTCCGGCCCGAGACCTTGCGCATCAAGGAAGCCGTCGCCGGGACCGCCACGACCATCAAGCGTTTTCAACCCAAGGCCCGCGGTTCCGCCGGTCCCATCCTCAAGCGCCGCTGCCACATTAAAATCACCTTGTCCGACGAATAATATGGGTCAAAAAACCAATCCAATCGGCCTGCGCGTCGCCGTCAACAAAGACTGGCGTTCCAAGTGGTACGCCGACAAGAAGGAATTTCCCAAGCTGTTGAGCGAAGACCGCGAGATTCGCCAATTGCTTAAGAAGAAACTCGAGACCGCCTCCGTCCCGAAGATTTTGATCGAGCGCGCCACCAACCGCTGCCGCGTCACCATTCTCACCGCCCGGCCGGGCGTGGTCATCGGCCGCAAGGGCTCCGAAATCGACAAGCTCAAGGAGGAATTGAGCCGCAAGACCGGCAAGGAAGTTTATGTCGATATCGTCGAGGTGAAGCAGCCCGAGCTGGATGCCCAGCTCGTGGCCGAAAACATCGCCTTGCAGCTCGAACGCCGCGTTTCGTTCCGCCGCGCCATGAAGAAGGCGCTGCAGACCGCCAAGGATTTCGGGGCGGAGGGCATCAAAGTGCGCGCGGCCGGCCGCTTGGGCGGCGCGGAGCTGGCGCGGGTGGAGATGTACCACTGGGGCCGAGTCCCGCTGCACACGCTGCGCGCGGAAATCGATTATGGGTTCGCCGAGGCCAATACCGTCTATGGCAAGCTCGGGATCAAGTGCTGGATTTGCAAGGGCGAAAACAAGCCGCAGAAGAAGGAAGCGAAGGCTGAGGCGCCCGCGGCCAGTTAACTTTTAGAGAAAGAATCTTGTTATGGCAATGCAGCCCGAAAAAGTAAAATATCGCAAAATGCACCGCGGCAGCCGCACGGGCCTCGCGATGAGCGGCAACACCGTGGCCTTTGGCGAATACGGCTTGATGGCGCTGGAACGCTGCTGGATGGATGGCAAGCAACTCGAGGCCTGCCGCGTGGCCATCACCCGCTACATGAAGCGCAAAGGGAAGATGTGGATCCGGGTTTTCCCGCAGAAATCGTACACCAAGAAGCCGCTGGAAACCCGAATGGGCAAGGGCAAGGCGCCCCTGGAGGGCTGGGTGGCGGTCATCCGTCCGGCCAACGTTTTGTTCGAGGTGGAAGGGATAACCGAGGCGGAGGCGCGGGAATCGATGCGTCTGGCCGCGACCAAGTTGCCAATCAAAACCAAGTTTATTTCGCGCCATCAACGCGCACGCTGAGAGCCCATGAAATTTGCTGAAATCAAAGACATGACGCTGGTGGAACTGGCGGCCAAGAGCCGCGACCTCCGGCATGAGATGTTTCAACTGCGCCTGCAACAGGCGAGCGCGCAGTTGGAAAAACCCGCGCGCCTGCGCACCCTCCGACGGGACATCGCCCGCCTCGAAACCCGCATCTCCGCCCTGCGCAACCAGGCGGCCCAACCCGTCGCTAATTAATTTTGTATGGCCGAAGAAGCAACCAACACCGTGGCGGCACCCGTGGCCGCGACCGGCAAACGCAAACAGCGCGTCGGCGAAGTCGTCTCCAACAAGATGACCAAGACCATCGTGGTTCGTGTGGAGCGCCGTTTCCCCCACCGGCAGTTCAAGAAGATCGTGACTTCTTACAAGAAATTTTACGCCCACGACGAAAAGGCCGAGGCCCGGGTGGGCGACACCGTGCGCATCGAGGAATCACGCCCGCTGTCCAAGCTCAAACGCTGGAAGCTCGTGGAAGTGGTCGAGCGCGGCGCGCAGGAACCCGCGGTGGCCGCCTAAGCGCCGCTGACGTTTTAAGAATTTATGTTGCAAGTTCGATCCAGTTTGGATGTGGCCGATAATACCGGGGCGAAGATCGCCTGGAACATTGGCGTCACGGGCCGCAATCAGCGGTATGCCGGCATCGGCGACATCATCAAGGTCCACATCAAGGACGCCGCGCCCGATGGCGCGGTGAAAAAGGGCGAGGTGCATGACGCGGTGGTCGTGCGCACCCGGCAGATCATCAAGCGCGCCGACGGTTCGGTTTTGCGCTTCGACAGCAATGCGTGTGTGATCATCGACAAGGAATTGAATCCCAAGGGAACGCGCATTTTTGGCCCCGTGGCCCGCGAACTGCGCGACAAGAAATTCATGAAGATCATATCACTTGCGCCCGAAGTCATTTGAAGTTATGCCAAAATTTCACGTCAAAAAAGGCGACCAGGTCACCGTCATCAGCGGCAAGGAAAAAGGCAAGAGCGGCAAGATTATCGCCATTCTTTCCGGCCAGCAACGGGTGATCGTTGAAGGCCTCCAGCTGATCAAGCGCCACACGAAAAAGAACCCGCAGAACCCCAATGGCGCCATCATTGAGCGCGAGGGCTCGATCCACATCTCGAATGTGAAGAAGGCGGAGGCGGCCGCCGCGTAAGCGATTTTTTCACGGCCAAATCCGTGAATGGAAACCATGAAAGCCAGACTTTACAAGAAATATACGGATGAAGTGGTGCCGGCCCTCAAGGCTAAGCACAATTTCAAGAACCTCCACCAGATTCCCAAGTTTGTTAAGATCGTGGTGAACATGGGCATCAATGCGTCGCTGGAAAAGGGCGCCATTGAAGACGCCGCCAAGGATCTGACGCAGCTTACCGGCCGCAAGCCGGTGATCAGCCGCGCGCGCAAGGACGTCGCCAATTTCAAACTGCGCAAAAACCAGCCGATTGGCTGCCATGTGACCCTCCGCAAAGACGTGATGTATGAGTTCTTTGACCGACTGGTGGCGGCGGCGCTGCCCCGGATTCGCGACTTCCGCGGTTTGTCGCCCCGCAAATTTGACGGGCGCGGCAACTACACTTTCGGCGTGGCCGACCAGACGATTTTCCCGGAAATCGAGCTGGACAAGATCAAGCGGCAGCAGGGCATGGATATCACGATTGTGACGACCGCTGCGAGCGACGAACAGGCGCGTGACCTGCTCAAACTGATGGGATTTCCGTTTGCTGAAAAATAGAAATTTGTTATGGCCAAGAAAGCATGGATCGAGCGCAATAACCGCAAGAGGGCGACGGTGAAGAAATTTGCCGCGCAGCGCGCAGAATTGAAGGCGAAGCACGATTACGCCGGCTTGGCGAAGCTGCCCCGGGATGCCAGCCCAACGCGCGTGGTCAATCGTTGCGCCATGAGCGGCCGCCGCCGCGGCTACTGGCGCAAGTTCGGCGTGTCCCGCCTCACCTTCCGCGAGGCCGCTTTGAACGGCCTGATTCCCGGAGTGACCAAGGCCAGTTGGTAAAAATTTGATTCGTGCTTGCCGTCGGCTCCGCAATGGTGACGGGGCCGAAACGAAGGACGAGAGTAAAATAATATGAGCGATCCGATTTCTGACATGTTGACGCGCATCCGCAACGCGGGTGCGGCGCATCTGCCCGCCGTGGAACTGCCGCATTCCCGCATCAAGGAGAGCGTGGCCAAAATCCTCCAGGCTGAGGGTTACGTTTCCGACGTGGGGGTGGAGGGTGAAACCAAGAAGAAACTGAAAATTCGCCTCAAGTTCAACGGCAAGAAGAGCGTGATCGAGGGCCTCAAGCGCGTCAGCACTCCGGGCTTGCGCCGTTATGTCGGCGCCACCGAAATTCCGCGCGTGCGCGGCGGCCTGGGCGTGGCGATTGTCTCGACCTCGGAAGGCCTGCTCACCGATTCGCAGGCCCGCAAGAAAAACTTGGGCGGAGAATTGCTCTGCTACGTCTGGTGATATTCACGCATTACGCATTACGAATTTATGTCGCGCATAGGAAAACAACCGATTGCCATTCCGCCTAAAGTGACGGTGGAGGTCAAAGGGCAGAAAATCCTGGTGGAAGGGCCAAAAGGCAAACTCGACTGGGAACTGCCGCACCGCACCAGCCTCAAGGTGGAAGACGGCAAGATCATTGTCAGCCGCGCCGGTGAAGACGCCCAATCCAGGGCGCTGCACGGCACGAGCCGCGCGCTGGTCAATAACATGGTCAAGGGTGTTAGCGAGGGGTTTGTCAAAAAGCTCGAAATCCAGGGTGTTGGTTTCAAGGCCGCCGTCCAGGGCAAAATCGTGAACCTGGTGCTCGGTTATTCCCACCCGATCAATTACGACATACCGGACCAGATCAAGGTCACCGTGGAAGAGAACACCAAGCTCACGATTGAGGGCCCGGATAAAAAGGTGGTCGGGCAGGTGGCGTCGGAAATCCGCAGTTTCTACCCGCCGGAGCCTTATAAGGGCAAGGGCGTGCGCTATGTGGGCGAACATGTCCCGCGCAAGGAAGGCAAGACCGTCCAATAACAATTTTTATTCACGGCCAAATCCGTGAAGCCAATGAAATGAGAACGGAAAAGAAATTAAAGTTGAAGCAATTGCGCCATTGGCGCATCCGCAAGCGCGTGAGCGGCACCAGCGAACGCCCCCGCATGAGCGTCCGCTTCACCAACGAAAACATCCATGTCCAGTTTATCGACGATGTTGCCGGCAAGACGCTGGCCGCGACCTCCACGGTGGGCAAGGGTGAGACGAAGGAATTGTCCGCCAACTTGGCGGGTGCGAAGAAAGTGGGCGTGATCGCCGCGAAAAATGCCCTGGACAAGGGCATAACGGCGGTGGTGTTTGACCGCGGTGGCACGCGTTATCATGGCAAAATCAAGGCGCTGGCCGATGCCGCGCGCGAAGCCGGACTGAAATTTTAACCTGAACCGGAGAATTTATTGTGGCTGAAAACGAAAACATTGTACCGGCACCTGCGCCCGCGCCGGCATCGGCACCTGCTCCGGCAACTGTTCCGGCACAGGCAACTGCACCCGCACCCGCATCCGCGCCGGCTGCCCCCGCGGTGCAAAGAGAGCACAGACCGCAGCGCGACCAGCGCGGACCCCGCGGCGGTCGTGGCGGTCGCGGCCGCAAGCCGGTGGAAGTGGGCGAGAACGCCTTTGAAAACGGCGGCGAAGAACTCACCGAGAAGGTGGTCTTCATCAACCGCTCCTCCAAGGTCGTCAAGGGCGGACGTCGCTTCAAGTTCAGCGCGCTCGTTGTGGTTGGCGACAAGAAGGGCAAGGTAGGCGTCGCGCTCGGCAAGGCCGCCGAAGTGGCGGACGCCATCCGCCGCGGCGGCGAACTGGCCCGGGCGAAGATGCTCTCGGTTTCGTTGAAGGGCGTGACCATTCCGCACGAAATTTATTCGACTTATGGCGGCGCAAAAATCCTGCTGCGTCCAGCCTCGCCGGGTACCGGCATCATCGCCGGCAAGACGGTCCGCTCCGTGTTGGAGTCCGCCGGGGTGAAAGATATTTTGACCAAATCGCTCGGTTCCAAGAACGCGGCCAACGTGGTGAAGGCGACCTTGAAGGCCTTGTTGAGCCTGCGGACCCGCGAACAGATCTACCAGGGCCGCGGGCTGGCGTTTAAGAAAATTGAAACTCCGAAGCCACCGCAAGCGGTTCCGGCCAGCGCCTGATACTGAGAATTTATGCGACTACACAATTTGCAACCCCGTCCCGGCGCCAAACATCGCCGCAAACGGCTCGGCCAAGGTGAAGCCACCGGCCACGGCAAGACCTCCGGTCGCGGCGGCAAGGGCCAGACGGCGCGCTCGGGCAGCTCCGTCCGCATCGGTTTTGAAGGCGGCCAGATGCCGCTCATCCGGCGTATTCCCAAACGCGGATTTAATAATGCCGAATTTGCCACGACTTATATAGCCGTGAACGTGGGTGATTTGAACCAGTTCGAAGACGGCGCGCGCGTGGATGAAACGGCGCTGCAATCAGTCGGTTTGGCCAACGGCCGTTCCAGCGGCGTCAAAGTGCTCGGCGGCGGTGAACTGACCAAGAAGCTGACCCTGGTGGTGAGCGCCATCAGTGCCTCGGCGAAGACGAAAGTTGAAGCCAAAGGCGGCTCGGTGGAACTCCTCGTGCGGAAACCTGCCGCGCCAGCCAAAAAAGCCGCGCCGGCCAAAACCACGGCCGCGGCCAAGCCGGCACCTCCGGCCAAGCCCTAAACCCGGCTGACCACGACAATGTTTCGCTCCATCGTCACCACCCTCGGCAATTGCTTCAAGATCCCGGAGCTTAAATCCAGGATTTTGTTCACCATTTTGCTGCTGGCCGTTTGCCGGTTGACTGCGTTCATCGTCATTCCCGGCATCAACGGCCACGCCCTGGCCCAGTACTTTAACGAGAATTCGCAGAACGGCGGCGGCTTGCTGGTCATGTACAACACGTTCGCCGGCGGCGCGCTGGGCAACTGCGCCGTGAGCTCGTTGGGCATCATGCCCTACATCAGCGCCACGATCATCATCCAGTTGCTTTCAGCCGTCTGGCCCCGTTTGAGTAAACTGGCCCGGGAAGAGGGTGGCCGCACCAAGATCGTTCAATACGGACGCTACCTGACGGTGCTGCTCTGCCTGGGTCAGGGCTGGTACTTTGCCCACAACTGGCTAACCCCGCAAACCGCCTTCCGCAATTTCCAAGGCACGCTGGTGGTGTACGAAAACCACTTCATTTATTATTTCGTGACCGTGACGGTAATGACTGCGGGCACCATGCTGTTGATGTGGATGGGTGAGCAGATTACTGACCGTGGCATCGGCAACGGCGTTTCACTGGTGATCACGATTGGCATTCTTGCGCGTTTGCCCAACGCCGTTCAGGGCGCAGTGGACATGTTTTCCACGCATGGCGGCACCACGGAGGCTTTGCATAATTTTTGGACCACGGCGCCGGTCTTGATCGTGTTGCTGGTCATCGTGGTCGGAGGTGTCATCGCCATCACCCAGGCCCAGCGGAAAGTCCCTGTCCAGTATGCCAGCCGCATGATCGGGCAGAAAATGTACCAGGGCGGCACCAATTACATGCCTTTGCGCGTCAATTATTCCGGCGTCATGCCGATCATTTTCGCCCAATCCATCCTCATGTTTCCCGGGCCTCTGTTCGAGAACCTGTCGGCCTGGACCACGGCTCCATCGCTGGGATTCCTTCATGAGGGGTGCCTGTGGGCGGCCCGGCAATTGTCGTACGGTTCGTTCGTCTATTTGTCCATTTACTCGTTGATGATCCTGTTTTTCTCGTATTTCTGGGTGGCTACCCAGTTCAATGAAATTCAGATCGCCGATGATTTGAAGAAGAATGGTGGTTATATTCCCGGCGTGCGCCCCGGGCAGGGCACCAGCCAATTCTTGCATAATGCCATGAGCCGAATCACCCTGGCCGGCGCGGTGTTTCTGACCGTCATCGCCACCATTCCCATCGTCTTGTCCCGCAAGATGGGGGTGGACCAGAACGTGGCCAGCTTTTTTGGCGGCACGAGCATCCTGATTGCGGTCGGCGTGTTGCTGGACACCATGCGCCAGGTGGAAGCCCATTTGATGATGCGACACTATGACGGGTTTTTGAAGAAGGGCCGGATTCGCGGCCGCTTCTAGCATGACCGCGGCGGTGCGCGTGGGTGCGGTGACGGACGGGCCGTCAGCGCTGCAATAAAAGATTTTGTGGCCGGTATTAAAATCAAGTCTGAAGACGATCTGAAGTTGATGCGTCCGGCCGGGATGGTGGCCGGGAAAGTCCTGGACGACATAGCGGCGTTTATTCAGCCCGGTTTGACGACGCAGCAGGTGGATGGTTTTGCGGCGGAACGGATTCGCAGCTACGATGCAAAAAGCGCGTTTCTAGGCTACCGCAAGTACCCGTGCTACACGTGCCTCTCGGTCAATGAGGCGGTGGTCCACGGCACGGCGTCCGACCGGGAGTTGCAATTCGGCGACATTGTCAGCGTGGATGTGGGCGTGAACTATAAGGGATTCGTTGGCGACACCGCGCGGACGGTGGTTGTGGGCGGATGCAGTGTGGCGGCGCAGCGCTTGTTGGACGTGACAGAGCAATCGCTCTACCTGGGGATAGCCCAGGCGAAACCGGGCAACCGGGTGGTGGACATTTCGCGGGCGGTCCAACACTACGTCGAGGAAAATGGCTACAGCGTGGTCCGGGAGTTCGTGGGGCATGGGGTCGGCCGGACCATGCACGAAGAGCCGCAGGTGCCGAATTTTGACGAGGGCCGGAATGATTCGCCCAAGCTGAAGCGGGGCATGACGATTGCCATCGAGCCGATGGTCAATGCGGGCCGTGCCGAGGTGAAAATCCTGAAAGACGGCTGGACAGTGGTGACGCAAGATGGTTCACTATCTGCCCATTTTGAGCATACCATCCTGATTACCGATGGCGAGCCGGAGATTTTGACATGGGCGAAGCAGCCTTTCGCGTCGAAGCCCGGGTGAGGGAAGCGCTGCCCAATGGCACGTTTGTGGCCGAATTGGCCAACGGTCACCGCCTAACGGCGTTTGTGACTGGCCGCGATAAAATGAATTTTGCCGGCTTGCGGGTCGGCGATGCGGTGAAGTTGCAATTGACGCCTTACGACCTGAGCGTGGGGCGTATTTTAGTCGAAACGAAAAAGATTTAAACATGAAAGTCCGAGCGTCAGTCAAAAAAATGTGTGAGCACTGCAAAATTGTGCGGCGCCGCGGCGTGATCCGCGTCATCTGCTCGAACAAACGCCACAAACAACGTCAAGGTTAATTTAAATTTATGGCACGTATCATTGGTGTGGAAGTTCCGCCCGGCAAGCGCATTGACATTGCGCTCCGCTACATTTATGGCATCGGCCCGGTCAACGCCCGCGAGATCCTCGAACGCGCCAATATTGACCCGTCGATTCGCGCGAAGGACTTGACCGAGCAGCAGCTGGCCCAGATCGTTCATGCGATCCAGGAGGGCAAGTATGTGATCGAAGGCGATCTGCGCCGCGAAATCGGCATGGACCTCAAGCGCCTGCAGGGCATCAAGTGTTACCGCGGCATCCGCCACCTGCGGGGCCTGCCCGTGCGCGGCCAGCGCACCCAGACCAACGCCCGCACCCGCAAGGGGCCCCGCAAGACGGTGGGCGTCCAGCGCAATCCCAACGCCAAGACCGGCATCCACTAATCATTGAATTTCGTTATGTCCGAAGAAAAAAAGAAACCAGCCCCGCCCAAAAAGGAAAAAGAAGTGAAGGCCGAGGCCGCCGCTCCCGCTGAAGGCAAACCGGCGGAAGCCAAAGCCGCGGAGTCCAAGCCCGCCAAGAAGCCCGCCGCCGCCGCCGAAGCCGCGCCGGCGGTCGATCCGACCAAGCCGGCTGAAGCCGTCGTGGCGGCTGCGCCCACCGCCGCCGAACTTCTGGGCGAAGATCCCAATGCCAAGAAGATTGTCAAGGCCAAGCACGCGAAAAACATTGTCGCCGGCATCGCCAATATTCTCGCCACTTTCAACAATACCCAGGTGACCATCACTGACGCTCAGGGCAACCTCATCGGTTGGTCCAGTGCGGGCCGCGTGGGTTTCAAAGGCTCGCGCAAAAGCACCGCCTACGCCGCCCAGATGGTGGCCCAGGACGCCGCCCGGCAGGCCATGGCCCACGGCATGAAGGAAGTGGAAATCCGCGTCAAGGGTCCCGGCTCCGGCCGTGAATCCGCCATCCGCGCCCTCCAGGCCATCGGTCTGGAAATCAGCGCCATCAAGGACGTGACGCCGGTGCCGCATAATGGCTGCCGTCCGCGCAAGAAGCGCCGCGTGTAAAAACCTCAATCGCAAATCGCAAATCATCAATTCCTATGGCTCGTTACACAGGTCCCCGCGTCCGCATCAGCCGCCGTTTTGGCATCCCGATTTTCGGCCCGACAAAGTATCTCGAACGCCGCAATTACGGTCCCGGCGTCCATGGCCCCAAGTCCCGCCGCAAGACCACCGAATACGGTGAAGGTCTGATCGAGAAGCAGAAGCTCAAGTATTATTACGGACTGCTCGAACGGCAGTTCCGCGGCGTCTATGAAAAAGCGCTGCGCCGCCGCGGTGTCACCGGCGAACAGATGCTGCAGATTCTGGAAACGCGCCTGGACAATGTCGTGTTTCATCTGGGCTTCGCCACCACCCGCGCCGCCGCGCGCCAGATGGTCTGCCACGGTCACGTGGCCGTGAACGGCCGCAAGGCCAGCATTCCGTCCTATGCCTTGAAGGTCAATGACGTCATCACCGTCAAGAACAACAATGTTTCGCGCCAGCTCGCCACCAAGGGCCTGGAAGCCTCCGCCAGCCGCGCGGTTCCGGACTGGCTCTCCTTGAACAAGGAGGAGCTCAAGGGCTCGGTCATGCGGGTGCCCACGCGCGAGGAAATCCAGCCCATCGCCAATGAACAGGCTGTGGTCGAATTTTATTCCCGCTAAAAATTAACTAGAAGAACAATTACACGGGCCATCCCGGCCGGGAATAAAAATCAGCCGGGGAGGCCAGCTTAAAATTGTTGAAAGGATAATCATGCCAGTTCGCCTTGGACGTTTCGAAATGCCGAAGCGGTTGCAGAAGGAAGAATCCTCCGCCACCGAGACTTATGCTAAATTCATTGCCGACCCGTTTGAAACCGGTTACGGCCACACCGTGGGCAACTCCCTCCGCCGCGTGTTGCTTTCCTCGCTCGAAGGCGCGGCCATCACTTCGCTGAAGGTCGATGGCGCGATGCACGAATTTGCCACCATCGACGGCGTCACCGAAGACGTCACCGACATCGTCCTGAACCTGAAGAAAATCAAGTTCAAGGCCCACACCCGCGACGAGCAGGTGCTGCTGCTTTCGGTGAACAAGGAAGGCCCGGTGACGGCCGCTGACATCCAGCTCAACCAGAACGTTGAGCTCGTCAATTCCGATCAGCCGATTTGCACCCTGGACAAAAAGAAAAAATTTGAGATGGAGTTGACCGTCAAGATCGGGCGCGGCTTTTGCCCGAGTGACGAAAACAAGAAGCCCGGCCAAGCCATCGGCATCGTGGCCATCGACTCGCTGTTCTCACCGGTCACCCGCGTGCGTTACGCGGTGGAAGCCGCGCGCGTCGGCAACCGAACCGACTACGACCGTTTGGTGCTTGAAATCTGGACCGACGGCCGCATTACTCCGGACGACGCCCTGACCCAGGCCTCGGCGATCCTGGCGCATCATCTCGACGTGTTCGTCGGTTACGACAAGAACGCGGTTGAATTTGAAGAGGCTGCCGACAAGCAGGACGACGAGAAGGCGAAGCTTAAGAAGCTGTTGAACATGAGCGTCAACGAGATCGAATTGAGCGTGCGCGCCGCCAACTGCCTGAATAACGCCAATATCACCACCGTCGGCCAGCTCGCGCTGAAGACCGAGCAGGAGATGCTCAAGTATCGCAACTTCGGCAAGAAGTCGCTCAACGAAATCAAGGAAAAACTGAACTCGCTCAACCTGTCGCTCGGCATGAATTTCGAGCCGGGCCTGGTGGAAGCGCCCAAGGAAGAAGCCGCGAAGACGGAATAAGGATTTGCCATGAGACATTTGAAGCGCACGGCCAAACTGGGCCGCACCTCGGAACATCGCAATGCGATGCTCGCTAATCTGGTTTGCAGCCTGATCGAACACAAGCGCGTGACCACGACGCTCGCCAAGGCCAAGGCCGCCCGTTCCGTCGCCGAAAAAATGGTCACGCTCGGTAAGAAAGGCACGCTGCACCATCGCCGGCTCGCGGCCTCCCGGCTGCACCAGGAGGACGCCGCCAGAATCCTGTTCAAGGAAATCGCGCCCGCCTTCAAGGATCGCCGCAGCGGTTACACCCGGATCATCAAGCTCGAACAGCGCCAGGGCGATGCCGCCCAGCGTGCCATTCTGGAGTGGGTGGATACGATCATCACCGAGCCCGCTCCCGCCCCGGCCGAGGCCGCTGCCGAAACCGCTCCCGCGGCTGAAGCCAAGCCGGAAACCAAGCGCCAGCCGGAAGTGAAGCCCGAAGAGAAGAAGTAATTTTTAAGCCCACACCCAAGCCCGCTCATTTCGAGCGGGCTTTTTTTTTGCCGCGGTTTCAGGGGAGACCCAGCCTGGCCGGGCGCCGCCGGCTTGGAACCCGTGCGCGGTTTGGCCTGGTGGCCGCGAGCGGCCGTTTTATCGGCGGAAATAGAACAGCAGCAACAACCCGATCAACACCAGCGCCGTCACCCACCATATCCAGCGAATGCCTCGCGGTTTGACTTTGGGTGGACCGAATTCCGCTTTTAAGAATTTGTCGTAGTCAAAATTGTCATCGGGAATTCCGAGGCGGTTCGCATAAGCCGTCTCGGACCAGCCGGTCTGTTCGTCGGCGCCGCACTCGGGGCAGGACTTCGCGCCGGACGGCACCTCCGCGCCGCAGTTGGGACAGGTTTCAGGCGACATGGGAGCGTGTAGCGCGGATTTGGCCGTCGTGCGTGCGGCTTTTCATTCCGCACTCCGCGCTCGCAATTCCTGATTCATATCAGCCGCCCACGCCGGCGTACTCTTCGTCGGTCCGCAGGTCGAGGCCCATCAGGATGTAGTCGTGTGTGATGGCCTGCATGTCCTTTACGTAGTCATCCAGGCGCACTAGCTCGTTGAAACCGAGCATCGCAAACATCTTCATTGCCGCTTCCTGCTCGCCGATGAACTCCGCCTCCACGCGTTCAAGCCCGGCATGACGGGCGATGGCGAGGATTTCGGAAATCAGCCCGCTGGCGAGTCCCCGCCCGCGGAATTGCGGATGCACCAGCACGCTGACGCGGCCGATGTGACGCTTCCAGCCGCCCAGTTGCTGATGCAGCGTGGCCGCGCCGACGATCTTTTTGTCGATTGTGCCCATCAGCGGCAGGTTGCGGCCATAATCGATGTTCTTGCACCATTCGCGGATGACCTTGGCATCCTGCACGCGATGCTTGATGAACATTCGTTCCGGCTCCGGAATGCCTTGAAAAAGCTGGTGAAATTCCTTTTCGTCGTCCGTCTTGAGCGGTCGTAACAGGGCCTTCTTGCGATCCTTCAGCTCCAGATTTTTCGGGAATTTTTGCAGTTCGAGCTCGATGCTGAATGACATGGTCGTCCTTTCTTTGCCGCACTTTGCGCGCCCCGGGCGCCAACTGCAACAAAATTTTTTCAGCCCAAGGCGGATTCCCCGGCCAGGCCGATGGACTGGCGGGAGGAGTCCAGCTTTACCTCCGCCGGATCAAGGCTCCAGCGCGCCGCAAGCTGCGGAACCCTCTCGAAGTTTGTCTCGGCGTCCAAGATTGTCGCGCCCGAATCGCCGTAATCAAAGGTCTTCAAACCCACGGCGGCTTCGGGCAGCGTCTTGGCCCCCTGGTTCCACACCGTCTCGCCGGTCCAAGCGTAACCACGTGTCACGCAACCGTCATCCAGCCGCGCCCAGCCATGGTGTCGCGAAAACTTCTCCGCGTAGAAATACTGCACGTGTCCCAGCTTGCGGCTCAACTCGCTCAAAAATAGGAACGTCGCATCCACATCATCGCTCGGGTTTGGCAGGCCGAGCCCGGTCACCACCACCCAGCCGCCGTGGACACGGGGACTGATGAAGAACTCATGGCTGCCGGCCAGCCCTTCCACCCACGAACAGGGCGCCGCACGATTCAGTCCCAAGGCCGTCTTCACCGCCTCCGTGGAAACGGACCGCACTGCCAGCCAGCATGCCGGGCGCGGCGGAGCTTCCGCTCGGAGCGGCAGAAAACCCAGGGTATCCACGAACGATTTTTGGTCCCGCCGGGCGCGCCGATGCACCGCCACCATCCAGCCGAAGATAAGCAATCCAATGACAATGGCCACGCTTTGCATTGCAAGCAACGCCATCGAAATGTAATCGGTCTGGCCGATGCGATCTAGCGGCATACTTCTTGACTCTACGCTCCCTGGCGTTGACTTCAACCAAATTTCGCGACGGGTTATGCACAAGGGGGTGCAACTCGATACAATCCTGGTACGGGCGTGCGCTGGCAACCGAAGCGCGACAGCGTTTTCGTGTGGAATACGCTCCTGATTAAGTCGAGGCCCCTAATACACCTTGCGGAGATTGGAAGGCAAAATTCCCAATTCGTCGCGGTATTTGGCAACTGTCCGTCGCGCGATCGTGATGCCTTTGGCGGTGAGCAATTTCACGACTTCCTGGTCAGACAGCGGATTACTGGGATTTTCCCCCTTGAAGATATCCGCGATCATGTCTTTGACGCTCGTATTGGAGACATCGTCGCCGTGCGAGTTCTGCAGTCCGGCGGTGAAGAAATATTTCATTTCAAACACGCCTTGGGGCGTGTCGATATATTTGCCGGAAACAGCCCGGCTGACGGTCGTTTCATGGACCCCCACCACGTCCGCCACCTGGGCCATCGTCATCGGTTTGAGAAAAGCCACGCCCTTGTCCATGAATTCCCGCTGCCGTTTCACTATTTCCCGGCCGATGTTGGCAATGGTCGCCTGGCGCTGGTGCAGACTCTTGATCAAAAACTTGCCGGCCCGGATTTTTTCGCGAATGTAGTTCTTTACTTCGGCATTATTGCCACCGGCGGACATCAGATCCTTATAGACATTGCTGATTCGCAGGTGCGGGATCTGCTCGTCATTGGTTGTAACCGTGAAATCCTCGCCGTTTTTCTGCACGAATACTTCGGGGGCTACGTACTGTTCGACCACTGGCAGGAAGGCGCGGCCGGGCCGTGGCTCCAGACGACTGATGCGCGCCAATGATTCCTGCACTTCCTCGACCGTCTGGCCGGTGCCGCGGGCAATTTCGGGTATTCGGCGCTTGCCCAAGGCATCCATGAAGTCGCGGACAATCCGGTATTCGAGCAATTCCTGCTGGCCGGCCCGTTCGAGCTGGAGCAGGAGGCACTCGCGCAGGTCGCGCGCGCCAACTCCCACCGGCTCAAAAGTTTGAATGACTTTAAGCACCTCGGCAATGCGCTCTTGGGGCACGTTCGTGGAAGCAGCCAATTCCTCCAGCGTGACGTTCAGATAGCCGTAGTCGTCAATATTGCCGATCAGCAGCTCCGCAATGCCCTGCTGCTCCTCGTTCAATTCGGTGTCGCGCACCTGTTCCACCATATGCTGCGCCAGCGAGGTCTCCGCCGTGATCGAGTCGAACATGAACTGCCGCTTTTCTTCGTCCTCGGCGGAGGAGCGGATGGGCGTGTTGGCTTGGGAAAAATGGTCCCGCCACTCCTGGTCCATTTGCACCAGCCGCTCAAACTCGGCCTGGAAATCGTCCACCGGTTCATTGGAATTCTTCTCGGTGGCTGCGTCAAACTTCACGTCCTCCGGCGGCTCGGCGAAATCCGTCACCTCCGGTGAATCCCCTTCCTCGTCGTTGGTCTTCTCGCCCTGTTCGGTGTCCTGTTCGGCTACCTCTTCGAGCACCGGATTCTGCTGCAGCTCGGCTTCCACGAGCGCCTTGAGTTCCAAGGTGGGGGCTTGGAGCAGCGCCAGCGACTGCTGGAGCTGCGGGGCCAGCACCAGCGATTGCGTCAGCCGTTGTGATAACTGTAAACCGGGTCCCATCACGGCGCAGCATAGCCGAATCCGGCCAAAGCTCAAGCAGTTTTTGGCATGAATCTCGCTTTGTATCTCGTCTCTCGCCGTTTTCGCCATCGGAAAAACTGGATTTTTGTGCCATTTGGGCGCATTCTTTTCTCATGAAGTTGATTTTATCCACCCACAACGTCACCCTGACCAAGGCGATTGAAGAGCACGTGGTGGCACGGCTTGACAAGCTGGATCATCTCGACCAGCGCATCGTGGATGCCCGCGTGACGCTCGAGCATGATCATACGCGGGTGGCGGAAAAGCAGTTTTCCTGCTCCATGCGCCTGGGTGTCCGGGGTCCCGACCTGTTCGCCAAGGATGTCGAGTCCGATTTGTATTCGGCGATTGACTTGGTGACCAAGAAGATCGAGCAGCAGATTCGCACCCGGCACAGCAAACACAAAGCCCGCAAGCACAAGGCGGGCGCCCGCACCAAGCGCACCCGGCAGGAAACCAACGCCGAATGATTCTGCGGGCCAGGGCTGTTCTGCCCGTCAGCGCACCGCCCTTGGAGGACGGTGCGATTTTTATTGCCGGGCAGAAAATCCGCGCCGTCAGACCGTGGAAGGATCTGCGGCCCCACCTGTGCGGGAAGGTCGTGGATCTGGGCCAAGTGGCCCTGCTCCCCGGCTTGGTCAATCCCCATTGCCACTTGGATTACACGGACCTGGCGGGTGAACTTTCGCCGCCAAAGGCATTTACCGATTGGATTCCCGCCATTATGGCCGCCAAATCGGCGTGGGGCTTTTCTGAATATGCCTGCTCCTGGCTGCATGGAGCACACCAACTGGTGCGGTCCGGCGTCACCACCGTGGGCGATATCGAATCCATGCCGGATTTGCTGCCGGAAGTGTGGGACGCCACACCCTTGCGGGTCTGCTCCTTTCTTGAAATGACCGGTATCCGGCTGCGCCGTGCGCCTTCGCAGATTCTCCGCGAAGCGGTGGACCTGATCGATTCCCTTCGTCATGCCCGCAATCGCGCCTGGCTCTCGCCGCATGCGCCATACTCCACCGTGCCCGAGTTGCTCGAGCGCACGGCGCGCACGGCGGCCAGGAGAAACTGGCGCGTCAGCATTCATGTGGCTGAATCGCAGGAGGAATTCGACATGTTCCAGGGGGCGTGCGGTGCCATGCATGAGTGGCTGCTTCGCAACGGCCGCGACCCTCGCGACTGCGGCCTGGGCTCGCCGGTGGCTCACCTCGCCCGGCACAAGCTTTTGGGAGCCAACGTGCTGGCCGTTCATGTCAACTGTCTGGCGCGCGGCGACGCCACCTTGCTCGCCAAAAACAACACCAGCGTAGTGCATTGCCCCCGCAGTCACGATTATTTCAGGCATCCGCCCTTCCAGCGTTCCCGTTTGGCGGACGCCGGTGTCAACGTCTGTCTGGGCACGGACAGCCTGGCGACGGTTCGCCCGGCGGGAAAATCCCTGCCGGTGCTGGACCTGTTCGCCGAAATGCGCGCCCTGGCCAATCGCGACCGGGGTCTTTCGCCCGCCGAGATTCTACGGATGGCCACGGTGAATGGCGCTCGGGCGCTCGGGCTCGGAGGAAAAATTGGCGAACTTGCGCCCGGTGCCTTCGCCGATGTGGTGGCGCTTCCCTTTTGTGGAAAATTCTCCAACCTTTCCAACGCGGTGCTGGCCCACCTGGGCAATGTCTCGGCCAGCTTGATCGAAGGACGCTGGGCCGTCCCCCCGCAGTAACCTCCGCCGATTTCCAATATCGGATGGAGCGCGCCCGTCCTGGGCGCTGAAGCGCCGGCCTGGCCGCCCCGGGGCGCTTTCCGCTGTTAGCCTTCAGCCTTTGGCTTTTCCTCAACCACTCCCATGGCCGCCAGCGCCCGCCGGGTTTTTTCCGGAGATTCATGCAGTATCGTCCGCCAGCCGCGCGCCGCGCCGGCAGCGATGTTTTCCGGCCGGTCGTCCAGATAAACCAAATCCGCGCCGCGCCGGCCCGTCAGTTTTTCCAAGGCCTCGTAAATCTCCGGCTGGGGCTTTATGGCGCCGACTTCATAGGAAAAAATGTAGCCGTCGAAGTTCTTGAAAAAGGGAAAGTTCCGGCGCACGTGCTCGATGGCCAGGTCGTTGGTGTTGGAAAAAATATAGGTCTTGAGGCCGCGCAGCCGCAGTTCCGCCTGCAGGGCGATGGTGCCGGGCATTTCCGTGAATATATCGGCGAAATAGCCGCCGAATTCCTCGAGGCTGCCGTAAAAACCGATGGCCGCATGCACCGACTCAAAAAAATCCTCGCGGGTGAGCCGCCCCCTTTCGTAGTCCACGAGCAAAGGGGAGTGGCTGAGGAAGTCGTGCAGCGCTGACAGCGATTTTTTGGAGCTGCGGGCGGCCACCTTGCGCGCGGCGATGGAGTAATCAAAATCCACCAGGACCTTGCCCAGGTCGAAAATGATGGCGGGAGGCATGGCTAGGGAGTCATCTCCCGCCGCCCGGCGAGCGCCCGGTCGAGCGTGAGTTCATCGGCAAATTCCAGGCCGCTGCCGGCCGGCAGACCAAAGCCGATGCGCGAGATTTTAAGTCCTGCCCGCGCCAGGCGCCGGGCCAGGTAATGGCTGGTCGCGTCGCCTTCCACGTCGGTGCCCAGCGCGATGATGATTTCCCGGACGGGCTCGGCGCCCAGCCGCCGTTCCAGTTCCGCAATCCGCAAATCGTCCGGCTCGATGCCGTCGAGCGGCGAAATTTTGCCGCCCAGCACGTGGAATTTTCCGTGATAGGTCCCGGATTTTTCAATGCTCAAAATATCCACGGCCTTCTCGACCAGGCACACCAGCGTGGCATCGCGCCGCGGGTCCTCGCACCGGGCGCACGGCGATTTTTCCGTGAGCGCGCCGCAGACCTCGCAGAACCGGATGCGTTCGCGGGCGGCGACTATCACCTCGGCCAGGTGCCGCACCTGCGTGGCTTCCGCCTGCACCAGGTGCAGCGCCATCCGCTCCGCCGAGCGCGGGCCCACCCCGGGCAGTTTGGCCAGCGCCGCAGTCAGCGCCACAATGGGTTCAGGGAGCGGCATCGGTCAATTTTCTCCTCGTCCTTGTTGTCGTCCTTGAATTCGGTCGTGATCGCGAATTCGGTGCTGCGGACCCAAACGATTCGGGCTCACGTCAGGCCGGGCAGATTTAAACCGGCGGTGGCCTTGCCCATTTCGGCGTTGGAAATCTCCTTGGCCTGGCCCAGCGCCTGGTTCGCGGCCGTGACGATCATGTCCTCCACAATCTGGGCGTCGGTCGGATTCAGCGCCTGCGGGTCGATCTTGATCGAGGCGATGGTGCCGTCGCATTTGGCCACGACCTTCACCGCGCCGCCGCCGCTGGTGGCCTCCACCGTGCGGGCGGCGAGCTGCGCCTGGATTTGCTCCATTTGCTGCTGCATTTTCGCAGCCTGTTTCATGAGTTTGCCGATGCTTGACATAATGTTTGTGAGTGAAATTAACCCGTAAAATGTGGTCCGTCAGTTTTTTTTGTGTTCATCATGGGCCGGGGCTTGGAGCGTTTGAAGAAAGACTGGCGCCAAACCTCCCCCAAGACCGCTTCGCTATTTCGTGCTTCCGCATGGCTGCAATGTTTTTGAAAATGCCCTAGGCGCGCACTTCCACAATCGTTCCCTTGAATACCTCCAGCGCCTTCTGGATCAGCGGGTCGTTCTTGAAGTCCTCCTTGTTGAACGGCACGGGCGCGGTCCTTTTTTCCGTGGCCGGCGCCGGCGCAGGGGACGGGTCGGCCGGCGGAGCAGACGCCGGGGCGGACGGCTTGGCCGGAGCGGGAGCCGTGGCCGGCGTTACCGTGGCCGGCTGGCGGGTCCAGCCCGCGGGCGCCTCTGCCAGGATAAACTTGATCATTGCGTTGGGATGCCCGAGTTCGGCGAGTTTGGTGGCCAGCAGCGTGTGGTTGCGCGCGTTGTCCACCAGGCCCAGATGATCTTCGAACTCCGGATCGAACCCGATGACGAGAATGCTCTTCGACCACGACACCGGATGCGCGTCGAGCAGGTAGCCGCGCGTGAAGGGGCTGACCCGGCCGACCGCTTCAATCAGGCTGGACCAGAGCTCGGCGAGAGTTCCTCCGGATGGAACCGCTGCCCGGGGAGCGGCGGGCTCCGCACTCATTCTGGGCTGTGCCGGCGCGGCTTCGGGCCGGGGCGCCGGCCGGTGCTCCGCGGATTCGGCATGCGTCTGTCGCGGTTCGCTTCTGGCGGCCTGGGCCGGGCGCGGGACAGGGGATGTGGGCTGCGCGGGTGTGGGCGCCGGGGCTTGGCCGCGCAACTGGTTTAATTGCCTGAGCACGGCGTCAATCGGCAGCGCGTTGCGCGCCTCGATGGCGCGGAGCAAGGAAACTTCCAGCAGGATCTTCTTGGAGGTCGCGTCGCGCAGCCGCAGTTCGGCGTCGGCCAGCACTTCCAAAATGCGCGTGAGCGCGTCCGGGTTGGACCCGGCCGACTGGTCCTTGAGGGCGGCCACTTCCGCCTCCGAGGCTTCCAGCAGGTTCAAGTCGCCTTTGGAGACTTGGTAGATCAGCAAATTGCGGAAGTGATTGAGCAGATCGCCGAGCAGTCGTCCCAGGTCCTTGCCGCCGCGCGCCAGTTCATCCAACTGGGTGAGCGCGGTGGAAATTTCGCCGGCCAGCACGGCCTGGCTCAATTTAAGAATCTGGTTTTGCGCGGCCAGCCCAAACATCGAGAGCACGTCCGGTTCTTCGATTTTATCGCCGCAGAAGCTGATCAACTGGTCCAGGGTGGACTCGGCGTCGCGCATGCCGCCGTCGGCGCCGCGCGCAATCGCGTGCAGCGCCGGCGCGTCAATGATCACTTTTTCCAGCGCGGCGATGTCCGCCAGATGGCGGGTGATCAGGGCGCTGGGGATCCGGCGCAGGTCAAAGCGCTGGCAGCGCGAAAGGATCGTGGGCAGGACCTTTTCCGGGTCGGTCGTTGCGAACATGAACTTCACGTGCGCGGGCGGTTCCTCCAGCGTCTTGAGCAGCGCGTTGAAGGCCGCCGTCGAGAGCATGTGGACTTCGTCAATGATGTAAATCTTGAACTGGGAATTGGCGGGCGCGTACTTGCAGGTCTCGCGCAATTCGCGCACCTGCTCCACGCCGTTGTTGCTGGCGCCGTCGATCTCCAGCACGTCCAGCGCCCGGCCCTCGGTGATTTCCTGCACGTGTGGGTCGTCGTTGTCAAAATCCACCTTCGGTCCCCCGGTGCAGTTGAGGCACTTGGCGAAGATGCGGGCGATGGTGGTTTTGCCCGTGCCGCGCGGACCGCAAAACAGGTAGGCGTGCGCGATTCGCTTCTGCGCGATGGCGTTGGCCAGCGTCTGGGTGACGTGCTCCTGTCCGACGACATCCGCGAACCGTTGCGGCCGGTATTTTCGGGCGATGACCTGATAGGACATTTGATTTGCGATATACGATTTACGATTTGCGGGCGGATTGCAACCGCGGCTGGCATTTTAAATCGGCCCTCGCCAATCGTAAATCGCAAAGGGGGAAGGTGCCAGGGTGACTGCGGCAATTGCAAAGCATACTGCCGTTGCTGCCTTCCGGCCCTGGCGGGGTTCGTAAGTCCACACTCCACAGGCCCTGGCAAGGATCATTGTGAGGCAAAGCCAGGAGCGCTTCAACAATAATTGGCGGCCGCGATGAACTTTCACGCCGCGTTGACTTTGGCCAAAAAAAACCACACCTTCAAACCGAAAACAGCGAGGAACCAAAAAATTTAGCGCAGGCATCACACCTGCGCTTTAAATTGCTACGGGGGCCTTCGAACTGGCTCGCAAGCTGGGATGCCCGCTGAAACCTGCGGCTCCGTAGCCACAAGGAATCATAACAGACTTTCTTTTGGAGGCAAGGAACTTCATCGAAAAAGCCGTGAATTGATGAATTTTTTAGTTGCTCTACTTCCTCTGACGGCGTGGCTTAAGAAAACTTGCGGAATTGGGGGGTGATTCTGAACGGTTTCCAGCCGATTCAATTCGGCGTCTCGCCAAATTTCTCGCCCGCGCCCGCCCCAAGCGGAGGCGCCGGTGGATTTTGAGCTGACGCTGACCAAGCGCGTCATCCCCCCATTGGAGTCCGTTCCCGCTCGCCATGCGGCGGCGTTTTCATTAACCTTGGCCAATGACCGTATTGCCAAGGCCCGAGGTTATCATCACGCACGAAAGTGATCTGGACGGCTTTTTGTCCGGCCTGCTGTTGCAGCGGCTGGCCAAACATCTTTTCGACAAAGTCGTGCCGCTGGAGGCTTATCACTATAATTACTGGAAGCAGCGCGATCTGCGCGAGAAGTCCGCCTGGGTCGCCGATTTTGCCTTTGAAGCGCGCATGGACCGGCCGGGTTGGGTGGTCGTGGACCATCACGTGACCGACGCCGTCCCGAAAAATGCGCGGCTCATCCACGACGTCACCAAATCCGCCGGCCTGCTCGCCTACGAACTTTGCCTGGCGGAAAAACTCGGGTCGCCCACGCTCGACCGCCTCGTCCATCTCAACGACGTCGCCGATTTGTTCCTGGAAAACGACCCGGACTTCGCCGTGGCCGGCGATTACGCCAGCCTGGTGAAAGCGTACCAATTCTGGAACCTGCACACTGTGCTGGACGGCGACCTGGAAAAACTGCTGGACCATCCGCTCTTGGAAGTCATGGCGGTCAAACGCCGCGTGGAGGATCCCATCGGCTTGGAGTGGAGCCGGCGCCATGTGGTGGAGCTGTCGCCCACCGTGGCCTTTGTGGACACCGTGATCGGCAACAGCAACCAGATTGTCCATCAGCTTCTCGAATCGGGGGCGACGAAATATCCGGTGCTGGTGACACTGTTTCGGCGTGCCAACTCCATATTCGCCAGTTTCCGCAGCCGGCACGGCGAGGCGTTGCCGCTGGCAACGAAGTTTCAGGGCGGCGGCCACGCCAACGCCGCCGGCGCGATCCTGCCCAAATCCATCCGCACCATCGCGGACGGCATTGACTTTGTGCAAAAAGCGCTGAACCCCAAGCCCCCGGCCGGCAGTTTGAACAACCTGGAAGGCCTGTTCGCCGGATTCGAAACGGGAAAAAAGTGAATCGAGTGCGAAATGCCGAGCGCCCATTCATGGATGCGCGATGCGTGACACGGGCTGCAGGCCCGCCCCGCCCTCTGTAGGGCACGACGTAAGAGCTCTCGCTGCACCACATGCCGCGTGGAGTGTGGAATGGGCGCGATGCGGCGTCATTGTTTATTTGGATGAGGACTAGGACTTCGTTGATTATGATTAGAGCAACCGGTCCCGCGCACGAGGCCACTCCATACCATCTTGCGTAACCGCTGGAGCCTGGTATTCCCGGTTTGCGATTTGAATTTTTCCGCCTATCATTGGCAATAATATGTCCGATTTTATCCGCGCCGATGGGCGCGCCGCCCGTCAATTGCGGCCGCTGCTCTTCCAGAATCATATTGCGCCGAATGCAGCCGGCTCCACGCTCGTCGAGTGGGGCCATACCCGCGTCATCTGCGCCGTCACCATCGAGGAATCGGTTCCGCGCTGGATGAAGGAACAAAAGGTCGAGGGCGGCTGGCTCACGGCGGAGTATTCCATGCTCCCGTACTCCACCTTGGACCGCAAACCGCGCGACATCTCCAAGGGCCGGCTCGACGGGCGCTCGTCGGAAATTCAGCGGCTGATCGGCCGCGCCATCCGCGCGGCGGTGAATCTGAAGGCGGTCGGCGCCCGGACAGTTTGCGTGGATTGCGACGTGTTGCAGGCCGATGGCGGCACCCGCACCGCGTCCATCACGGGCGCGTTTGTGGCGCTGGCGCTGGCGGTGAAGAAATTGCAGGCCGAAAACAAGATCAACGAAAACCCGCTGCTCTCGCAGGTGGCGGCCGTGAGCGTGGGCGTCGTCAGCGGCGCGGCGCTGCTGGATTTGTGCTATGTGGAGGACGTGGCCGCCAGCGTGGACATGAACCTGGTGATGAATTCGCGGGGCGAATTCATCGAGTTGCAGGGCACCGGCGAGGAGGCCACGTTCAGCGACGCCCAGCTTGCGGAGATGCTCGCGCTGGGCAAAGGCGGCATCCGGGACCTCCTCGCCGCCCAGCAAAACGCGATCGCGCAGGCTTGAAAGCCATGGCTGTTTCCCGGAAATCACGCCGCCCGTTGCCTGTGCCCGCCGCCGCCCGCCTCCTGCTCATCCGCCACGGCGAGGTGGAAGCCCGCTATCAAAGGAAATTTGGCGGCTCCCTCGACATGAACCTTTCGCCCAATGGCAAACGGCAGGCCAAAATCCTGGCCGAATATTTGCATCACAAGACAATCGACGCGATTTATGCCAGTCCCATGAAACGCGTGCAGCAAACGCTCGCGCCGATGTTGAAACTGGACGGCCATGAGCAGACGATCATGGACGGGCTGCGCGAGATCGACTTTGGCGATTGGACGGGTCTCGGCTGGCAGCAGGTTGAAGACCGGTTCAAGTTCCAGTCCCACGAGTGGCTGGACGAAATTCAATTGCGGGGCGCGCCCAACGGCGAGAGCGGGAAGATGTTTCGGCGGCGGGTGGAGCCCTGCCTGCGCGAAATCCAGGCCCGGCGCCGCGGACAAAACGTGGCAGTTTTTTGTCATGGCGGCGTCATTCGCATGATTTTGGCCATCTTGCTGAAACTGCCGCTGCCCAAGACCAACCATTTCGACATTGAGTACGCCGGCATCACGCAAGTCGCGCTGCATCCGCACATGGCGGAGATTGAACTCTTGAACTTCACGCCCTGGCGGGACCTCGTCGGTTGAGGAATGACCAATGACGAATGGCAAAGTGCGAACCAAATTATGAAGTCGGCGTCCAGGAAACCTCTCTGGCGAATCTCGGTGGCCACCACCGCGGAGGCTGAGGATGCAGTGGGCGAATGGCTGTCGGCCGTGACTGGCCGCCCGGCCGTGGCTTATTTCCATCTCGAAAGCCAGACCAGCCAGGTCAGTGTCTTCGTGGAACAGGGCGGATTTAGGCCGTCGCCAATGCGCGCGGAAATTGCGGGCGGCCTGGAACGCATCAAGACCTGTGGACTGGATACCGGGCGGGCGGGAATTGAAATCGCGCGGGTGAAACGCGAGGACTGGGCGGAATCGTGGAAGCGCCACTTTAAGCCGATGGTGATTCGGGGAAAAACCGGCCCGGCCGGGCGGCGTTCCCTGCTCGTGAAGCCCGGCTGGAGCCGGAAAAAGCCGGCGGGGAATCAGGCCGTGGTGTCGCTTGACCCAGGTTTAAGCTTTGGCACGGGCCAGCACCCTACCACTTCATTTTGCCTGCGCGAGATTGTCGGCTTCCTCAAACCTGGCGAAAGGCGGTCGATGCTCGATGTCGGCACGGGGTCGGGAATCCTGGCGATTGCGGCGGCCAAGCTCGGCTACGCGCCGGTGGAGGCGTTTGATTTTGATCCGGAGGCGGTGCGAGTGGCCGGGGAGAACGCCCGCAAAAACCGGGTGGCGCACCGGGTCCTGCTGACTCGCGGTGACGTGGCCAGGCTGCCGCGGCGGCCGGTGCGGCAATTTGACCTGGTCTGCGCCAATTTGATCGCCCCGCTGCTGATTGCTGATCGGCAACGGATAGTGAACCGGGTGAAACCGGGGGGGCGGCTGGTGCTCGCCGGCATCTTGGCTGTGGAATTCGCTCAAGTCCAATGCGCATATGCCGATCTCGAGTGGAAGTTGTGCTCCAGTCGGACGGAAAATGAATGGCGCTCTGGCGCTTTTTGTTTTGTCTGAAAAAAATTGAACAGGGGGCGAACAGCCGGGGTCAGATTATATGATGATTGCCAGTAGTTTTCGGCGCAAACGGTTTGGCATCATTTAGGCTGGTAAGCCTAAGCGAAAGGAAAATGCTATGATGAACACACTAGAAGTTATGAGTGAAGCAATCCGCAATCCCAAGCATCCGTTCCGCAAGACCCAGCATCATTCCAAGAAGTCCTTAAAGAACCGCCATGAGCGGCGCAAGATCAGGGAATTTCTCCAACTCGGCGATTGGCTGGCCGAGGATCTAATCGAAGAAATGGCTTAAAGAGAAGGCGGCGAGTCCATCGCCGCCTTTTTCATCTCGGGTTGAATTGAATGCATCAAGTGACCCGGCCGAACTATTTCATGAGCAGCATTTGACGGGCGCGCTTGATCGCCGTGGTCATGCGCCGCTGATAGTGGGCGGGCAGGCCGGTGTACTTGCGGGGCAGGATGCGGCCTTGGTCGGTCACGAACTGCTTGAGCAGATTGGTGTTCTTGAAGTCGAGCGCGTCCAGGGTGAAGTCAATCTTGGGCTTGGGGCGCGGGGTGCGGTTTTCGCGGGAACCTTTGCCGCGTTTGTCGGACTTCTCAGTATGGGTCTTGCGGGGCATAATTACTTGATCTCCTTATGCAACGTGTGCCGGCGGAGGGCGGGATTGTACTTTTTGACTTCCAGTCGTTCCGTTTGCAACTTTTTGTTGCGGGTGGTGGTGTAGCGCGACGGCGATTTGCCTAATTTGCGCGCCTCGGTACATTCGATGGTGATGATTTCTCGCGGCATAAATTATTCCTTTTCCTTGGGCTTGACCTCTTCGGTTTCCTCGGCCTCTTCAGCTTCGCCTTCCACGGGGGTTCCGACGGAATCAATGGTGCCGAGCTGGCCGAGCCGGCGGGATTTGAGGGCGCCTTCGCGCTCGAGCTGCGCCTGGGCTTCCACCGTGAACCGGGTCCACGGGATGGCCTCCAGCCGGGCGCGCGGAATTGGCTTGCCGGTCAGCTCGCAAATCCCGTACGTCTTCTTTTCGATGCGCTTGAGCGCCTCTTCAATTTCGTACACCGCGTCCTGGTCGGAGGAAAGCAGGCTCAAGGCAAAGTCGCGGTCAAAATTGTCCGTGCCGGAATCCGCCATGTGCAGGCTATAGCCGGCGAGTTCCTGGGCTGATTCCTTGGCCAGGCCATTCATCTGCCGAACCAGCTGCTCGCGCAACTCCAGCAAATGAAGATAGAACTTATGCCATTCCGGCTTTACTCTTTTCAGGTCCGGACCCGACGTGGGTTTGGCGACGGTTCGGCCGAGTATCGCGGAGGTCGTAGCAATGGCGCCCTTGGGGCGGGCGACTGCTTTTTTCACAATTTCTTTATTCTTCTCTGTCACAATAACTTTAAAGCGTTAAATCCGGCCAGTAAACGATTCCTGACCACCACTATATCATCAAAGGGGCCGGAATGTAGCAAAGCGGCACGAATTTGCCACTAAAATCTTAAAGTTTTTTGGAATTTCCTGCCGACTGTTGCAAAACGATGCGGCACAAGCAATTGGACACTGCATGGCCCCGTGGAAAATTCCGCGCCCTGGTTCATCGGCGAACGCCGCGCGCAAGTTTAAGGGAAAAGCCATTTATCTGCTTGGTATTGGAACCGAATCTGCTATTGCTGACTGCCAGATAGGGCCTCGTTCTGCGGGGCAGTGATCGATTTACATCAGCATAGACCTATGAGGATCAGGTCGGCATTTCAGAACGCCCAGGCGATCTCGTCCCAGGTACGGGCGGGGATGACCCTTGCTGAGGTAGTCATGGCGTTGGCCATTACCGGCATAACGCTCGCGGCCATGGTCTCTGGTTACGTCTATTGCCTGACAGCCAACACGAAGGCTGAACTGATGCAGGCCGGCGAGGCGAAGGCTATGGAGCGCCTTGAGCAGACTCGTAGCGCCGTCTGGGCTCCGAATCGGGCTCAGCCGCAAGACGATCTGGTGGCCACAAATTTTCCTGATCTGGTGGTGACCTTGGACATGCCCGGGAATGGAACCAACGGAACGATGGCCACAATTCGGACAACCATTGCCCCAATTTCAGACAATCCGCCCACGCGGATGGTTCACGTGGACTGCATTTGGAACTTCAACGGGGACGAATGGGTGACCAACGACATTGAAACTATCCGCGCCGCCGATCAATGAAAATTTCCCGATCCATATCGGCGGGCGGCCAATTCCGGGCTGCGACACGAGCCTTTACCCTGTCAGAGGTTTTGATTGCCACGACCATTTTCCTGCTGATGGTCAGCGGGATCATTGCGGCGAATCTGTTTGGCTTGCGAATTTTTCAAATGTCCACGACGAAACTCAACGCCACGCAATGGTCCCGGGAGACGCTCATGCGGCTGACGGATGAGATTCATGAATGCACCAGCGCCCAGGTGGTTGTGGTGTCCAACGGCGTTTATTCGGCTTTCCTGAACGGCGAAACGCAGCAGGGCAACGGATTGCTGATAAACCTGACCACCAACACCACCAACTACGTCCTTTACTTTGTGGATACGGACGACCAGACGTTTCGGCGGACGACCGATCAACCGGACAGCGCGGTCATTCTGGCGAGTTCCGTCACCAACTCGCTGCCCTTCGCCGCGGAGGACTTCCTCGGCAACATATTGACGAACAATTCCAACAGCCAGCTCATCAATCTGACGCTCGAGTTTTATCAACCCGGGCTGTTCATGCAGGACGCGGATTATTACAAGCTGGAAACCTCGATCAAACAAAGAGTGGTGCCATGAAAACCAAAATCATTAAGCACCGGCCGGGCAGCCCGGCCGCAAGCGCGCTGTTGATGACGCTGATCATGACGACGGTGGCGCTGGCGCTCCTCGCCGCCGCCATGGCCTGGTCGGCCAGCAGCACGCGCCTGACGCACCGGGTGATTCAATATAACCGGACGGTGGCGGGGGCGGAGGCGGCCACGGACAAAATCCTCAGCCTGATCACTCGCGATTTCAATTATGGCGGCGCCAACCTGGTGCAGGAAAATACGGGCATATACCGCGGCACCACGCCCACGGTCGGGGACTCCGCTTACTGGGCCACGTGGCAATTTGACGACGGCACCGGGGACGTCGGCCAGACCTTTGTGCAGCCCGAGGGTTCCACGATCTTCCAGTCACTGGACCCGGTCTATGGCGGCTTGCAGGGATTCATCACAACCTATGAGGTTGCCGCCCACGCCAGTGATACGGCCAACCTGCAGGACGTGAATGTGGGCGTGTACCGGAAGATTCAACTGGTGGGGATTCCGATCTTCCAATTTGCCATGTATTCGTCCGGCGATATGGAGATTAGTTGCGGCCAGCCGTTCAACGTGGATGGCCGGGTGCACTCCAATGGGAATCTTTATGTGGAACCGGACAGTTCGCTCACGTTTGATTCGAGCGTGACGGCAGTGGAGAAAATCCTGTTTTCGCGGGAACCGCTCGATACGCGCGGCCCGCCGGCGGGCTCGGTGGTCTATGTGCATCCGGAACTGGAGCGGGCTCCGGTGCAAGCCCTGACGTTGCCCATCGGCACGACGAACTCCCCGCAGGCGGTGCGGGCGATCATTGAACCGCCGCCGGCCGGCGAATCGCCCGCCTCACCCATGGGCATGCTGCGGTATTACAACCTTTGCGACATGTTGATCATTGCCACGAACACCGGCATGGGAGTCTGCGCCACCAGCGGCAATTTCAACAATTTCCTGACCATCGTGCCGACCAACGAACTGGCGGCGTTTGTTACTTTGACAAACAGTTTTTGGGACGCCCGGGAGGGGAAGACGGTCATGCCGATCGATATCAACGTCGGCGCCTTGACCGCTTGGAACGCCACCAATACGAGTTTCAGCCCCTCTCTGCTGGGGTCCAACCTGACGGCAGTCTATGTCCTGGACCTGCGAACCCTGCCAGGCAGCGCCCTAGGCGCGGTACGAGTCCGAAACGGGCTGCAACTGCCGCCGAATGGACTCACCGTGGCGACGGGTCTCCCGCTGTATGTCTTGGGCGACTATAACGAAGACATTACCGCAAATCTTGGCACCACGAATACCTCCGCCACCGAGCCGGCGTCGCTGGTGGCGGACGCCATCACGGTGCTTTCCGACGCCTGGAAGGATGGCAACAGCAGCGCTTCATTGGACTCGCGCGGGGCCGCCTCCACCACGGTCAATGCCGCGCTGTTGACGGGAAACGTGCCGACGACGCTGGGCAACTACAGCGGGGGCATGGAAAACTTCCCGCGCTTCCTGGAGAATTGGGGGCTGGCCAATGTATTTACGTACAATGGTTCCATGATCTTGATGTTTCCCAGCCTGTATGCGACGAATGTCTGGGGTCTGGACAACGTGTACAATCCGCCCGCGCGGAACTGGGCCTTCGACGCGAACTTCAATGATCCGACAAAGCTGCCACCCAAAACCCCGAGCTTGCAACAAGCCGTCCAACAACAGTGGGCCACGGTCCTTCCGGGCCAGAACACGCCGGTGGCGGTTCCATGAAAGGTGAGCCCGGCCAACCGAGACCGAATGCATGACGCGCGCCACGAGACCGCCAGCAGCCTCGGGCATCGGGTCTCGTTTGGCGGGACCGGTGATGGCGCTCTTGATTGTCGTGGCGGCTGTCTTCTGTGGCGGGGCGCTTCCGGGAGCCAGTTCCACCAACGACCTCGAGTTTGCAAAGCTCTTGCCGGCGCCGGGCTCGTGGCAATGGGCAGCCACTCAAAGGCTGGATCAGCAACGCCAGGAACTGCACCGGAAACGAATGCCGATTCCGGGGGCAGTGAGCCCGCTGGTTCCGCGGGCGGCAATGGCGAATCTGATCAACGGACCGGCCCTGCCGGTGCGTCCGCCGGCGCCGGTCGATCTGCGCGGCCGGCTCTTCGATCTGGGTTGTTTCACGGCGATCGTCGTGTTGACTGGTGGATTGCTGGCGCGAAGATTTGCGCCGGAGATGCTGATGGGTTTGCGCCGGCGCCACAGCCCCTGGGCGCGGCCGCCGGTTGAACTGCGCGGCGGGCCGGCCGGGGTTCGGTCGGAAGATATACCATTTGGGGAATTTCTGGCGGCGCTGCGAGCCGGGCCGGCGGCCTCGGTGCCGGCCGAAGAGGCGGTCGACGAGCAGCCGCACGGTGAATTTTACGCGCGGGCCAAAGAGCATCTGGCGGCGCAACGCGCGCTGCTCCAGGGCATCCACCAGGAATCGGGCGATCCGGCGCGGCGGAAGCTGCTGGTGGAACTTTACTTCAAGTTTGGCTTGTTGAAAGACGCGGCGGGTTTTCCGGAGGTTCTGGGCGTCTGGCGGGTTGCCTCCTCCCTGGAAGGACTCCTCAAGGAGCATGTCGGAAAAATCCGGAACACCACCCGGTCCACGCTGCGGACCATCGAAAGCGGGCTTGATTTGCTGGAAAAACTCTGCGTGCCCGGTCTGGATTCCGGAACTCTGACCGCGCGCCCCTTCAAATTTCTGGTGGTGGATGATGAGCTGATCAGCCGCCACGCCCTGCGGCTGTCGTTGAAGAAGGCCTTTAGCGAGCCGGACTTGGCGGTGGACGGGCCGACGGCGTTGGAGCAGACGGCGCGGGAGGCGTATGACGTCATTTTCCTGGATGTGCAAATGCCGGGAATGGATGGTTTTGAGCTTTGTGAGAAAATTCACGGGACGGGTCCCAACCGCGGTACGCCCGTGGTATTTGTGACCGGCCACGGCGATTTCGAGGCGCGGGCGAGGTCCGCAATGGTCGGCGGCAACGATCTGATGGCGAAGCCGTTCCTCATTTTTGAGATTACTACCAAAGCGCTCACGCTGGCGCTACAAGGCCGGTTGCTGGCCCAGGCGCCGACTCCAGCCAGCGCGGCCGGGCCAGCCGGCCCAAGCCGTGACGCCGGCGCACCGGCGACCGTCAGTCCCGGAATTGCCGCCGGCAGCGCCGCTCTCTGGCGTCAGCCGGCGCGGCGGACGCGGTCATCATCGGACAGCGCGACCGAAGAATTCCTGGTCCGAACCATCGAACAGTTGGGTCCGCTGCGGGAGTTGTGCGAGGCGATGCTTCAGGCGGGCGATACGGCCACGCGCCAGAATCTGCTGACCGACGGATTTCTGCTCATCAACTCGTTCGCGGCGAACACGCCGGAACTCACGCATCCGGCTTTTCAATTGGGCAGCGCGCTGGAAGGGCTGGTGCGCAAATTGTTGCAGGACTCGACGCGCTCCACGCCCGGGGCGCTGGCCACGATTTCGACGGCGGTGGACCTGTTGACTGAGCTGTGCCGGCCCGGACTAAGGGCCGACCTGGCGGTGAATCCGCCCATCCGCTTGCTGGTGGTGGATGACGATGTTGTGGCGCGCCGGGCGCTGGCGGGTGCGCTGCAAACGGTTTTTGGGAAGCCGGCCACCGCCGAGGACGGCGAAATGGCGTTTGCCGTGGCGCACAACGAGCCGTTTGATGTGATCTTCCTCGACCTCCAAATGCCCGGCCTGAACGGCTTTGAAACGTGTTCGAAAATCCGCCAGACAAGCTGCAATCGCGCGACCCCCGTGGTGTTTGTCACCGCGCATGCGGATGTGGGCGTCCGCGACGAAGCGGTGCGCTCCGGCGGCAATGATGTGGTGGTCAAGCCGTTCCTGACGGCGGAGATCAATGTCAAAGCGCTGACGCTCGCCCTGGGCGGCCGGCTTCAGCAGGCGGTTCCGGCGCCGGCGGCCGGGCCCGGGGTTCCGGGTGAAGATCCGCCCCGGATAATGCACGCGTAGGCATTGTGATTGTGGATGCTTTCGAAGTTTTCGGCCTCCACCTTGTACCAGGTCACCCGCCGATGGGCGTTGAGCCGCAGCGCGACATTGCGCACCAGGTCCTCCACAAAGACCGGGTTCTCGTACGCGCGCTCGGTCACGTGCTTTTCATCCTGGCGCTTGAGCAGCGCGTATAATTCCGAGCTGGCCGAGGCCTCCACTATTTCGATCACTTCCTCGATCCAGATGATTTTTTTGAAGCGCAACGCCACCGTCACCTCGCCGCGCTGATTGTGCGCGCCGTATTTGGCGATGGCCTTGGAGCAGGGACACAAGGTAGTGACCCTGGCCTTGACCGTCAGGACAAAATCGGTTTCCTGACCGCAGGCTGCGGCGTCGAACCGGGCGAAATAGTCCATCAGGCTGTCCTTGCGCGAAACGGGCGAGCGCTTGGACATGAAATAGGGGAACTCGATTTCGAGGTGGGAGGTGACGGAATTCAGTTTCTTTTGCAGGGAACGCAAAATGTCCGTGAGGTTCTCGACGTGGATGATGTTGCCGTGGGCGTTCAGCACCTCCACAAAGCGGCTCATGTGGGTGCCCTTGAATTCCATGGGCAGGTCCACAAACATGCCGATGGTGGCCACCGTGTTTTGGACCTTGCGCGTGCGGTCGCGCACTTGGATGGGGAAGCGCAAGCCGCGCACGCCCACCTTGTCGATGCGCAGCTCCCGGTCGTCGCGCCGGCTCTGCATGTCATGCAATTCTTCCACCACGGGTTTTCTGCTGGTTCCAGACATGCGTGAACAGTAGCAGTTTCGCCGGAATTGGCAAAAAGGTTTGGTCCGGGGCGGCGCCGTCGATCCATTTAAAAAAGTTATCGCCGCCGCTGACGTCCTTTTCCGATTGCCCTCCATTCGCGCCAGCGTCTGCACTGCTATGACTTCAGCACCGCTTTCGTGCGCGCGCAAGCTTTTCTAACATTTAAACTTTAATTTTCCCAGACCCAGTCCCCGTTCAGGCGATCCTCCGAACCGTCATGCTTGTACGCGGCTTTGCCGCCGTCGTCTTTCTCGTTCCAGCCGATCGAATATAGTACAAACTTGCCGTCGTCGGTGCGCCGATAGTGCAACGGCTGGCCGCCGATGACATCGGGCGGCAGCTGTTCGATGAACTGTGGCACGAGCACGTCGAGCGACGCGGGATATTCGCTGTCGGTCAGGCGGTAGCGTTCCAAGGCGCAGACGATTTGCGCTTCGTTGACAAGGGTCTGGTTGACCGCGGTGACCTGTACGGCCTTGGTATAGTTTGGCGTGGAGATTTCGCCGAGAATCTTGAAGGGCGATCGGTGGGCATAGAACCTGCCGATAGCGCGTTCGGCCTTGTCGTAGGCCCGCGGTGAAATGGTTCCATGCTCCGCATCAAAACTCTCCATGGGTTTTGATTCGATCGTCACGATGCTTGCCAGGGTCTGATACATCCAGCCGCGCGGAGCGAGTTTCAGGTAGCGATAAATCGGATCACGAAGCCGGCCCCAAGTGTTGGTGGCGTTCTCCTGCGGCGGTCCCACGATCGCGAAAAGATCCGCGAATTTATCGGCGGGCGTGGTTTCGTAATTATAAACGGTTTCGGTCAGTTCCAGGTGGAAGGCTTGGCCCACCCAGAAAGGCAGGTTGATTTCGGTGAGTTGTTTCTGGAAGGCTACGAGTTGCGGTTTCTGCCACGCGTGGATCCGCAGGCCATTGGCCATCGTATCGACGTGCAATCCGGTGATGGCCACATTGATCATGGCTTCAACCAAGGTTTCCGGTTTGCCCGTGGTGGGCTTTTGTAAAATGCGGCAGAGATCGTGGATTAGGGTTATTTCACGGAAAGCGGCATCCGGGTCCTGCAAGAGGAGATGGCATTTGGCGCGTTGGGAGAGCGTTTGGGCCGCGGCTCGCAGGGCGACGAAGTTCGGGATGGGTATCGTGTGCGGGTTTGAATAGTCGCCGGGCAGGATCGCGCAAGGGCGTTTCAGTGCCTCGCGGATTTCGTCAAACGCCGGTACGAACCGGTCGCTCCATTTGAGATAATCGGCCGCCGCCGTCGCCTGCACATTGGTTAGAAAGACCTGCAATGTTCCGCCGCGGCCGGCTTCGATATGCACGCGGCCGAGGTTCGTGATCAAATCGGACGAGAGAAAATTTTCCAGGTCGCTGATGGCGGGCTGGGTTTTCGCCCGGAGGGCAATTCGCACCGGAGCCAGGTTGCTCAACTGTAATTCAGAGAAGCGGGTTGTTATCGCGCCAGGCAGACTGCGGCCGACATTTTTCTCGATGGCTTGCAGCACGACGATGCGCGCGGCGGGATCGTCAAAATTGGCCGCCTGATCTCCCATGGCGCCCGCCGCGCGGGCAGGCGGAAGGAAAGTGAGTTCGGCCACGACCAGCGGCGGCGCTTTGGCGGAGTCGAACGACGAGGGATAATCGGGCCAGGACGTGGGCAGCCACTTCAACTGCGCCGCCGCGGCGGTTTCGGCGGGAATTTGGGGCCGGTGGAACCGGATCAAGATGTTGGTGCTGGCGGTGAAGAAGTTCTGGTCGTCCGGAACCGGCCGGGGAATGTATTGGCTCCAATCCACCGTCACGCTTTTGGCCGCGAGTGTGCGTTTACAGGCGTTCCAAGCGTGTTTGCCGCGCCAGTCTTCCTCCAGGTAGAAGATCGCCACGGCGATCACGATCACGGCCATTATGATTAACACGGGTTTAAGCAGCTTTGGGCCTTGGTTCATGATTAATGATTCAGTATAAGAATTATGAAGGGAGTATGCACGAAAGGATTCTGGCGCTCATGCACCGGTAGCGACTGGCTCATGAAGGGGGGGTAGGGCTGACCTGCCGGTCAGCCGGTTTTTCGAGCGGGCGAAGGTCCTCTACAGCTCGCAGCCGTCCCGCGCGGGCAAAAGCGCCGTCGCCGCTGCGCTTTGCCGGCGCACTCCATGACGATCCACGACTGCCACGACGTCCGGCTAACGCGCGAGCGTCTGGACTGCGGTGGCTTCAGCACCGCTTTGGAGCGGGCGCAAGCTTTTCAAAGTTTTGTGAGCGTGTTTTGCGCGCCAAAGCGGCGGTGAACGCGCCGCGCTCCAGACGCCGGCGCGCAGCGAGGCGGCAGCCCGGCTCAGGGCCCGGTCTTGGTTTTATGCCTCCGCTCGAATATCGTGATGACCGCTTGAAACGCTCCGCCAAAAAAACAGTCCATGAATTGATCGCCGCCGCGCAGGAACTTTCCGCGCAGGCGGAACGCCTGCGGTTCGGCTCGCCGGTTGCCCACGTATATAATCCCCTCGCCTACGCTTGGAAAGCGCACGAGGAATATTTGCGGCGTTTTGGGGAAGGCCGAAAGCGGGTGGTTTTTTTGGGGATGAATCCCGGACCGTTTGGCATGGTGCAAACCGGTGTGCCCTTTGGCGAAGTTGCCGCTGTGCGCGACTGGTTGCGCATTTCCGCGCCCATTGGCCGGCCGCCGGTGGCGCATCCGAAGCGCCCGGTGCAGGGTTACGGCTGTCCGCGTTCGGAGGTCAGCGGCCGGCGGCTGTGGAAGCTGTTCGCGAATCGGTTTGGAACGCCGGAGGAATTCTTCTCCGGCCATTTCGTGGCGAACTATTGTCCCTTGGCCTTCCTGTCCAACAGCGGCAGCAATGTGACGCCGGACAAGCTGGACCGGGCCGGGCGCAGGCGTTTGGTGGAAGTTTGCGACGAACATCTGCGCCGCGTCCTTGAAATTCTTGAGCCGGAGTGGCTGATCGGAGTGGGCGCCTTTGCGCGGGCGCGCGGAGAGGAGGTCGCGGGAAATTTCAAAATTCGCATCGGACAAATCCTCCATCCCAGCCCCGCGAGTCCCCTGGCGAATCGCCACGACTGGACCCAGACGGCCGCTACGGAACTGACCGCTCTGGGAGTGTGGCGGTGAAATAGGCGCCCTCAGGTTCGAGTTCAGATTGAAATCTGTTTCCCGCGGTGTGTGGCTCAGATGTTGAGCGCTGGTTGGCGAAGTTGAATCCCTGACCATTCTCAAACTCATCCGCGACCGGTCCGCCTGAGCTTCACGGAACAACCAGGTCCACTTCCCGCTTGGTTGCCGGGCGATGGAGAGGGGCGTTTCGAGCCGGTGGCGGGGCCATGCCTCCGCCTCGAAGGCGCTCGTCTTTTAGGGGTGCGGTCGAAGGGCCGCGAACCAGTTGCATCAGGCAGCCGACCGAGTCCTTCATGGTCTCGGCGGCGGCGTTCAATTCCCCGGCGGTGATGGCGGTTTGTTCGGCCGACTGGGCATTCGTCTGGGTAGCCTGGTCCATTTGCAACATGGCCGTGTTGATTTGCTTGATGCCAGCACTTTGCTCCTTCGAGGCGCCCGCCACTCCGCTGGCCAGATTTTCCACCTCGGCGGCCTTGCCCACAATTTCAGCCAAAGCAGCGGCCACCTGACGGCTGATCTCGACTCCTTGGGAAGTGAAAACGGCCGCTCCTTCGACTTGGGCGGCGGTTTCCCGGGCGGCTGCCGTGCTCCGCTGCGCCAAGCTCCGGACTTCCTCCGCCACCACGGCAAATCCCAGGCCGGCATCGCCCGCCCGCGCGGCTTCCACCGCGGCGTTGAGCGCCAGCAAGTTGGTTTGTGAGGCAATTTCGTGTATCAATTTGTTGATCTTGCCAATGGCCGCGCCCGAGGCGTCAATCTGATCGATGGTTTTCTGCAATGCCTCCATCTGACGAACGCCCTTCCCGGCCGCGGTGTGGGCGAGCCGGGCAATTTCGGTGGCCCGATCGGCGCTTTCGGCATTGCTGGTGGTTGTGGATGTGAGCTGGGCCAAAGCCGAGCTGGTTTCCTCAATGGAAGCAGCGAGTTGAGTGCTTCCGTTCGCCAGCACCTGGCTGGAATGGTTGAGTTGTTCGGCGGCCAGGCGGACCTGACTGGAGTGGTCCGCCAGCTCGCCGGCTGTCTTTTGGAGCGGGACGCCCATGAAGAAATGCGTGCTCAAGGTCACCAGCACGGCGAGAATCAGTACCAGCCCCGCCAAAGTGGCTCCGGCCACCAAGGTACTGACATGATTGAAATCACCTTGAAACCGGTCCAAATTTTGTTCGGCGGTGCGCAGGGGTTTGTCGGAAAAGCGCAAGGACAATACACCCAGGATGACCCCAGGACGGCGCTCGGTGTGGCAGGAAGCACATTCCTGACTGGCCACCAAAGGCTTGTAGATTTCGAAGGAGTCGTCCGTCTGGCGCTTGACCAGCTCCCCATTGGCGAGCAATTGCGACTTCAATTCTGCGGGCAGTTCGGCGTGCAGCCGGGCCGGCACGGTCGTATAGGCCACGTGTCCCTTGAAATCCGTCAGCGAGGCTTCCTGCAGATCCGGCAGTGTGGCCTGTTCGTGAATGACTTTTTCGAACAAATCCATGTCGCCGGTGGCCATCACGCGTTCAAGCGACGTCGTCATTGCCTGCCCGATGCAAGTCACCCACTGCCATTGGCGGTCAACCTCCCCTGCCTTGGCGGTCCGGGCAAAGTTACTGACCGAAGAAAGGGAAAAGTACCGTTGCGTCAGGCAGGAACCGAGATATACGGTCAGCAAACCCGCGAGGAGTACGATCAATAATTTGGTCTGTAATTTCATCAATACCGGGGTGGAAAAACGTGGTGCTGACGGGTTGTCTGGTCAGTTCGCTGTCCGCTGCCTGTATCGGCCGGAGTTAGCGCATGCCTGAGGGGTTTCTACCACCAAATTTTGTCAAATAGCACGCATAATTTGGGCGATCGTTGAACGGTCCTAGCCCAATTTCCAAGCGTTTGTGCATCAGAGTGTTCTCCCAGATCCGGCGGGCGGCCATGGCGCCGGGGCCGGGGTCTCCGGATTCCCCGGGGGTGGACGGCCGGTCAATTCGTGGATTTAGCTTGAAACGCATTTCCCGGCTTAACAAGCTCCATCGGTCTGTGGAAAACCTCATCTACCAACTGCCGACCATCCTGGCGCCGCTCGATCTGCCGGCGCTTTTTGGCCAGCCGCAACCTTTGGAGGTGGAACTCGGCTGTGGCGACGCCTCGTTTCTGGTCCATTACGCCCGGCAGCACCCCGCGACGAATTTCATCGGCGTGGAACGGCTGCTGGGACGACTGGAAAAGCTGGACCGCAAGGGCCGGCGGGCCGGATTAAGCAATGTGCGCGGCGTGCGTATTGAGTCCTCGTATTTCTTGCGCCACCTGCTGCCGCCCAAGTCGATTAACGCGCTCCATATTTACTTTCCCGATCCGTGGCCGAAGAAAAAGCATCGCCGGCACCGGCTCATCAACGAACTGTTTCCGGCTCTGGCTGGTACCGTCCTCAGGGGCGGCGGTCACGTCTTCCTGCGCACCGACGATGCGGATTATTTCGCACAGATGAACGAAGTCTTCGGCGGTTCAAAAGCGTTCAGGCGCGCGGAGACGCCCGCGGCGCTGGCGCAAGTGATCACGGATTTTGAGCGCGATTTCAATGCGCAGGGAATTTTGACGTTGCGCGCCACCTTCCGGCTTGAAGTGGGCTGAGTTCGGATGTATTCAAATTCCGTCCGTTGAACAATCAACCGCGCCTGCGAATCGTTCGATTGCTGCAACTGCTGGCCATTGCCTATTTGCTGGTCATGCTGGCGGTGCTGGTCTTCCAGCGCCGTCTCATCTACTTTCCCACGAGAATGCCCGCCGACGTTATAGAATCCGCCGCCCGGGAACATGGTTTCAGTCCTTGGCGAAACGCCCAAGGGCAAATCATAGGCTGGAGGATTCCGGCCGGCGGAACGGCCGGTGGCAGCGTGCTGATCTTCCATGGCAATGCCGGGTGTGCCCTGGGACGTGACTATCTGGCGCAGCCAATCCACGCGGCGGCGCGGTTGGACGTATTCGTGTTGGAATACCCCGGCTATGGTGCGCGCCCGGGCTCGCCAACCCGGAAAAGTATCAGGGCTGCCGCCGAGGAGGCGTTCGGGTTGATGCCAGCCAATCGGCCGAAGTACTTGGTGAGTGAATCCATCGGCACCGGAGTTGCCTGTGAACTGGCGGGCAATCATTCGTCCCAGGTGGCTGGCTTGGCGTTGTTTGTGCCCTATGCCAATCTCGCTTGGGTTGCCCAAAAGCGGATGCCGCTTTTTCCCGCATACTTTCTGCTGCTGGATCGCTTCAATCCGGCCGCGTGTCTGCGCGCCTATCGCGGGCCGGTGCAATTCGTCATCGCCGGCGCGGATGAAATTCTTGGGCCCGCCGCCGGCAAGGAGCTTTATGACCGATACGACGGTCCAAAACGGCTGACCGTGGTTCCCGGCGCCGGGCATAATGATGTGGCGGGGCAGTCGGCCGACTGGTGGAAGTCCGTTTTCAATTTTTGGAGTTCTGGACGCGAATAAAGATCTCTCCATTTTCCTTCATTCCCTCGGCAAAGCCCTACTTTGACGTTAGCGTAAATTGGATTGTGAATAACTTCTGAATAAATCAGTGTGCCGGAAGGGCGTTTTTTGTTGACCAGGTGGTCCAAAGAGGGTAGAAATGGAGCGTTGTGGGTTATAATGGGTGTACGAATACCGTTCTCTGAAACGTGGTGGATAACTTTTTCAACTGTGAGCGATGTGCCGGCTAAAAAGATCTACTTCAATTCCAAGTTTTTACATGGAATCGATGAGAAACGGCGTGTGCAAATCCCTGCGAAATGGCGGCCGGAAGAATCGGGGACCGAGTTGACGGTGATCGTGTGGCCCAAACACCAGGCCGGTACGTGCCTGCGGGTATTGCCGCTCGACAAACTTGAGAAACTGGTGGCGGACATTGAAGTCATGCCGAACAGCGATCCTTACAAGGATGTTTTGCGCCGTGTGGTGGGTGGCAACTCGGAACAGGTGACGGTGGACAAAGCGGGTCGCATTTGTCTGCCCGAGGCAATGGCTGCGGCGGCGGCCCTTAAAGACGAGGCGATGCTGGTGGGGATGATCGAGCGGTTTGAAATTTGGGAACCAGGGCGTTACAAACTCGTCGAGGCGGCTGATGCGGTGCATCAGGCCAAGGCGTTTGAGATGATGTGATACCAAACGGCTAAATGAAAATTATGAACCTTGGAAAATTGCTGAGCGTGGGGAAGAGTATTTTTGGCAGCGGTGACGCGGCGGCCTATCGGCTGAGTCGGCGTGCGCATTTGCCGAAATTCAACGAGGGTAAAAACCCCTTTGCACCCAAGGCGCCCGAGGCGCCCGTTGAACCGGCGAAGGCAAAGGTCGTGGCCCCGGTGGCCGCCGTTGGCCCGAAGGCGCCGCCGCCGTATGCTTTCAAGCCGGTGCGATCTGGAAAGTGGCCGGCGTCGTCGGTGCCGGCCAGCGAGACGGCCGCCCGACCGGCGCGGCCCGGATGGACGGCGCGATTGAATCCGTTCCGGGCGCCGGAACCGGCATCGGCGCAGTCGCCGGCCGCGGTGCAGGCGGAGCTTTCGCTGGATGCGGTCAAGGTGGTGCACAATGATCTGGCCGATGCAGACGTGGAAGTGGTGCCGGTCAAGTCCCACACCGAGGCGGTGGGGGCGGCGCCGCTTTTGCCGCCGGCGCGGCGGGCCTGGGAGTACATGGGAGAGCATCTGCTGAAAAGCTGAAAATGCGCGGTGCCCGAGTTCATTCACAGACCAGTGATGGCGGCGGAGGTGTTGAGCGCGTTGCGGCCCCAGCCGGGCGGCCGTTTCGTCGACGGAACCCTCGGTGGAGCTGGTCACGCGGCCTTGCTTCTGAACGCGAGTTCACCGACTGGATGGCTGTTTGGGTGCGATCGCGATGGGATCGCGGTTGAAATTGCCAAGAAACGGTTGGCGGAGAAGTTTGCGGGGCGTTTCGATGTGCGGCGGGGGAATTATGCGGACCTGGCCGGCTGGCTGCCGGAAAAGAGCTGCCAGGCCGCGCTGTTGGATCTGGGTGTCAGTTCGCCGCAACTGGATTCGCCGGACCGCGGGTTCAGCTTTCTGCAGGACGGGCCACTGGACATGCGAATGGACGACCGCCAGGCGCTGACGGCGGCGGATCTGCTGAATGGCGAGGGCGCGGAGGCCCTGGCGAGGATGTTTTGGGAACTGGGCGGCGAGCGCGATTCGCGCCGTTTTGCCCGGGCCATCGTCCAGGACCGCGCGCTGCGAAAATTCGAGAGCACCCGGCAATTGGCGGAATTGATCGAGCGCCTGTCGCCGCGTGCCGGACGAAAGGCACACCCGGCCACAAAGGTGTTTCAGGCGTTGCGCATCGCGGTGAACGATGAGCTGGGTTCGCTGCGGCGCGGGCTGGAGGCGGCGGTGAAGATTTTGCAGCCGGGCGGGCGGCTGGCGGTGATCACGTTTCACTCGCTGGAGGACCGCGCGGTCAAGGAGTTTGGACGCGAACGGACGCGCGATTACACGTTCACCGGCGCGGTGGATGTGCCGGAATTGCGGCAGCCGCGGGCGCCGGAATTGAAATGGGTTTCGCGCAAGGCGATTTTGCCGGGCGTGGAAGAAGTGAAGGAAAATCCCCGCGCCCGCAGCGCGCAACTGCGGGTGCTGGAGAAGGTGTGAAGTGTGATGCAGCCAGAGACAGATGGCAAAGAATAGAAAGAATCAAGCGGCTGAGATCCGGTTCGGACCGGTGTTGAAGGTCGTGCTGTTGTGCCTGCTGATTGGCGGCTCGGCGATTGGTTATGTTTGGCAGAAGAACCAGATCACCAAGCTTGGCCGGCAGATCATTTATCTGGAAAAGAAACTGGTGCAGGCGAAGCAGGACAATAAAACCTTGGCCGAACAGGTCAACATTTTGAATTCGCCTGTGATGATTGACCGGCGCGTGAAGGATTTGAAGCTGGGCTTGGCGCCGGCGCAGCCGCTGCAGGTCGTGCGGCTGGTGGACCCGCCGGCGCGGGTCGAGGACGGTCCGCATGAATTGGCGGCGCAGCCGGCGCCGGGCGGATTGCCATTACCGTGATTTTGGCCGCCGCTCGTGACGCCGTCGGTGGTGAGGAACCGACCGCCATGGGCGGCTGGCCTTTTTTGGGAACAAAAAAGTGGAGGCGGTCGCGCCTCGGAGTGCGCCGCCGCCGCGGGAGGACCCGCGGCTTACGTCATGAACAACAAACTGCAAATCCGTCGGGCGCTGCTGCTGCTGGGACTTCTCGGGGCGGCGTTTGCCGGCTTGGGCTACCGGCTGGTCGATTTGCAAGTGGTGCGGCATGACGAACTGAGCCTCAAGGCAGAGCAGAACACCCAGCGCGAAATCCGCGAGCAGCCCCGCCGGGGCGACATTTTGGATGTCAACGGAGACATCCTGGCAACGAGCGTGCCAGTGAGAACCGTCTGCGCCGACCCGGCGCTGATCGGCACCCAGGCGCTGGCCGTGGCGCAGGTGGTCGCGCCGTTGCTGCAACTCAATGAGGCGGCCCTCGCCCAGCGGCTGACTCCGCGGACTTACCTGGTCAAGAACCGCGAAGGGCAAACCCTTACCAACGAGGCGCATTACGTGCGCCTGGCGCGGAATGTGACCGAGCCCGTCTGGCAGCGTGTCTATGCGGCCATGACCAATTTCTCCTACGATACCGGGGGCAGAAAGTTCTCGAAGTCAGAAGCGAGGCTCCTTTCCGATCTGCGAGAGCACGGGATTTTCGCGGAATCTGACCAGTTGCGGGTCTATCCCCAGGGCTCCCTGGCGGGGCAGGTGATTGGTTTTCCTGCGGTGGAAGAAACCAATGTGGGCGGGCATTATGTCTCCAAGATTGTCGGGTGCGACGGCATCGAAAAGTCGCTGCAGGATAAATTGAGCGGTGTCGCCGGGTGGCGGGTGACCGAGACGGACAAGGACCGGCGGGAAGTGGTGGCCATGCGCGACGAAGACGTCTATGCGCGGGACGGTCTGAGCGTGGTGCTGACGATTGATTCGGCGGTGCAGCACATCGTGGAAACCGCGCTGGCCGACGCCCTGCAGCAACATACCCCCAAGAGCATCACCGGCATTGTCATGCGTCCACGGACGGGGGAAATCCTGGCGATGGCTTCGCTGCCAAATTTTGACCCAAACCAGCCGGGCACCTTCTCGCGGGAAACGCAAAACCGGGTCATATCGGAAATCATGGAGCCGGGCTCCACTTTTAAGATTGTGGTGGTTTCCGGCGCCCTCAACAGCGGAACGGTCAAGCTGACGGACGAATTCGACTGCGAGCATGGGCACTTTGCGTTTGCGGGCCGGGTGTTGCACGATCACGAGTCGCTCGGAATCGAGACGACGAAATCAATCATCACCAAGTCATCGAACATTGGCGCGGCGAAGATCGGCATCAAGCTGGGGCCGGAGAATCTCTACCAATACGCCTGGAACTTCGGCTTTGGCCAGATGACGGGCATTCCGCTGCCGGGCGAGGTGCGCGGCATTTTGCATCCGGTGAAGCAATGGAGCAAGGTGTCGATCGCGCAAATTCCGATGGGGCATGGCGTGTCGGTGACGCGGCTGCAAATGGTGTATGCGATGGCGGCGATCGCCAACGGCGGTTGGCTGATGCGGCCGATGATTGTGAGCCGGTTGCAGGATCACGACGGGAATGTGGTGGAACGCTATCTGCCGCAACGCGTGCGACAGGTCATCACCGAGGCGACCAGCAAACAAATGGTTGAGGCGCTGAAAACCGTGGCCACCAAGGAAGGCACCGCCGCCGAGGCAGCCATGAAGAATTACGTGGTGGCCGGCAAGACCGGCACCGCGCAGAAGGCTGAAAATGGCGGCTATGCTCCCGGGAAGTACGTGTCATCGTTCATCGGGTTCTTCCCGGCGGACGATCCCGAGATTTGCATTTCCGTGGTCATGGACGAGTCGAAGGAAGGCTACTACGGCGGCAAAGTTTGCGGCCCGGTTTTCCGCGACATCGCCGAGCGGTGCGCGAGTTATCTGAACATTCCGCCGGACCCGACCTTGACCGCCACGAACACGCCGCCGTCGCTGGTGGCCGGCACCGGTTCGCAAAAGGAACTAGCGCAATGAACGACGCGCGACCCCACCTCTTTGGCATGCTGGCCGGCCTCTTTCTCGCTGCCGGCCTGGTGGTCTCGTCCATGCTCGGCACTGCCGCCTGGGTGAAAATCAAGAATTCACAGTTCATTACCGTCAAAGGCTCGGCGCGCAAGAGCATCGAGTCCGACCTGGCCATCTGGCACGGCAGCTATGTGGCGGAGGCCGGGACGTTGCTGGAGGCGCAGCATCAGATTCTGGCCGACCGCGGGGCCGTCGAAAAGTTTCTCACCGGCGCCGGCGTGACCAATTACACTTTCGCCGCCATCGGCATCGAGGAAGAACGCGCCACGCAGAAAAATGCCGACGGCTGGACGCAGCAGCGGACGAGCGGCTATCGGTTGAGCCAGACCGTGCGCGTGGAATCGACCGACGTGGACCGCATTGACCGTCTGGATTCCACGCCGCTGGTGGAGCAGGGAGTGCTGTTCACGGCCGATCCGCCCCAGTTCATATACACGAGTGTGGGCGAGGCGAAAATCGAGATGCTGGCTGAAGCGGCCAAGGACGCGCGCGCGCGGGCCGAGCAGATTGCCAGCCAGGGCGGGCGCGGAATCGCCCAGTTGCACGATGCCGACCAGGGCATTTTCCAAATCACGCCCCAGCACAGCACCGAGACCAGCGGCGAGGGCCTGAGCGATGTCACGTCGCGGCAGAAAACGATTACGGCGGTGGTGACCGCCACTTTTTTGTTGAAATGATTTTGTGGAAGAACGCTCTTTGCAATTTGTAGCCGCGGCCTGCGCCGCCGAAATCCGATCCGGGACGCCGCAGGCGATGGTCAAAAATGCCTGCACCGATTCGCGATTGGTGAAGCCCGGCGACCTGTTCCTGGCCCTCCAGGGCGACAAGTTCGACGGCCATGATTTTCTGGCCGAGGTGGCCGCAAAGGGCGCCGCCGCGGTGGTGGTGGAGAGGTCGAAAATCACCGGCCTGAAGGGCCGGGTTCCGGCGGGCTGCGCGGTGCTGGCGGTGGAGGATGTGCGCGCCGCGCTGGGCCGGCTGGCGGCGGCTTACCGGCAGGATTTCGCGCCCAGCATGACGGCGGTCGGCGGCTCAAATGGCAAGACGACGACGAAGGAGTTGATTGCCTCGGTGTTGCGCCAAAAGTTGACCACCCTCTGGAGTGAGGCCAGTTTCAACAATGACATCGGCGTGCCGGCGACGCTGTTGCGGCTGGGAAAATCGCATCAGGCGGCGGTGCTGGAAGCCGGCACCAACCACCCCGGCGAACTGGCGCCGCTGGTCAGGATGATTCAGCCCAAGTACGGCGTCCTGACCAGCATTGGTCGCGAGCACCTGGAATTTTTTGGCGATGTGGACGGCGTGGCGCAGGAAGAGGGCTGGCTGGCGGAACTGCTGCCGGCGGATGGAATCCTGTTCGTGAACGGCGACAGCGACTGGGCGGAAACGATCGCCGCCCGCGCCCGGGCCAGGGTGGTCCGCGTGGGCTTCGGGCCGAAGAATGACTGGCGCGCCGGGAAAGTCCGGCTGGACAAAAATGGGGCGACCTTTCAAGTGACGGCGCCCAAGGCGGAATTGAGCGGTGAATACCGCGTGAATTTGCTGGGACGGCATCAAGTGGTGAATGCACTGCTTGCGGTTGGGTCCGGCGAGGAACACGGTCTGGGCCGCGCTGAAATTCAGCGCGGCCTGGCCGAATGCCAGCCGCCGAAAATGCGGCTGCAGTATTGGGAAGCCGGCGGGGTGCGCGTGCTGGACGATTGCTACAACGCGAACGCCGACTCGATGCGGGCAGCGCTGGACACGCTTTGCGAACTGCCGCTGCAAGGGCGGCGCGTGGCGGTGCTGGGCGACATGGCCGAGCTGGGCGCCGGGAGCGAAGCCGCCCATCAGGAGATTGGCCGGCGCGCGGCGGAGCTGAAGATCGGCCAATTATTTACCGTGGGCGCCAGTTCGGCCGTGACGGCCCGCGCCGCGCGCGATGCGGGCTTGACGCGTGTCATTGAATTTGCCGACGTGGAATCAGCGGTGCGGGCGGTGAAGAATTTCTTAAAACCGGGCGATGTGGTGCTCTTAAAGGCCTCCCGCTCGTCGCGGCTGGAACGAATTGCGGAAATTTTGAGAACGGCGAAATAATCATGCTCGACTATTTGAGCCAGCTTATCTTGGACTGGGCTCACGGCAGCGACTGGCAGTCCCGGCTGTCGTTCCTGCGCCTGTTCCATTATATCACCGTGCGCAGCGCCGGCGCGGCGATCACCTCGCTGCTGCTGAGCTGGTGGCTGGGGCCGAAGGTCATTCGCTGGCTGAAGGAACTGAAAATTGGGCAGGATTATGCGGACAAGGCCGAAACCGCGGGGCTTGCCACGTTGCGGGTGAACAAAAGAGGGACCCCGACCATGGGCGGGATCCTGATCGTCATGGCCCTGCTATTTTCGACCATGCTGTGGGCCCAATGGAATGCCCAAGTGGAATTGACCATGCTGTCGGTCCTGGTCCTGGCCGGGCTGGGATTTTACGACGACTATGCGAAGATCCTGAAACAAAGCGGCGGCGGCACGCCGCCGCGGGTGAAGCTGATCACCCAATTTGCGCTGGCGGTGTTTGTGGGGGTTTACCTCTGGTACCTGCCGGCGAAGAGCGAACTGCACCTGCTGGGAACCAAAGGCGTCTGGCACAGCAACCTGGTTTCGAGCCTCATGCTCCCGTTTTTCAAATATCCGATTCATGTGGGAGCGATTGCGGGCGTGGTCATTGTCGCCCTGGCCCTGGTCGGCAGCTCCAACGCGGTGAATTTGACGGACGGGCTGGACGGGTTGGCCATCGGCTGCACTTTGATCGTGGGCTTCGTGTTCCTGGTGTTCACCTATCTGGCGGGGAACATCAAGGCGGCGGCCTATCTGCAGATTCCATACGTGGTGGGGGCGGGGGAACTGACGGTGTTTTGCTCGGCGCTGCTGGGGGCTGGCTTGGGGTTTCTCTGGTTTAACTGCCATCCGGCGCAGGTCTTTATGGGGGATACGGGTTCGCTCGCGCTGGGCGGGGCATTTGGCATCGTGGCGGTGCTCATTCATCAGCCCCTGGTCCTGGTCATTGCGGGGGGGGTCTTTGTGGTGGAGGCGGTCTCGGTGATGCTGCAAACCGGCTGGTTCAAGTACACGCGCCTCCGGACCGGCACCGGACAAAGGATTTTCCTGATGGCGCCGCTGCACCATCATTTTGAAAAGAAGGGATGGCATGAGTCACAGGTGGTGATGCGTTTCTTTATTTTATGCGTGCTGTGCGCCGTGGTGGCGCTGGCTACCCTTAAATTGCGGTGAGCAGACGCTGATGAAAAGCATAAGAAACATTGAAAGTTGGTGCTTTGTGGCTTGCACAATCCGCTCGGCGTTGCTATCAATTAAGGCGAGAACGGCACGGCGCGCGCCGGTCGGCGAGAGTAGCACATATTTTTTCTTTCTGCCGGTCGGCATTTTCGCGACCGGTGCAAGTCCGTTTTCCAAAACAACGTTAAAAAACCGGTTTTTAACCAGCATTTGACATTTTTTAACAGTTTTAACAGATTTAACGCGTTGCGAAATTTTTCGAGGGAAAGTTCCGCCGCGCATAACTCAAACTAAAAATACCGCCTCGAAATTAGGACGCCGTTGCGCCAAACTTATGAATAATCCGAATCCGTTCGTTCCGAAGGGCTCGCTGCTTGAACAACAAAGCCTGCGCCGCTCCCGGTTGAAAATCGCCGTTGGCTGCGCGCTGGCGGTCAGTGTTACCGGGCTGGTGGTCATGCTGATCCAGGGCTGCAAGCGCGAACAGCCGGCTGATCAGTCAAGCACTCCGCCACCGGACACCAGCGCGGCAGCCTTGGCCAACTCCAACACTCCGCCACCGGATATGTCTTCCAACCCGGTGGCCCTCGCCGCGAGCAATTCTGCTCCGGTCGCGGCCCCACTGCCGGTTCCCGCGACACCTCCGCCGATGGCAACGCCAGTGCCGACCCCGACCGAGGCCCCGACGGGCGCGGAATACGTGGTGGTCCAGGGCGACACGCTGGCCAAGATCGCCAAGGCCAATGGCGTCACGGTCAAGGCTCTGGAAAACGCCAACCCCGGCGTGGATCCGAAGCGATTGAAGATCAAGCAGAAGCTGGTCATCCCGGGCAAAGCCACCGAAGCCGCGGCGGGTACGCCGGCGGCGGCAGCCGGCACGCCTGACATCGGCAGCACTGGCGCCACCTACACCGTGAAGTCCGGTGACACCTTGAGCAAGATTGCCCGGCGGAACGGCATCACCTTGAAAGCCCTCCGCTCGGCCAATAATCTGACCACAGATCACATCAAGGTGGGGCAGAAACTGGCGATTCCGGCCAAGGCGGAGGCCGCCGCGGCGCCGACGCCCGCGACGCCGGATACCACGGCGGCGGCGCCAGCAATTCCGCCGACTTCCAATCCCGCTCCGGCCGCGCCCACTCCGACACCCGGAACCGGTCATTGATCGGGTCCCGACGCGGCTGGCATTTTGAACAGTTTTGAACGGTCTTGACGGTTTTGAACGAATAAAATGAAAGTCGCTGTCACAACCCTGGCGTTTTGCGTCGCCAGCCTCCTTGCCTTGGGGTTGGTGATGCTATACAGCGCGAGCATGACACAGGTCGGTGCGCATTATTTGATGATGCAGCTCATCTGGTGCGTGTTTGGGTTTGTGGCCTGCGTGGGCGCCGTCGCCATGGATTACCAATGGCTCAAGCGCCGCGAGGTGGTCTTGGCTGTATTTATCGTCACCGTTTTGCTGCTCTGCCTGGTCTATCCGTTTCCGCATCTGCCCCACTTGCCGGACCGGTGGATCAAGGGGACCAAAGGGGCGCATCGGTGGTTTATCCTGCCCGGGGGGATTCGCATCCAGCCCTCTGAGTTTGGCAAAATTGCGCTGATCCTGGCCTTGGCGTGGTATGGCGACCGATTCCAGCGGCGGATGCAAACATTGACGTGGGGCATCGCCGTGCCCCTCGGGATTATCGCGCTGATGTTAAGCTTGATCTTCATCGAACCTGACCGCGGCACAACGATCTTGCTGGCAATGGTGAGCGGTTCGATGTTGTTGCTGGCCGGGGTGCAATGGAAGTTCATCGTGCCCCCGGTTATTCTGGCGGCGGCGGGACTGGCGATTTCCATTTTGCACGATCCCATGCGCATGAAACGGGTCTTTAGCTGGCTCGACCTGGAACAAACCAAGGACGGCGCCGGCTATCAGGCGTATCAGGCGATGATCGCGCTGGGGTCCGGCGGTTGGACGGGCCTCGGACTTGGCAACGGCCGGCAAAAGCTGGGTTTTGTGCCGGAAGACCATACTGATTTCATCTTTTCGATCATCGGCGAGGAACTCGGTTTGGTGGCCACGCTGCTGGTGGCACTGGGATTCGTGGTCATCGCCGTTTGCGGTATTTACATCGCCCTGCATGCGCGGGATCGGTTTGGGATGTTGCTGGCGGCGGGCATCACCCTGCTGATTGCACTGCAGGCCGCCATTAATATTGGCGTGGTGACCAGCGCGCTGCCCAACAAAGGACTGGCGCTGCCGTTCATCAGCTACGGGGGCTCGAACTTGCTGGCCATGTTGACGTGTGTGGGCATCTTGTTGTGCGTCGCCCGCCGGGCTGCGCCCATCCAAATTGCCGCCTCGGACATTGTCGCCGAGGGAAATCCCTTTGTCGCCAAGGCAGCATGAAGCCGGATCAAAACCGCCGTCCGCTGGTCGCCATTGCCTGTGGCGGCACGGGCGGACACCTCTTTCCCGGTCTCGCTGTGGCCGCGGAACTTAAGCGGAGAGGCTGTGAGCTGGCGCTGCTCATCTCCCCCAAGGACGTGGACCAGGAGGCGGTGAAGTTGGCTGCCGGCATGGAAGTGTTTACGCTGCCCGCCGTCGGCCTGCAGAGTGGGAATTACTTTTCCTTCGCCCATCGCTTCATCAAATCGCTGTTTGCCGCCCGCAAGGCTTTTCGCCGGCGCCGACCGCGAGCTGTGCTGGCCATGGGCGGCTTTACCAGCGCGCCGCCGATTTTTGTCGGCAAGGAACTCGGTGTGAAGACGTTTTTGCATGAGTCCAACACGATTCCCGGCAAGGCCAATCGTTATCTCGCGCGCTTGGTGGACGAGGCCTTTGTCGGTTTTCCGGAAGCCGCGGTACGGTTGAAGGCCCGCCGGGTGACACACACCGGAACTCCGGTGCGGCCGCAATTCTCGGTTTTAACCGCCAGCGGGCGGGAAGCCGCCGCCGCCCGGCTGGGTCTCCAGGCCGGCCGGCCCATCGTGCTGGTGGTGGGCGGCAGCCAGGGCGCTAGCGGGCTGAATGCCATGGTGCTTTCGGCGCTGCCGCTGGTGGCATCCCGGAACTGGCAATGGCTGCACCTCACCGGCGCCAACGATTTTGAAAGCGTGAAATCCGTCTATTCCGCGTTGGGCCTCCGCGCCGTCGTGAAACCATTTCTCGCGGAAATGGACTGGGCGCTCGGGGCGGCGGACGCCGCGGTCAGCCGCGCGGGCGCTTCTTCGCTGGCGGAGCTCGCCGCGGTGCGGCTGCCGGCGCTGCTGGTGCCGTTTCCTGCGGCGGCGGACAATCATCAGTTTTATAACGCGCAGGCCTATGCGGCGGGCGGCGCCGCGAGAGTGCTCGAACAAAAAGATGCAACCCCGGAAAAGATGGCCGCCAGCCTGGTGGAACTGATGGAAAATGGCCCGGTCCGCGCCCAAATGAGCGCCGCCCTGGAAGGCTGGCACGCGCCGGATGCGGCGAGCCGCATTGCGGCCGGCATCATGAGCCGGGCCTGGCCATCGGCGAATCTGGCGGTGCGGGAGGCGGCGTCCCTGGCGCGCCGCCCGGCGGACCAAATAATTTAGCCTTCTGAACATGCGGGCAGTTCCTGACATTGCCGAGGAGATCGCCGGATGTGTTTCGTCCGGGACCATCATTCGATGCGACGAGCCGATGGCGAGGCATACGACCTTGCGGGTGGGCGGGCCGGCGGATGTCTATCTGGAGCCGGCGGGAGAAGACGACCTCGGCGCGATCTTAAGGTGCTGCCGGGCAAATGCGCTGAAATTCTTCATCCTGGGCCGCGGGTCGAATCTGCTGGTTCGCGATGGCGGCTATCGCGGCCTGGTGGTCTGCCTGGCCCAGCCCGGTTTTTGCCGGATCGCGTTGGACGGCACGCGGCTGCGGTGCGGGGCGGGCGCGCGGCTGAAAAACGTGGCGGTGGAGGCGCGCCGGAACGGCTTGCGCGGGCTCGAGTTTTTGGAAGGCATTCCCGGCAGCGTCGGCGGTGCGCTCCGGATGAACGCCGGCGCCATGGGCGGAGCCACCTTTGATGCCGTGGAGTCGGTACGGGTCATGGATTTCGACGGCGCGGTGCAGGAGCGATTGGCGGGCGAACTGGCGGTGGCGTACCGGGGTTGCGCCGCGCTCAAGACGCTGGTGGCACTCGGGGCGGTACTGTGCGGGCGGCCCGATTCGGTGGCATCCATCGCGCAGCGAATGAGCGCGTTCAGCCAGAAACGGTGGAGCAGCCAGCCCGCGGCGCCGAGCGCGGGTTGCATGTTCAAGAACCCGCCCACCATTCCGGCAGGCCGGCTGATTGATGAACTGGGTTTGAAGGGCAGTCAGGTCGGCGGCGCGAGAGTGTCGCAGGAACACGGCAATTTCCTGGTCAACGATGGCAACGCCACGGCCGCGGAGGTCCTGGAATTGATCGGCTTTTTGCAGGCCCGGGTGCTGGCCGAACGGGGAATCGAACTGCATACCGAGGTGGAAATCATCGGCGAGTGACGCGCTGCCAGGCCGGGGAAGTTCCGTCCGGGCGGCCGGAAGGCCCGCCGCTGTGGTAAAACGTTGACTTCCAAAATGGTTGTATTATGGTTGCGCCATGATCACGATCACCATCAAAGGCCTGTCCAAAGAAGCGCATCAGGCGCTGAAGAAGAGGGCGGCTACGCAGGGGCGCAGTTTGAACACGGAAGCCATCGCGGTTCTGGAAGCGAGCGTGCGCAGCACGCCGGTGGATGCGCAGGAGATGATCGCGCGCGCGCGGGCGGCCCGCGGCATGATGATGTTCAAGACAACGTCGTCCAAACTCAACCGCCTCATTCGGGAAGGCCGTGATCGTCGCTGACGCCACGCTGATCGCCTGGTTTACGGTTCGCAACGAACGGTCGGAACTGGCCGACGCCGTGTGCGAGGCCGATGCGGTGTGGGTGGCGCCGGTACTATGGCGTTCGGAGTTCCGCCACGCGCTGGTGCGGTACCTGCGCCTCGGCGGAATGAACCTGGAGTCGGCGATGCTGGCGCTGCAGTCGGCGGAGGAAGTGGTGGCCGGCCGCGAGTACCGCGTGTCATCCGAACAGGTTTTGGAACTGGCCGGGCGGTCGGGGTGTACGGCCTATGATTGCGAATATGTGGCATTGGCGCAGGATCTGGGCGTGCCGCTGGTGACGCCGGACCGGCGGATTTTGCGGGCCTTTCCGAGGATCGCCGTGTCGCTGGAACGATTTGCGAGGAAGAAATGAAACGAAAGCTGAAGATTACCGTGATGCTGGGTGGACCGAGCGCCGAACGCGAGGTTTCCCTGCGGACCGGCGCCGCCGCGGCCAGGGCGTTGCGTTCGCTCGGTCATGAGGTTGCCGAACTTGATCCCCGGACACCCGAATGGTCATTGCCCCCAAAGACCGACGTGGTTTTTCTGGCGCTGCACGGGACCTACGGCGAGGACGGCACGGTGCAGCAACAACTCGACCGGTTGGGCGTGCCCTATACCGGCTGCGGCGCGGATGCCAGCCGGGTCGCCTTTGACAAGGTGCTCACCAAACAATGCTGTCTTCAGCGCGGCGTGCCGACGGCAAAATTCGCGGTCCTAAAGATGGCCGCGCCGGCTTTCCCGCAAAATCTGGCGTTGCCGCTGGTCGTCAAGCCGGTGCGCCAGGGGTCCAGCGTGGGGCTGCAATTTGTGGACCGCGTTGAAGACTGGCCTCGGGCCGTCGCCGGGGCGCTGCAATTTGATTCGGAGGCTTTGGCGGAGGAAAAAATCATCGGGCGCGAGACCACCGTGGGGATTCTGGGCGGCCAGGTGCTGCCGGTGGTGGAAGTTCGTCCCAAGGTGGGCAGCTACGATTACCGGAACAAGTACACCGCCGGCGCCACCGAGTATTTTTGCCCCGCGGACTTCGACGCCGCCACGACGCAACGTATCCAAACGGCGGCACTGGGCGCCTTTGCCGCCATCGGCGGCCGCGACTACGCGCGGGTGGACGTCATGGTGCGGGCGGACGGATCGCCGGTGGTGCTGGAGGTGAACACGCTGCCGGGGATGACGGAGACGAGCCTGTTGCCCAAGGCGGCGGCGGCGGCGGGATTGGATTACGCGGAGCTGTGCCAGCGGATGATCGATCTGGCGCTGGCCCGGACCTCAACGGCGGTCTTGAAAGCGGAAGAGGAAGCGGCCGGTTCCACCGTGGTAATGACGATGATCAATGTGGTTTAAACGCACACAAGGCAGGAACCGGCGGTTGCACCGGCATCATGTGCTGGACGTGAAACTGCGCTCGGACCAGGTTCGCGCCAGCCGCTGGCGGCTGGCCCGCGTGTCCTTCGTGGTCTTGTTCGGGACCGTGTTCGGCCTGTACCTGCTCTGGCGGGTGGGCGAGGCCGCCCTCAATGTCTTCGTTTACGAAAATCAGGATTTTGCCATCGAACAGATCGATGCCAAGACCGACGGTAAGATTGCGAACGGGGAATTACGGCGCTGGACCGGCGTGAAGCTGGGCGCCAATCTCATCCACCTGGACCTGGCGGAAGTCAAACGAAACTTGGAGATGGTTTCGATGATTGATTCGGTTTCCGTGGAGCGCGTGCTGCCGCATACGCTCAAGGTCCGCGTGACGGAGCGCGACCCGATCGCACAGGTGGACGTCCCGCACGTCGATGCGAACGGCGCCATTTCCGTGTCGGTTTATCAATTGGATGCCGACGGGGTGGTCGTTCAGCCGCTTGATCCGCGCGTTTGCACGGTGCCGCTGGCGGAAGTCAACCCGCAGCTGCCGGTCATCGCCGGTTTGAACTATTTCCAGTTGCAGCCCGGGCACCGGATCGAACTGCCGCAGGTGCAGGCCGCGCTGCGCCTGGTGGCGGCCTTTGACCGGTCGTCCCTGGCCGGCATGGTGGAGCTGCAGCGGGTGGACGTTTCCCAGCCGCGCGTGATTGTGGCCGCGACCGGCCAGGGCAGCGAAGTGACGTTCGGCCTCGACCATGTGGAGCAGGAACTGCAGCGCTGGCAGGAGATCTACAATTATGGCGCGCAGCAGCAAAAGACCATCGCCGCCGCCGACTTGGCGGTGGCGAACAACGTGCCGGTGCTCTGGATGACCGCCAGTGCCGCGCCGGCGGTGGCTCCCAAAACAGTGAAACACCTCAAGTCACGGAGAAAAAATGTTTGACGATTCCAACATCATCGCCGGCCTGGAAATTGGCACCTCCAAGATTTGCGTGGTCGTGGGCGAACAGGGCCCTGATGGCGCGGTCAACATCATTGGCTTGGGCCAGGCGCGATCCCGCGGCGTGCGCAAGAGCGAGATCATTGACCCCGCCCAGGTGGAGGAGGACCTGCGCTCGGCCATGTTTGAGGCCGAGCAGATGGCCGACGTGGAAATTCGCAGCGTGTATCTGGGCGTGAGCGGCGGCCACATCCGCGGATTCAACAACCGCGGCGTGCACCCGGTTGTTTCCGCTGATCGCGAGATCACGCCCGACGATGTGGAGGACGTGGTGAAAAACGCCAAGGCCATCAATCTTCCCGCCGAAGACACCGTAATCCATGCCGTGCGCCAGCACTTTTCCGTGGACGGTCAGGACGGGGTGACCAATCCCGTGGGGATGCTGGGCGCTCGTCTGGGCGTGGACATGCACGTGATCCATGGTAACGCCAACCGGCTCCAAAACGCCATCCGGCTGGTCCGCGCGACTTCGCTGGAAGTGGACGACGTGGTGTTCAACGGCATCGCTTCGTCGCTGGCGCTGTTGAACAACGAGCAGAAGGAATTGGGCGCACTGGTCATTGACCTGGGCGGAGGCACCACGGAATATGTGGTCTATTCCAACGGCGTGATGCGCCATTGCGGCGTCCTGGCCGTGGGCGGCGACCATGTTTCCAACGACCTTGCCTATGGCTTGAAAGTGCCGCTGAGCCGGGCGGAAAAATTGAAGATTGAATATGGCTCGGCCATCCTCACCGATTCCGCCCGGGGGCAGACCATCAGCCTGACCAACGAATTGGGACTCGAGCTCAAGCGCGTCAACCATGAACACCTGCAGCGGATCATGTCGCTTCGGCTGGAGGAGATTTTTGAACTGATTGCCCATGACCTGGAGCGCGTCGGTCTGGTGGATTATTTGCGGGCCGGCGTGATCCTCTGCGGCGGCGGTTCCCGGGTCCCGGGCCTGGTCAAGCTCGCGGAAAATGTTTTCCAAATGAACGTGTCGGTTGGCCATGCCTGTTCCGTCAGCGGCCTGACCGGCGCGCTCGACCAGCCGGAATTCGCCGCGGGCATCGGCTTGGTGAAATTCGGCTCGCTGAAGGGCCGTCGCCGCGAAGGGCGTTCGTTCCTGCCGCGCGGCCTCAAGGACATGTTCGGCAAATTGCTGCAGCGCTCTTAACCAAGGCAGAATATGGATCACCAAACTGAACCACCCGCCGCCGCAGTTCCAGCGGAGACTTCCGCCGGACCAGTCGTGAAAATCATCGGCGTGGGCAACGCTGGCATCGCCTTGCTGGGCGCCTTGAATGCGGCCGAGTTCGCCTTGGCCCAGCTTGCCGCCATAAACACGGAAGCTGGCGCTCTCGCCGCCTGTCAGGCGCCGGTGAAGATCCACCTGGAAAACAAGCTGCTGCGGGGGCTCGGCTCGGGCGGCGATCCGGACCGCGCCCGGGCGCTGGCGGAGGAGCAGTTTTCCACGCTAAAATCGGCCTGCGAGGGGGCGAGCGTCGTGTTTATTCTGGCTGGGCTGGGCGGCGGCGCGGGCAGCGGCATCAGTCCGGTGCTGGCCAAGGCGGCGAGCGAGGCGGGGGCGCTGGTGCTCGCGTTTGTCACGCTGCCGTTTGACTGCGAGGGCAACCGGCGCGAAGCGCAGGCCCGCCAGGGATTGGAACAATTGAAGTTGACGGCGGACGGTGTGGTCTGTCTGCCCAGCCAGCGGATTTTCAAACTGGTGGACGAGAACACCGGCGCCTTGGAGACGTTCCGCATCATCGACGGATTTCTCCTCGAGGGCGTGCGCGGAGTCTGGCATTTGCTGACGCGACCGGGACTCATTCAGATTCATTTCGCGGATTTGCGGGGTTTGCTGCGGGACCGCCATACGGAAAGCGCCTTCGCGTTCGTCGAGGCCAGCGGGGCGGGGCGCTCGCGGGAAGTGGTGGAGAACCTCCTGTCGCACCCGCTCTTGGACGAAGGCCGGGCGCTGGCCGAGTCCGACGCGGTGCTGGTGAGCCTGACGGCGGGGACTGATTTGTCCATGGCGGAGATGAACCGCGTGATTGACCAGGTGAAACGCCAGTGCAACCAGGCCCAGATCATCATGGGTGCCGCCCTGGATCCAGCCATGGAAGACCGGCTCTGCGTCACCGTCATCGCGGCGAGACCGGAATTGCCGGCCGCGGGCATGCGTCCGCAGACCGAGACGCGCACGGCTGGGCCTGCGGCCAGCACGCGCGAAGTGGTGGTGGCGCGCTCGCCGAGAACCAAGCGGTCCGGCAACAAGCCCGTCCAGACCCAGTTGCCGCTGACGATTGTTTCCAAGGGCCGATTCGACAAGAGCGAGCCGACCAAGCACAACGGTGAAGACCTCGACGTGCCGACGTTTATCCGTCGCGGGATTTCGCTGAATTAAATCGGCGGATTGGTTTCGGCGGCGTCTGCTCCACTGCGTTTTAGCCCGGGACGAGACCCGGCAGCAGCCCGCACCCCGCCGCCACTTTTGAATTTGAATTTGGCCGAAACCATGTTTGATATTAGGAAATAATGAGCTTTACCAAGCAATTCCTGGACGAAGTCCGGCAGGTTACCGCGCGATTGAACGAAGCGGACATTGAAAAATGCGCCGTTGAACTGGCTGCCATCCGAGAGCGTGGCGGCCGCCTGTTCATTTTGGGCGTGGGCGGCAGCGCGGGCAATGCCGGGCATGCCGTGAATGATTTTCGCAAAATCTGCGGCTTCGAGGCCTACGCGCCGACGGACAACGTTTCGGAACTCACCGCCCGCACCAACGATGAAGGCTGGCCAACCATTTTCGCCGAATGGCTCAAGGGCAGCCGCCTCAGCGCCAAGGATGGCCTGCTGATCTTTTCCGTCGGCGGTGGGAACGTGGAAAAAAACGTCAGCCCCAATCTCGTGAATGCCATCCAACTCGCCAAACAGGCCGGCGCTTCGGTCGTCGGAATCGTGGGACGCGATGGCGGCTATACGGCCCGGGAAGCCACCGCCTGTGTCATTGTGCCCACGGTCAACCCGGTTCATGTGACCCCGCATAGCGAGGCGTTTCAGGCGGTCATCTGGCATTTGTTGGTGTCGCACCCCAGGCTCAAGGTGGCGCAGACCAAGTGGGAGTCCACCCAATGACCAAGGACTAAAGAAATCCCAAGTCCGAATACCAAATGAACGGCGACAGCGCGCAGCCAGGAAGACATGACTTTGACTTGGAAGAGCGGACGGCGCTGTTTGGAGAAACCATTGTTCGATTTGCCAGGAAGCTTCCAAAAGACCCAGTTGCCAATCCGTTAATCAGCCAAATTGTCCGTTCGGGTACAAGTGTCGGAGCCAACTATTGTGAGGCGGATGATGCAGTTTCAAAAAAGGATTTTAAAAATAAGATCGGAACCTGCCGAAAAGAGTCGCGTAAAACAGAACTTTGGTTGCGAATGATAGCCCTAGCCGCGGCTGCCCCTGAACTTAAAATTGAAGCTCGTAAACTGTGGCCAGAAGCTAAGGAATTGCACCTGATTTTTGCTGCGATTTGGAGAAAGACTTGATTGCCTGATGATGAAAGACGGATCAAGAATCGATCTCCGAGGCAGACGACACCCGTATTATTCATTAGGTTTTTATTGATTATGTGCGCCCCCATGTCCACAGAAAAACATTTCCAAGATCGTCCGGCTGGTCGTGCCGTTTTTCTTGACCGGGATGGCGTGATCAACCGCGCATTGGAGCGGGATCGCAAGCCCTATCCGCCGACCAGCATAGCGGAATTTGAGATCCTGCCGGAGGTGCCCGCGGCGCTGGGCCGGTTGAAAGCGGCTGGTTTTGTGCTGGTGGTGGCAACGAATCAGCCGGACGTCGGCCGCGGCATATTGGCGCGGGAGGCGGTTGAGGCCATTCACGCCCACCTGCTGGCGCGGTTGCCGATTGACCGCGTGGAGGTGTGCTATCACGCCGGCCGAGGCGCGTCGGACTGTGATTGCCGCAAGCCCAAGCCGGGCATGTTGCACCGGGCCGCGGCGGAGCTCAACCTGGACCTGTCCCGGAGCTGGATGGTGGGGGACCGCTGGCGCGACGTGGATTGCGGTCATGCCGCCGGCTGCCGGACCATCTTTATCGACCGGGGTTATGCCGAGGAATTGAAGCAAATACCTGATTTTTCGGCTCGCCATTTGGGTGAAGCTGCGGACATAATTTTGACTCGTCCAAATGGTATGAAACGAACGCTTAAAGATCTGAAAGTCAAAATCTTCGCCGATGGCGCGGACAAAAAGGGCATGTTGGAACTCAACGTCAACCCGCTGATCACCGGCATGACCACCAATCCGACGCTGATGCACAAGGCGGGATTAAAGGATTTCGAGGCGTTTGCGCGGGACATCTTGCAGAGCATTACCGTCAAGCCGCTGTCACTGGAGGTGTTTTCGGACGAATTTCTGGAAATGAAGCGGCAGGCGCTGGAGATCAACGGCTGGGGCCGGAACGTGTACGTCAAGATTCCCATCACCAACACGCGCGGCGAATCGTCGCTGCCGTTGATCAAGGAATTGGCGGCGGACGGCGTGAAGTTGAATGTGACGGCGATTTTGACCGTGGATCAGGTCCGGGGCGTGGCGGCGGCGTTGAATGCCCGGGTGCCGGCGGTGGTGTCGGTGTTTGCCGGGCGGATTGCCGATACGGGGGTGGACCCGGTTGAAATCATGGTGGAAAGCAAAAAGATTTTAGATCACCTGCCGCTGGCGGAGTTGCTCTGGGCGAGCGTGCGCGAGGTGCTGAACATCTTTCAGGCGAACGACTGCGGTTGCCACATTGTGACGGTGCCGCACGACATTTTGGGCAAGGCGCTGAAGATGGCCGGGATGGATTTGGGCGCGCTGTCGCTCGACACGGTCAAGATGTTTGCCACTGACGCGAAGGCGGCCGGATTCTCGCTGTGACCTCAAATTAACTTCGTCACGGCCGCGAACACGTCCGCGATCTTGATGGATTCCATGGCCGCGATGAGTTCCTCGCGGGTGCCCTTGATGTCGCCGCCGTCGTAACGGTAGTAGTCCAGGTTGCGGCCGTTGACCACCGGGTTCTTCACCAGGGTGAATGGATTTCCATACGGCAGATTGGTGACATTGAGGGTGGGCGCCTCGATGACAATTTGGTTGGGGGCCTTGAGCGCCGCGGCGATGTGCATCAGGGCCGTGTCCACGCTCAGGAAGGCGCTGCAGCGCTTCATGAGGGCCGCCGTCTCGCGCATGTTTTTGGTTTTCGCCTCCGTCGTCAATTCGAGATTGGCTTGGGCCAGAATGACCGGATGATCCTTCACCTCTTCCGGGCCGCCAAACAGCAGAATATGAACATCGGGCCGTTCCTTGTTCAACTGCCGCACCAGGCCGGCAAAATGCTTCAGCGGCCAACGCTTCAACGGCAGGTTCTTGGTGCCGCCGGAGCCGACATGGACTCCGAGAATCTTTTTTCCAAACAGTTTGTGCCGGGCGAGAAAGTCATCGGCAAATCGTTCGTCGCCGGGGTCCAGGACGAACTCCATCGCGTGCGACGCCAGCTTTTTTTTGGCGCCGATCAAGGGCAGGATGTCGAAATTATTGTCGATGGAATGGCGGGTGTAATCCTGCGGCAACGAACCGGTGATCAGCCAGCGGTCGAGCCAGGTGAAGCACTCGTATTCATGGCTGATGCGTACATCGGCTCCCGCCAGCCAGGAGGCGAGGCGATAATGGATGCGGCTTTGCGGATGGGCGTTGATAGACAGTTGATAGCGCTCGCTTCGCAACGACCAGACAAAACGCACCTGTTCCCAGGCGCTGGATTTCAAGAGATCCTTGTGGAAGACGCGGTTCACATTGGGATTGCGCTCCAGCAAATCCCGGGCGCCCGCTTCCTTCACCAACGCGTCGATAGTGGCGTTGGGATAATTTTCCCGGAGTTCGCGAATCAGCGGCGTGGCGATGAGGGTGTCGCCAATGCCCGCCAGTGAGATGACGAGGATTTTCACAGCCGCGAAATTTTTTCCAACAAGCCGGTGGTCGATTTTCCGGGCACGAACGGGACCAGAACAATCCTGCCACCTGCCGACTCAACCGCGCGCCGTTCGTCGGGATTCAAGGTCGCCAGCGTATAATCGCCGCCCTTGACATAGATGTCCGGCTGCGCGGCGGCGAGAAATTTCGTGGCGGTGGTGTCCGCGAAAATGCAGACGCCATCGACGCTCTGCAGGGCGGCGAGGACCAGGGCGCGATCCGATTCGGAATTGACGGGCCGGCCCGGGCCTTTCAACCCGCGGACCGCCGCGTCGCCGTTCACCCCCAACAGCAGCGCATCGCCAAAATTGCGCGCCTTTTCCAAATAGGTCACGTGGCCCAGGTGGATGATGTCGAAGCAGCCGTTGGTGACGACCAGTTGTTTGCCGGTGGCCCGGAAGTTCTTGCGCCACGACGGCAGATCGTCCCAGGCGATGATTTTGGCACGGAAATTCACGCCGTCATTTTGCCTGCGAACCCTCTGAATTCAACATTTTCCACACGCGCAAGGTTTCGGTGACACCCCAGGCCTGGGCGTCGCAACCGCGCTGCGCGTGCGGCGCATCGCCATCGAGAAGTTCGGGCAATTGCCCAAGACAGCCTTCGTTCAACGGCTTTTCCGAACTGGCGAGGTAGCTTGCGGCCGCGGCCACGGCGGCCGGCGAATGATCCCAAGCCAGCGCCAGCGCCTCACAAAACGAAGGAAAGGTCCACGTCCAGGCCGTGCCATTGTGATACGCGGGTTTGCGGCGCGTGTCCTCGTCGCCCTCGTAACGCGGCCAATAGGGGTCCACGGGATTGTTCAGTAAATGGTCCGCCTGCCAGACCGGCAGCGGGGTGGACACCCGCAAGGGTGCCAGGCTGCGCAGGCCGCCGGGCACCACCAGATATTTGCGCGCGGCTTCGACGCAGCGCTTTGCCTTTTGGCCGGCGATCAAACCGAGGCTGACTGCAAACAGGCAATTGCTCCGGAGCGCGTCGCTCACCACGGCATCGCGGGCGCCGACCCCGGGATTGGCGAGCAGGACGTCGGCCAACCAGCCTTGCTTCTCGAGCCAGAAGAGATTCTCCAAAGACGCCAGGGCGCGGTCGGCAAGAGCGCGCCACTTCGTTGGTTCGGCCTTCCCGTCCAGGCGTGCGACCAGGCGCAGCAGGCGGATCCAAAGGACCTGAATCTCGACCGGATAACCTTCGCGCGGCGTCCCGGCCGGGTGGTTGGTGTCCATCCAGGTGAAATGGCTGGGGCTCCAAATCAAGGCGGAAGCGGCGTCCATGCGGATGCCGTTGGGTGTCCCCTGGCAATAATTTTGGGCGATGCTCACCAGCGCGTCGCGAACGGTGCGGGTCTGGTCCACGCGCTCGTCAAAGAATCCTTCGTCCCGCAGGTCTTCACAGACCACCGCCAGCCAGAGCGGGGCATCGCTGGTATCTCGGTTGGAAACGTCGTTGCCGTTGATCGTGTTTGGCAGGGTGCCGTCTTTTTCGAACTTGGCGAAAGTCAGGAGAATCTGTTTCACTTCGGCGACCAGACCTGCGGCCAGCAGGCCGCGCGCACAGATGAGGGAGTCGCGGCCCCAGTCGAGGAACCACGGATAGCCGGCGATGACGGTTTTAAAGTCAGCACGGCGCACGACGAACTGCCGGGCGGCGCGTTCGAGTTGTTCGGCGAAAGCGGGGTGGGCGTCCCGCCAGCCTTCTTCGGCTGTAAACGGGGATGGCTCGCGCTGGAGCGCTCGCTGGGCGGGCGGCACGCCCGCCCTACTTTCCGCGGTCACCACCAGCGTCACGCTCGCGCCCTTCGGCAACGGCAGGTCAAACCAGCCGGGGCTGTAGGCGTCGCCGCTGGCCACCTGGCCGCGGGTCTGCTCGACGGGATGGGGGATATTCTCGCACCATTCCGGTTGGGGGTGATACAACCCGGCGTCCGCTAGGACGTGGAGCTGCCGGTCCAGGGCGGGGGTGAAGGCGAAGCCGGTGGCGTCGCTCAGAGAATGTGTGTTCTGGGAGAAATGGTAATCCGCGCCGCCATTGCGTTTGGTTTCGCTGTGAAAATTGCGATCTTCAATGTCCACGCGCACGGTCAGCCGCACGTCCGCGCTGGCGGGCAGCTGTTTGCCGCACGCCCGCTTCTCGCTCGGCCGGCTGAAATGGAACACCACGGTATTATCTCCGGCCACCATTTCGGCGCGCAATTCGACCTGCACCGTGCGCCCGTCGCCGGCATTGGCGATGAAAACCCAGACGGCCGGCGGCCCGTGGTGGAAGGCGGCAAGATTTGTGAAATCGAGAGCCGACAGAAAACCGTCCGCATTCACCCAGACGCGCAGTCGCTTTACCAGGACGTGCCGGTCCACCGGCACAGTCGGATTCAGGTTGGCCCCCAAGGCGCAGTCGTACTTGGAATTGACCCGGCCCAAATCCACGCAGAGGCGGGCCATGCCGCCGCGACCGTTGGTCAGCAAGACCAAATCATTCAATTGCGGCATTTGGATGGCGAATGGCGGAAGGGAAGGAAGAAATCGCAATGTGGCGATGATACTTTGGGGAGCGCCCGCGTACCGCTCCAGGTGCAGCCTGCCTTGAGCGGCGGTTTCGCGGGGGGCAAAGCAGGCGACGTGGACATTGCCGGCGAGGATGGATTGGACGTGCACCGCGCGCCCGGTGGTTTCCGCCCCCTGTCCGGCGACCGCGGTTTCCATTGTGGCCCGGAACGGCGCGGAATCCTCAATCAACAGCCAGTGGCCCGCCGGCACGGGTGTAATTCGGCGCGCGTCGATCTGCGTCCAAGTGACGACCCGGGGCCAGGTTTTCTGGGCTTCCGCTTCCGCGAGTAACGCGGCCAGCGGACGCCGGCCGTGGCCGGCGCCGTATTCGGCGGCGGCGGCCAGGAAATTTTTCGGCGAATGGCCGGCTTGTTCCGCCAGCCACCGCCAGTCCAGGCGGTCGGTGATCTCGATGGGAACGGCCTGGTTGAGCGCGGCGACGGCAAACGCAGCCAGGGCGCGGGCGCGCCGGTAGTTTTCACTTCCCAGTCCCTTCGGCTTTTCAACCGGCGACAGGCAAAAAACCGCGCCGGGCGGAAGGGTAAAAACGGTTTTGCTGCGGGCCCCGGACATGGCCGGCAGGGATTGGCCGAGCAGGTCAAAGTCATGGGCCGGCACATCCAAGGCAATGGAACTGTCTTTCTCGGCGTTGGTGTTGGCCAGCACCAAGACGGAATCCATGCCGTCGGCCGATTCGCGGAGCAGCGCGTAAACCACCGAATCAGGCTCGCTGAGGCGCGTGAGTTTGGCGCCATCGAAAAAGCAGGGATGATTTGAGATCAGCGTGTTCAATTTGGCCAGCTCCGGAACGAGGTTGTCAAAGGAGTTCCAATTCAAGCCGGTATTGCCGTGCACGCGGATTTTCTCGGTGGCCAGCCATTCCACGCCGCAGGTAAAGCCAAAGCCGCCGCCGGCACTGGTGAGGGCGCAAAGCCGGTTGCGCAGGAGGGACCACGCGCGGCCGGCGGAAGTGTCGAGTGGCGGCGGGCGGGTGACGGGAATGGCGCCCGCGGAAACATTCGGCGTCTGCGCCGCTTTCGCCTGGTGGGCGGCGAGCCGGTTGTTGTCGTGCGTTTCGGAATAATTGATGTATGTGCCCACGCGCCCGTTCTGGCGGTTCGCGTAATCGAGATACCAGGCGACCTCGCGTCCCGAGTAATATTGGAAGAGCTCGGAATAGGCCCACTGCATGCCGCCTTCGGTGAGCAGGCTTTCGGTGGTCTCCCAGGAACCCCCCAGACCTTCCAGGAGAAAGATCGTCTCGGGAAATTCCTCCTGTACGCGCGCGATGATGTATTGCCAGGCGGCCGTCGGGATCTTGTACCCGGCGTCGCAGCGGAAACCGTCCACGCCGCGCAGGCACCAGGTCAGGAGCGAGTCAGCGATGCGGTCCCAGAGCCTTACGTCGTGCTGCTCAAGTTCAACCAGATCCTCCCACGTGACGCCCCAGGCGCCCGGGCTGGCAAATTCTCCGCCGGGTTTTTTGAGGAAGAATTCGGGATGGTTTTCCTGCAGGCTGGAGCCCCAGCCGGTATGATTGATGACGATGTCGATGAACACGCGGGCGCCGAGGGCGTGCGCGGCCCGGGTGAGCTCGCAAAACTGGTCGATGCCGGTCGTCCGCTTGTCGAACTCGACGAGCGCCGGGTCCACGGCGGTCAAGTCCAGCGCGGCGTACGGGCTGCCGAATCGGCCGAAGCGCGCATAAACCGTGGGCGTGGGATGCACCGGCAGCAAGTGCATAATGCGGCAGCCAAGTTGGTTGACGATGAACGGCAGTTGCCGGCTGAGATCGCGAAAGGTGCCGGAGGGCGGCAAAGTGGCATACCCCTGCGCCTCCAATGATTTCAACTGGGCCTCCAGCCTTTCATCCGCCGTGGAGGCCAGGGTTTTGGTGGCGCCAAAAAGCCGTGTAAACGCGCAATAAATCGTGTTGGCCGTGCGCGCGAAATTTGGATGCACGGAAATGCCGACATCCGGGCCATCGGGCCAATGCTGCCAGTTGTCTTCGTCCAGCAGGTAGGCCTTGGCCTTGAAATAGCCGACCTCCGCCAGCGGCAGTTCAATTTCCCAGCCGTCACTGGCCGGTTGCATCGGCAAATCGCGCCACGAAGCATCCGCAAAGGCCGCGCCACCGGCGTGGGCGGCGATGATTTCGCGGCGGCGCACGGCCGCGCGACCGAGCGTGGTGCGCAGGCGCGCCTGGAATCGTTTGGGGTCGGCCGGAAGAGTCTGGCGCAGTTGGAAACACACTTTGTCGCCGACGAAGCGCAGCAGGCGTTCGCCGGGAACGGGGGCCATGATGGGGCTGGGTTGTTCCACCTGCAAAGGTTTTAGCATGAAGCGGCTGGGATGAAAATTGAAAATGCATTTTCCGCTCCGGCCTGCGCCGGGCTGGAAGCGGCAAATTTGGACGGGAATGGCGCGCTGAGGGCTTAGTTTGGCCGCCTTCTTTAGATTGCATTCATGGCGCGGCCCCCTTAACTTGGCAATAAATTTGCTGATTTGATCGAAAATGGCGACATCAACGGTACTTAACCCCGGAGAAGAGGCTCAATTGCAGCAGACGATTGAGATGTTCGAGGTCATTGTCCAGTCGCAACCCAATGATACTCAGTCGCTAGAGATTCTGAAGGAAGCCTATTCCAAGCTCGGGCGCGAGGATGACCTGGTGAGCACCTCCAAGCGGATCGCCCAGGCCTATTTGCAGCAGGGACAGCTTTCGTCGGCGATTCTGGAATATGAGACGGTGTTGCAACGTCGGCCGGAGGATGCCGACGTGCGTGCGGCGTTGAAGCAGATCGAAGATCGCGCGAGCAACGCCGCGGTGCAATCCTCCTCGGACGTCACTGCCCTGCCTTCGGTGAGTGATACAACCATGTTGCGGCGCAAGGCCAAGACGCGTGCGCTGGTGGCCGAAGAAGTGGACGACGGGCGCAAGTCGATGTACAAGATTTTTGTTGAGGGCAAGCTCATTACGGCGGGCGATTTTGATTTGTGCTGGCACAGCGTGGATTTAAACACGCCGCCTTCGGATGTCGTGGATCCGTTCATCCAGACCCTGCATGAAAAGGGAATTTTTCTCATCGACAAGTCGCTCCGGCTGCTGTGCGACAAATCCCGCGTGGCGTATCTGCCGCTGGATCGTTATGACCTGGACATGGACCTGGCCCGCGGGTTTCCGGCGGAGGTTTGCCGGCGCTGGTGTGTGCTGCCGTTCGACCGGATGAGCAAGGCGATACTCGTGGCCACAGCCAATCCCTTCAACCAGCAAGCGGCCAAGGAACTTGCCGAGGCGACCACCCACCGGCTCCTGTGGTACGTGGCGACGCCCAACGACTTGGTGTCCAACTTGCGCAAAGCGTTCCGCTGATTATGGCCAAAATCAAGTCATTTGCCGAACGCATCGCCGACGCCCTGGTCGAGGACGGTTTGTTGAGCGCGAGCCAGATCGAAGAGCTGCTGGAACGGCAGCGCAAGGAGGGTGCCCGACTGGTAAAGCTGCTCGTGGACAAGGACAAGCAGTACGTGAGCCCCGATGACCTTGCGGTCTGCATGGGGCGGGTGCTGAACGTCTCGCCCATCAACCTGGCGCGGATCAATATTTTGCCGGAGGTGGTGGAACTGCTTCCCCGGGATGCCGCGCACAATCACAAGGTGGTTCCTGTCAGTCGGCTGGACAACAAGTTGTTTCTGGCGATGGCCGATCCGTTGAACGTGCTGGCCATCGACGATGTGCGGCGCATCACCAAGCTGGAAATCGCCCCGCTCATCGCGTCGGAGAAGGCCATCACGGACAAGCTCAACGCGCTGGATTCCGCCAAGAGCGGCTCGATGGAGGACATCATCCAGGACGCCGAGAAGAAGCGGGAGGCCGACTCCGAGTCCGAGACGCTGGAAGCCGTGAAGGAATCGATCGAGGAAATGAACCTCGATCAACTGGCGGCCTCTAGTGAGGAAGCGCCGGTGATCAAGCTGGCCAACCTGATCATTCTGCAGGCCATCAAGGACCGCGCCAGCGACATTCATTTGGAGCCGTTTGAAAAATCCATGCGCCTGCGCTACCGCATTGACGGCGTGCTGCAGGACGCCACGCCGCCGCCCAAACAGATGCAACTGGCGCTGGCCTCGCGCTTGAAGATCATGAGCAACCTCGACATCGCCGAGCGCCGTCTGCCGCAGGACGGCCGCATGCGGGTCAAGGTCAGCGGCAAGGATTACGATTTGCGCGTGTCCTCCCTGCCCACGGTGCACGGTGAAAAAATCGTGCTGCGCGTGCTGGACAAGAGCAATCTGTCCGCGAGCATCGACAAGCTGGGTCTGGACGAGGTTACCTTCAAGCAGTTCAAGGCGGCAATTGACGCGCCACACGGGCTGATTCTGGTGACGGGGCCGACCGGTTCGGGCAAGACGACCACGCTCTATTCCGCGCTGAACGAACTGAACAATCCGACGTGGAACATTGTCACCGTGGAAGACCCGGTGGAATTCCAGATCCCCGGCATCAACCAGGTGCCCACCAAGAAGGAGATTGGCCTGAGCTTCGCCAACGCCCTGCGCTCCATTCTGCGCCAGGACCCGGACATCATCATGATCGGGGAAATCCGCGACACGGAGACGGCGGAAATCGCCATCGAAGCGGCGCTCACGGGGCACCAGGTGCTGTCCACGATGCACTGTAACGACGCGCCGGGCGCGATCGCCCGCCTGGACGACATGGGTATCGCGCCGTTCTTGATTTCCTCATCCGTGATTCTGTCCTGCGCGCAGCGCCTGGTGCGGCGCATCTGTTCTCATTGCAAGGAGCCGCTGACGTATCCGGCCCGGATGTTTGAGGATCTGGGCATTGATCCCTCCATGTTCGAAGGCGTGCAGCTTTACCGCGGCCGGGGCTGTGAGCGATGCAAAGGCTCGGGCTATGTGGGCCGGATGGCGATCATCGAGGTGATGACGATCAGCGACCAGATCCGCAAATTGATCATCGCCCGCGCGAGCACGCGGGAGATGGGCAAGCTGGCTATCAATCAGGGCATGAAGACGCTGCGCATGGTGGGTCTGGATCGCGCGCGCGACGGCGTCTCCACGCTGGAGCAGGTGCTGCTGACGACTTCAGCGTTTTAGCGCAAGGGTTACGTTCCAAACAGCCGGTCGCCGGCGTCGCCGAGGCCGGGCAGGATATAGCCCACCTCGTTGAGGCCGCGGTCAATGGCGGCGGTGAAAATGGGCAGCGCGGGGTGACTTTTGCGGACGCGGGCAATGCCCTCCGGCGCGGAAACCAGGCTGACCAGCCGGAGGCGTTTGGCCCCCTGCTCACGCAAATAATCGAGCGCGGCCACCGCGCTGCCGCCGGTGGCCAGCATGGGGTCGATCAGGATGACTTCGCAGGGGCCAAGGTCCTTGGGCAGGCTTTGGTGATAAAAATGCGCCCGGAGCGTGGCTTCCTCCCGCTTCAGGCCGATAAATCCCACCCGCGCGCGGGGCACGATTTCCAGGATGGGATTCAACATGCCCAGGCCGGCCCGGAGCACGGGAACCAGGACGATTTCGCGTTCGAGCGTGGCGCCGGTGGTGTCCTCGAGCGGCGTGCGGACCGACACTTTTTTCACCCGGAGCGAACGCGTGGCTTCATAGATCATCAGCGACGCGATTTCCCCTAGCAGCCGCCGGAATTCCTGGGGCTGGGTGCGGTGATCGCGCACGCGCGTGAGGTTGTGCTGGACCAGCGGATGCCTGATAACCGTGACGTATTTCATCCCCTCAGGGCTGATACAGGAAATACATCAAGCCGGCGCGGAGCTTGGGCGCCTCGGTATCGAGCTGGATTTTGACGTCGTGGGCCTGGCTGCTCTGGCCAAACATGGATAGAAAATCGGAGAGATCGTAGTGCTCGCGATATTCCACCAGGTTGCAGTCTTGAATATGCGCGATCTTCTGGGCGCGATCCGCGGCGTCGTCGAAATTGCCCAGTTCATCCACGAAGCCGTGCTCCAGGGCCTCGCGGCCGGACACCACGCGGCCATCGGCAAACGCGAGCCAGTTGGTGGCCAGTTCGCGGCCTTCCTTCTTGTTCAACTCGTGCGCGGCGTTGCGGCCTTCATTGACGACGTTCGTGAACTGGCCGTAGGTCTCGTCGATCAGGCTTTGGACCATGGCGTGTTCCTCGGGCGGAACTTCGTTGGTCTCCCGTTCACCGCTCAACATGTCCTTGAACTTGCCGCTCTTGTAGGTCATGGGCTCGATACCCACCTTGTCCATGAGCCCGCGATAATTCCACCCGTGCATGATCACACCGATGCTGCCGGTGAGGGTGAGCTCGTTGGCCACGATCCAGCGGGAGCCCGACGAGATGTAATAGCCGCCAGAGGCGGCCAGGCTGCCCATGGAGCAGACGACCGGTTTGCCCCGGTGACCAGATTTGCCATGTTCGTCCGCCTCGTCATTCTGGAAATCGCGGATGGCCCGGTAAATTTCATCGGATGCCAGCACTTCACCCCCGGGGGAATCCACCTTCAAGATGACGGCCTTGACCCGGCGATCCTCGGCCGCGCGGTCCAACTGGGCTTGGATCACATCCACCATGTTGTTCCCGGATTCGTTACGGTCGTGGCTGGTGATGATGCCATCGACCGTGACCACGGCGATCTTATTGGGCGAATGGTTGTCCTCCAGGATACATTCATCGAGCCTAGGGCCGACGTTGCGGGTGCTGTTGAATGCTTCGGTGCGGATGCCGTGCTTATTGAAGGGAAACGCGCTCGCGACCAATAGGATCAGGATGGTGAACAAGCTGAACGCCAGCAGGACGATAAGAATGATGGAGGTGATCATCCAGCCGCGGCTGCGGCGTGGTTGCGGAGCCGGCGGCGGCATGATGAGCGGCGGCGGCGGTGGTGGCACCGGCGGCGGCAAGAATTCAGGCGGATTAGGCGTCGTTTCCATATCAGGCGCACATTAAACCAAAGCGGGCCTAGCGGCAAGGCGGTTTGCAAAGGCGAGGGGCCGCCAAATTCCATGATCGACGACACGCGGCTGATGGCCAGCAGGTTGCCGGAGGGCCAGGATTCCGGGATTTGGCTTCTGCACCTGCAAGACAGCATTTCCTGGCAAAGAACTATGGCTGCGGCCTGCTTGGTCTTGCCGTCTTTGGCGGTTTGGTTTGAGTAGGCGAGCTTTTTCTATGTTCGTAGCCGAGAAGCCATACCAGCGCCAAATCATTTTCCAATGCCACGCTTCAGGTATTGGTTAACGTGTCGAGTTCAAACTTGGGCTTGTGACCGTTCGAAAAACAATTAGATTTGCCGGCGGCCAACTTCATCAATGAAAACGTTTGCAGACTTGCAATTTCCGGGCCGGCTCATCGCCGTGGAAGGCCTCGATGGTTCGGGCAAATCCACGCAAATTTATCTGCTCAAACGCTGGCTGGAGGCCGAAGGCATCAAGGTTTACTTCAGCGAATGGAATTCCTCGGAACTGGTCAAATCGGCGACGAGCAAGGGCAAGAAGCGGGAACTGCTCACCCCCACCACCTTCAGCCTGATTCACGCGACCGATTTCGCGGACCGCTATGAACGGCATCTGATGCCGCTCCTTCGGGCCGGCTATATTGTACTTTGCGATCGGTATATTTTCACCGCCTTTGCCCGCGATGTCACCCGCGGTTGTCCGCCCGACTGGGTGCGCGGCAATTACAGCTTCGCCTGCGCCCCGGACCTGACGATGTTTTTCAAGGCGGACCTCGACGTGTCGCTGAACCGCATCCTGGAGGGACGGCCCAAACTGAAGTTCTTCGAGGCCGGGATGGACCTGCGCCTGTCCAACGATCCCTATGAAAGCTTCCAAATCTTCCAGGGCCGGATTCTGGACCAGTACCTGGCCATGACCAAGGAGTTCAACTTTGTCATCATCGATGCGAATCAGGCGGTCGAGAAACAGCAGGTCATCGTGCGCAAACTGGTCAGCGACCGGATCGATTTGAAGAAATTCAAACGCCGCAGTCCGCTGCCGTTGCCGCCGTCCCTTCGCCCGCGGCGGGAGGTGCCGGACAAGGAGGAGGACAAGGAGGAGGACAAGCTGGCATGAATAACTCGCATCGCTTTTACGGGCATGGCATTCCGCAGGTGGACGCCGAAGACCTCGGGGGCCGCCTCATTGTGGTCGAAGGCGCGGACGGGTCCGGCCGTTCCACTCAGATTGCCGAACTGGTCAACTGGCTGGAAACCAGCGGCCACGCCACCGTCCAGGTGGGGCTCAAGCGTTCCACCCTTGTCAGCGAAGAACTGCAGCGCGCGCAGGAAGGCAATGTCTTAAGCCGCACCACCCTGGCCTTGTTTTATGCGACGGATTTTGCCGATCAGTTGGAAAACATCATTTTGCCGGCGCTAAAATCGGGTTTTATCGTGCTGGCCGACCGCTACATTTATACGCTGATGGCCCGGGACATGGTGCGCGGGATGAACGAGGCCTGGCTCAAGAACCTCTACGGCATTGCGCCGGAGCCGGACGCCGTTTTTTATCTGTCGGTCGAGCCGCAGGAACTGGTCCAGCGCAACCTCTCGAAGACCGCCACGCTGGATTATTGGGAAAGCGGCATGGATCTCGGGCTGTCCCGCGACCTCTTTGACAGTTTTCTGAAGTACCAGACGGCGATGGGGGAGGCCTTTCGTCAACTCCAGAAAACCTACCATTTTGACATCATCGACGCCAACCGCTCCGTGGGTTCAGTCAACAAGGATTTGCGCCATAAAATCAGCGCGCTGCTGGGGGCGATGTAAGTTGATCCGGCGGGTTGGTAAGCCCCGAAAGCGTGGCGGGCGGGATCAGGGGCGGCGCGTTGGTGTTAAAAATGGACTTATGGAACGGACGTTTTATCAGCTCGTCAAATTGCGCCCGCTGTTCCACCGTCAGAACTTCGCGGATTTCGAGGCGGGCGTCCAGCAGCACCTTCCGCATCTGGTTCTGGCCGTCGCTGATGATCTTTTGAACCGCCTCGTGCTGGTCCTTGTTCAACCGCAGGTCGCCGTCCAGCCGCTGGAGAAATTCCTTGCTGAGAATTTCCGGGGGCCGGGCGAGCTTGATCGGGGCTGCGGGGGCGTTGGTGGGGGCCACAACGACCGGCGCGACCGCCGGATTTGGCCGCCGCATCCCCATCCGTGGATGACCCTGCTTGACGTAATTCACCAACATGCCGCCGGTGAACACACCGGCGCCAAAGATTAGGACGGTTGTCAAAACAATCGTCGGAATGACCTTCCAATTGTTCACGGAGTGCTATCGGCCTGATCAACCGAGGCGAGCAGCGTATTTTCAAAATCCTGCGACAGGTCGTTGTTGTTGTCCGCCGTCGCCGGAGTGAAAAATGAAACTGCACCGCAAACTACCGCCAGAGCCACGCAAGAGACCGCTGCCCGCCACAAACCGCGGGCCCACAGGACGCGTCCAGACACCGCCTTGCGTTCGGCAATGAGGGCCAGGATGCGCTTTTCGAACGCATAGGGCACCCGGTCGTCCGGCTTCTGTAACCGGGCGGCGGCGGTCAATTTTTGTTGCAACTCGTCGATGTTCATACGCTCCAGTTCATGGGACGCAGGGCCTTGGCTTGGGGTTACAAATACTTGTCTTTGGCCATCCGCGCCAGAATTTTCCGCATCTCAGCCCGGGCGCGAAAAGCCCGCACTTTGACCAGCGGCACCGACCACCCGGTCAAGGTGGCGATTTCCTTGACGGACCGGTCTTCGATCTCCAGCAGTTGGATGACCATCCGGGCCTCCGGGGAGAGCTTGTCGAGCACCCGGTTGACCAGCACCCGGGCCGCGTCGGCTTCCTCAGGGGCGGTGCCCGGATCCGCCACAAACCGGTCCAGCCAGTCTTCCTCCGGTTCGGAGATTTCACTGAAGGACGACTCGCGGTTCCGCTGGTGGGCGCGGAGAAAATCGTAACAGGTGCGGACGGTCAGGCGCATCAGCCAGTGCTCAAAGGGAGCTTCGCCGCGGAAGCTGGCCAGCTTGTCGAACGCCTTGAGCCAGATCTCCTGCACGATGTCCTCCACTTCACTGTCCCGGCGGGCGTAGCGGCGGGCGGTGGCGAAGACGCGCGGGGAGTACTTTGCCACGAGCGGCTCGAAACTGGCCTGGTCACCCTTCAGGACGGCGGCAATCAGTTCGGGGTCTGACTTTTCCATCGACACGGCTCACGCTTACCCGCGTTCCAACCCGAACAGCTCTTCGAATTCGCGGGAAAACTTGGCGATGGATTCGGCCGCCTTGTGCGGCTGTTCCAGCAGCATTGGCAGCCGTTCGGCCGCATTTTCCGGCCGCAGGCGCATCAGCTCGGCCGCCGCCACGATGTTCGCGAGCCGGCCATTAACGTCGTGCCGCATGGTCCGCAGCTTTTCGTGCAGGGCGATGATCTGATTTTCTGTCAAGGATACCGGTCCGCTGGTTTTATATGTGCCTGACATGATGCCATCATCGCGGAAGCCACCGCGAAAGCAAGCGCACGATTTAATTTACGTGTAAAAATAGCCCAGTTCTTTCAAGGAGGAGTAATCCTTGGCCCGCGACGCCGAGGCGTGCCCGATGATGATGTGGTCCACCACTTCGATCTTCAGCAACTGCCCGGCGCGGATCAAATCGCGGGTGGTCTTGATGTCGGCTTCGCTGGGGGTGGGATCACCACTGGGATGATTGTGCACCAGCACCACGGCGGCGGCGTTGGCGGCGATCGCGGCGCGAAACACCTCGCGGGGATGCACCAACAATGTGTCCAGCAACCCGCGGGACACTTCCTCCACGCGCAGCAGCTTTTTTCGCGTGTTGAGGAGCACCGCCTGGAAGGATTCCACATTCTTGAGCCGGTTCGTCTCCCGCAGGTAGTTGACGACGGTCAGCGGATTGTCGAGCACGGGCGATTCCTCGCGGCGCTCCTGCTCCATGCGGCGGGCCAGGGCAAACGCGGCCACCAGGGTCGCCGCCTTGTCGCGTCCCACGCCGGAAACGCTCCGGAGTTCATCGACTGACGCCAGCGCCAGTGAATTCAGCGAGCCGAAGCGCTGCAATAGATTTTCTCCCACGCGGACCGCGTTGGCGCCTTTGACGCCGGTGCGCAACAGAATGGCGATCAGTTCCGCGTGCGTGAGGGCATCCGGTCCCCGGGCGACGAGGCGTTCGCGCGGCCGTTCGCTGGCGGGCTGGTCTTTCAAACGGAGGGTTTCGTTCATGCGCCATGGTGTAGCCGCCGGACCGTCGCTTGTCACGCTGAAGGTTTTGCCTGCCGAGCGGCCGGGCGCAACTCGACGCTGCCCCCCAACAAGGGGAGCCGCGCTCCGTACGGAGCGCGAGTCTGTGACTCGCAGCCGCGTCGCCCGTCAAAGGGTTTGCGAATGGCCCGAGAGGTCTTGAATTTCCACGTTGCTGCGGCTCATAGAGCCACCTTCCCGGGGCAGTGCCAAAATGCGCTCCGCGCGGCCTGAGCCAGGCATTTCCCGCGCGCGGCGCTTCGCGCTTCATTCTGGCGCGTGAAAGTGGTTTCATTGGGAATGGTTTCCTGTGTGATTTTCGAGGATGAGCATCTGCTGGCAGTCAACAAGCCCGCCGGCTGGAACACCCACGCGCCGTCGCCTTACGCAGGGGAGGGGATTTACGACTGGCTGAAACATCGCGAGCCGCGCTGGGCTGCGCTGGCCATCATCCACCGGTTGGACAAGGAAACCAGCGGAGTGATGGTTTTTGGGAAGACGGCGTTGGCCAACCGCTCGTTGACTGAACAGTTCGCGCAACGCCGAGTTCGCAAAACCTATGCGCTGCTAACCGACCGGGACGTGCCGGCGAAGGAATTTACGGCCCGGAGCACCCTGGCCCGGGCCGGCGATAAATACGCGAGCCGGCCGGGGGGCGAGCCGGCGGAGACGCGATTTGTTCCGCTGGCAGCCGGTTCCCGGCGCGGGGCGTTCAAGATGGTGCGCGCCCTGCCGCTCACGGGGCGCACGCATCAGATTCGCGTGCAGGCGGCGGAGCACGGATTTCCGATCCTGGGAGACACCTTGTACGGCGGCACCGCCGCGGCGAGAGTGTGCCTGCACGCGACTGAAATTGTCCTGGCGCATCCGGCCACGAACGCGCCGCTGGGGCTTTCGGCCCCGGTAGACTTTGAAGCCGATGCGCGTTTGGCGTTGCGCCGCGCGATGCTGGAGCCGGAGGCGACGAATGCTTTTCGCCTCATTCACGGCGCGGGCGACGGCTGGACCGGCTGGCAAGTGGACAAACTGGGAAACTACCTGCTGTCGCAATCCGAAGCCGGGCTCACGGATAGGCAGCAGGCGGAACTGTTCCGGCTGGCGGAAGTATTCGCCAGTCGTGGCGCGTACCACAAAGTTCTTACGCGGCACGTTCGCAGATCCAGCAAGCCGGAAGCTTCGCCGCAATTGGTTCTGGGCCAGGCCGCGTCCGGCCCCGTGGAAATTCTGGAGAACGGCGTTCGTTACGAATTGAGTTTCACTGAGGGCTATTCCTTTGGCCTCTTTCTGGATCAGCGGGACAACCGGCGACGATTGCTCACCGGGCATGTGGCGGCGGGCTTTCCGTTGCCCGAAGTCCTGAGCCCGGCAGCGGAGATGCTGAACGTTTTTGCATATACCTGTGGTTTCTCGGTCTGTGCGGCCCGGGCGGGCGCACGCGCCACCAGCCTTGATTTGTCAAAGAAATATCTCGAGTGGGGGCGTCGCAACTTCAGGTTAAACGGACTCGACCCCTCGGCAGCGGATTTCATTTACGGCGAGGCCTTTGGCTGGCTGGGGCGGCTGGCCAGGAAGCACCGCGCTTTCGAGGTGGTGGTGTTGGATCCGCCAACGTTTTCACAATCAAGGGAGCACGGAACTTTCCGTGTGGAAAAGGATTTTCAAGAACTTGTGGCGGCCGCTCTGCGGCTGTTAAAGCCTGGAGGAGTCCTGCTAGCCTGCGCGAACGCCAATGACTGGCTGGCGCCAAAATTCATAATGAGTGTTGAGTCTGCCGTGAGGGAGGCGAGTCGCAGGATTGTGAATCAACATTACGTCCCGCAACCGCCCGATTTCCCGGTCAGCCACGCTGAGCAGGCCTATCTAAAGACGCTTTGGCTTCGGGTGGGATGAGTGGGTGTGTCCATTTTGGACATGGCACTGTCTCAAACTTGGGCGGGTTGATTGCCTAGCGGACGCCGCGAGTCGGAAAAAGCGCCTGGCTCGGGCAAAGACGTTTGCAAGGATGTCTATTATTGCTTCATGGAAAAGGAATTGCGCAGTTTTTTTCGCGCCTCCAGAAAAATGAGGGTATGGAGCGAAGAAGCTGGACTTTGGCACCGGGGTTGCTTAAAACGATTTCGCGTGGTTGCGGCAGGCAATTAAGTGAACATATTCGCACTCATAAATCCAAACCCGCCAGCCGTAAAGTTCCGCCATGCAAAAAAAAGAAAGCATATAAAATGAAACAGAGCAAGACGAACCGAAAAGCCGGCTTCACGTTGGTGGAAATCATGATTGTCGTGGCCATCATCGGCCTTCTGGCAGCCATCGCGATTCCGAACTTCGTGAAGGCGCGCTCCACCTCACAGGCCAACGCCTGCATCAACAACCTCCGCCAGATTGACGCGGCGGTCAATGAAAACGCCTTGGAAACCAAGAAGACGACCGGCCAGACGGTCAACTGGCCGAATGACCTGACCCCGTACATCAAGCTGAACTCGGTGAGCAGCATTCCTCCGTGCCCCGCGGGTGGTACTTACGCCGTGACTACCGTTGGCGTCAATCCGACCTGCTCCTTGGCGAACACCGTGACTCCTGGTCACTACCTGCCGTAATATTCTAATTCGATTCAAAACACTCCGGCGCAAATCGCCGGAGTGTTTTTTTGTGTTTCATTGACTTCCCAACTGGCACTCCATGTGCTATCTGGAACTCGGCGGTTCCGGCAGGCAATTCGTGAACGCGTTCGTCATTATATTATACTCAACGCCTGCTGGTCGTTCACACCGCGTCGAAACATATGAGAACGACCCGGACTAAAAAGGGTTTGGGCGGGTTCACGCTGGTGGAAATCATGATCGTGGTCTCGATTTTGGGCCTGTTGCTGGCAATCGCGATTCCGAACTATGTGAAAGCCCGCGCCAACTCCCAGGCCAATGCCTGCATCAACAACCTGCGGCAAATTGACGGAGCCATGCAGCAGTTTGCCCTCGAAAATAACAAACACGTGGGGGCCACCGTCAACTATCCGACTGACCTGACGCCTTACATCAAGCTCAACAGCGTCAGCCAGATTCCTGCCTGCCCTGGAGGGGGCACCTACACGGTGTCGGCGGTGGGTATCGACCCCTCGGTCATGTGCTCGCTGGGCACCACGGTGACGCCGGCCCATACTTATTAACGGCAGACCAACTGCCTCCCTCACGGCGCAAGGCTTCCAACCTTGCGCCTTTTTTTGGCGGCGGGCCATTTGCCTGTGTTTGTTCCTTTTCCAAGACGCTCAAACCGTTTATAAACTGCGCATGCCTCGCCCGCGAATCATTGGCTGGCTGCTGGTCCTGGTCACGCTGCTGGCGTATCTGCCGATCTTGCGGAATGGCTACGTAAATTTCGACGACCAGGATTACGTCACAGAAAATTCGATGGTGAAGCAGGGACTCACTTGGCAGGGGTTCCTGTGGGCCTTTGACTCGTGGCACGCCAGCAACTGGCACCCGCTGACGTGGCTCTCCCACATGGCCGACTGCGATGTCTTTCGCCTAAATCCGGGCGGGCATCACCTGGTCAACCTGTTGTTCCACGCGGCGAATGCCTGGCTGCTGTTTGTATTATGGCGGCGATTGACCGGGTTGACCTGGCCGGGCGCGGTTGTGGCGGCGCTGTTCGCCTGGCATCCCCTGCACGTGGAATCCGTCGCCTGGGTTTCCGAGCGGAAAGATGTCCTGGGCACTTTTTTTGCCCTGCTGGCGCTTTTGAGCTACGTCCGCTGGGCCAAGGACGCCTCGGGCACAGTCCAGCGGCGCTTTTTCTGGCTGGCCGTCGTGATGTTTGCGTTCAGTCTGTTGTCCAAACCCATGGCAGTGACGCTGCCTTTGGTGATGCTCCTGCTGGATTTTTGGCCGCTCGGGAGGTTGGCGATGGATCCCTTGGCGGCAGGTGTGGGCGCCACTGCTTCCGCCTGGGGTGGATGGAAACGATTGACGGCAGAGAAATGGCCCTTCTTTCTGCTGAGCCTCGCCTCCTGTGTCGTTACGATCCTGGCCCAACGAGCGGAAGCCATCGTGCCGCTGGCCAAATACTCCCTGGTGTTGCGGTTGGAAAATGTTTTTACTGCCTATGCGGCGTACCTGGGCAAGACGGTTTGCCCGATCCATTTGGCGGTGTTTTATCCTTTGATTCGGCCGGGCTTGCCGGCGGTGGCGCTGTCGGCTGCCCTGCTGGCGGCCATTTCCGCGCTGGTTTGGTGGAGAGTAAAAGCGCAGCCGTACCTGGCGGTCGGCTGGCTGTGGTTTCTGGGGACCCTCGTGCCGGTGATCGGCGTGCTCCAGGTGGGTGACCAGGCCATGGCTGACCGTTATACGTATTTCCCGCTGATTGGAATTTTTTTTGGCGCGGTGTTTGGCTTAAAGGACCTGGCGCGGCGCGCCCCTTGGCTGAACCGGTGGCTGGCCGCCGCCGCGGTGTTGGCACTGGTCGGATGTCTGGCGGGGACGGAACTTCAATTGCGGTATTGGCGCAACAGCGAAACGCTTTTTACGCACGCGTTGGAGGTCACGCCGGACAATGCAACCGCGAGACTCAACCTGGGCGAGGCATTTCAGGAGCAAAATCGCGCCGAAAACGCCGTGACCAATTATCAGCGGTCGCTCGAACTGCAACCGGGGCAATTCGAAATTTACAACAATCTCGGCCGCTTGTTCAACGATCAGGGCGAAACGGCTAAGGCCTTGGATTACTGCCGGACCGCGGTGGAGCTGAATCCAAGATCATCGCAATCGCACAACGGCCTCGGCATGGTGCTGGCCGAATTGGGCCGGAACGACGAGGCGCTGAGCCAGTTTTCCGAAGCCGAACGGCTGGATGTGCGTTCCGCGGCGCCACATTTCCAAAGCGGTCGCGTGCTGCTGAAATTGTCCCGCCAGACGGAGGCGCGCGGGCAATTCGAGGAAGCGCTACGGCTGGATCGGGGAAATCTGGCCATGCTGATCTACATCGCCCGCGTGCTGGCGGCAGATCCAGACGCGGCGGCGCGCAACGGGCCCGAAGCGCTGGCGCTGGCGCAAGAGGCTGCGCGGCTGGCGGGCCAACCGCAGTCGGTGGTGCTGGATACCCTGGCCATGGCCTGCGCGGAGAACGGGCGCTTTGACGAGGCGGCGAACCTGGCCAAACAGGCCGTTGGCATGGCCCTCGTCAAGGGCGCCAGGGAAGACGCCGCCAGCATGCAACATCGCCTGGCACTATATGAAAAACACGAGGCCGCGCGCATCCCGGCGCCCTGATTTGTATTGCTTCCGGCGCCTCTTTCGCTGTAAAAAATATGCGCTGATCACAACGCGGTTCGAGTTGCGGTAGCCTAATGAGCACAATCCTTAAAACCGAGAGACTTCGTGTGGAATATCGCAGCCGGGAGCTTCGCCAGGGCACCAAAGTGGCCTTGCAAGGGCTGGATCTGGAAGTGGGTGCGGGCGAAGTATTCGGATTTTTGGGTCCCAACGGCGCCGGCAAAACCACCACCATGAACGTGCTGCTGGGCTTTGTGCCCCCGACCAGCGGCGCCGCCTATCTCTTTGGCATCGATGTGCGGCAGCCCATCGCCCGCCAGCGCATCGGCTACCTGCCGGAGCTAACCTATTACTACAAGTTTTTGAATGCGGAAGAATTGCTCCGCTTTTATGCGAAGATCTTCGGTCTTTCCCGCGCCGTCACCAGCCGGCGCATTCCGGAACTGCTGAAGCTGGTGGAACTGGAGCATGCGGCCAGGCGCCCAATCAAGTCGTATTCCAAGGGCATGCAGCAGCGGGTTGGTCTGGCCCAGGCGCTCATCAACAATCCGGACTTGCTGATCCTGGACGAACCGACCAGCGGTTTGGATCCGCTGGGCCGGATGAAGGTCCGCGAAATCATCCAGCGATTGAAGAATGAGGGCAAAACCGTCTTCTTCTCCTCGCACGAACTCGGCGAGGTGGAATCAATTTGCGACCGGGTCGCCATCATCCACCAGGGCGGGCTGAAAGCCGTCGGCCGCGTGGCGGAGATCACCGGTTCCCACGCCACTTTGGAAAAGGCGTTTCTGGACATCATTGGTTATCAAGCGCAGCCCGCATCATGAGAAACATTCTTGCCGTTGCCGGCGTGGTCATCAAGGAGCTCTATCGCCGCAAGGATTTTTATGTGCTGTTCATCGTGACGATCCTGATCTGCCTGGTCATGGCGTCGGTCAACATCTACAACGACGCCAACATCGTCCGCTACATCAAGGAAATCTGCCTGGACCTGATCTGGCTGTGTTCGCTCGTCATCGCGGTGACGACGACGGCGCGGCAGATTCCGGCCGAACGGGAAAACCGCACCTTGCTGCCGCTGCTGGCCAAACCGCTGACGCGGGTCGAGCTGCTTTTGGGAAAATTTTTGGGCTGCTGGCTGGCGTGTGGGCTGGCGTTGCTATGCTTTTATCTGTTCTTTGGCGCCCTGGCCGCCAGCCGGGAGCACCATTGGCCGCTCCTGAATTACGTGCAGGCCGGCGCCATGCACTGGTTCATGCTGGGGGTTGTCGTGGCGCTTTCGCTGCTGGGCTCGCTGGTGTTCGCGGCGCCCTCATCCAATTCGACCATCTGCTTTGTGATCATTGGCGGGATCCTGTTTGTGGGCCGGCATCTTGACCAGCAGGCGCTCCAGTTGGCCGAACCGGTCCGCACGCTCGTCCTGAGCCTGTATTTTGCGATCCCCCACCTGGAGTTTTACGACCTGCGCGACCTCGTGGTGCATAACTGGCCGCTGGTCGCCTGGGAATACATCCTGCTTGCGCTGTTATACGCTGTTTTTTACATGGCCGTTTTTTTGATCGGCGCCTGTTTGGTTTTTCGGCGGAAACCGGTAAATTGAAAAATGAGGTCGTCGCGCACAGGTATTTTGCTGATCGCCGCGCTGGTGGTGGCCTGTTTCGGAACGGCGGCGCGCCTGTCGCCGCAGTTCGAGGCGTGGCGGGGCAGCCGCGCGACCGGCGACTTTTTCACGGTGCTGTTGGGCGACGGCCGCCGGATGTTCGCCAGCACCTTTTACGTCAAAGCCGACGCCTATTATCACAGCGGCTACTATCCCAGCATTTTCGATGACAACACCGCCTTTCAGACGGCGCACATGGCGGAGGACACCGGCGCGGTCAACAGCAGGAACCGGGGCGATGAACACGGCTTTCTGGGGCCGGAGCGAAACTGGATTGACACCTTTGGGCGCCATTTCTTTCCCGACCGCCACACGCATCTCGACGAGGGCGGACCCAGTGGCGATTTGGGAGGCAGCGCCGAGGTCGGCGAGATTTTGCCGTGGCTGAAACTCTCCGCCGATCTGGACCCGGACAATGTGCAGACCTATACGGTGACGGCTTTTTGGCTGCGCGAGCGGATGAAAAACGTGGCCGGGGCCGACGCCGTGCTGCATGAGGGCATTCGCAATTGTCCCGACAGCTACGAGATTTTCTTCGAACTGGGGCGGCTCTACTACGAGAGTTACCACGACCGCGATCGCGCGCGGAACGTTTGGGAGCACGGGGTGCAGTTGTGGCTCCGGCTGGATCCGCAAATGCCGAAAGGCAGGCGGCCCGTCATGGACTTGGTGGACGACTGGTTGAATCGGCCGCTGAAGCTGGTGCAGGAGCAAACGGACAGCCAACTGTTGATGGAACAGCTCACCACCCATTTGGGCCAGCTCGAGACGGAAGCGGGCAACTGGACGCGGGCAATCGAATGGCTGCAGGCCGCGGAGCGAGTCTCCTTGACGCCGGACAGGATTCAGCAGCGAATCAACGAGCAAACGAGCAGGCTGGGGCAGGAACTCTACCCTTTGCTCAAGCCGCTCTATTGACGCCGAATCCCTTGGCAATTCTGGCGCGGGTCTGGTTTAATCGGCCGGATGAAAAAGCGGCAGTCCACCATCAAACGGCAGACCCTCGAGACCCGAATTTCTCTCCGACTGGGTCTGGACGGCAAAGGCAGGTCCAAGGTCCAGACCGGCCTGCCGTTCTTGGATCACATGCTGACCCTTTTCGCCAAACACTCCACGGTGGATTTGGACCTCCGCTGTGTTGGCGACCTGGACGTGGACGCACATCATACGGTCGAGGACTGCGGCATTGCGCTGGGGCAGGCCTTTGCTGAGGCCCTGGGCGACAAGCGCGGCATCCGCCGTTATGGCCACGGTTTCCATCCGCGAAATCCATTTACCGGTGAAGCATATGTGCCCATGGATGAATGCCTGGCGCGATGCGTCGTGGACTTCAGCGGGCGGCCCCATCTGGTTTGGCGCGGCCTGATTCAATTCTCATTGAAGAAGGTTTCGGCCGCGGAAAGGAGCCAGGATGCCTCCAGCGCCTTTCGCTTCGGCCTCGCCCGGGAGTTCTTTCAAGGTTTTGCCAACGAGGCCCGATGCAATTTGCATTTGGAGCTGCTCTACGGCGACGAACCGCACCATATTGTCGAGGCCCTGTTCAAGGCTTTCGCCCGCGCGGTGGATGCCGCGCGCCAATATGATCCGCGCATCGTCGGCCGGTTGCCCAGCACCAAGGGAAAACTTTGAGTATCCACCATGAATAAAGGAGCCGCCCTCCGTGACTGAAGGCGTTCTTGCCCGGCACCGGGTCCTGATTGCGTGCCTGGGGTTGGTGCTGGCCACGGCCGGCCTGTATTGGCCGGTGACTCATCATGATTTCATCAATGTCGATGATCCGCGGTTTGTCACCGAAAACAGCCAGGTGCAGGCGGGGCTGACCTGGTCCGGCGCCGTTTGGGCATTGCATAGCGTTTACACGGAAAGTTGGCAGCCCGTGACTTGGCTCTCGCACATGCTCGACTGCCAGCTTTGGGGGCTCAACGCCGGCGGCCACCACCTGACGAGCCTGCTGTTTCATCTCGCCAACACGGTGCTGGTGTTCCTCTGGCTCCGCCAGATCACCCAGGCCTTCTGGCGCAGCGCCTGCGTGGCCGCGTTGTTTGCCCTGCATCCACTGCATGTGGAATCGGTGGCTTGGATCTGCGAGCGCAAGGATGTGTTAAGCGCGTTTTTCTGGCTGCTGGCTTTGCTGGCTTATACTCGCTATGCCCGGAGGCCGCAGGCGGGCTGGTACGCGCTGCTCCTCGTGTTGTTCGCCTTGGGCCTCATGTCCAAGCCCATGGTCGTCACGCTGCCTTGCGTCCTGCTGTTGCTCGATTTCTGGCCGTTCAACCGGTTGCGCTTGAATTTTTGCGGCGCCCCAGCCCATTCGGACCAGCCGGCTCCATTCGCCGGCCCGGGCGTGGCGCGGAGAATCCTGCTGCTTGTGGCTGAAAAAATTCCGTTCTTTCTCCTCGTCCTCGGCATGATCGCCGCCACTCTTTTCGCGCAAAAGGAAGGCGGCTCGCTGGGCAGCCTGGCCGCTTTCCCGCTCGCCACCCGGCTGGCCACCGCGCTGGTTAGCTATTTCAAGTACCTCACCACAACCTTCTGGCCGGTCGATTTGGCCTACGTCTATCCCTATGCCTCGGGGCGTTTGCTGGCGACCGCCGTTGCCGGCGGAGTGTTGGTGGTCGTTTGGACGATTTGCTGCGTGGCGCGCGCGCGGCGCCAGCCGTGGCTGCTGGTGGGCTGGCTGTGGTTCCTCGGAACGCTGGTGCCTACCATCGGCTTGATTCAATTCTGCCTCCAGGCCCGGGCTGACCGGTATATGTACCTGCCGAGCATCGGGCTGTTCATTGTGGTGGTCTGGGGAACCTGCGACCTGTTGGACCGCTGGCCGGCCCGCCGGGTTCTGCTGCCGATGCTGGGCGGTTTGGCCCTGATCGGCTGCGCCACGGCCAGCGCCATCCAGCTTAGCTATTGGCAAAACAGCATCACGGTCGCGCGGCACGCGATCGCCGTGACCGAGGGCAATTTTGTGGCTTATGAGAGCGTCGGCCGCGCCGTCGCCGCCCTGGGCCAGCCGCAGCGTGCCATTGACTTCTTCGCCGAGGCGTCCCGCCTCGCCCCAACCTGGCCGCAGGGACAATTCAATTATGGTCTCACGCTGGCGCAAATCGGCGACACCAACGGCGCGATTCAACACCTGCAAACCGCCGTCAACCTGGTGCCCGGTTACCCCGAAGGCCGGTGTTGCCTGGGCATGGTGCTGCTCAAATTCGGCCAAACCGATGAAGCCGTCCAGCAATTTGCCGAGGCGGCACGGCTGGATCCCGGCTCCGCCAACACGGAGTATCAATGGGGAACGGCGCTGGCCAGGGAGAAAAAAACGGTTGAGGCCGTCACCCATTTTTCCGAAGCCTTGCGCCTGCGGCCCGATTTTCCGCAAGCCAAAGCGGCTCTGGACCAAGTCCGCTCCCCCAAGCCGAACCCTTGATGAGAACCTCGCTGCCAGTACCGCCCCCGATGTGCGTCAGCCTGGATGGCGGGCTGTTTTTGACCGACGCCTTCATGGAGTCGCTGTGCCAGTTGTTGAAGAAAAGCCCATGGCGCGTAATCCTGATGCCGGTGTGGCTGCTCGGGGGACGGGCCAATTTTAAACGCCAGGTGATGCGGCGGGCCGGCCTGGGCGACCATGCCCGCATGGTGAATCCGGAGGTGGCCAGTTTCCTGGAAACGGCCAAAAAGGAGGGGCGCAAAGTTGTGCTCGCGGCTTGGGAGCAGGACCGCCGCGCTGCCGTATCTGTGCAGCAGCTAATGGGTGTCTTCGACGAGGTGGTTTTTGTCGAATCAGGTTCGCCTCCTTCCGGGGCGGCGAGGGCGGCGGTCATGGAGGAGCGGTTTGGCCGGAAAAATTTTGATTACCTCGGCAGCCGCCCACTCGATCTTCCGACCTGGCAGGCGGCGCGCGTCGCGTACGTGGCGAGCCGCGACCAAGGGCTGATCGCGCGGGTGAAGAAGGTGGCGCTGGTCGAGGGCGTTTTTGCCCCCCCGTGCGCTTCCCTCCGGGATTGGCTGCGGGCTCTGCGGGTGCATCATTGGTCTAAGAACTTGCTGCTCCTGCTCCCGCTGCTGTGCGCCCATCAATGGACCGAACCAGCGCGTTTATGGCCGGTGATTCTGGGTTTGGCAGCCTTCAGCCTTTGCGCCTCCAACGTCTATGTGCTGAACGATCTCCTCGATTTGGAAGCTGACCGGCAGCATGCGTCCAAACGGAACCGGCCGTTCGCCAGCGGCAGGATTCCGCTGGCGCAGGGCTTGGTGTCGGCGCCGGTGTTGCTGGCGCTCGCTTCCGGACTGGCCGCTTTGCTCGGATGGCGATTCTGTGCCGTTTTCGGCGCCTATTATTGCCTGACGCTGGCCTATTCGCTGCGCTTGAAGGAAATCGCCTTGGTGGACGTGCTCGTGCTCGCGGGGCTCTATTCCATCCGCATCCTGGCCGGCGGCGTCGCCGCCCAGGTGCCGGTTTCGGATTGGTTGATCATGTTCTCCCTGTTTGTTTTTTTGAGCCTCGCCTTCGCCAAGCGGTTTGCCGAAATCCAGTCGCTGCGCGATGGCGCCACCCGGCTCCAGGGGCGCGGTTATATGGCGGGCGACGCGGAACCCGCCGGAAGCATGGGGGTCGGCAGCGGCTATATCTCGGTCCTCGTGCTGGCCATGTACATCAACCATCCGTCCGTCACCTCCCTGTATAGCCACCCGCATGTCCTCTGGCTGGCCTGCCCGCTGCTGCTGTATTGGATCAGCCGGGTGTGGCTCCTCGTTCACCGCGGCGCCCTGCCGGGCGACCCGGTATGGTTCGCCCTGCGCGACGGCCAAAGCTGGCTCGTGGCAGCCCTCCTGATGGCGGTTGGATTTGCCGCCGGACCCAAATGAATCAATTGTTGCCAGCCATCGAAAGTTGGGGGCGCACCCGCCTGACCCGGTCCCGCGTGCAGCCGGTTTACTGGAGTTGCGACCCTCTGCCTGCCGCCGGGGCCGGCGACAAAATGCTGGCCTACGGCATGGGCCGTAGCTACGGCGACTGCTGCTTTAACGAAGGCGGATCTCTCCTCCTCACCACCGGCTGCAACCGCATCCTCGCCTTTGACGCCGAGAACGGGTTCCTGCGTTGCGAAGCGGGCGCCACGCTCGACGACGTGCTTAAAGTCATCGTGCCGCGGGGCTGGTTTCTGCCCACCACCCCCGGCACCCGGTATATCACCGTGGGCGGCGCCGTGGCCAACGACGTTCACGGAAAGAACCACCATCGCGCGGGCACCTTTGGGCGCCACGTGCGGTGCCTCGAGTTGCTGCGCTCGGACGGGCGGCGGCTCCTCTGTTCCCCGCGGGAAAATGCCGAATGGTTTGCCGCCACCATCGGCGGCATCGGGCTGACCGGCCTCGTCACCTGGGTGGAGTTCGCCTTGCGCAAGATTGCCAGCGCCATGATCGAGATGGAAACCATCAAGTACCGCAACTGGGACGAGTACTTCCAACTCTCGGCAGAATCAGATCGCAATTTTGAATATACCGTGGCTTGGGCCGATTGCCTCGCGCGCGGCAGCTCCCAGGGCCGGGGCATCTTCATGCGGGGAAATCACGCCGCCGCCGATGCCGGGCCGCTCACCGTCCACTCGCCTCCGACCCTGCGCGTTCCCTTTGATTTCCCGACGCTCGCCTTGAATCCCCTTTCGGTTCGCGTCTTCAACACCCTCTATTATCAGCGGGTGCGGCGGCGGCTGAGCCGCTCGCTCACCCATTACGGACCATTCTTTTATCCCCTCGACGGCATCAATCACTGGAACCGGATCTATGGCCGGCGCGGATTTTTCCAATATCAGTTCGTGGTCCCCTTTTCCAAGGACGGCGCTACGGTCCGGGAAGTGTTTGGACGGATTGCCCGCTCCCGGCAGGGTTCATTCCTGGTGGTAGTGAAGACGCTGGGCTCCCTGGAGTCCCCGGGAATGATGTCGTTTCCGCGGCCGGGAGTCAGCCTGGCACTGGATTTCCCGAACTGCGGCGCGCGCACCGAAAAGCTGTTCGCTGAGCTGGACGAACTGGTGCTGGCAGCCGGCGGCCGATTCTATCCCGCCAAGGATGCCCGCATGTCGCCGGCGACTTTCTCGCAAAGCTGCCCGCAGTGGAAGTCGTTCAGCCGGTTCGTTGACCCGGCATTTTCGTCAAACTTCTGGCGGCGGGTCACCGGTGGCGAATCATGAAAAAGGTCCTGATCATTGGAGGCACCTCGGGCATCGCCCAAGCCATTGCCGCACAACTGGCCCGCGAGGGCGCCGCGTTATTTCTACTCGGACGTTCCGCAGCGCGGCTCGAACTGGTGGCCGCCAACCTGCAATCCCGCTTCGCCGCCAATGTTACCGTGGGCGCCGTCAATTTCGACGAGTTCGCGGTCCACGCCCCCGCCATCGAGCAAGCTGCCACCCATTTGGGCGGCCTTGATCTTGCGATCATTTGCTACGGTTCGCTGGGCGACCAGAAGGCCTGCGAGCAGGATTTCCGGCTAACCGAGGCGGAATTCCGGACCAATTGCCTGGGTGCCATGTCCTTCCTATCCCACTTGGCAAATCGCTTCGAGGCCCGCCGTGCCGGCCAAATCATCGCCATCTCCTCCGTGGCGGGCGACCGCGGCCGCCAAAGCAACTATATCTACGGCGCGGCCAAAGCCGGCCTGACCGCCTATCTACAGGGGCTGCGAAACCGCTTGCATCCGGCCGGTGTCCACGTGCTCACGGTCAAGCCGGGTTTTGTGGACACGCCTATGGCCAGCCATATCAAGAAGGGTCCCCTCATGGCGTCGCCCGAAACCGTGGCCCGCGATATTCTCCGGGCGTCTGAAGCCGGCCGCTGCGTCCTCTACACGCCATGGTTCTGGCGCTGGATCATGCTGGTCATTAAATTGATTCCCGAATCGATCTTCCGCCGGTTGAAACTTTAAACCGGCGCCAAGCCGCGAACCGGTGCCCCGCCAGGCGCTCCTTGCGGGTGGGCAGCCTCATGAAGAATTCGCCCGGTGAGGGGACCTGGCCTACAGAGTCCGTGATGTTTCAGGAATTCATGTAGGCCGCGTGCCCTCACGCGGCGTCCTCCGGATATTTCAACAGGCTGTCAGGGCGAAGCCAGCCGGTACAGGGCGCCAATGCCGACGGGGGCTAGGTGGAGGGCATTCGTGCTGGCTGCGACTTGCACCCAGCTATGGCTGCCGGTGGCCAGCAGATTGGTGTCCGTTTGCACACGGCAAACGATATTGGACGTCCAGGTCAAAAGCAGGTTCGAGCCGTCTATTTTGACGGCGAGGCGGAGCGGAGCGGTTGGGCGGTAGATGCGTACATAGTCCACCAGGACTTGGCCCGGAAACGCGGTGCCGGCATTGATGGAATTGGTGTCCGGGTAGCCAAGGTAACTGCCGCCGATGGCCAGATTCATGATGAGGAAAAACGGCTGGTTGAAGGGGAACGGGTAGGCGTTGCCCGTGGAACTGGACCAATTGGTCTGAGTTTCGTAGAGATGGCCGTTGACGTAGAACAGGATCGCGTTGGTGGTCCAGTCCAGCGTGTAGGTGTTGAAATTGGTCACGCCCCCGCCATCCGGAAAACTGTAAATGGCGGTGGCGTCGCTGCCGGAATGAATGCTGCCCTGCGCCATGGCCGGAATGCCGCCGTTGTTTTCCAGCACGTCGATTTCGCCGCAGCCGGGCCAGCCCACGGAAGTGATGTTGGTGCCCAGCATCCACAAGGCGGGCCAGAACCCGCTGCCGGCGGGCAGTTGCGCGCGCCATTCGACGCGCCCATATTGCCAGGAGAACAAGCCCTCAGATTTCATGCGCGCCGAGGTGTAGCTGGCGCCATTGTAAGCCTCCTGCTGCGCGACGATATGCAACAGCCCGCCCGCCACATAGGCATTATTGGTGCGGCGGGTATAGAATTCTTGTTCGCTGTTGCCCCAGCCGCCATCGCCGATGTCGTAGGTCCAGACGTTGGTCTTTATGGCCGTGCCGTCGAATTCGTCGTCCCAAACGATGTTCATGTTGCCGTAGGGCGAACCGCCCGTCTGAATGAGATTCAAATCATCAAAATAAACCGATCCGTGGGAATAGTTGGCGTCGCCTTGGAACACAATCTGATAGCGCACGAAGATTGTGCCGGCGGGCGCGACCAATTGCGTGACGCTGTTGGTCAACTGGTAATTGCCCGGATTGTACTGGTTGGTGATCGCCAAGTCATACCATTGATTCTTGGGGAAGGCGCCGGCGACAATGGAGTTGGAAGTGATCGAGGCGGAGCGGTAAAGCGCGAGTACATTCGCGTTCGCGTCGCGAAACGTCACTTCAATCCAGGCCGCGTTCTGGCCCACCATGGGGTCGCTCGACCAGGGAGCGTACGTCCAGCCGTCCGCGGCATAGTCGGCGCCCGGGCCGGATATGAAGTCCTGGTAAATGCCGTCATAATTGGTGCTGCCATTGAACGCTTGGTACACCTTGAGATAGTTCGTGCCGCCATGCGCGATCGTCGGTTCGGTCTCCGTGTAGCTGTTTACGCCGTAGGTTTGCCAGCCGGGAAAATTCTGGTTTTGGCCGGCGCCATCCACCTCGAAGCCGGGATTGCTCAACAGGTTTGCCGCTTGCAGTCCGCCGCAACCCAGGGGGACCACCAGGGCACCGGCCAGGAAAAAATGAAATGGCTTTTGCATGCTTAGTAGGAATTGATGGCGAACACATCATTGATGTCGTTATGGAGGTCCTGCCATTTAAAGCCATCCACGTGTCCGTCGCAAAGGGAAACGATGGCGCGGCCGTTCTGGCGGCAGGCGGGCTGCTTGTAGTCGGTGCCCGACTCAGTGCTCCAGCCGGTGGTGCCGATGGGTTGCTTGGTGGTCACCTCTGTATTGTAGGCGGTGGGCAGCACATCCAGATTGCCGCCGGTTTTGGGGGTGCCCACGTCGCCGATCATCCAAATTTGCGTGGCGCGGTGAATCTGCGACAATTTCATGCTGCCCAACGGGGCGGTGCCGTTCAGCGCGTAGCGGAACACGCCTTCGGTGATGGCATTGCCTTCCAGCGGTCCATACCCTTCGCAGGGCGATTGATAGTAATTGGTCACCCCAGCCTCGATGTCTTGATCGCGCACCAGCGGGCAGCGCCAGACATTTCCAGAGATTGAACTGGCGGTCATGTACCGGCCATTATCCAGCAGCCGGAACCACCAGTTGGTGGTGATGCCCGGCCAGGTGCCCGTGTTCAACGGCGGCAAATAGTCGTTGTTGTCCGCCGTGTACATCATCAGTGCCAGCGCAATTTGTTTGTTGTTATTTGTGCAGGCCATGGCCTTGGCTTTGCCCTTGGCCTTGCTCAACGCCGGCAGCAACAGCGCCGCCAGAATGGCGATGATGGCAATGACCACCAGCAGTTCGATCAACGTGAACGCGCCAATCATTGCCGTGCGGCCGGCTTTCAGCTGCCGGAATATTGCCGGAGGGTAGATCCCGGGCTCTCTGGCTTTGGCCGGCACTTTCATCTTCCGGTACCTCGCACGGGCTAAGAGTTTTTATTTCTCGGACAAATATTCGTAGCCCAGGCCGAAGCCTTCAGGGAACAGCGGCTTGCCGGCCACCTCGCTGACCGCCAGTTGCGCGTTGCTGGCCGGCCACAGCCTCGGCAGTTTGCCGGTGGGCGCATGATCACCGAACAAAACGTCCGTCAGACCCAGACCCTCTGTCCCCGGCAGCCAGGCAGCCACAAAGGCATCGCTGTGCTCCAGGGCCGGTCCGAGCACGAGGGGACGGCCCGAATAAAGCACGGTTACCACCGGCGCTCCGGCTGCCTTGGCCTTCGTAATCAACGCAGCGTCCGCCGGCGCCAGGTTCAGGTTTTGCCGGTCCCCGTCGCCCTCGGCGTAGGGCGTTTCGGCGACCACCGCTATGACTATGTCGGCGTTCTTGAGTTCACTGCCGTCTGCGGATGCGGAATAGGTTACTTCGGTTTCCGGGCTCACCGTTTTTTTGATCGCGGCCAGCAGGGTGGTGCCGCCCGGCGTGACGTTGCCCGGCTTTCCCTGCCACGTAATGGTCCACCCGCCGCATTGCAGACCGATGTCGTCCGCCGCCTGCCCGACCACCGCCAGGTGTTTCACATTCTTTTTCAGTGGCAGGGCGTGCGCGGTGTTCTTCAAGAGCACTAGCGATTCCCGCACGCACGCGCGGGCAATTTCCCGGTGTTCCGGCGATCCTACCGTGGCGGCGAAGGCGGCGTCGGGGTACGGGTTCTCGAACAGGCCCATTTCGTATTTGATCCTTAAAATGCGACGCACCGCGTCATCGATGCGGGAAAGCGGGACTTTGCCGTCGTTGGCCAGTTCTTTGAGGTCGGCAATGAATTCAAAGTAGTTGTGGTCCTGGCCGGCGCCCTTGGGAATCATCACCATGTCCAGGCCGGCATTGATCGAGGTGGCAATGTCCTGTTTGTAATCCGGCGAAAGCTGGTCGATGGCCGCCCAATCCGAAACGAGGAATCCTTGGAAGCCCATTTCCTGTTTCAGCACGTCCGTCAGCAAGCGCTTGTTGCCGTGCATTTTCTCCCCGTTCCAACTGCTGAATGAAACCATGATGGAGCCGACGCCCGCCTTGACCGCGGCCTCGTAGGGGGCCAGATACACCTTCCTGAAGGTCGCTTCGTCGCAAACGGTGTTGCCCTGGTCCTTGCCGTTTTCCGTGCCGCCGTCGCCGGCAAAATGCTTGGCGCAGGCCAGTACCGAATGTGAATCCAGACGATCGCCTTGAAATCCGCGGATGGAGGCTGCGCCCAATTGGGCCACGAGGTCGCTGGACTCGCCATAACTCTCGTAGCTGCGCCCCCAGCGGATGTCGCGCGAGACGGCGATGCACGGCGCGAACGCCCAGCGGATGCCCGTGCCCTCCAGTTCCTCTGCCGTGGCGTGTTCGGCCCGGGCCACCAGTTCGGGATCTTTCGTCGCCCCCATGCCCACATGATGCGGGAATATCACCGCGCCCAGGATGTTATTATGGCCGTGAACAGCGTCCACGCCGTAGAGCAGGGGAATCTGCAGCCGTGTTTGGAGGGCCTGTGCCTGGAAGTCGTTCACCATCGTCCGCCAGGTCCCCGGCAGATTGTCCGCCGGGTCGGAATCGCCACCGCTCAAAACTGAGCCGAGCAGAAATTTTTGCACATCCGCCTTGTCCTTCAGCGCGCTTGAGTCCACCTGCGTCATCTGGCCGATTTTCTCTTCCAGCGTCATCCGGGCCAGCAACGCATTGACTTTGGCATCCAGCGCGGAAGCATCCTCTCCCTTGGCGGCAAAACCAGCCAAAAGCGATCCTGCCAATAAACAAGTGATTATCCGTCCCGAGGTATCTGCTGGGAGGGTTGCATTGTAAGATAAAAATCTACAAAGCATTAAATATATAGTCATAACTTTTACAATGGACAATAATGAGTATCGCGAGTTTGCTACTCGGTCAACAAGAATATCACCAAAGGAAAACCGAAATCCGAGATCCGGAATCCCAACCCCATGAGTTTTTAAACCACAGATGGACACAGATAAAAAGAAGCGGAGCACGTATGGCATCGATTTGGAAACGCCCGGGTTTGCAACGCCCTTTTGCGAACCAGATGATCCACTACACGTCACAGATGCTCACGGCCTGCCGCAGTGAGGCCAGTGCCTCCGGCCGCCGCGGCACAAATTCCTGCGCCACATAACCCTGGTAGCCGGTGGCGACAATCGCCTGCATGATCCGCGCGTAGTTCAATTCCTGCGTCTCGTCAATTTCGTTGCGGCCCGGCACCCCACCGGTGTGGTAGTGGTCGATGCATTGATGGTTCTCGCGGATTGTATCGCAGACATCGCCCTCCATGATTTGCATGTGGTAAATGTCGTAGAGCAGCTTGAATCGCTCGGAGCTGATGCGCCTGACCAGTTCCACACCCCAGGCAACGTGGTCACATTGATAATCCCTGTGGTTGCGTTTGCTATTTAGGAGTTCCATGCACAGAGTCACCTTGAGCCGCTCCGCCAGGGGCAGGAGGCGCTTTAAGCCGGCTTCGCAGTTGTCCAGTCCCTTCGCGTCGTCCAAGCCGTCGCGATTGCCGGAGAAACAGATGAGCCGTTCAAAACCCGCGTCCGCCGTTTCCTTGAGCCGCTGCCGGTACACTTGCGCCAGCTTGTCGTGATGCTCGACGCGATTGAACGCCTTGGTAATACCGCCTAATCCATCAATGGTGGGGAAGCTGACCATCGAGCAGACCAGTCCGTGCTTTTTGACCGTATCGAATTCCGGCGGGTCGAGCAGGTCGATGGCCGCCAGGCCCAGCTCCCGGCCGGCGGCGCAGAGGTCATCGAGCTTGATTTTTTCGTAGCACCAGCGGCAAACGCTGTGGTGGATGTTGCCTTTGAGCTTTGCCGGTGTTATTTCCTCCGCAACCGCCTGCGTGGGCAGCATGGGCGGAGCGGCCACGGCGACGGCGGCGGATTTGACGAATTTTCGGCGGGTCATGGTTTCACTGTGTCTGCTTTGGTTTTGGAAGACATGACGGGCAAGTTACAGCGCGCCGCCGCGCGTAGCATCTTTTTTTCTTTTGGTCGCCCGCAAGACCAGCATCGCGCCGATGACGAAGAGCACTGCGCTGTAGCTGAAGGCTGATCTGGTGCCGAAGGCTGTCCACAGCGCGCCGACGGTTGTGCTCGATAGAAAGTCGCCGAGGCCGTTCACGGTGGCGAGCACGCCAAAAGCGGTGCCGTGATGGGCTTCGCCCACCAACTCAGCGCAGAAGGAATCCTCCAGCGTTTCAGTGATGGCCACAAAAATTCCGGCGAGCGCAAAGACGGCGGCGAGGGTCCAGACATTGGCGGGTGCGAGAATGATCAGCAGGGTCATCACCGCCGCCAGCCCGTAACCGGCGGCGAGGACCCGCCGTTTCTCGTGCCTATCCGCCAGCCAGCCGGCCAGCGGGGCACACGCGGCATTGAACACATTCCGCAATATATAGAATCCCACCGCCAGGCTGGCCGCGCGGGCCGCGCCGAAATCCGGTGTTAACTTCTGGGTGGCGAAGAGGATCAACAGAGTGGGGGCGAAGTCGCCCGCGCCGAAGAATCCAACGCCCAGAAGAAATCTCCGATATTGCGGCGGCAGTGACCGCAGGCGTTCGGAGAAGGAAACGTGCGCAATACGCCGGCGCTCCTTTTCGTTGACCAGAAAAGCGATGAGTCCGGCGGCCACCAGGCCGGGAATCAACGTTATGAAGAAAAGCCGGCGATAGTTGTGCCCGAGCAGCGTCAGCAGGAGCAGGGCCGTGACGGGGCCGGCGATGGCGCCCACGGTGTCCATCATCCGCTCGAAACCAAAGGCGCGGCCATAGGTGTCCCGGGTCGCGGCGGCGGCGAGCAACGCTTTGCGGACGGGCGTCCGCACCCCGCGTCCCAGCCACGCCAGCGAGCGGCCCAGCAAAACCTGCCAGGCCGCCGTCGCCAGCCCAAATGAAGCCGTGCCCAGTGCAGTCACCACGTAGCCGGCCACGGCAATGGGCTTGCGGCGCTGCAACGCGTCGGTGTAAAAGCCGGACCCCATTTTGGCGAAGCTGGCCAGGCCGTCTGCCACTCCCTCGATGAGACCGAGCCACGCCGCCGCGGCGCCCAGGCTGGCTAGGAAAGCGGGCAAAACCGTCGTGGCGGTTTCATGTGCCCAGTCGCTGAACAGTGATGCCAGCCCGATGCCGACCACGGCGCGGTTAAGCCACGGGACCTTGGCCGATGGCGCGGTGGGAGCTGGCCCGGCCATGCCTCAGGAGTTGAGCGAGGCCGCCATCGAATTGGCCAGGTCCTGGAGCGCGTTGATTTCCGCCGCCGAATATTCGTATTCGCGCACGGTGCCAATGCCGAAGGTGCCGACGATTTTTCCGGTGTTCCCGCCGAGGCGAACGGGCACGCAAACCGCGCCCCCCACGCTGGTCTGCTTGGCCGCGGGCCTGGCCACACCGCTGGTATCGGTCTGCAAGTTGCAAACGGTCACCGGCCGGTTCTTGGCGACGGTTTCACCGGCGATGCCTTTGCCGACGAGAATCGTTTTCACGACGTCAATTAGTTGCGGCGGCAGACCGGCGTGCGCGACGAGATGCAGTATTTGCGTCTGCTCATCGAGTTGGTGGATGGTGCCGGTTTCGGAATGAAACTTGGCGAGCGCGTCGCGCAGGATTTTGTCGAAGTCGGTTTGGTTCATGATTTTTTGTGCAAGCAAGTGATGATTCAGTCGGCGATAGAATTGGCAGACGATGCACCTCTCCATGAACCCCTGAAGATGGCGGGCAGGAAAGAACCCCGCCCTCACCCCGGCCCTCTCCCCCGGGGAGAGGGAGAAACGCTCCCTGCGTCTCCCCAAGGCAATGTCCCCTGTAATTTGACGAATCATGCGCTTTGCCGACAAATTTGCCGCGCCTACAGCGCTTTCCACCAGTCATTTTCATGTCGTTAAGCGGAATCATTTCCTCATGTTCCTTGCGCGGAATTACTTCGTTCCCGCGTTGCAGTCCTCGGCACGGTAGTGCAGCACACGCACCTTTTCCAGTGTGACGAGTCCGCCGCCGACCATTTTGTCGAGGAGGGGCAGGAAGGCGTTGATGTTTTCCTCGCTGTCCACCATTTCAATGACCAGCGGCAAATCCATGGAGAGCCGCAGGATTTTGGAGGTGTGCAGCCGGCTGGCTTTGCCGAAACCCATCGGCCCGCGCAATACGGTGGCGCCCGCCAGATGCGCGGCCCGCGCTGCCAGGACAATGGCTTCGTAGAGCGGCTTGTGTTCCCAGCGATCGCTTTCGCCGATGAAGATGCGGAGCAGGACAGCGTCGTTGGGGATTTGCATGATGTTTTTAAGTTGAAGGGTGATGCGTGATGCGTGATGCGTGGACGGGCGTCGCGAGGTGTTCCACGCTTCGACCCTTTACGTTTCAACGTTTTAATGCGTTTGGTTCATGGTCAGTGCTTTATCGAATTGAAAACGGAGCCGAGCCTCCAGCCCAGCCAGACGGCCACCAGGCAAAGGACGACGGACAGCAGAACATTTCCGCCGGCATACAGCCACTCGCGGTCGCGCACCAGGTTCAACGTTTGCAGACTGAAAGAGGAAAAGGTGGTGTAGCCGCCGCAGACGCCGATCATCAGGAATTGCGTGGCAAACTGCCGGCTCTGCGAGTCCAGGCGGCCTTCCGGACTGGCTACGGCGCCAATGACGCCAATGACAAAAGAGCCGATGACGTTGATCATGAGGGTGCCCCACGGAAACGTCGCGCCGATTCTTTCCGAAACGAAACCGTTGATCCAGAAGCGGCTGACGCTGCCGAGCGCGCCGCCCAAGGCAACCCAAAGATAGGCTAAAGTCATAATTTTCCCGCGAAGGTCGCTTTATTCGTAGGAGTCATCAGCACTGAAACAGTCAGGCGGTTTTCCCATGCGACACGGCAAACTCCATTGCCAGACAAATTTTTAGGGACCGTTCGCCGCAAAGCAACCGAAAAGAAGGGGCTATTTTTCGAGATAACGGACCACGGCTTCCGTGCGGGTGCGCACGCGGAGCCGCTCAAAGATCTTTTTGATGTGGCCATGGACCGTCCAGACGCTGAGACCGAGGGCTTGCGCGATTTCCTTGTCCACCCAGCCCTTGCTGAGAAGCGCCAGCACCTCATTCTCGCGCGGGGTCAAACGCGGCAGGGGCCGGGCGCCGGCTTCGGCACGGGGCCGCAATAGATCCTTGAACGAGGACTTGGCCCTCTCCAACAGGTCGTACCGGTCGGGGTTGGCCGCACGCGGACCGGCCTGGAACGCCTCCAGAATTCCGGATGGCGGCACGCGCTTCAGCAAATAGCCGGCGGCGCCTCCAGGGGTGGACACAAACATCTGATCGCCGTCCACGGAAACGGAGTATCCCAAGGCCAGCACACCGGGCTGGAGGGCGGTCAGGCCGCCTGACAAATCAAATCCCACGCGTTCCGCAAGACTGCGGTTCAGCAACACCAGCGCCGGCTGATGGCTGGCAAAAATTTGCAGAAACCGCCCGGGTGAGGGACAGGGCAGGACGTCAAATTGCGGATGCTGGCGGACACACCATTGCAAGGCGCGGCGGATGCCAGCGTCTTTCTCCAAAACGATGGCGCAGCGGGCGGCGGGCCTGGGGACGGGCGGCGAGCCGCCGCCCGTGCGCGCCGTGAGGAGCGTGTGAATGGTCGTATAGGTCCAAAGAATGGGATTTGAGCACCATTCAAAGCTGACGATCAGCTCGCGGGAAAATCGGCGGCAAACTGTTTCCCAGCCTTGTTTCACCACGGCGCCATGAATTCGCTTCGCCTGGCGCTCGGCCAGACGGGGATTGGAGGTTTTGAGCGGGAACCAATAGGCGGTCCCGCCGTGTTCGATCCGAACCGCGAGGTCCTTGTCGGTGTCGCCGGTGGGAGGAAAATGGTAGCGGCGCGCGAGCAACCGTTCCGTCCAGCGATCCGAGCCTGGCGAGGCTGGGTTGGCCTTGGCGGCCGGCGGTGGCGCGGGCAATGGGGACGCGACCTTTGGGTCGATCATTGCCTCATCGGATGGCCGCGCAGCCGCGAACATAAAATCATCTGCCTGACCATTATCACCTGCCAAAAACCGAGTCGAGAAAATAGTGGGTGGCGTGGTTGGAACCGAATTTTTCAGGCTTTTTTCAACTGCCCGGAGCGGGAACGGCCGAAGCCGGCTGCAGAAAGCGCTTCCATTGCGGATCATTCTGGACCGCCAGTTGATAATCCCTGTTTCCTTTGAGCCGGCCGCCCGCGGCTTTATCGGCCACCACCGTGCAGTCGGCGTGCAATTGCAGCGCGCTGGCGGGCACCAGGGTGGTCAGCGGACCTTCGACGGCGTGGGCCAAAACCCTGGCCTTCTCCGCGCCGGTGGCCAGCAGCAGGCAGCGGCGGCACTTCAGAATCGTACCCACGCCCATGGTGATGGCCTGGCGCGGCATGGACGCGGCATTTTTGAAGTGCGGCGCATTTTGTTCGAGCGTCGCGGTGGCCAGGCATTCCACGCGCGTGCGCGAATCGAAGGCCGAACGCGGCTCGTTAAAGCCGATGTGACCGGAGCGGCCAATGCCCAGGAGCTGCAAGTCGATTCCGCCGGCTCGTTCAATCAGCCCTTCGTATTTCCGGCATTCAGCTTCGAGGTCGGCAGCGGTGCCGTCGGGCAGATGCGTGTTGCGCAGGTCAATGTTCACCTGGCTGAACAGATGCCGGTTCATGTAATACCGGTAGGAATTGGGATGGTCGCCCGGCAGACCAACGTACTCGTCCAGGTTGAAGGTCCGGCAGGCTGAAAAATCGAGCCCCTCCTCGCGGTGCAGGGCGGCCAGCCGCGCGTACACGGCTTCCATGGTGCTGCCCGTGGCCAGCCCCAGGACCAGGCGCGGCCGGTCGCGCAACGCGCCGGCAATCGCCCGCGCGACCAATTCCGCAGCCGCCCGGGCATCCGGTTGAATGACTACTTGCATGATATTTCCGGCGGCGGCGGATTTTACCAAACCCGCCCTCGCCAACACTGGCAATCTATTGGATGCTGCCGGCCATTCAAATCCCCTAAATTAGGGGATTGCCCAAAGCGTGCGTCTGATGGAAAGCTTGAACCGAGCAGTTTTGTACCATCACTCTATGAATCCGTATCGTCAGTTTGTCGATTCTCATGTTCGCCTGGTCCAGGAGGGAAAATCGCTTCCTCTGGGCGGCCTGCCGGCGCTACCGAAGGCACCCCCGGCGGCCAACGCCGCCGTGGCGCTGGTGTTTTCACCGCACCCGGATGATGAATGCATCACCGGCGGCCTTGCCTTGCGACTGCTGCGCGAAGCCAGGATGAAAGTCATCAACGTGGCCGTGACGCAGGGGAGCAACCGCGAGCGCCAGGCCGCGCGCTGGCAGGAATTGAAGTACGCCTGCGATTGGATCGGTTTTGGCCTGGAACCAACGGCCCCCAACGGCTTGGAAAAGATCAATCCCAAGACCCGTCAGGGCGATCCGGGGCATTGGGCCGGTGCCGTGAAGGTCATCGCCGCCACGCTCGCCAGGTTCCGCCCGCAGGTGGTTTTCTGCCCGCATGAGCTGGATTGGAACAGCACGCATGTCGGCACGCATTTCCTCGTGCTCGACGCCTTGAAAACGTTGCCCTCGGATTTTCAGTGCCGGCTCATCGAATCCGAATTCTGGGGCCAGATGACGTCGCCGAATTTGCTGGTGGAATCGAGCGCCGACGATGTGGCGGCCCTGCTGGGAGCCCTGTCGTTTCACGTCGGCGAGGTGCAGCGCAACCCGTATCATCTGCGGCTGCCTGGATGGCTGATCGACAACGTGCGGCGCGGCGCGGAGTTGGTGGGCGGACAGGGCGGGCCGGCGCCGGATTACGTTTTCGCCACGCTCTACCGGGTGAGCCATTGGAGGAATGGCCGCGTGGAAGTGGCATATGCTGGCGGCCGGAGAATCGGCGCCGCGGAATCACCGGCGCAAGTCCTGGGCCTGTAATTTTAGGCCGCGGTTTGGGGAGGGTGACCCCTTTACGTCTAGCTGCCAAGCGCGTCCCCCAAATCATTGAACCTGGCCTGCGCCGCAACCTGGCAGTTGACATTGGCACTGAACGGGGGCATCACTTCACCGAATCCAATTTGACGTTCAGCACCTGGTGCATTTGCATTTTGACTGTCTGCGTGACCATTTTGCCCTGCTCCCTCATGGGTATGCTCATGCCCATCTGCAGGTCTTGATTCGCGTCCGAATCGATGACCGTTCCAAGTTCCGGGTCAAACCAGGACACGCCCGACGTCGTGCCGTCCTGAATCGTCATGGTCATCCCCGTGGCGTTTGGCGTGTCACTGGGTTTGCCTTTGAATGTGCCGTCAAACTCCAGGCGCGCACACATGCGCGGGCCGTGCTTTTCCCACTGGGCGAACGTCACATTCCTGCTGACGGAGAGCGTGCCCATTTCACCCAGATCCGTCTCCGTTTGCACCGGCCATTGGTCGCCGGGCTGCACCGGATGCGGCGGCAGATACTGGCTTTCGCCGATCATTTCCTGCAAATTGCCCTTGTTGAACATGTTCTTGATGCCGGAATTTCTAACCGCCGGACCACCGGCGGCCAATCGGGTCATGAGTGCATCCACGCCTTCGACCCGGTCCACGCCGTTCGTGGCGTTCAGAAAAAAATCGATCTTCGCGCCGATCATGTTTTGCAGGCCTTTCGTGATGGCCGCCACAGTCCGGTCCTTCGGCACGTCCCCTTTGGCTTCCGAGTCGTAGCTGAAGTTGGTTCTGCCCGCCTGACTGGAGTCCATCCTGAGGCTGAGAAATTCCATTTCCACCTTGGAGCCGCTCTCCGCTTTTGACACCGCCAGTCCGTATTTCTCCCCCAGATTGATATCTTGTTTCATGGGATCAGGCTGGTTGGGCAAGTTGATCTCCATGTTCATTTTCATGTCGATATGTTTGACGATCTGTTCGCCGTCGGTCCATTTCTGCGCGAGTTGCACCGGCCCGGTCGGAGAGGTTTTCTGCGTCGAGGGTTGGCTCAGCTTGCCGGCTTTGTTGCAGCCCGCCCAGAGGAGGACCGCTGCCATGGTCAAGACAACTGGCATGGAGTTCTTATTCATAAATTTTGATTTCTTAAGCTGCCGCCATCCGGCCAGGCCATCTGGTCTGAGTCCGAAATTCGGGCGGCTGCTTGTATTTGGCCAATTTTTTTCCGGGATTTTTCAAATTACTGATGCATTTTAAATCAGAGCGCAAGCTTTTGTTTGCGCCCGGCTCCGTTCGCGATGTGACACTGCAATGATTACTACCGGAAAACCCCCAAAAGGTGACAAACTATTTTCGCTTTGGCACTGCGGAATACACACGGTTGCAATTGGTTCTGGTCATGATGTTTGCTTGCGCAACAAGCGCGCTTTATTATAATTGGCCTTAAATGGATATTGATACTGAAGCAGTGACGGTCGGCGGCCGGGTGCCGAATTTTGAAATGGAAACCTATGACCCGGCGGAGGGTGAATTTGGAAAAATTTCCCTGGTGGATCTCAAAGCGGCGGGGAAATGGGTCATTCTGGTCTTTTATCCGGCAGATTTCACCTTTGTTTGTCCCACGGAACTGGCGGATCTCGCGGAAAAGCATGCGGAATTGGAAAAGTTGGGCGCCACGGTCGTCGCGGTTTCCACCGACACCAAGTTTTCCCACATGGCCTGGCGCAACAGCGAACGTCTGCTCAAAGATGTGAACTACGTCATGGCGGCCGATCCCGCCGGCAAGGTGAGCCGAATTTTCGGCGTCTATGATCCGGCCACGGGCCTGGCGCTGCGCGGCACGTTCATCATCAATCCGAACGGCGAACTGGCGTCCTCCGAAGTCAATTTTTACAACGTTGGCCGCGATGCCGGCGAGTTGCTTCGCAAGCTGCAAGCGAACGTGCATTTGCAAACCCACCCAAGTGAGGCATGCCCCGCCAGATGGATTCCCGGTGCCCAGACGCTGCATCCGGGCAAGAACCTGGTCGGCAACGTTGCCGCCGCATTCGGCCGGTAAGGGCCGCAGTATTTTATCATATAGGCCGGTGCGCAAGCGCCGGCCTTTGCCGTTCAGGCCGGCAAATTTGGGTACTGCTTGCCAGCCATGGCGCCCTCGGTTAGCGTTGATGGTGGAAAGGCTTATGAGACGCAAACGGCTGCCTGTTGATTTCAGGGTCATGCTCGGCATGGTCGGGGTGTTGACCTTGCCGTTCATTCTCACCTTGATGACCATCTCGCAGACTCGCCCGGTTCTCGAGGAGCCCGTGGACGCTTCGCGCTTTGGCTACACATGGAGTCTTTCGCTGTTTCTGGTCCCGGTCATGGTTCTGGCCGCCTGGCTGAGCCGCCGCCGGGATAGCCGGGTGCAGCAGCGCGCGTTTTGGCTGACCACCCTGGGGGTGTCGGTCAGCGGCATCCTGCTCGACCTCTTCTTTGGGGCGACCTTTTTCACCTTTCCGAACGCCGGCGCCACGCTGGGCATTTGGTTCCCGGGATACTCCCTGGCCAACGGCTGGAACAACCGGCTCCCCATCGAAGAAATTGGCTTCTACATTTTCGGAGCGCTGGCGGTCCTGCTGGTTTATGTCTGGGGCGACGAGTTCTGGTTTGGCGCCTACAACGTGGACGATGGACCGCGAAGGCGGACTCAATGGCGCGAAGTGATCTCATTCCATCCCGGTTCGGCCATATTCGGGGTCGTTGTTTTTCTGCTGGGACTGTTCTACAAGAAATGCCTTGCCCAGGCGGACCAGGAAGGCTTCCCGGGTTATTTTCTGTTCCTCACGCTGGTGGCACTGATTCCCAGCATCCTTTTTTTCCCGGTGGCCAGCCCCTACATCAACTGGCGCGCCTTCAGCCTCGGGCTGCTGTTCATCCTCCTGGTCAGTTTGTTCTGGGAGGCGACAATCGCCGTGCCTTATCAGTGGTGGGGCTTTCGACCCAAGCCGATGCTGGGATTGTTCATCAACGGCTTTTCCGGGCTGCCTGTGGAGGAACCTTTGTTGTGGCTGGGGGTCACCTGGGCCACGGTGATCATCTACGAAACAATCTATACGCTCTTGCTGATGCAAGGGGTCCGTATGAGCCTACGGGTTTAAGTCAATGCTGTTCGCGCCGCCGCTCAGTTTTTGCTCCTGGTTGTGCCAGGCGAAAACTCCGGTGATGCCCGGCGGCAGATCAACGGTTCCGTGACAATGCCCTCCCTCGAAGTGGAGGTCGAGAGCGACGAATCCGTCCGGGTGCGGCGTGCGGCTGACAATCTTTGTCAATTTTCCCGGCAAAGGCTCTATGCGGACGGTGCGGAAGCCGGGCGTGGCCGGTCTGACGCCGGCAACGTCGGCATGCAAATCAAAGAGCGGATGACTGCCCCAGGCGTGGCAATCCGAGCGGGTGTTGCCCGGCATTTCGACCGGGGTTTTGAGCCCTTGTTTGACCAAATCCTTCCAGAAATTCATCCGGTCAACGATCAGGTCGCCGCGCCCGAATTTTTGCCAGGTTTCCATCAGGTAAAAGCTGAAGTAAATCGTCGCGCGTTTGAGGTCCGGCGCCGTCATTAATTGACCGAAGCAGCGTTTGGCCTGCTCGCCCGTCAGGGTGTCCGAAAGCAGCGCCAGGCACTGGGCATGCTCGCTGAATTCAGTGTGGGCCAGATTGTCAGCCATCAGCCCGCGGGATTCGTCCCAGAATTTGGCGCGCACCGCTTCCGCCGTGCGCCCGGCTTTGGCACGCAGGCGCTGCGCCAGCAGGGGTTCACCCATATAATCCTCCACCTGCGCGGATTTCTGGAGGGCGTAGACGTACAGCAGGTTGTTGATGGAGGAAACGCCAGTTGCGCCCTCGGGCGCGTCGCCGTTGCTCCATTGCGGTACCCAGTCCATGAAGGGCCAGCCCGGCAGATTCTCCAGCAGGCCGTCGTTGTTGAGGTAGGGTTCGAAATGCTCCAGCATGGAACGCAGGCCGATGACGCGCGCCTTGACGAAGGCGGGATCGTTCCGCCAGAAGACATAGTCATTTAGCATGAGCGCCCAAATCAACGAGAAAGTCGGCGACAGTTGAGGCAGATAAGCCGGATATCGCTCGTTGACAAAACCCCAATTGCGGCGGGAGAAATCAAACAATTCGAGGGCACGCTTGGGCAGGCGGTCATCCCGAGTCATCGCATAGGTGGTGAGCAGTTCCAGCCGCGCATCGCCGTCGTATTGAAGCTGCTCGTAATAAGGGCAGTCCATGTAGGTTTCGTGCGCGCACATCTGGATGCCGCGCACCGCCAGCCCGATGACGCCGGCAAGCTCTGGATCGCCACCATCAAAACTGCCCTCATTTTCCATGGGATACCGGCTTTCGTTGAGCGCCAGCCGGTGGATGGTCAGGGGTTCGCTTCCGGTCTTGACCGAGATCAGACACCAGCGGCCGGCGCGCCACCACAACGTGCTGAATTTTTGGTGCGCGGCCCCTCCGGGCAGGAACGTGTCGGTCATGCCGTGGAAGGTCTTGCCAATAAACTCATCGCGCTGGCCCTTGGCTTCGGATTTGGGCAGATAGAGCGACTCGGCCCACCCCCAGTTCACCGTTGCCCCCGCCCCGCCGCTGACTTCGCAGAGCGGATAGGCACAATAATAATTCCCGAGATCCCAGAGCAGGAACTGTTCTGAATTGGCCGGGATGACGATCGGCCCCTGGCCATCAATAACCATCTGCCACGGGGAGAGATCGGCGCTCCGGGACTGCTCCTCGGTGACCGGATCATCCGCGCGCAGCGTCGCCCGGCCGGCCGCCCTGGCGCGACCGACGGTAATCTCGCGGTCGAGTTGGTCGGGCAGGGTCGTGGGCAGCAGCTTCCATCCGGCGGCCGACTCACCCCAGGCGTTGCCTGGATTGAGCGGGGCGCGGACAACGGCTGCCGGAACATAGTTCCCTTCCTTCCATTGCGGTCCGCAATCATGAGCGGTCAGTTGCGCCCCCACAAAAAAGACGCCGGTGCTAAAATCAAAACCGTCCAGTTTGGCAACTTCCCAAGCCGCCTTGCCCGTGGTGAGCTGCTGGTCATAATCCCCCTCCGCTTTCAGCACGAAACCGCCCCGCCAGGTCAACTGCGCCACGGGCTGATAAGGACCAATGCTCCAGGCCAGCGCTTCGAGCCGGTGCCCGCCGGGGGCGAGTTGGATCTCATACGTTGAGGAAGACCAGTGATCCACATCCGACCGGTCGGGTCCGCGTGCGATGCGCCCGCCGTCCAGGAACAGCTCGAATCGTTCGTCGGCGCTCACGTGAATCCGCAGCGGCGCAGCGGCGGCTTCAAACGTCCGGCGAAAACGCAGGAAAACGGGCTGGCGCCAGCCGCCGGAGAAATAGTCGGCATGCGACGGTGCCACCGGATTTCCAAAATCCGGATGCCAGATCCACGCCGCCTCGTCGATGGGCTCGACGGGGACGATCCCGCTATTCTCCGGGTGCAGCACCGGCGGAAGAATCACCTTGCGGACGACTGGCGCGTCGTTGTCCGCCGTGGCAGTTGAGAGAGCCAGCGCGATGGCCATCAGCCCCGCACCAAGGCCCAGGCTTGATTTTGATCCCAGCAGGAAACCGGCGTTGAATCGGAGTTGCATAAATGAAATTGGTCTGGGACGAGATTTGCAGAATTGATTCCGTTTGTCCATTTACTACATTTCATGCCAGCAATACCCATTAGCCTTTGTCGCGAAGCGACAGCGGATATTAGCCAGCTACGAAGTGGCTGGTCTCGCGCCAAATGAGTTCATGCGTGCGGAAAGGACACCGGATTTCCGCCCTCCCGCCAGGAAGGTTTCGTTTCTGCAACCTTAAATTAGCAGCCCGTTCAAAGAGGCTCCGTTTCCGCCGCGTCAGGGGTCGCGGGCCACAAATCCTGAGCGAATGTCCGCAATTTGCAGGCCCGGTGCCCGCACCGGGCGCTTTTCTAACGGCCTGTCAGGTGACTGCCGCCCCTGCCGTCCCTGCTTGACATTCGGCGTCGTTATTCTAGTTTGGTGGTGGATTCAGAATTTAAGCTTAGGCTTCAAAAAATGCCCTCAAAGTGTTGGAATCATGAAGACTTTTCTTCTTGTCTTGACGGCGCTGGGAGTGGCACAGGCGCCCCTGCGCGCGCAGCTTCCCACCATCACCAACCAGCCGGCCAGCCAAGCGGTATGGGCCGGTGGCACGGCCACGTTCACCGTGGGCGTTTCCGGCCCCGGCCCCTTCCTTTACCAATGGCAGCTCAACGGGACGAATCTGCTGAACGGCACCATCACGACGGTGGCCGGCGGGGGCAACGGAGGCGACGGCGGCGCCGCCACCAATGCCAGTTTGTATAGTCCTTATGGCGTGGCGGTGGACGCCAACGGCAACGTGTTCATTGCGGACTCAGGCAACAACCGCATCCGCCAGGTGAGCACCAACGGCATCATCACGACCGTGGCGGGCAACGGCATGGGGAGTTCCTCGGGCGACGGCGGCCCCGCTACCAATGCCAGCCTGGCTTTGCCGGAGGGCGTGGCGGTGGACGCGACCGGCAACTTGTTCATTGCCGACACACTGGCCAACCGCATCCGAAAGGTGGGCACCAACGGCATCATCACCACGATTGCGGGCGATGGCCTGCCGCATTACCTGGGCGATGGCGGCCCGGCTACGAGTTCCGGTCTGGCTGGGCCGGTCGGCGTGGCGGTGGATGCCAACGGCAACCTGTTCATCGCGGACACTGACAACCATTGCATCCGCCTGGTGGACACCAATGGAGTCATCACAACGGTGGCTGGGAATGGTACAAACGATTTTTCCGGCGATGGCGGTCCCGCCACCAATGCCAGCTTGAGCACGCCCTGGGGCGTGGCGCTGGACGGCTATGGCAATTTGTTCACTTCCGACGAATGGAACAACCGCATCCGCAAAATAGATGCCCATGGCATTATCACAACGATGGCCGGCGGTGGCAACGGAGACGACGGCGGTCCCGCCACCAATGCCAGCTTGAGCACGCCCCGGGGCGTGGCGCTGGATGGCAATGGCAACCTGTTCGCCACCGATATGTCTTCCCGCATCCGGGAGGTGAGCACCAACGGCATCCTCATGACCGTGGCCGGCAATGGCACCAACGGCTTTTCCGGCGACGGCGGGAATGCCATCAGTGCCGGTTTGTCTTATCCCAGTGCCATCGCTGTGGACGGTTCCGGAAACCTGTTTATTGCGGACACCTTCAATGCCCGCATCCGAAAGGTGGTCCTCAGTGGCTCGCCATCGTTGCCGGTCAATAACGTGAGTGCGGCGAATGCGGGCAATTACCAGGTGGTGATCACGAGTTCCAGCGGCAGCGTTACCAGCCTCATCGCCACGCTCACGGTGGCCACTGTCACCAGCCAGCCGGTCAGTTGCGTCAGTACGCAGGGCTCGACGGCAACCTTCTCCGTGGCCGTGGGCGGAATCTCCTCGTCCAGTTACCAATGGCTGAAAAATGGCGTGCCCATGACCGACGGCAGCCATATGTCCGGCTCGACGACAGCCATGCTGACATTGAGTGACGTGCAGGTTGCCGACGCGGGCGCCTACCTGGTGGCCATAACCAATGCGGCCGGCAGCACGACCAGCTCACCCGCCGTGCTCACCGTCGTTGATTTCACGGCACAGCCGGTCAGCCGGTTCGTATGGGTGGGCAGCCAGGTCGTTTTCACGCCCGGAGTCTCCAGTACCGGGCCGGTAAATTACCAGTGGCTGTTCGACTCCACGAACTTGCCCAACGGTATCATCACCACCGTCGCGGGCGATGGCACAAACGACTATTCCGGCGACGGCGGCCCCGCCACTGGCACCGGCCTGGCCAGGCCCTTCAGCGTGGCCGTGGACAGCTCCGGCAACCTGTTCATTGCGGATACCTATGATTACCGAGTCCGCAAAGTGAGTGCCAATGGCCTCATCTCCACCGTGGCCGGCATCGGCGTGCTCGGCCATTCCCTCGACGGCGGACCCGCCACCAACACCGCCATCGGACTGCCGGCGGGCTTGGCGGTGGATGCGGCGGGCAACGTGTTTTTTGCCGATTTTTATAACAACTGGGTCTGGAGAGTGAATACCAACGGGGTTATTTTGAGGGTGGCGGGCAGTTATAACTACTATGGCTATTCCGGCGACGGCGGCTTTGCCACCAATGCCACCTTGTATAACCCTATGGGTGTGGCATTGGATGCCTGCGGCGACTTATTCATTGCAGACACAGGTAACGATCGCCTTCGCATGGTGAATACCAATGGCATCATCATGACCGTGGCGGGCAACGGCACCAATGGCTATTCTGGCGACGGCGGCCCGGCCACCAATGCCAGTTTTGTCGGCCCTATGAGCGTCGCAATGGACCGGTCCGGCAATCTGTTTATTGTGGACACATACAACACCTGCATTCGCAGGGTGAACGCCGCCGGCGTCATCACGACCGTCGCCGGCTACCCGCACGTCGTGCCCGCGGTCGCCAGCGACTCCGCCTTCGGAGGCGCACCGGCCCATGCCAACGACGACGTCGCTGCCACGAACGCGTTCTTCGATCGCCCTTATGGCGTGGCGGTGGACACCGCCGGCAATGTGTTCATCGCGGACACGTACGATTACCAAATCGACCGGGTGGACACCGATGGCAGCCTCACGACGGTTGCCGGCAAGGCGCCGGGCTACCCGGCAGTCGGAAGCTACTCCGGTGACGGCGGCCCCGCTACCAATGCCAACTTGAATTTCCCCGAGGATTTGGCGGTGGACGTGAATGGGAACGTCTTTTTTGCCGACACGTACAACAACCGCATCCGGGAGGTATTTCCCATCCAGGGGCCCACTTTGGTCCTGAACAACGTGACGGCGGGCAACGCAGGAACTTACCAACTCGTGGTGACCGGTTCCAGCGGCAGTGTCGGCAACGTAGCCAGCGGCGTTTCCACTTTGGTGGTAACTGCATCGCCCCTCATTTACGGGACGGTTCGCAACCTCGACGGCAGCGTGACGCTCAATTGTGTGAGCCGGCCCGGCTCGACCAATGTCGTCCTCTGCGCCACCAACCTCGCGCCGCCAATGGTTTGGCAGCCCGTCTCCACCAACCTTGCCGGAGCCGACGGTGACTGGCAATTCACCGACACCAATACGGCCGGTTATCAGACACGATTTTATCAGTCCTATTCTTACTAGCTCATCTGCGGTTCATCGATCAGTTGCCGCCCGCCTTCGTTACCGTTACTTTCTGTCAACCCTTCGACGCCCTCAGCCTTTCCTCTTTCTCGCTTTCCGCCTTTTGGCCGCTTTTCAGCTTTGCAACGTCATATTCAGACGTTTTAGTCTCTTTTAGACTTTACATTTCCAAGCTTCATGGTAGATTGTCGTTGTGTTGGGCGAATACAGTCCATACGGCCGCCGCGCCAGCGGGCCTGCCCTCCGTAGCCTTGGCGAAGAAGGGCCGCAGGGGGAACGCTCCGGATCTATACAGATGTTTACGGATAATTACGGATAAATCAAATCAGGCCCCAAAAAATTACAGCTTAACCTAACCCAGAAAAATGACGCATGGTCATCATTCATGTCGCGCCGACTTGCCGCGCCGAAGCAAAGCAAAGGCGGGAGCAAAGCGAAGGCGGAAGCCGGGCGAAGGCGGATAAATCGTGAATTTACAGAGTCGTACCAAGTAGGACCAAGTAGGACCTTTGAAAATTATGAATGCTCCACGCCAGCCCGCTGCGACCCGGTTTCCAGCCCGACAATCCATCGATCCACATTCCGTTTCCCCGGTTCCGCACTCCGAAATCCGCACTCCCCACTCAAATGGTTCCGCAAAAATCCAGGCTAATCGTACCTAATCCAGCCACCGGCCTTTGTTTTTTCCTTTGTGTCTTTGAGCCTTTGTTGTTCAAAATCTGTGTTCATTACGGGAGTTTTTGGGTCAGGTCCTGATTTAAATTTGTCATCTTGTCCTTTGCCGCGCTTGGAAGTTGGGCTTTGAATGTTGAGCGTTGAATGTTGAGCGTTGAATGTTGAGCGTTGAATGTTTCCGCTTTCCCGCTTTCGCGCTTTTCCGGGACCCATTCTTCGGCCTTCGGGGACCCGGATTTCGGATTTCAGATTCCCCCTCTCGTCAAACTCCTGTTCAGCGGCTAAACTAAGCTGTGCATTCGTGGATGAACAACGAGGTCGTCCGCAAGCTGCGGGATTATGTAAGCCGCCACTGGCAGGGCGCTCTGCGCTGGCGCGAAAAACTCGTTTTCAAGGAGGAAGTCTTCCATCTGATCCTGGCCGGCATCGTCGGTGTTCTGGGCGGGCTGGTGAACCTCTTCTTCTATTATGCCGGCGAATTGGTCCAGCGGGCCTTTCTCCCGCAAACGGGCGACCCGGTCCAAACCGCGGAGATGTTGACGACCGCGCAGCGCTTGCTGGTGCCCACGCTCGGCGGGCTGGGGGCCGGACTGATCTTGTATTGGGGCTTCCGCCTGGTCGGCCCGCAAGGTTCGAGCGACTTGCTGGAAGTCGTGGTCGCCGGCGACGGCCGGCTCCCGTTCCGCACCGAATCAGTCAAAACTGCGTCGGCCCTCGTCAGCATCGCCACCGGCGCCTCGATCGGACGCGAGGGCGGCATCACTCAAATGTCCGCCACGCTGGCCTCCAAGCTGGGACAGTTTGCCAAATGGCCGCCCTACCGCCTGCGGATGCTCGTGGGCTGCGGCGCCGCGGCCGGCCTTTCCGCCGCTTACAACGCGCCCATCACCGGCGCCGTCTTCGCCTCGCTGATCGTGCTGGGCAATTTCTCCATGAATTTCTTCGCGCCGCTGGTCTGCGCGTCGGTGGTGGCGGCCACCGTCTCGCGCAGCTTTTTTGGAATCGAACCCTGGTATCAGGTGCCGCAGTTCCCGCCCAGCGCGCCGGCGCAACTGCCCTGGTTCATTCTGCTGGGATTTTTGTGCGGCGGCGCCGGCGCGATCTTTCTGAAATTCCTGGGCTCCGGCCGCCAATATTTCAACCTGGTAAAATGGCCGGTCTATGTGAAGCTCATGCTGGCCGGACTGTCCGTCGGCGCGGTGGCCGCCGCCGGTCTTCCCGGCGTCTGCGGCAACGGCTATTTCGTAACCAATTCCATCCTTCGCGGCAGCTTCGAAAAGGTCCCGGATGCCCTGCCCGAACTGGCCCTGCTGTTTCTGGCCAAATTGCTGGTCACCGCCATCACCGTCGGCGCCGGCACGGTGGGCGGCGTCTTGACCCCCACCCTGTTCCTGGGGGCGGCGGCCGGCGCCGATTTCGGCATGGCGCTGCATCATTTCGGCTGGGCGGCCAGCGTCCCGGCCGGCGCCTTTGCCCTGGCGGGCATGGGGGCGACCCTGGCGGGCACCACGCACTCGCCTTTGCTGGCCATCATCATGGCCTTCGAAATTTCCCTGGACTACACACTCATGCCGCCGCTCATGCTGGCCTGTGTGGTCTCCACGCTGGTCGCCCGCCAGCTTCACAATGAATCCGTTTATACCGAACACATGCGGCTCAAGGGGCTCTCGCTCCGGCGGGAAATCGAACAGGCGGGCGCGGCCATGGACCAGACCGTCGGCGACCTGATGCGCCCCCCCGTGCCGCCGCTGCGGGAAAACGTCCCGTTCCGCGAGATCGCCGACCGCTTCGTGGCCAACTCCAACAACTTCTTTCCGGTGGTCGATGCCACGCGGCAAATCATCGGCATCGTGGCGCTGCAGGATTTGAAGGAATTCCTGAATGGCGGCGCCGAACTCGGCGGCGTGATCGCCTTCGACATCATGCGTCCGCCCCCGCCGTGCCTGACGCCGGGCCAGCGCCTCGTTGACGCGCTGCCGCTGGTCCTGCAGAGCGAACTGAGAAACGTGCCCGTCGTCAACAACCTCGAGGAAAAGCGTCTGGTCGGTTCACTCTCCCGCGCCGAAGCCCTCTCCCTCTTCTCTGAGGCCATCGCCGAAAAGAGCAAGCCAGCCGGATGATCGCCATGCGGTATGCCGCTTTCCATCCTTGGAGCCAACCGAACGGTGTGCATCCAAATCCTTCGGACCCAGGCCAAAAACCGAACTCCCGCCATCACTCCCGGCTTTCAAAACTACTCACTTCTGCCATTCTTTCACCCGTGTCTCTCAAAGTTGCCGACCAAATCACGCTGAAAATCCACGACCTCGCCTTCGGTGGCGAAGGAGTCGGTCGCCTTGACGATTTTGTGGTCTTCGTGCCGTTTGTCATCGTCGGCGAAACGGTGGCGGCGGAAATCACCGAGGTAAAAAAACATTTTGCCCGCGCCAAACTGATCCGGGTGGTGGAGGCATCGCCGGAACGGATCACTCCGGAATGCCGTTATTTTGGGGCCTGCGGCGGCTGCCAGTACCAGCATCTGGCCTACCCCGCGCAGTTGCGGGCCAAGCAGAAGCAGATCGCCGATCTCTTCGAACGCGTGGGAAGAATCCCGCCGGCGCTGGTGGCGCCCGTGCTCCCCTGCCCCGCGCCGTACGGCTACCGCAACCGCATCATGATTCGCACCCAATGGAACGGCCCGGCCAAAAAACTGGTCATCGGCTTCGTTGGCACCGACAACAGATTCGTCGAAGAAATCGAGGAATGCAAAATCGCCGAGCCGGCCTTGAACGAACAGATTCAGGCGGTCCGCGCCAATCCGCCCCCCCACGGCGGTCTCAAGGTGGTGCTGCGCGTACAGCCGGAAGGCTGGGAAGTGCCCGGTCACTCGTTCTTCCAGAACAACTTTTTCCTGCTGCCCAAGCTGGTTGAAACCGTGCGCGGGTTCCTCCAGGCTGGCGGCGCGCGGCACTTGATCGACCTTTATTGCGGCGTGGGCTTCTTCGGCATTGAAGCAGCCGACTTGGTGACTTCGTTTACCGGTGTCGAATATGACCAGCCAGCCATCACGGCCGCCCGCCAGAACGCGGAAGCGCGCGGTTTGACCAATGGCACCTTCATTGCCGCCAAGGCGGAAACCGCTCTGCCCGGCCTGTTGCGGGAACATTCGGCGGCGCAGACGGCGGTATTGCTGGACCCGCCCCGCAAGGGTTGCTGGCCGGAGCTGCTGGCGCTGCTGCGCCAATCCAGACCGGCCCAATTGATTTACGTTTCCTGCCAGCCGGCCACGATGGCCCGCGATTTGAACATTCTCTGCGGCGACGGTGTCTTTGAATTGGCGCGCGTCCAGCCGCTGGACATGTTCCCGCAGACACAACACGTTGAATGTGTGGCTGATTTGCGCTGCCAAAAAAAATAATGCCAGCTGGTGGAAACGGAACTTGCCAATGCGCGGTTCTTGGATTCAACTGGACAAAACCTCATGCCAAACGAAAATCAGACTGACCCCAGAAAGGGTTTTGTACCCCGCTATTTACCCTGGCTGCTGGGCGGCTTGATGCTGATCATCTACTGGGAGACCTTGAACCACTGGGTGACACTTTTGAACATCCGCCAGGTCGCCAGCGTCTGCGGCTGGACCTGGCAGCCCCAGGTCCTCAATCCGCTCATACTGCTGGTTACCCTGCCGTTCCGCTGGCTACCCATGGTTCACGTGCCCGTGGCGATGGACGTTTTTGCCGCTTTCTGCGCCGCGGCGACGCTCGCCGTCCTGGCCCGGTCGGTGGCCATACTCCCGCATGACCGCACGAACTTGGAGCGCGGGCGCGAGCGCAGCGATTTTTCCTTTCTGACCGGTTGGGTGGCTTGGGTTCCCCCGGTCGCCGCCGTCGTTTTCATCGGTTTCCAGCTCGGCTTTTGGGAAAATGCCACGAGTTTCAGCGGTGACATGTTTGATCTGTTCTGGTTTGCAGTGATTCTTTGGCAACTGCTGGAGTACCGGTTGGATGAAAACGAGAACCGCCTTTTCCTGGCTGCCGTTCTTTGCGGCGCGGGTCTGGTGGAAAACTGGGCCATGATCGGCTTTTTTCCCCTGTTTATACTCATGCTCATCTGGCTGCGGGGATTCAGTTTCTTCCACGCCGGTTTCCTGGCGCGGATTATATTGAGCGGTCTGGCCGGGCTGCTGCTTCTTCTGGTGGTGCTGGCGCCCCTGGCCGGGAAGTACTCCGGAATTTTCGCGGTGGGAGCTTGGGAGGCGATCAAATACCATCTGAATACCGACTGGCGGGTGGTGCGGCAGTTGGGGTCGGCGGACATCCGCCACTGCCTCGCTTTGATTTCACTGACTTCCCTGCTCCCGGCCTTGGTGATGTCGTTCCGCTGGAGTGCCAACTTTGGCGACAGCAGCCGGCTGGGCACCAACCTGGTCAACTATTCCATGCACTTGGTCAATATGATCTTCTTGGGCATGTTGGTGTGGATGACCTTTGATCCGCCTTTCAGTCCCGCACGTTCGATTTCGGACCTGGGGATGCACAGCACGGCACTCACTATTTATTATATCATTGCCCTATGCATCGGATACTACAGCGGCTATTTTTTGCTGATCTTTGGCAAGGACCCGGTGCGAACGCGCCGGACCACCCAGCCGGAGCCCGCCCTCCCCAAAAGTCTGCTCTGGCTGTCTCCGGTGGTGGTGGCGGGCGCCTTGGCATCACTGACCATCCTCGCCGGTTTGTTGATCTACAAAAACACGCCCGCCCTGTTGGCGGCCAATGATGAATCTCTCCGGAAATTCGGCGAATTCGGCACCAAACTACTGCCGCCGGATGGAGCCATCCTGTTATGCGACAGCGACGATTCCGTCCACGACATCCCCCTTCGCGCATTTGCCGTGCAAGCCCAGCTTGCCCGGGATGGCCGGCTCCAAGCCTATCCGGTTGTGGATACCAGTTCGCTGCAATCTTCGCCCTACCACCATTATCTGCACCAGCGCTTTCCCAAAGTCTGGCCGGATCTCTCCGCCACCAACGGCTCTGCGCGGGTTGATCCCTTGCGGCTGCTCTCGCTGTTGGACCGGCTATCCAAGAGCAACAACCTCTGCTATCTTGATCCCAGCTTCGGTTACTTTTTCGAGCGCTTCTACCAGGAACCGCATGGAATGGTTTATTCGATGAAAGTCCTGCCGGCGGAGACTCTGCTGCCGCCGGCGCTGAGCACCAATCTGATCGCCGAAAATGAAGCCTATTGGAAGGAGGTCATGGCCGACAGCGGTCCGTCCATCCAGCGGGCGGTGCATCCTCTTGATTTGGCGAAGCAACCCGGAATCCTTGGGTGGCTCATGGCACACCTGCACGTGTCGCCCGATTCCAATCCCAATGCGCTGACGGTGGGAACGTACTACTCCAAAAGCCTGAATGCCCTGGGGGTGCAGGTCCAGCGCGAGGGCGGGTTGGACCAGGCGGCGGCCTTGTTCACGGATGCGCAGGAACTGAATTCGAACAACGTGGCCGCCACGGTCAATCTGGCGTTCAACAAGCTCCTGCATTCGGGGTCCACCACCACGGTGGACCTCTCACGAGCCACCGCGGACCAATTTGGCAAATACCGCGGGTGGAATGAGGTCCTGAACGCCAACGGCCCGTTTGACGAGACCAGCTTCTGCTATGGTCTGGGCTGCTGGATGCTGCAAAACCGCCATTACTGCCAAGCGGCCCCGTTATTCAACCGCGTTCGCCAGCTTTCCCCCGACAATCTGGCGACCCGGATGTTATTGGCGCAAATCTACATCCTCTACCGCCTGCCGGACCCGGCCTTGCAAGCCCTGCACGATCCGCTGACGCATCCCTTCCGCTTTGGCCTGAACGATACCAATTCCACTGAGTTCAATGAACTGGTCGCCGCCGCCGATTTTCAAAAAGGCCGGATCGCTGATGGCGTGGCGCTGTTGAAAACCGAAATGGACCGTCACCCGGATGATGAAACGCTTTTACTGAGCTCGGCGAAGACATTCAACGTGCTGCACCTCCACACGAATGCACTCGAGACGATCAACCGCAAGCTCAGCCATACGCCCAACGATCCGAACTGGCTCTTGGACAAAGGACTCATCAGTTTGCAGGCGGGCGCCTATGACGAAGCCGTGGCCAGCTTGAGCAAGCTCCTCGAAGTTCAGACCAATCAGCCGAACGCGCTTTTCGCCCGCGGCATGGCCTATCTTCAAAACAGCCGCCTGGACGCCGCGCGGACGGATTTTCTGCAGCTCCAGCTGGCCTACACCAACAGTTTTCAAGTGGCCTATGACCTGGGCGAAATCGCCTGGCGGCAGCATCAAACGAATGAGGCCATCCGCAATTACAGGATCTATCTGGCCAATGCGCCGACTAATGCCCCCGAGCAGAAGACCGTCCGCGGGCGCGTGACTGAAATGGACGGCAAATGACGCCATGCGCGTCACTCACATCATTACCCGGCTCATCATTGGCGGCGCGCAGGAAAATACCCTGGCCACCATCGCCGGTCTCCGGCAAAAAGGCATTGAGATCAAACTCCTTTCCGGACCCACTCTTGGCCCGGAGGGCTCGCTGGAGGCCGAAGCCCGAAAAACTCCGGATCTCCTCACGCTCATTCCGGAACTGGTGCGCCCGGTTCACCCGCTCAAAGACTTCATCGCCTTCCGCAAGTTGGAGCGGGCCTTGCGTGACAAACTGCCGGACCTGGTTCACACGCACAGCGGCAAAGCCGGAATTCTGGGGCGCCTCGCCGCAAAACGCGCCGGGGTGCCCGCCATCATCCATCACATCCACGGTCCTTCCTTTGGGAACTTCCAGGGCCGCCTGGCCAACTTTGCCTTTACTGCCGCCGAAAGGCATGCCGGCCGTGTCACCGACCATTTCTTCTGTTCGGCCGGCGCCATGACCCGGCTCTACCTGGCGGCGGGCATCGGCCACTCGGACCAGTACACGCGCATTTTCAGCGGTTTTGATCAGCAACCCTTTCTGAAGGCCACGAACGATCCCGCGTTCCGAAGGGCGCTCGGTCTGAATGAGAGTCACTTCGTGATCGGCAAAATCGGCCGGCTCTACCATCTCAAAGGCCATGCCGATGCTATCGCCGCCTTCACCCGCCTGGCCCCGCTCGTGCCCAATGCGCGGCTTTTGTTCGTCGGTGATGGCATTCTCAGAAACGACCTGGAGAATCAAGTGCGCGCGCAGGGCCTCACCGGGAAAGTCATCTTTGCGGGACTCGTGCCACCGGCCGAGGTTTCCCGCCATATCGGAGTGATGGATTGCATTGCGCACCTCTCGTATCGAGAGGCCTTGTCGCGGGTTCTTCCCCAAGCCCTGGCCGCCGGCAAGCCTGTCGTCGCCTATGATTTCGATGGCGCGGATGAAGTCTGCCTGGAAAACCAAACCGGCTTCCTGGTCCGGATGGGCGACATCGAAGCGGCCGCGCAGCGACTTCTCCAATTGGCGCGGGAACCCGCGTTGCGTGAAAGATTCGGCCAGACGGGGAGGAATTTCGTCCGGGAAAACTTCTCGATCGAAAAAATGGTGAACGACCAATACGCCGTTTATTTGCAAGTCACGGCCCAAAAAAAAGCGCATCCTGAGTCACCATGTCCACCCGCACCATGACCAGCCAAACCGCCATCCGCCACCCCCGGACGCATCCCGGCCCGGCCCCTCCCAGCGGTCCCGATTTGCCCGTCCGTCATTAACTCATGTCCTTCCCGTTTAACTTTTTCGCGGCCGCGTTCCTGGGCGCTTGGCTGACGTCGCTGCTGACGCTGCCGCTGTGGCGGAGATGGTGCCTGCGCGCCGGCCACGTGGATGAACCAGGACATCGCAAGATTCACGAGACCGCGGTTCCGCTGGCCGGGGGCTTCGCCGTCCTGACCGGGATCCTGTTTCCCCTCGCCCTGGGTGCCGGCCTGCTGGAGTCGGGCCTCATCAAGCTCTCCGCGGCGGGGTTGATCGTTCACGGCGTTGATCGCCGCGCGCTCGAATTGGCCGTGCTCGCCGCCGGGGCCGTGGCCGTTACGGTGCTGGGCGCGCTGGATGACCGGCACGAACTGAAAGCCCTGCCCAAATTCATCGGGCAGGTTGTCATCGCCATTGCGGTGGCCGCCGCCTGCAAGCGCATCACGCTCTTCGTTCCCAGCGCGATCTTCAGCTACACGATTACGGTCTTATGGCTCCTCACCGTGATCAACGCCTTCAATTTCATGGACAACATGAACGGCCTGTGCGCCGGTCTGGGTGCGATTGGCGCGCTGATTTTTGCGTTCATTGCCGCCGCCGATCAGGAATACCTGGTGGCCATCACCGGCTTTCTCATGTGCGGAGCGCTCGCGGGCTTTTTGCCGTGGAATTTTCCGAGGGCCAGGGCTTTCCTAGGAGACGCGGGCAGCCAATTGGTCGGCTACCTGCTGGCCGTCATGGCGATTCTGCCCCACTTTTACACCAAACACCACCCGCACCCGCTGGCCGTGCTGTCGCCCTTGCTCGTCCTCTTTGTGCCGCTGGCGGATCTGGCGCAAGTCACGGTTTTTCGCACGCTAATCCGGAAGCCATTCTGGATTGGCGACACCAACCACCTTTCCCACCGATTGGTCCGCCGCGGCCTGAGCCGCACCCAGGCGGTTCTCTTCCTCTGGTCCATTGGCGCCGCCATTGGAGCCGCCGCCTGTTGGCTTTAGAACCTTTGCTCCCCGGCCGTAAGAACGATCATTTTCCGCAGCGCCGTGCGGGGCCGAAAGCCAGTGAATCGCCGCAACTTGTCCACGCGAGGCCTGCGGTGCCGCAGGTCGTCAATCCCACGCGCATAGGCCTTTTCGTAGGGAACGAATTCGATTTTCGACTTTGAGCGCAAGGTCTTCACGACCATCTCCGCGAGCTCAAGGATGGTCACCTCATCGGTCCCGCCAACGTTGAAGACTTCGTTGCGCGCCTTCGAACAACGCTGGAGGCGGATCATGGCTTCCACCACATCGTCCACCAGGCAGAAACAGCGGGTCTGGCTGCCGTCGCCAAAGACCTTGAGCGGCTGTCCGGTCAGCGCCGCCCCGATGAAGCGGGGCAGAACCATGCCGAAACGCCCGGTCTGGCGCGGGCCCACCGTGTTGAACAGCCGCGTGATGATCACCGGCAGCGATTTTTCACGGGCATAGGCCAGCGCCAAAAATTCGTCATTGAGCTTGGAGCAGGCGTAGCTCCAGCGGGATTGCCCGGGCGGTCCAATGAGCAAATCGTCGTCCTCGTCAAACTCGGCGTTTGGACTTTTGCCGTAAACTTCCGAGGTGGAAGTCAGCAGCAGCGGCGTGCCGCCGACGGCCGCCGCCCGCAATAAGGTCTGCGTCTCCAACAGGCTGGATTCGAGAACGTTTAAGGCGGATTTCACCACTAGTTCGACCCCCACCGTCGCCGCCAGATGAAAAATGAAGTCCGCGCCCGCGGTCAGCTTCGGCAGCTCGGCGCAGGCCGAGATTTTGGACTGAATGAAGTGAAAATGCGGGTGGGCCTGAACCGCGCGCATGTTTTCCAGGCTGCCCGTGGACAGGTCGTCAATGACCACCACCGTCTTCTTCTCGTCCAGCAAACGTTCGACCAGGTGCGAACCTATGAAACCCGCGCCACCCGTAACCAGAATAGTGTTTTCCCTAGCCATGGCGGTCATACTAGGAGTTTTGCCGTTTAAACCGAGTCAAATTTTGCTGCCAGACCAGGTTGGGGCGCAACTCGACACTGCCCCAACCAGGAGCAGTGCGCCACGGCAGCGGAGCGCGGGTCCGCGACCCGCAGCATAATTGCCAATCAAAACGCGTGTGAACTCGATGGCCGCAGTGAGAATTCATCCGTTGCTGCGGCTCACAGAGACTCTCCCGTGGGCAGCGTGAAGATGCGCCCACCAGGTTGTAGGGCACGACGCGAGCAGTGCCTGGCGGCAGGATTGAAGTCAATTTTCGAGGCCAGACGCCGCTTGCAGTCAGCGACCCGCTCGGCCAATTTGAGCCGGTGAACGACGACGCCTTCAAGGATACCGTCCTGGTCGTGCTGGGCCACGGCACGGAGTCAAACGACCAGTCCGCCGCTCCCGTCCGGCAACATGTGGCGGAACTGCGTCGCCGCCGGATCTTCCGTGAGGTGCGTGACGCCTTCTGGAAACAGGAACCGCTGATCAAAAACGTGCTGGCGCAAGTTTCCGCGCCGCGGGTCTTCATCGTGCCTCTGTTCATCAGCGAGGGCTATTTCGCCGGCGAAACGATACCCAGGGCGCTTGGCTTTGGCGCCTCGCGCACGGTGCAATACGCCTCAGGCACGACGTTTTATTGCCAGCCGATCGGCACCCACGAAAGCATGACCAAGGTCATCCTGGCGCGGGCGGCGGAGGTCACGCGACAGTTTCCCTTCCCGCGCGTTCCCAAACCGGCGGAGACCACCCTTTTTATCGCGGGCCATGGCACGGAGAAGAATGGCAAGTCACGGCAGCCCATCGACCGGCAAGTGGAGGTGATCCGCGCACAGAAGATCTACGCGGACGTTCAAGCGGTTTTCATGGAGGAAGAGCCCTGCCTCGCCGGTTGTCACAAGTTTGCCCGCACCAGGAACTGCATCGTGGTGCCCTTCTTCATCAGCGACGGCCTGCATGTGGTGGAGGACATTCCCGTACTGCTGGGGGAAACCGAATCCGCCGTCAAGGCGCGCCTGATTGCCGGGCGGCCCACCTGGCGCAACCCGACGGAAATTCACGGAAAGCTGTTCTGGTATTCGTCTTCCGTCGGCACAGAACCGGGCATTGCGGAGGTGATTTTGGATCGGGTGCGGGAAAGCTCGGGAACGGCGGAGCGTTAAGCATGAAGGGCGGCGCTGAGCCGGATCAAGCGGCCCGCGATTCTGCTCGCTTCAACACGGCAACGCTTTAACACTGCTGCAAAAAAAACATGAAACCATTACGCCTCGGCTTCCTCAGCACCGCCGGCATTGGCCGGAAGAATTGGAAGGCAATCCGCAATTCCGGCAACTGCATCATCACCGCCGTTGCCAGCCGCGACATCGCCCGCGCCCGCGCCTTCATCGCCGACTGCCAGCGCGAACACCCGTTTGCAGCGGCTCCGGCTGCGTTGGGCAGCTACGATGAATTGCTGGCGTCGCCCGCAGTGGATGCCGTCTATATCCCGCTGCCGACGGGGCTGCGAAAGGACTTCGTGATTCGCGCCGCGCAAAACGGCAAGCATGTGCTGTGCGAGAAACCGTGCGCCGGCAGCGCGGCGGAACTTGAGGAAATGCTCGCCGCGTGCCGGAAGAATTCCGTGCAGTTTCTGGATGGCGTGATGTTCATGCACAGTCCGCGCCTGGCGCGCGTGCGCGAAGTGTTGGATGATGGCCGGAGCGTCGGCCCCATTCGCCGCCTGTCCTCCGCCTTCAGCTTTTATCCCGGCGAAGACTTTTTCCGCACGAACATCCGCGTTGACGGCGCCCTCGAACCCTTCGGCAGCCTGGGCGACCTGGGCTGGTATTGCCTTCGCTTCACGCTGTGGGCGCTCCACTGGCGCCTGCCGGAAACAGTCGCCGGCTGGGTGCTTTCCGCCTCGGAAAACCTCCCGGGCCGCGTCTCAGCGCCCACGGAGTTTTGCGCCACCCTGTTTTATCCCGGGGGTGTCACCTCGGATCTTTACGCGTCCTTTCACGCGGGCAATCAGCAATGGACCCACGTCAGCGGCCAGAATGGCTGGTTGCGGCTGCCGGACTTTATTCATCCCCTCAACAGCTACGAACCCGCGTTCGAGGTGAACGACCAAATGATCACAGTTCCCGGCGAAGTGAAATGTCCGCCCGGTGCGGACCCGGTGGACATCGGCCACGCCACCGCACAGGATGCCCGCATGTGGCGCAGCTTTGCCAACCAGATTTTCACCGGCCGGTTGAACGATGAGTGGCCGATGTGGTCCCTGCAAACACAACTGGTCCTGGATGCCTGCCTCGATTCGGCGAAGCGAAATACGCCGGTCCGGCTTCGCCGATGATCGAGTGGTGGCAGATCGGCCTGTTGTTTGCCACCGGCCTGGTGGCCGGCTTTGTGGACACGCTGGCCGGCGGCGGCGGGCTGCTGACCCTGCCCGTCCTCCTGAATCTCTGTCCCGACCCGAAACTCGCCCTCGGCACCAACAAACTTCAAGCGTCGTTTGGTTCCACTAGCGCGACGTTTCATTTCGCCCGCGCCGGGGCTTTGAGCGCCCGCGCCTGCCTTCGCGCCTGCCTGCTGGCCTTCACGGGCTCGCTCGCAGGCACGCTGTTGGTGCAGCATTTCGATTCACACCGGTTGAAGCAGGTGATTCCGATGGTGCTGTTGGCCATTGCGCTCTTCGTCTGGATGCGCCCGCAGCTCGGCGAAAAAGACATTCATCCCCGCATCTCACGAATCAAATTTGATTTTATGTTCGCCCTGACGATTGGCTTTTACGACGGCCTGCTCGGCCCTGGCACCGGGGCGTTTCTGGCGCTGGCGTTCATGCTAGGACTGGGCTTTAACCTCGCGAAGTCCACCGCCAACGCCAAGGCGCTCAACTGCGCGAGCAACCTGGCCTCGCTGCTGGTGTTTCTGGTGGCGGGCAAGGTCTGGTTTGCCGCCGGAGTGACCATGGGCTGCGGCCAGTTTCTCGGCGCGCGCCTCGGCAGCCGCATGGTCCTGACGCGCGGCACCAAATTCATCCGTCCCGTCTTTCTGGCCATGGTCATGCTCATCAGCCTGAAAATGATCTCGGATTTGTGGTTGAAACCGGGGCCTTGATAACCGGCCGCCCGGCGCAGCGCCGGACAGCCGAACGGGATGCGGGATGCGCGGGTCAAGTTGACACCCCGTGCGACGCTTGCGATGCTGCGGAAATGAAACCCGCCCCGTGGACCAGTTTCTGTTTTCTGTCCCGCCTGCCGATCTGGCTCGTGGCCGCCCTGCTCGCGGCGGCGCTTTCCGGTTGCGCAACCCGCACCACACGCTCTCAGGCGCCCAAGCCCACGCCCGTCATCCTCGATACCGACATAGGTGATGACATCGACGACACCTGGGCTTTGGCATTGTTGCTTCAGTCACCGGAACTGGATCTAAAACTGGTCCTGGGCGATTACGGCAAGGCATCCTATCGCGCCCGGCTGCTGGCCAGGTTCTTGCAGCGCGCCGGCCGCAGCGACGTCCCGGTCGGCCTCGGCCTGGACATCGATCCGAGAGGCGGCGGGCGCCAGAGCGCCTGGGTCAGCGACTTCGATCTGGATTTGTATCCCGGCAAGATTTACCGCGATGGCGTGCAGGCGATGGTTGACATGATCATGCATTCGCCGCAGCCCGTGACGTTGATCTGCATCGGCCCCGCGCCGAACATTGCCGCCGCCCTGAAGCGCGAACCCCGCATCGCGCAGCACGCCCGCTTTGTGGGCATGGACGGCAGCGTGCGGCTCGGTTACGGCGGCGCCCAGCAACCCTCCGCGGAATGGAACGTTAAAGCTGATCCCCAGGCCTTGCAGGCGGTCTTCGCCGCCCCCTGGGACATCACCATCACGCCGCTCGACACCTGCGGTCTTGTGCAATTGACCGGCGACAAATACCGCCGCGTGCGCGATGCGTCCGCCCCGCGTGTCGCCGATCTCATTCCGAATTACCGCCTCTGGCTCGCCGCCGATCCGGCGTCGCCGCCCGACGCCGCGGATCAGTGCAGCACGACCCTCTTCGACCCCGTGGCGGTCTATCTCGCCCAGCGACAGGATTTCTGCGTGATGGAAAGGCTCCACCTGCGCGTGACCGATGACGGGATGACCGTGATTGACCCGCAAGCCCGCGAAGTCAACGTGGCCGCCCAATGGAAAGACCTCGCTGCCTTCGAAGATTTCCTCGTGGACCGGCTCACGCGCACGCCTTGAACCGAACGGATTGTTTTGGACCAAACCCCCCAGAGCATGCCGCCTGGCCAAGAAACAGGCAACCGGAAAGTCGCCTGAAGCCGCAGGCTGGACAATCTGCGCCACTTGGCGCCGACATTCTGGTCGGCGGGTGCTGGCGACTTCACAGTCCCCAGTCAAAGAGAGTTTCGAGAGGCGAAAGAGGAATTGGCCGCTGATTTAGATTGCCTTTTGGTTCATTCTGGCCCGTAATGAATCCAGTCAGTAGGCCAACTTTGGCCATTGGCATATTGAGGCTGTAAACCAAATCTGAAGGATGATCCAACCTATGAAAACACATGTTTGGCCGGGATTCAACCGCCTGATGAGCGCGGCTTTATGTGTGGCGACCGCTTTGTTGGCCGCACCCTCCGCGGATGCCGGATTGACCCTGGAACTCCATTTGTACAGTGACTATCAAGGTTTGAATTTTGCGTTCTATACGCCGCTCCTGACCAATGCCATCGCCCCGGCCGCGCCCTTGGGGACGTACATCATCCGTTCGCCGCAATGGCCCACCAACGGCTCACAGCGCGGTTTTGACCTGACCGCCAGCGGCCTCGCCGACCGGTACGATTTGGACAGCGAATATGGTTATGGTGATTTTGGCTCCGCGCTGTTTCAAATAACCAACGGCACTTGGAGCATTCTTTTGACGAATGCCACCACCACCAATGATTATGCCTTCACCGTCAGCGCCCCGGACGCCGACAGCAACTCACTGCCGGCCACCCTCATCACTTTTCCCGCGGACGGCTCGGTCGTTGCCGGCAGCCAGACCAATTTCACGTGGCAGGGTCCTTTCGGCTGGACGGTCGGCGCCAGTGCCCAGGTGTATGACGGCGATTTCTACCAGTCCACCAATTTGGCGCCGGCGCAAACAAATTGGAACGTGGGAAGCCCCCTGCCGGTGGGCGCGAATTACACCTTCAGTTTGCAGTATCTCACCACTAACTCGTTTTTCTCCATCGCCACGCCGCTCAACACCAACAACGCCCAGCCCCTTGCCGGGTGGGCGGCGATTTCCATCCTTGAATCCGGCTCTTCCGTAAGCTTCGACGCGACCTCCGGTTTTGCCTCTCCGGGCAGCGGACATACCTGCTTTGCCTACTATACTTTTGAAGACAACAGCCTGTTTGCTGAGGATTTTTCCGGCAACAACAACAACTTGAGTTATGCCTGGTTTGGCGAGCCTCCGGTCATTGTGACCAACGACGCGGCGGCCGGCACTTATGCCGGCGGCTTTGGCGGGTCCGGCTGGTTCACGACCCCGGACACGCTCAGCAACCTGTTCGCGGGAAGTTTTTCGGTTTCGCTGTGGCTGAAGACCACGAACACCTTTGGCAGCGACACGGCCGACGAATACAGCGCCGCTGGAATAGTCTCGGCCTTGGGCAATGATTATGGCACCGGCGTCCTGCCCATGGGCCAGGCCGGCGGCAAACTCGTTTTTTACACCGGGGGCTCGCTGCTTAATCGCCTTTACTCCCAGGCCAGCATCAACTCCGGCCAATACGTCCACGTCGTTTCCACCCGCGACCAGCTCACTGGCGAAAAGCGGATCTATATCGACGGCGTGCTGGATTCATCCGTCTATTCCGACACGGATATGTTGGGCGGTTCCACTTCCAGCGGTCCTAGCATCGGCTACAACAATGGCAACGTGTTCTCCGGCGAGATGGATGAGATACAATTCTACTCCGGCGTGCTCTCCAGCAACGAAGTCGCCTTCCTCCACAGCCATCCGGGCACTAATGTCGCGGACACTCTCGAACTCAGCGCGCCCGTGGCCCGGTACGACTTCGAAGACCCCACTTCGCCCGGCGCTGACAGCTCCGGCCATCACCATGACGCTGATTGTTCCAGCGGCGGATCGCCTGAGGACATTGCCAGCACAAACGCCGCCGTCGGTGTTTACGCCCGCGAATTCTTTGGCGCCACCTCCCTTTGCTTTACGCCGGGCGGGGCGGAATTCCCCAGCCTGTCGAACGCGTTGACCGGCAGTTTCTCCGTGACCGCCTGGGTCAATACCACCAATTCCGTTAATTCAGACTTCGCGAATGCGTATTTCGGCCTGCCGATTTTGTTCTTATACAATTCTGACACCAACAGCACGATCCCCCTCAGCATCACCGGCCATAAAGCCGCCTTTACCATCTATGACGAGAATGGGAATGCCGTCACCTTGCATTCGACCAGCACCGTCAACGACGGCACCTATCATTTCCTCGCGGTCACGCGTGAACTGGCCAGCGGCCAGATGAGCCTGTATGTGGATGGAAATCTGCAGGCGACCGGGACCAGTTCCAAACAGTTCCTGCAAATTCCCTGGATTCATCTCGCCGGCGGGTATTACGTTCCTTATGCGGGGCTGCTGGACGACGTTCGCATTTATGCCGGTGTTTTGACAGCCAATGATGTCGCAGCTCTGGCCGCTACCGGGGCGCCCACGTTCAACAACGCTCTCGGCACCGCCGGCCTGGCCTGGAGTACCGGCGGAGATTCCAATTGGTCCATTGAAACCACCAACACCTACCATGCCGCGGCGGCGGCCGCCCAGAGCGGCAGCGTGACCAACAGCCAGTCAACCACGCTCTCGGCAACCGTCACCGGACCGGGAAAGCTGGACTTTTACTGGTCCAGCATCGCCAACGATCCCAATCAGGGCTTCGACTATGAATTTTACATCGACGCCCCCGGAACCAACGACATCGCTGATCTCTATGGCGACAATCCCTGGCAATCCATTCAGCAATCGGTCGGCGGTCCCGTAAACATCCCAGCCGGCCAGCACACCCTAAACTGGGTGGTTTACGCCAACGGCGACACGGATCCCACCCAGGCTGGCTTTCTGGATCAGGTTACCTACGCGCCCACGGACACCAATGCCGTGTCGGCAGACATTCTGCTCGACGTGTACCGTCAACAAGATCCGACTTTCGGCGACTCGGTCATCGCCTTTCCCTCGTTCGTTTCCGTCGCGCCCGCCCCCACCGGGACCACCACTAATTACCTGCAATCCCCCTCCGGTTGGTTCAATACCCATACTGCGCCCAACGATACCGGGTCCGGTTCCGCGATTGTGGGCTCCCTGGCCCAGTTCTTGCAGGAATGCACCAATGGCCTTTGGACCCTTTACATTAATAGAGGCACGCTGGCCGAGCGCCAGTTCCAATTTAGCGTCGCGATCAATGGTCTCACCACGAACCTGATGCCTGCCGTCCGGATCGTCACGCCCACCAACAACGCCGCCGGCGTCCCAGCCGACACCTCCTTCCAGTGGGCCGGGCCGGCCAATTATTCGGCGCTCACCGTATCCAAGCAGAACATCGACGGCTCGGATTTCGTGTCCGCGACGTTGAGTGTTGGTGCCACGGACTGGCCTTCACCACCCGACTTGGATGTGGGCACAAACCAGTTTGACATTGCTTACACCTCCAACAATTTCCCGACGGTGACTTTTTCCGTGCCGGTCGATGTGGCGGATTCACAGACGGTTTCCAATTGGGCCGCCGCCGTAAACCTGCATACGACCGCCCGATCGATATTTCTCGTGACGGCCGGCGCCGCACCGGTCCAGTTGCTCAATGCCGGCCAGCGAGGGACCAGCTTCCAGTTCCAATTCCAATCCCAAGCGGGCTTTACCAACGCGGTTCAATACCGCACCAATCTAATTTCCGGGCTGAATTGGCAAACGTGCTCCAACATCATCAGCGACGGCACCCTGAAAACCGTGACCATCCCCTTCGCCATCTTTGGCCCGGCCAGACAGGGATTTGTCCGCGTCACCACGCAGTAGCCCCGTGGCTGCCAGCAATCGAAGCAGCTGATCATTGGGGAGTCCGCAGAAATCCATCCATTCGAAAAGGGCAAGGCAACGTCAGGAAATTCTGAATTGAACTCATTATTCTTGAACCATGACGCCTTATCCATCAAGAATGATTGGAATGAACACACGCACGGCCCTTGCCTGTCTTGCCGCCCTGTCCATCTCCGCCGCGGTGATGGCCGCCGACTCAACCCAGACGGATTTGCCGCCCCGGGTATTTCCCCACCCTGACCGAATCCATTACGACCGTAATTGCCTGACCATCGACGGCCGGGACACGTTTATTTACAGCGGCGCCTTTCATTATTTTCGCTGCCCGAGGAAACTGTGGGCCGACCGCTTCCAAAAAATCAAGGCCGCGGGATTCAACTGCGTCGAAACTTACGTGGCTTGGAACCAGTGCGAGCCGGAGATGCCGTCGGGCACGAATGATTTCTCCAAGGCAAATTTGAAAGACCTGGATGACTGGCTTACGCTGGCCGAGCAGAATGGGCTCTACATCATAGTCCGGCCCGGGCCGTACATTTGCGCCGAATGGGCCACTGGCGGATTTCCCGAATGGCTGCTGAACAAAAAACCCGCCCGGCCCGCGCGCAGTGAAGCCTGGTTGCGCAGCGACGACCCGGTTTTTCTGGCCTGGAGCAGGCACTGGTATGCCGCCGTCTGTCCGGTGATTGCGAAACATCAAATCACAAGCCGCCCATGGGGTCAGCCGGGCGTGATTCTGGTGCAGATGGAAAATGAATATGACTATGCCAGCTTTCCCGATGACGTGAAAATAAACCACGTCAGGGCCCTCGCGGAAGAGGCGCTCAAGGACGGCATTGACGTGCCCCTGATTGCCTGCTGGACACACCAGGTGCGCGGTTCCAAAGATCCGGTGCTGCGGCAGATTTTTGATTGCTGCAATTTCTATCCGCGCTGGAACGTGGAAAACGAATTGCGCGGCGGCATTGGCAAGCTGCGCGCCGAGCAGCCGGATGCGCCGCTGGGCACGACGGAATTGCAGGGCGGCTGGTTCGCGCAGGTTGGCGGCAAGCTCAGCGAGCAGCAGGAAGGCGTAACCGCTGCGCAGATCAACAATATCACCCTGTTCGCCATCCAAAGCGGCGACACCTTGCTGAATTATTACATGCTCTTCGGCGGCTCGAACCTCGGCGACTGGGCCGCGCGCGACTTAACCACCACTTACGATTACAATGCGCCCATTCGCGAATGGGGCGGCATCGGCGACCGCTACCAGCGGGTTTGGGCCATCGGCCACATGCTCCAGGAACATGGCGCCCGTCTGGCGCGCGCCGAAGCGGTGACTTGCAACGCGAAGGCCACCCAGACTGACGTGTCCGTCGCCGAACGCCGCGCGCCGGACGGAAGCCGTTATTTCTTCATTCGCACCGGCCAACATGACGGGCCCCGGGAGGGGACGGCCACGGTGAAGGAACCGGCCGGCGGCGCGGGCGAACTCACTTTCAACTACCAGTTGGAACCGTTCGGCGCAAAAATCCTTTATCTGCCGCCGGGCATCAATGACGCGGCCCAAGGCCAATGGCTGCCCCAGGCCGCGCCGGCGGTCGAGCGCCCCGCCGATTTGCCGGCCGCAGTGGCCATCACCTCCGCAAAAATGCGGGCCGACCCCGGCCCGTCGCGGTGGACCAAATTGAAGCCTGACGAGACGTTGCCGGAGGCGGGGGTTTGCGGCAGCGGTTTTATCTATTACCGGGCGACCATCACCAGCCCGACGCCGACGAACCTGTGGATTGAATATCCGGGCGGGGACGCGGTGTTGGCCGCGATTAACGGCGAACCGACGCCCCGCGTGAGCGGCACGACCGCCCGTTCCATTTTCGCCGTGCCGGCCGGCGGGGCCAGGGTGGAATTGCTCTATGAAAATCGAGGGTTTGTCAATGGCGGCAGAGACATGGAACGGCCCGGCGGCATCAGCGCCGCCCGACTGGTGAACTCGACCAACCTCGAAGGTAACCCGATCGCCGGGTGGCGCATGCATGAGGTGGATAACACCCGCAGACGTCCCGAAGTGAAAGCAGATTTCAACGACAGCGACTGGACGCCCGTCGCCGTGGACAAAGTGGAGGCGGACCAGTTGACGCCCGGCAAAATCGCGGTCTTTCGCGCCGCCATTGATGTGACGGCGGACGATTTGAAGGAGGCCAAATGGAAGTTGAGTTTCGAACGCATCGACGACGCAGGTTGGATCTATGTGAACGGTGAAAGCGCAGGGCACACGACGGATTGGTCACGGGCATATTCCTTTGATGTCACCAAGGAATTGCGTCCGGGGAAAAATATCATTGCCGTCCTGGTGCGCAACGACGAGGGCTCCGGCGGACTGGGCGTGCCGGTGTTCGGGCGCGCGGCGGAGGGCCAGCAGGTGCCGCTGGAGGCATTTGGAAATCCGGCCGGCATCGACCGCGGTTGGTGGCAGCCGCGATTTAAAGACCGCCGCTGGAAAGCGGTCGCACTGGGTGCCGAAACACAGGCCAGTTCATCGCTATCCTGGTATCGGATGAATTTTGAACTGCCTGCCACCAGGCCGGATGTCTGGGTTCCGTGGCACGTGCATTTTGAGGCAGCCGGAAATGGATTTCTGTATCTCAACGGCCACGCGATCGGACGCTACTGGCAGGCCGGGCCGCAGCACGATTTCTTCCTGCCGGAATGCTGGCTTAACTTCGGGGACAACAAAAACAACAATCTGACTCTGAGCCTGCGGCCGGTGGACGGCTCCGCTGAGATTCAGGCTGCCAACGTCGAACCTTACGCCGGGTTCGCCGAAAAACGTTAGTCGCGTTCCCCAGGTCTTTTCGCGATGGCCACCCCCATTGACACCGCTTCGTCGCCTCGCCGGCGCCGGTTTCGCTCCATCGTCCTCTGGCTTTGCGTGTGTCTGGCCGGCAGCGCCCAGGCCCGGATGGAGGTGTGGCTGACCGACCCCGACGCCGCCGTCCTGTTCCAACCGCAAACCAACGCGCCGGCCTTTGTCCCCGGGGCCGACTCCAATCCTGCCGCGGCCGCCACCAACTCAAACCCCGTCATCACCGTCAACGATGCGCAGTCCTACCAAAGCATTGACGGCTTTGGCTGCTGCCTCACCGGCGGCAGCGCCATTCACCTCCTCCAGATGGACTCCGCCAGCCGCGCGGCTCTCTTGCGCGAACTGTTCGCCGCCGATGGCGCCAACATCGGCCTCAGCTACCTGCGCGTCACTATCGGCGCTTCCGACCTGAACGACCGGGTCTTTTCCTACGACGATCTCCCCGCCGGCGAAACCGATCCGGGCCTGAAACATTTCAGCTTGGGCCCCGACCAAGCCGACGTCATCCCGGCGCTGAGGGAAATTCTGGCGATCAATCCCGAAATTAAAATCCTGGGATCGCCCTGGTCGCCGCCGCCCTGGATGAAAAGCACCGGCGACACCCGCGGCGGCAGCCTGAAAACCGAATTTTACGACGCTTACGCCACCTACTTTGTGAAATACATCGAGGCGATGAAAGCCGTCGGCATCCGTATCGACGCCGTCACGGTGCAGAACGAGCCCTTGAACCCCCAGAACAATCCCAGCCTGCTGATGTTGGCGCCGGAACAGGCGGAATTCATCAAGCACCATCTCGGCCCCGCCTTCGCGGCCGCCCACCTGGACACCAAAATTATTTTATTCGACCACAATTGCGACCGGCCCGATTATCCCCTCTCCATCCTGAATGATCCGGAAGCCGCTAAATATGTGGACGGTTCCGCCTTCCACCTCTACGCCGGCAAGATCGAAGTGCTGTCCGACGTCCAGCGGGCGCATCCTGATAAAAATCTATACTTCACCGAATTATGGACCGGCGCGTCCAGCCCCCTCAAGGGCACCCTGGACTATCACGTCAAACACCTGATCATTGGAGCGACCCGCAACTGGAGCCGCAACGTACTCGAGTGGAACCTGGCGGCTGATTCCCAATATCAGCCGCACACCGACCGCGGCGGCTGCGACCGCTGCCTGGGCGCCGTCAGCATCGATGGCAATGTGGTCCACCGCAACGTCGCCTATTACATTCTGGCCCACGCCGCCAAATTCGTCCGGCCCGGCTCCGTGCGGATCGGGTCCAGCGATTTGCCGTCCCTTTCCAACGTGGCCTTCAAAACCCCGGAGCACAAAATGGTCCTGATCGTACTGAACAGCAGCCAAATCTCTCGGAAGTTCGAGATTCGCTTCCGCGATGAGCAAGCCGCCCTTACTCTGAACGGCGGGGCCGTCGCCACTTGCGTTTGGCAGACCCCCGGCGCCGCGCGGGAATGATCCGGGCGCCGCGGCGCTCGGCCGACCATGCCGCTGGCGGCCAATCCGAATCGATGACTGGTATGTCGTTCATGCGCCTGAATCTCACCACCAAAAGTCATGGTTCTTGCCCACTTGTGGCATCAGGCTAGCCGTCCACAATCCACCGGGGATGCCGCGAGCGTGGTAGCCAGGATGACTCTTCGACAAAACGAGTTTTTCATTCGGCGGTTATTTTCAGGGTGTAGGTTACGGGAGCGTAGGCGGTCCGGATGACCTTTTCCAAGGCGGCGTGCTGGCGTTCGGTGTCAGCCAGAACTTCGTCCGTCTGCTCCGTGATCTGGGCCATCGTGGCCTGGTCGCCGGCCGGACGAAACAGCACCTTGATCTGGCGGGTTTCAAAATCCTGTTTGGCGGAAACGGCGGCATCGATCAGCGCAAAGCGCCGGGAAAATGGATTGAGCGTAAACTCTTCAGCCAGATTGATGCCGTCAGCCAGTTGTTCGCCGGTAAACACTTTGGCCTCGTGGCCCCAGGTGACGCGATATTTTGCGGCCGTGGCATTTTTGACGGTGAGCATGAAGCGGTTGAGCTCCTGGTTGAAGGGCACCAGCGTCATGCCGGAACGAAGATTGTCATTGTTGGTGACGTTATCTGTGCCGGCGGTTGGATACCAATTGGCCGCCAACCCCATCGGACAGCCGGAACAAAACGGATATCGGGCGCTGCGAATCACAAACTCGCCTTTCTTCGACGAGAGCAGTTTATGCCCCTCGGAAACGGTCAGCTGGTTGGCGGATAAATCCACCGTGAAACTGGCAATTTCGCCGCTGACCCCCAAGGCCTTCAGGAAGGCATAAGCCATGACGGTATGCCCAGCCCAGTTGGGATGTATGCCGTCATCGCCGTTCAAGGCATACTTGTCACCATATTTTTGCCTGGCGGCGGCCCCACTCCGCAGCATCGGCTCATAAACATCCGCAAAGCCCACTTCTTCCTGCCGGGCAATCTCGACATCAATATTACGCAACCGCCCCAGGTTTTGATTCAAATCGCCAACCTGGTATTTGCCCGCTTCCCACCAAGGAACTTTGGCAATCGTACCCGGTGAACCCAAGACCACCCGAACGCCGTGGGCCTTGAAGGCCACGACCACGGCCTGCATATTCGACCGATACGCGTCCCCGATGCTGACCTGGTAAGGCTGGTAACCGTGATCGTTCATACCGTAACTGGTGGTGGCAATGGTCGGCTTGAACCGCAGGCAGTCGTTGGTCATGCGTTTCAAAAAGCCGTCGGCACGCTCGCCGCCCCAGCCAAACTGGCGCACCGAGATCTTGATCTCGGGCAGGCAGGCCGTCAGGTAATCCTCAATGAGGCGCGAATACATTTTTTGTTCGGTAATGGAATCGCCGCAAATCGCCAGGCGGGCGCCCTTTTCCAGGAGCGGGCCGGCCGGTGCCGGCGCTTTCAGCGGCTGGTAGTCGGCAAAGGGCGGATCGCCGGGCTTGGCTTCCTCAACGGCAGCGTTCAATTGGAGGGTCAGAAAACAGGCAACCGTAATTATTATGGTGCGCATAATGGTGAGCGCGCAGTTTCGCGCATTCGCTCCCTTGCGTCGAGGGTTAGAAGTGCCAAAACAAGGGGGCCAGCGTGACGGCGTGACGTTTGGCAATTGCCGTTGGCACTTCCAGAGTTGGTCATCGCGAAAGTTTGGCCTCCTCGCCGGCCTCCTCCCGGGTGCCAAAGTAAACTTCAGCAAATGACCTGCCCGTCGTGGAAATCAACCCCACATGCGGCAACCCCGGTACAATATTGGTCTCCGTCAACGCAAAATCGCCCTCGCCGCGCTCGACGTTCGTCGTCGCCAGCATGCCCGGCTGGCCCGTCACGCCGTTGGTCGCGGTGATGCGCAAGGCGAGCGTGGCCGGGCTGGCGCTGACCAAATGAAAATGGCCTTTGACCACCATCCGGTCCGACGTTCGATCCACCGAAGCAATCTCAATGGAATCGCCATTGGGGAAATAGGTCTGCCCAATGTAGTCGGATTTGACCACCGACGATGGACGTGGCGCCGCGCCTAACTTCAGCTCTTTGAGCCGCCGCTCCTGTTCGCCCCGGGCACTCTGCTCCGCCAATTGCTGGTCGTGGATGGCCAAGGCCTGCTGCTCCCGTGCACGGACGAAATTAGGAATCGCAATCGCTGCCGCCAGTCCGATCAACGCAATAAATACCACTACCGCCGCCGCGCCGGCGGCAATGCCAAACGCGACGGCCAAACTAGTCCCGCCACGGGCAGGTGCGGATGGCAGTGGCGCCGAAGCCGGGCTCGCCGGCGCTTTGGCCGCGGGCCCAAAAATGTCCTCGTAGGCATAGGCCAGAGCCGCCAGACAAATCGGTGTGGCCGCAAATATGCCCACATAGCATAACAGGATGCCGGCCAGGTGGATCAAGGCCAGCACGATCAGGAACCAGAAGAATTTCCACCAATGCCGGCCCACGACTTTGCGGCTCAGTTGCATGGCCGGCCAGAAATCAAGGTGCTGGTCGGCCACCAGCGCCACCGCAAACGTCCAGGCCACCCAAAGGTATATGCCGGGGATGATCAGGCAGATGAACCCCAGAAACATCAGCAGTTTGGCAATCAAACCGGCCAGAATTAATTGCAGGAAAGCGACTTTGAATCCCGAAAAAGCCGTCTCCAGCGTAACCGGGTTGCCGCGAACGCGGTTGAGATAGTACAGCCAAAGCCCGCCAATCAAGGGGTAGCGGACGATGATGCCCACCAGGGACGAGGTGGCGATGGTCGTGAGGAGCCAAATCAGCGCGCTCACCCCCACCATCGGCCAGAAGTCGCCGGTGACCAGCTTCCAGGCGCGGTTCAGGCAGTGGTTGATGTCCAGCGAATAATCCCGGGCCAGCGCGGCTTGGATGAAGTCCGCCGCCGGTGCCGTGCCTCCGGCCTGCATCGTCTGGGCAATGGTTTCCACCTCGGTCTTGAGCGCGCCCGCCTGCTGGTAGCGGAGTTCCGGTTTCTTCTCCAAGGCCCGCAGGACCACTTCATCCAGGCGCACATCGATTTGGACCTTTTTGGATGGCGGCTCGATTTTACCCTCCGGCAGTTCACCGGTGAGCATCTGGTAAAAAACCACACCCAGCGAATAGATGTCCGCCCGGTGATCCACTTCGGAGGAATTTTTGATTTGCTCGGGGGCCATGTATTGCAGGGTCCCCACGGTGCCCCCCGCCCCGGTCAATTCGCCGCCCGGCGCGGGGCTTGGTCCGCCCGCAACGTCGTCCGCCCCCGGCACCACAATTTTTGCCACGCCGAAGTCGGCGATTTTCACCTGGCCCTGCTTGCTCAAGAGGATGTTTTCCGGCTTGATGTCGCGATGGACGATGCCGCGCTCGTGGGCGTATTCCAGTGCCTCGCAAATCTGCGGCACAATCGCCAGCGCCTCCTTGGGCGCCAGCCGACCGGCTTGGAGCAATGCCCGCAGGTTGATGCCGTCCACATGCTCCATCAGGAAATAGAACAGGCCGTCCGCCTGGCCGAACTCGTACAGCACGACAATGTGCGGATGATTGAGCTGGGCCAGCGCCCGCGCTTCGCGCGCGAATCGTTCGGCAAAGCCCGGATCGCTCACCGTCTGCGGCGGCAAAATCTTCAGGGCCACGACCCGGTCCAGTTGCTTTTGCCGCGTCTTATAGACGGCGCCCATGCCGCCCTGGCCAATAAATCCCAGGATCTCCAGTTGTGGAAATTTGGCGGCCAGCTCTTCGATTTTGGGCGGAACAAAACGGCCGGGCCTCCCGCCGGTGTCCGTCCCGGTCGGAAACGCCCCCTGCATCAGACATTCCGGGCAAAGTCCTTTCGGAGCGTTGGAATCCAGTGGTTTCCCGCAACTTGGACAAATTGGTTTGGTATCCATGTCCCTATACTATTGAAAAGAAAACAAAAGGTTACACGCCTGGGGCGCCAAAGCGGATCATCTCCCCACCAGCGCTCCAAACAAATGCCGCATTTCCGACTCGATATCCGCCGGCTGGTCGAGCGTGCCCGCAATTTCATCCCGCACCAGTTCGCGATAGCGTTTCCTGAGACGGTGCACCGCCACCTTCACGGCGCCTTCGCTCAGGCCCAGCGCCCTCGCCAGTTCCGCGTACGGCAGGGACTCGCGCACCCCCATGAGCGTCTGCTTGAGCGCCGCGAACAGCGCTTGCTTTCCGGCGCTCTGATATTCGCGCTCCAGGCGGTTGAGCACTTCGCCCAACAAGGTCAAGGCCCACTGCTTTTCAAAAATCTTGTCCGGCGCGGAATTGTCGGCCGGCTCCAAGTCATACCGCTGTTCCGCCGCCGCCCAGTCCAGCGACAGCGTCTGGCTGCCGCCGCCCCGCTTTTGGGCCTGGGTCTTTTTCCATTCGTTCGCCAGAAAATGGTTCAGGGTCGTCAGCAGGTAAGATCGGAACCGGCCCAGTTGGGGATCGGCACTGGCGAGCAACTGGTTTTCCAGCAAGCGCGCGAAAAACTCCTGGGTAAGGTCTTGCGCGTCCTCCGGCGAATGCCCGCGCCGCCGCACATAGGCATACAGCGGATACCAATAAATCTGGCAGAGTTTCCCGAGTGCCGCGCAGGCGTGCGTCGTGCTGCCCTGACCGGCCGCCCGCACCACCGACCAGCGGGTCGTGGCAAAGACAGCTTGCCTTTGAACGTCTTTCCCGATTGAACTCGATTCGGGCGATTCCGTCCGTGAAGTCGAGGTGCTCACCGCGCATGAGCCTGCCCAAACCCGGCCAACTCGCAAGCAGGAAAGCGCGTCCGGAATGCCCTGGGGAATGACAAATGATGAACATTGTCAGTCCAATCGGACACAGGATTCGATTTCGCGAATCGAAAACGGCACGTGATCGACAACCAATCGGAGTTGCTGCACGTCGTCTTTCTCCAAGAAGAGCCTTTCTTCCTGCAATTGAAGTTTGCCGCGCAAGCGGATTCCTCCGACCAGCCACACTTCGACTTGATGATCCAGCGGCAAATTGACCTGTCGGGCCATTTCGCCGATCGCCAATTTGCGCTGAGCACGCCAGCGCGTGTACCCCTCACCCACGCTCCCGCTGGTGAAATCGAATTCGCCTTGCACATTCATTTATAGATAGGTTTAGCGTCCATTCGGCTGGATGCAAACTTCACCGCGGCAGCTTTTCCATGGCTGGAAGGATTTCCCGGGCGGCTCGCTCGACATCCTCGGGAAAATCAATTTCCATCCAGGGCAAACCGGTGACATCTTGGTGTCCGAAGCGCCCCGCCTGAACCAGTTTTCTGAGCACATCATCATATGATGCCGCCCGTCCCTCGCCAGCGCTCATGTCTTGCGTGAAACGGATCAGATCCGGCAGGTCGTCCGGCGACACTTTGAAGAAGCCGATGGACTCTCCGAGCTGCTCCGCCTCTCCCTGCCATTTCTTGATGAAATCGAAGGGTCGTCCGTTGCGGATGGGCACGAGCACCGGGTCGTCATCGGCCGTGGAATAATCCCGATCAATGAGCAGCGCTGTTGGCTGTGGCGAATCCATGAGCCGCCTCAAGATTTCGGCGGGATAAAGCACGTCGCCGTCCATGAGCAAGCCGGGTTGGCTCCGGGCGAGCGCCTGGAGCACGGGGATCGAGGTGGCCAGGCTCAAGATGCTGCCCTCGGTATAATGCGGATTAATCAACTGCTCGATTTCCATGCCGTAAAGCTGTCGCAATGCTGGCAGCACCTGTTGAATGAGTTCCTGTCGATAGCCGGACACAATGGTCAGACGTCCGACGCCAACTTCCCGCAGGCATTGAACGTGGCGTTCCAACAGGGATTTCCCGGCGAATTCCAGAAGGATCTTGGGCCGGTCGCCGAAGGCGGACTTCAGTCGCATTCCCACTCCGGCGGCATAGAGGATGGCTTGCATAAAATGGTTCGCCGAAGTTGGTTTTCCGTTCCAAGGCGATTCGGCAGCTTTTATCCAGTGAGTGATTCCTTCGCTGCCTCATTCAGCACGCGCTTAAACGAAGCCTCCTGAGCAAAAAGCAAGGCTCCTCCGATCAGGACGTAGAGCAATTCCCGCCCCCGCCGCAGGATGGCGTAAGTCACGGCCACCGGCACTGGCAGGCCAAAAATTTCAAAGAGCAAAACCACCCCAGATTCCTGCACACCCAGCGCCCCCGGCACGAAAATTCCAACGCCCCTGGCAACGGAGATAAACGATTCGATGGCGATGGCTTCCGTCCAGGCCAGCGGGAGGCCCAACAAGCGGCAAACCACATAGATTTCGAGGGCATCCGCCAGCCAGCCCATAATAAAAGCCGCCGTGGACCGAAAAAAACAGGCGCGGTCGCGGTGATAAAACGCGTAGGTCTGGTCGTCCAGTTTACGCAGTTTGGGCAGGTTCGTCTCGAGTGCCCGGAGGCGGATGGAACAGCGGGCGAGCAGCGCGTGCAGGGTGCTGAACATTCCCCGGCGTTGCAGGAGGAAAATCAGGCCCGCCACGCCAAACGCAGCCAGTGTGACCAGCAGCATCCCGGTGCGGGCACCGGACCTGGCCGGCAACCGGGTCATGGCACTCAGGGCGCCCAGGCCGATGAAAAAAGCCTGGGCCAGGACCTGGCAGGTTTTGGCCACGACCACGCTCGTGCCCGCAGCGAGTCCGGAAAAGCCGCGTTTGTGCAGCAGATAAACCTTGAGCGCCTCGCCGCCAACCGACCCCGAAGGGATGACGTTATTGACGGACTCACCCGCCCAGCGCACGCGGAACAAGGTCAGGTAGGCCGGGCGCACCGCGGCATAACTGCCAAAGGCCAGATACCATCCCCAGGTATCCAAGACATAGACCAGGAAATACGGCATCACGACCACCGGCATCAACCAGCCCAGCCGGCTCATATTGTTAAAAATCTCCGCCGGTCCGGCCCGGTAGATGAACCAGCCGAACCAACCGAGACCCAGCGTCAATACCATCCCCTTCAAAGCGGTTTTCACGAAGCGGGTGAGGCTTGCCGCCGCCGGTTGGTTAAACAATTGCGCGCCCAGGGCCAGCAGCCAGTAAAGATGAACCCCGATGGCGGTCATCCAGAGAAACCAGGGCAGTTTTCCCAGCCAGGCCAGCAGGAGGAGCAGCGCGGAAAAATCGCGGTTGGTCGTGGCATCCACTAATTTCTGAAGGCGCGTGCTCCGCCGGCTCTCCGGCTGCAGCAGGCCGTGCGTGACCACGGCAAAGGAAATCACCACTCCAATGGCTGCGCTCGTGGCCAGCAGCAATACCGGAGCTTGACTGCCCGCGCGATAAAGCCCAATCCCAATGCTGGCAAAAACGCTGAAATGCACCACCTGGTCGCCAATAATGTCCAGCCATTTGCCCAGGCGGGATTCCTTGAACATGACGCGCGCCAGATCGCCGTCCACACAATCCACAATGGCCGAAACCTGCATCAAGGCTCCGCCCCACAGTGCGGCGCCATAATCGCCCTGGGCAAAAAACCAGGCCGAGACCAGCCCCAACAGGGTCGCAGCGACAGAAACCTGATTGGGGGACACGGAAGTATGCACCAGGATTTTTGAGAGCCAGCGACCCGCCGGCCGATTGAAATACTTGTCCACCAGCCCATCGGCCGAAGTGTCCAAGGAAGCCCACAAACTCCGGGCGGCCGTGGCGGCGGAGCTGGCATTGGCAACCGGTTCTGCCACCCCCTGTGCGGCAACGGCAGGCAGCCCGGACAATTGAGATTCCAAACCCTGCCCGGAAAATTCAGTCACCACCCCGGTTGGCAGCGGGATTCCTTCGCGGCTCACCAGTCTGCCGCCTCGTTCCATCAGGCGTTTCAAATCCATGGGCTGGACCAGCAGGCGGTTCGAAAGAACCAAGGTTGGCCCCTTCAAGGGCGGCCAAGTGCCCGCCGCTTGCACAGTGATTCCCAGCGCGGCGGCTCGTTCCAGAGGTGGCAGTGGCTGTCCGGAAACGATGGTGATGTTTTCAGCTCCCGCCCGATGCGCCGCGACCACCAGGCGGTCAAGCACCAGCAATCCCGCCACGCGGAACGTGGCACAATCCGGATCACAAAGGATGACCGCCGGGATGCTCACGAACGATTGCGCCCGAAGAACACTTCTTTGAGCCCAAAATAGGCAATGGAATCCTTCATGTTGGAGACGAAGCGCATGAACGGGTTCATGCCGGCATCAGTGACGTACTGCATGGAAATCATGTAGCGCTCCTCGCCGGCCCGGGTCGGAGTCACCGCGTGATAAACCTTGTCACCGTTGAACAGGACCAACGTGCCGGGCGCGACCTTCAGGGCAAGATTGACTTCGGCGTGGCCTGGATTCCGCGTATGCAGTTTGCACACGAGCTGGGAACTGGAGTTGTCCTTAAATCCCACCAGCAACGTCCAGCGGCGATCCTTGTAATAAGACGTGTCATAATGCCAGCCGATGTGGTCCCCTTCTTCGGTGTAGGCATAGAGCGCACAACGATGCGGGTCGGAGCTGGGGCACTCCTGCATTTCCGCTCCGGTGATTTTTTTGAGGAAGGCCACCAGGGCCCGGCTTTGATAAACGGCATTGATGGCGGGCGCGCTCGCGCGCACGGTGTCGTAACCCACGCTGCCGCCCTTCTTATGTTTGGGAATGAAATTCCGATGGATGTGCGGTTTGAGAGCCTCCAGTTGTTCCCCCCACCGCCCCATTATTTCCGGGGACAGAAAATCGTCCACCACCAGGAATTCATCCTGAGCGAGGTAAACTTCGTGCAGGGCGGCGGCATCCAGCCCGGAAGCCCTCTTCGAAACGACGTTTTCAATGTCCAAGGTCGTGGTCATGGCGTGCTGATATCATTCAAGTCTGGCAAAAGAGATGCCTGACCGGGGATGGGAGTTCAAGCGCAAACGGGGGAAGCCATTACGGGGTCGTGGCTGGGCTCTGCCGGGCAGGAATGCCAGATTCGGCTGGATTTTGCGATGCGGTCTGTCAACGGCGGAGCATTTGCAGGCTGAATCTCCCCGGTTTCGGCGACCAATTGTTGCGCCATCGCGGGCGTCTCCTGCTGGCGCAAGCACTCGGCGTAGCCACCCCGCCGCCATTCAGACAAGCTGTGTGCGGAATGGGGAATAGGGACCACTGGCTGGGCCTCATAATTGGTTCTATAGGCGGATATACCCGGATGTAGCCGGATGTAAACCCGGAGTAATTGAACGCGGAATGCGGAACGCGGCGTGGGGGAGCACTTCTCACGTCGTGCCCTACAGGGCTGAGGATTGGGTGCAAGGTGGATTGGGCGTTGCGGGGTGATCCAGCCGGCAGCGACCTCGCTGATGGAGCCGCCGGCGGCGCGTTTCGATTCCTCCATTTCCACCGACATTTCGGCGAGCATTGTTTT
>JBEKZM010000199.1:0-5763 GCA_049509875.1 Verrucomicrobiota bacterium | reverse complement strand
TGCGCCTGCCCATTTCGCGCCAACTGGCCGAACCGCGGGTCCGAATGCTGGGAGCATTTCTGGACGCCGCCCGCACCGAAGGCTGCCCGGCCGCCTGACGGGCCGGGCCGCCAACAGCGGGCGCGGGCGGGCTTTCCATGAAGCCCTGGAAAAACATTCAACATTCAACGCCCAACATCGAACGAAAACTGAAAAGCTGACAAGCCAAAGGGGGTAAGCCAAGTGCGACCAGGCCCAAAGTGGCAAATCTGGATCGTGACTTGAACGGGGTTCAATGCGCGAATGCTGCGGGATAATCTCCCCCGCCCACGAGGACAAACGAATGTTTCAGTTGCCCTTTTGCGGCACGGGAAATTTGGCCTCCATGGCAGCCACGATCTGGGCCCATGTCAGGCTGCTGGTTCCGTTCTTGGTGCCGGCGGCGATACCGCTGGCATAAGCTGTCGCCGGCGAAGTGCCCTGCACCACCCACGTCAGGTTTCCCACATTAAATGCACTGGTGCCCGGCAACGCCAAGTCAACAAAACTCCCGTAATTGGAATACGAGGCAAGCTGCCCGCCCTGCGTGGCCGCCACCGCAATGACGCCGGGGTCGGCCGCCGGAAAAGTGGGGGTGGTGACCGGCTGGTTGCCTGCCGCCGCAAAGACAACGATCCCTTTGGCGGTGGCCTGCTGGAGAAGGTCGGATAGGATCGCGCTATCGGTGGTACCGCCCAGGCTCAGGTTGAGCACGGTTGCGCCGCCATCCACGGCCGCCTGCACCCCGAGGGCCACATTCCAAGTAGTCGCGGCAGCACTGTTGCCATAGACATCCACCGGCAGAATTTGGACCGAGGTGCTGCCGCCCTGCGCAGCAACGCCGTCGAGGATCGTCGGAGCCATGGCTGTGGCATGCGTGGGTTCGGCTGTACTGGGCGTGGTGGTGTCGTTCACCACGGAAATCGGCGTCAAAATAAATTTGTCAAGCTGGTCGCCGAGGGATTGGATGGGCGTATCAATCAAGCCGACAATGACGCTGCCTGAACTGCCCGGTGGATTGAGCGTCAGCGAGGGAATGGTGGCCGCCGTCCCGACGGCCAATTGCGGAGCCACCGGGGGGTCGAGGATGCCATTGTACTCGACCGCAGCCACGCCAGAATTGGATTTCAACTGGCCGAGCGCGGCATCAGTGGCATCCGCATCGACAAATTGCAGGCGGTAGAGGCCCAGCTTGTCATTGCGGGCGATGACTTTGGCGCCCACCGCCTTGGCGATGGCGTCAATGTCCACACCATGCTTGAGTTTCACAAGCAGCTCGTTGGGCACGTGCTTGCGCAACGCAGATTTGGCCGCCGCCACGCGCCGGGTGGCGTTTTGGATGGTGGTCTTGAAAACGTAAAGCTCCTGGGGGCCGTTCGTTTGCGGGATGAAGGCGTAGTTCAGATTGCCGAGCAACTTCTGCAAAGCTTCGCCGGCGGGCAAGTTCCGGAATTTCACCGAGGCGTTTGCGCTCGCGCCCGGCTCCACAAAAATATGCCAGCCGGTCTGGCGCGCGATGTCTTCCAGCAAGGGCCAAAGCGCTTCACCGCGGATATCGGCGCTGATCTGGTCGCGGTCCGCCTGCCAGACCAGCACATTGGTATCGGCGGCGCGCGCGACGATACCGAGACATCCCAGCAAGGCGGCCAGCAGGACAGTTTTTGCGCGACGAAAATTCATTCGATGCTTTGATAATACGGCACCTCCTGGCGTTCAGACAATTATTTCTTCAGGACGGACCGAACCCAATCCTGATGGTCCAGATACCAGCGGATGGTTTCGCGGATGCCCTGCTCGAACTTGTGGGCTGGAGCCCAGCCCAGTTCGCGCTGAATCCTGGTCGCGTCGATGGCATAGCGGCGGTCATGCCCCAGCCGGTCAGTGACGAAGGTGATCAAGCGGCGCGAGTTCCCGCCCAATTCCGGGGCGAATTCGTCAATCGTATCGCAAATCAGGCGCACGATGTTCAGGTTTGCCCACTCGTTGTGGCCGCCGATGTTGTACGTCTCGCCCAGGGCGCCTTTCTGCAACACGGTCCACAGCGCCTCGGCGTGGTCGCGCACGTACAGCCAGTCGCGCACGTTCATCCCATCCCCATAAACGGGGACGTTCTTGCGCGCCAGCACGTTTTGGATGACCACCGGAATCAGCTTTTCCGGAAACTGATACGGCCCGTAGTTGTTGGAACAGTTGGTGATCACCGTGGGCAGGCCGTACGTGTGATGGTAGGCCCGGACCAGGAAATCAGACGATGCCTTGCTGGCCGAATACGGAGAATTGGGCGCGTAGGGCGTCGCTTCCGTGAAAAGGCCGGCCGGCCCCAGCGACCCGTACACTTCGTCCGTGGAAACGTGGTGAAACTTACGGCCGTCAAACTTCCCGTTCCAGTATCCGCGGCAGGCCTCCAACAGGTTGAAGGTGCCGACGATATTGGTGGTGATGAAATCCCCGGGGCCGGTGATCGAACGGTCCACATGGGATTCGGCCGCGAGGTGCATGACCTGGGTGATGGCATGTTTTTCCACCACTTGGAGGGTGGCCGCCTTGTCGCGCAAATCCACCTGCTCCAGCACATATTTGGGGTGGTGCGCCACCTGTTCGAGGTTTTCGAGCCGGCCCGCGTAGGTCAGACAGTCCAGGTTGACGAGCTTGGCGACCCTGGCGTCGTCAATGACATGGTGAATGAGGTTGGAGCCGATGAATCCGGCGCCGCCGGTGATGAGCAAGTTCATATTCCTATTCCGGCTTCCAATGCTCCAGCGACGCGTCGAGGGCCTCTTCCACCGGGCGGATGCGGACGCCGGCGGCGAGGAGTTTGGAAGCGTCCAGGATGCAGTTGGAGCGGGGCGTCCTGGCCGCCTGCCGGTAGAACTCCTCGTCGTTCTGCCAGAATTCGAATTTTCGCGCCGGCTTGAGCTGTTTTTCGATCAGCTCAACCACATGCCGCGTGGTGACGTAGCCGGGATTCGTCACGTTGTAGGTGCCAAAAGGCGCGCGCAACTCCCAGAGGTCCAGACAGGCTTTGGCAAAATCAAAGCGATGCGAGATCGAATTCACATTTTCATAGACCTTCGGGTAGCGTTGCACCTTGCTGAGATAATTGCGCGGGCCGTCGAACTCGTCGAAGGGGATCCGCAAGCGCCAGACGTAGTTCCGGCCGAGGCCGGCGACGGCCTCCTCGCCCAGCGCCTTGGTGCCACTGTAGAAGCTGCACGGAGGGTCGCGAAACGTAAAATTCGGGGTGTCCGTTTCGGTGAAGCCGTGGATGGCGGGCGCGCGTTGTTCCGCCAGCGCATGCAAATCCGGCCTGGTCATGTCCTTTTCCACGCGGACCGCGCCGTTTTGAAGGATTTTGGCGCCGGAAAAGATGCAGCCGGAAGAGACATGTCCCCACGGAATTTCAGCCGCCGCGCAGGCGCTGGCAATGGTCTGGGGCAGCAGGGCGTTGCCCAGGAGCGTGCCAGCCTTGTCCAGTTCGCAGGCATCCACGTTCGGCTTGCCGGTGTAGCCCGCGCAGTTGATGACAAACGACGGCTTCGTGGACCGCAAAAAATCCAGCAGCCGGTCGAACCGCGTGTAATCGGCCTGCTGGCGTGCCAGCGGCACGAATTCCTGTTTGCGCCGCTGCAATTCAGCCGCGAACGCCTCGCCAATGTAACCGGACGCACCAAGCAATAAAATCATACAGGAACAATCACTTTATTGTTGCAGCCGCTTTGCCTCGGCCACCACCTCATTTTCCAGATAGCATTTGTATTCGCAGTTGGGCATCGCCGCGACGATTTTTTCCAGCTCGGCCAGCGAGACAAAGCCCTGCCGGAACGATGCTTCCTCGGGGCAGCCGATCTTGACGCCGGCGCGTTTTTCGATCGTCTGCACGTAGGCGCTGGCATCATGCAGGCTGCTGCTGGTGCCGGCGTCCAGCCAGGCAAAGCCCCGCGCGAGCCGGTGCACGTGCAGCGTGCCGCGCCGCAAATACTCCATGTTCACGGCCGTTATCTCCAGTTCGCCGCGCGCCGAGGGCCTCAGATGCTTCGCGATGGCCACCACCTCATTGTCAAATATGTACAGGCCTGGCACAGCGTAATTGCTTTTGGGTTGTTTCGGTTTTTCCTCGATGGATACCGCCTTGCCGGTGGGGTCAAAATCCACCACGCCGTAGCGCTCGGGATCGTTGACGTGATAGCCGAAAATGGTCGCACCCGATTTGAAATGGCTGAAAGCACGCGTGAACGTGTCGTCGCCGTAGAAAATATTGTCTCCCAACACCAGCGTGACGGCGTCCCGCCCGATGAAGCTTTCGGCGATGAGGAATGCCTGGGCAATGCCCTCGGGCCGGGCCTGCTCGCGATAGTCGAGCTTCAGCCCAAACCGGCTGCCGTCACCGAGCAGCTGCTTGAAACGCGGCAGGTCGTGGGACGTGGAAATGAGGCACAGCTCGCGGATGCCGCCTTCGATCAGCGTCGTCAGGGGATAGTACACCATCGGCTTGTCATAGACCGGCTGGAGCTGTTTGCTCGCCACCAAGGTTAGCGGATAAAGCCGCGAGCCCGCCCCTCCGGCAAGAATGATGCCTTTCATTTGTGGCCGGAGATTAAGAATATTCCCGCCAAAAGGAAAGCAATAAGCTTGCTTTCCGACGAGCCAACGGCGCGGAGCGCGGCGTTCACGCGGCTTCAACTCCCTATCTGGCAAGACCATTGAGCATGGAAAGGGCACAAACGCCGCGCCAGGTCCGCGGTTCAACGCGCGGTCCATTTCGGGAAGCCTTAGTGGCCTAATTCTTAAATATGGGCAACGAACGTGCCTGTATTCAAGAAATAGGCCACTTAGCCTGCCAGCTTCGCGGCCAGCTCCTTGATCGCGCGCAAGTCCAGTTTGCCGGTGCCCAGGAGCGGAAAACCTTCCACCCGGTAAAACGCTTCGGCTTTGGGCTTCCACAGGTTCGGCAAGTCACAAGCCGCGAATTTTTCGAGGCAGGCCGCCAGTTCGGCATCGGCCAGGCGATGCAGGACCACGATGCGCTCGCCCTTCTTTTCGTCCGGCACGCCCGCCGCCACAAAGAGGGTGTCGGCCACGCCGGCGAACTCCTGCAATTTCTCCTCAATCTTCACGTGCGGCACCATTTCGCCGCCAATCTTGCTGAACCGGCTCAGGCGGCCGGTGATTTGCAGAAAACCGTCCTCGTCCACCGTGGCCACGTCTCCGGTGCAATACCAGCCGTGCCGCAGGACGTCCGCCGTCTTTTCCGGCAGGCCCAGGTAGCCGTGCATGACGTTCGGACCGCGCACGAGCAACATGCCGGGCTGGCCCGGGGGAACCGTCCGCCCGCTCCACGGATCTTCCGGCTCGGTCAACCGCGCCATCATGCCGGGCAAGACCCGGCCGATTTTCCCGCGCTTGCCGCCAATCTGATGAAAGCCCGCCGCGCGAAAATCCATGATGTTCACCGCCACCGCCGGCGCACATTCGGTGGTGCCATAGCCCTCGAGCGGCCGGATGCCGAAGTGCTGCTCCACCGCGTCCGCCAGCCGCTCGGAAAGCTTCTCCGCGCCGACGATGATCAGTTGCACGCTGCCAAAATCCCCCGAGGGAATTCCCCGCATATAGATTTGCAAAAACGTCGGCGTGGACAGGAGAATGGTCACGGCGTGGTCGCGAACGAGTGTCCCGACGGCGCGCGTGTCGAGCGGGTTGGGATGGAACACGACGCCCGCGCCAATTTCCGCCGGCAAACAAAGCGTC
>JBEKZM010000198.1:0-5769 GCA_049509875.1 Verrucomicrobiota bacterium | reverse complement strand
CCATCGCTCCCCTCCAAAGAGCCCTCGCCTTGGATCCTGAGTCGGCGGAAGCCAACAATTGGTTGAGGCAAGCGCTTTTCAATTTGAAACGCTACGACGATGCCATTGTCCTTTTGACAAATCATTTTTCTTCTCATTCCAACGACGCGGAAGATCAACTTTGGCTTGGATATTCCCATATTTGCAAAGATGATTACCAGGAAGCCATCAAGCATTTGCAGCGGTATAATCTCATGGTGCCGACGAATTACTATGGAAATTGCTACCTTGCGTTTGCACTCCAGCGGTTAAATCAGGATGCGGAGGCAGCTGATGCCTATGCTGCCGCCTTGCGCTGTGTACCCGGCGACTACGAGGCGAATTTTGAACGTGGCTTTTATCTCGTGGCCGTGCAACGTTTCGACGAGGGAATCCCGAATCTGGAAAAGGCATTGGCCGCCGCGCCCGGCGGTCAGCCTGCGCGCTGGCTGCTGCTCTACGCATATCTTGCCACCGGGCAAGCGGGAAAAATTGCGAATCTTGACCTGGAATTTCTGGCAGTCATTCCAGCCCTGCTCGCACTGGTCTATGCTGTATCCTTGATTCTCCTGATGAAAAGCAGCCTGCGGGTCAGTGCAAAGCCCGCGCCGGGCATTGGTTTCACTCTGCTCTGGTTCGGCCTTATGGTTGATGGGCAAATAGTCGTATTCTCTGCGGCAGCAATCATATTTTCACAGGGCTTGACATTTTTGATAGGCGCGGGAATGCTATTGTTAGCCGCGCCTCTCGCTGTGACCGCCCTGTTGGGTTTTGCGCGTCAACCTTGGGGCGAACCTTTTGCCTGGCCGCCTCGTTTGCCATCAACCAAAATAATTTTACTCGGTCTGGCGGGCTTGGGCGCCGTGATCGGATTCAGTTTCCTCTACGACCATTTTATTGAGCACCTCACCGGCAGACCCATCGCCGACCAGGATATTGTGACCTTGCTAAAAGCCGGCTTGCAGAAAAGTCCGTGGTTGACCGTGATTGGGATCTCCCTCGCGGCTCCTATTACCGAAGAAATCCTTTTTCGCGGCCTGCTGTTTGGTTGCTTGCAGCGTTGGTTAAAGCCCGGCTGGGTCGTGGTGATAACGGCAGCGGCGTTTTCTCTGGCTCACATGCAACTGGTGTTTATTCCGCCTCTCTTTGCGGTCGGCCTTGTTTTGGGTCTTGCGCGTCAAAAAACCGGAAATCTTGCGCTACCGATCTTCCTCCATGCGCTCAACAACGGCGTGGCATCCCTTATGCTGGTTGGACGACCGTGATAGGATTAGGCTTCGCCCGGAGGTTTTATCAGGCACCACCGCACGATGAACCGGCTGATCCAGAACCTGCTTGAAAGAACCTGCGGTCCGCACTAAGTTCGGGCCGTGGCTTGGTCCAAAAATGCCGTCTGCCTTCTCATCGTCATATGTCTCCTCCACTCCCTCGCCCGTGGCGAGGACGCCAAAGACATCCCCGTCAAGCATTTCATATATATCATCCTGGAGAATATCACGTTCGATCATTATTTCGGCACCTTCCCTGGCGCCGACGGGATCCCCAAGGACGTGAAACTCTCCCATGAACCGAGAGCAGAGAAGATCTACGCCCCGTTCCATTTGAGCTCCACTTCCATTCCGCACGACCTGAATCATAGCTGGCAGGCGGCGCAGATCGCCTATGATGACGGCAAGATGGCCACTTTAATTGTACGGGTGACCGGACTTTTTGTACCAGTGACCAAATTATTTGTACGCTGACATGTCCCCAACAAATAAAGAGCACAACAAATTGAGCACGCCCGGGGACAGGTTGATGCAAATCGAGCGCACAACAAATACCGCTAAATCCCAACCCCGCAAAAAACCGGTGCAAATAAAGAGCACAACAATTAAAAATGGCCGTATTTGTTGGGCTTTTCTTGCGTCAAGGTACCGTGTTTCTGCCGGGGACCAATTCAAATGTAAACCTGATTTACATTTGGGTTCGTCGCAAAAACCTCAGGCCATCACTGCGTTGGCTTCTGGACCAGCAGGGCTTCTGCAAAGCGCTTGAGCAGGTCCGAAGCCTTTTGTTGGACGTCAGATCTCAAAACATCGAGCCGCTCGGTTGATGTAGATGAGTCCACGTGTTCAACGGCGTGGCAGATGGTTTCCAATTCCTGCCATTCCCCATTTTTGTGCAAACGCTGCAGCATCATCCGGAACTGAAGCCTCCACAAGCGAAGCCGGTGCATCAAACCGCCTCCGCTGGCGCTGAGTGCTTCGATCAACTCAGCACAAATGTTGAGTTGTTGATTTATCTTCTGCAGTGCTTCACCAACACCGGCAATCTCTTGCCGGGACGCCTGGCCAAACCACTGTACAATGGTTTGGTAGTGTTGTTGCCATTCATTTCCCGGCAGCTTCCGGCAAGCCACAGCGAGTTGCGCCAAGACGGAAGCTTCGGGTCGGTTGATCAAGGTATCTCCAGCTGCGCTGGCAGTGCCCGCTTGTGCGGGTGCAGGTGCGCTCAATTCTTGGAGCGCGTACCGAGGTTGGGCTCTAAACGCGCGGGCTTTCTTGAAGCCGCGTGCCCCCGCTGCGGCGGCGAATGCACCTCTCCTTGACATCACGCCAGCATCCTGCGAGAGCTCCATTAACATGGCTGGCTGTACCAAGTCATGCTTGGAAACTGGTACCTTCTCGGATTCGTCCCACGCAATAAAGGCCGTCAGGCGGCACAGCAGGTTGCTGGCAACTGACAGTTTTACCGCCTCGGCGTCCTGATTCTCAGCCAGCAGCCGCTGGATTCGCGTTTTGTTCCAGTGCAAAACTGGTGCCTGGTGCGACAACGTCTGCGCTTGGAATTTGAATGATACGGCCTCTCCTGAAGGCGTCCGCGCGCTTAATTCCAACGGCAAGACGCCAGAGGCCCTGGCGCTGAGGTAAAGGACCTGGCCGGAATACAGATTGGGAATTCTGGCGTCCGCAGTTTCCCATCCTTCGGGCAAATGCAGGTTCAGGATTTCGGGTTGTCGCAAGGTTTTCCCAAGCTTGGTGACAAGCCCCGGAATGTCGTCGTTAGGGTTGAGCGAATGGAAAGTGCCGCCTTGTTGGCGCGCCAGTGCCAACAAGAGGGCATCGTTCAGTGCAATGTCCACGCCGAAACAATGGACTGCCATGTCCGGCGCCGTGCGCATGAGATCGAGGACCGCTGACTCGTTGCCAATTTGCGCATCCGTGATCAGGATGAGGTTCTTGTCCCGGCCGGCGGAATTTTTGGCAGCAACGTCCAGAACATGCCTCAGGGCCGGAGCCATTTCTGTGCCTCCAGCGGTCCCCAACTGTTTCAAGTTTTGGAACTGGCGGTCGGCAAGCACCTTTTGGACCGGCAGTGGTTGTTCCGCAAAGTCGCGGAATTTTGACTCAAACAAGGTGACCATGACCCGGTCATTGGGACCAAGCACGCCAACGCAGCTCTGCAATGCTTCCACCGCCTTGTCCCATTTTGCTCCTTGCATGCTTCCAGAGCGATCCACCAGAAAATAGAAGTCCAACGCCGTTTCCCTGACCAAATTCACGCGTGGTGCGCGAACTTCCATTAATGCGTAGCTTTCAGTTCCTTTTTGATGGAGCCAGACGCGCGGTACAACCGTTTCCGCGTTGCGTTCATCCCACCGCAAAACGAAATCACGATCCGGCACCGCGCCCTTGTTTGAAAGCGTGACCTGCACCTCGCCTTCTTGCGAGCAAACTTCGATTATGTGGCTGGGCGAAGCCAGGCTCCGCATATTCAGATATTCCGCGTCCAGGTGCCCGCGAATGTCCACATAGGCAGCGTCCGGATGACCCGCATCAATCCGGACGGGGCTGATGCGCGAAGCATCGGGAACCTCATCGGTGTCGTCCACGACACCTTTGCCGGAGTTGCTGCGCAATAGTGATTTACCAGGGATGTAACGAATGCCCGGACAGAACGGAATCTCGATGGATTTGGTTTCGGCAATTGCGCGCAAGGTCTGGAAATATTTAAGCCGCACGATGACGAGGTCATCGGGTTGCACGTTCCCCAATTCCAAACTGAAGAGATTGTCACGCTCTGATTCAACCAACGCGGTGCGAAACCCCTGGGCCTTCTTTTCATCAGCAATCTTGCGGGCTTCATCGCGTTCCTTGACTTGTGCAGTGATGATCCGACCGTTAATGTCCGCCTCACAGGAGTAGACCGAGGCATCTGCTGGCAATGGAAATTGGTACTGGCAATCAAGCGGCTTCGGATTTTCCTGCCGGAACACCTGGCTGACAGACACTTCGACCACGCCACCTTGGATGGAAAATTCACATTCCACTCCTTTCAGGGGCAGCACTACCCTCTTTGATTCGATGATGGCAAACAACCCAAAATGTTCTGGAGTCGCCGGCAGTATGCGTGATGTATTCATAATTCATTTCCTTTCTGATGCGGCTGTGGTGTCGGCATCAGGCAAGGCCGACAGCAGCAATTGGTTAATTTTTTCAAGGATAGTTCTCGGCAGATGTTGGTTGTCCCTGGAAACCAGCAAGAAGTCTCCAGCCAGCGGCGTCACCGCCCACGATTCGCTTGCGACCGGCGGCAGGAAAGCAGCCGTCATGCTGCTCGATTTCTTGCCTTGTTTGGTCGCCTGGCGTTCCAAGACGGCCAAATCCGCCTGGCTCTTGCCATACAGTTCGTCACGGATTTTGCGCAACGGCAGGCCCAGCGATTGATAAATACGTATGGCAATGAGTTGCAATTTATGTTTTTCCGAGAACGTTTTTGCGTAATTGCCAATTGGAGCGTCCAGCAAGCCGAGCGTGCGATAATACCGAATCGTCCGCTCAGTGATTTCCTCAGCAGCCTGGCCGTTGGCAGGAAAGACCTTATGCTTCTCAGTCCAGGCCTGAACCTGCGCTGCCAATTCTTCCAAGGAAAAATCACCGTTCATAAAGGCACCATAACATATGACAGTGTTACTGTCAATTCATATCCGCGCAGAATTTTTCCCAAGCGATCAGGAAACTTTTTTTGAATTAACGTGTTTGTCTAATTGGTATCGCGCCGGTTTCTGGCGCAACTCAAATAATAAAGCAACCAGGAATCTCGTTACCATGTCAGACTCCATGGATTCAGCGCCTGTCGCCCAACCGGTCGGCAACAGCCTTCTCAGCCAGCTTCGATTGGCGTTCAAACTCATTATGGCGGGAAATCCATTCTATTTAGCCAGCGCCGGCCTTCTTCTCTATGGCATCAACCAATTGACCACCGATCCCAAACTGGTTGGCGCCGAGTTCCCCATGCTGCGGTTCAATTTTTGCGCCTTGCTGCTCTATGAAATCATGCTGGTCTGCACGGCCATAGCACTCATCCGTCGCCGCATTTGGTATGATGCCATGCTATTGTTCGGCCTCACCAATCTGTTCATCATCGTGCCCTTCAGCCTGATCAGCCGGGCCGCTTTTCTCAGTCCGCACCTGGCCCTGATGATGAGCCTCGTCGGTGCTGGGTTGGCGACAGCCAAGTTTTGGGCTTTCAAACGGTATACCCCCGAATTAAACCTGCCGCGACGGCTGCTGATAATTGGAGCCGTGCTCCTTTTGATCAATGCCTACGCGCCGCTGCTTTTCAAAGGAATCGCCACTGACGCAGACCAGGTAACGAAATGGCTGAACTTCTGTGACGCGTCTGCCTGCGCCGGTGTAACGGGTATAGGTTAGTGTCAAATTCTTCCGGGGAGGTTGCTTCGTGGGCCACGAAGCATTTTGGGGTTAT
>JBEKZM010000197.1:0-5927 GCA_049509875.1 Verrucomicrobiota bacterium | reverse complement strand
GTCAGTGACTGGCTGGGTCTCAAGGGCGGAAGTTTCAGTGTTCCAGCAGATTACTTTTCCAGAGTAGCGCTCTCGGACAAGTTCTTTTATAGGCCTGAATGTTCCGTCTTCTATAAGTATTTGCGTATCACCGTGTAACGAGAACCACGTAAACAATTTTCCCCTCTTTCTCTGCCATCGCAAAAGCCATTTCACTACTTTTTCCTGGGCGGCGGAAACGAGAATATCCAGGTCCACGGTGAAGTGATACCCTTCGTGTTGGGCCAGGCGCTGGAACATCTGGGTGGACCCAACTACGATCTCTTCCAGGACCAGCATGGCTTCGGCGTGCTTGCCCTTGGCGTTTAGTTCCTTCCACTTGATGGCCAACGGCTCAAGATAGCTGGCGGCAAAGATATGCTCATTCTGCGGGGCGGGTGGAGTGGCAGCCGCAGTGGCCAGGGCCTTGACTTCTTTTGGAGTCTCGTTCATTCTGCGTTTTTAAGGCCGTTTTTAAGCCCGTCGCAGGTGTCAACGTATTTTTTGATGATCAGCTCCATGTCTCTTTGCCGTTCTTCGAAGCCGGGGAATTTTTCAAAATGTTCGGAAAGATTCAACCCGGACAGGAGCATGCTATAGATGGCCTTCTGGACATCGTAGTGTGGGTATTTGCGCGGATCAAAATTGACCGGCAAGTGCAGAGGCTGGCGTTCAGGGGGTAGTTCACTCTCCGGGAGATCGTCTTCATCGACCGCTTCTGGGTCAGTGGCCCGGCGGCCCTTGGTTTTGATAGCGGTTTTGACTTCAGCTTTTTGAGGTGCTGGTTTGGTCACCACTGCCGGTGTCGGTTTTTTTGGAATGACAGCTTTGGTTTCCTTTGGTTTTTCTTCTGTAGGAGGAATCGCTTCCGGTTTGACGGCAGATTCGGGTGCCACCGGGTTGGGGACGACATCGTTACCTGCGGGCATTAACTGTAAAGCCCGCAGGGCTATGCGCACGATTTCGTTTTTTGGCAGCTTGTGGGCATCACGGCCTTCGGCATGGATCATGCGCGTGACGTCCAGGACTTCCTTGGAAAACATCATGGTTTGGCCAAAGCGAGTATCGATAGGCGTTACCCGGGGGCTCAGCTTCGTTTTGATCAGGAGATCGTTTTCCAGAATTTCCTGCACACGCTCGAAACGCATGGAGGTGGGTTCCTTGGTCTGCTGCTTCTGTAAAACGGGAATAGGGTCTGTCATAATCAGTTATGGTCTAAATTTATTTGTAAACAATTTAATCTTCAAATATTTGAGTATATAGGATAGTGAAACTGACGGTTCAAATTAAATTGCTGCCCACACCAGACCAAGCAATGGCCTTGAAAGAAACGCTGGAAACAGCGAATCTGGCGGCCAATCGTTTGTCTCAATTGGCTTGGGAAAAGAAGGAGTTTCGCCAATTTCCGATGCACCGCCTGTTTTACAAACAGATTCGCAATGAATTTCCGTTGTCGGCTCAGATTGTTATCAGGCTCAACGCAAAAGTAGCTGATGCCTATAAACTTGATAAAAAAGTTCAACGAACCTTTCGTAAACATGGCAGCATTTCCTACGATCTGCGAATTTTGAGTTTTCAACTTTTGCAATCCACTGTGGACATCTGGACCACTAAGGGCCGCCTTAAGCACCTTCCATTTGTCTGCGGTGAACGCCAGCGCAAACTCCTTGAACTTCCCAAAGGCGAATCTGATTTGATTCTGCGTCATGAAAAATGGTTTTTGAACGTAACGGTTGATGTGCCTGAAGAACAGGAACAGGAAGCTATCGGTTGGCTTGGCATTGACCTTGGGCTGGTCAATTTGGCTCAGAGTTCGGATGGCCAGACTTTTGGAGAGGCCAGATTTGTTGCCAACATCCGTGCTCGCCGCTGGCGGCAGCGCAAACGCCTCCAATCTCGATGTACTCGATCCGCTAAGCGAGTCCTGCGCAAGTTGAGTGGCAAGGAGTCTCGTTTTGTCACCCAGCATAACCATCTTATTTCCAAACAGATTTGCGCCGAAGCTAAACGCACGAAGCGAGGAATTGCCCTTGAAAATCTCAAGGGCATTCGTTCGCGGACCAGGGCTAGTAAAAAGCAACGGCGTATCCTGCACTCGTGGGCATTTGCTGATCTTCAAAGCAAAATTGTCTACAAGAGCAGGCTTCTCGGGGTGCCAGTTCGATTTGTCAATGCCAGAAACACAAGCCGAACTTGTTCGGCTTGTGGCAGCGTCAGCAAAAAGAACCGGCCCACACGCGATCAATTCGTGTGTCAATCGTGCGGTTTCACCGCCGACGCCGATACTAACGCAGCGTGCGAAATCGCACGCCGGGCAGCCATAGTCCTGCCGGACGAACGGGATGGTGTTAGGGTTCATGTTCAAAATCAGGTGCCTGCACCTGATTGATTATAGTGCTCAAGGTGATGATGTAGCAGGATAAAAGTTTTTGTCCACAATTTTCAGTTAAAAAATTTATTCCTTGGCTGCCAGGGTGTTGGTGAGCTGTTTGGCGGATTGTTTGAGGGCCTCCCGGATGTCTAGGAGCCCGGCGGTGTGCGCTCCGAATCGCAGGACTTCACTTGGAAACACGTGAACTTCCGGCCGGCGGATGCCAAGTTTAAGCTTTTTGTCCTCGTCTTCCTCTTCCTTGTCAACCTCGATATTGATGTGCATCAGCGCATGGTAGAGCTGGGCCTCCTGTTGAATCGGGTTGGCGTGGTTCCAGAAGTAGTAATCGGCGATGACCAGGTAGTGGCCCCCGGTGAGTGCCTGGAACGGGGCCGCTATTTTGCGGCAGATGATCGGTTCGCCCTTGTGCTCGATGTGGTCGCCGTCCTTGTTGGTGCGGATGCAAAGCAGGCTGAAGATGAGCACCTCCGGGTGTTCCCGGATGGGATTAAATTCAACGATGGTTGTGTCAGCCAGCATCTTATCGATGGCGGTTTTAAACTCTGGATTCTCTTCGTATTCTGTCATATCGCGTCCTCATCAGTGTCGGGCAGCTTGGCTACGGGTGCCCGGTTTCCGTTTGTACCGATACGACGTCGAGCCGGAGCGCTGGCTGCCTCAGATTCTTCATCGTCTTCGTCAGTATCCGGCTTGTAGAACTCGTCCAGACCCTCCGTGGAGTTGGCTTTGGCCACAGCGGCTTCCCAGAGCTTTTGAATGTCAGCCCGGTGAGCCCGGTAAAAGGCCAGCCATTGGTAGCGGCCTTCAATTTCAGGGTCCTCCTGCCGTTTTTTGGACCGACCACTGGTCTCTGCTCCCAGTTTGATGTTTTCCGCAAAAGTGGTCGTTTCGATGCCAAATTTGCGGAATTTGAATTTGATCTGTCCAGTGTCAGCGAGTTCAGCCACTTTCAGGAAGATCATTGATTCCAGGATGGAAAAGGCGTTGTGCAGCCCACCCTGGTCCTCGTCGAACAGCAGGACCATCCGGCCTTCCCGCATGGGCTTGCGGAGCCTATTTTTGATGGTCCTGAAGCCGATCAGGTAGCCGGCCGGGAATTGTGTGCCCTTGACCAGGGTGTACTTGATTGGCACCTGGAACATGAATACCCGGTGGGTGGCATAGAAGCCAAGCGCCTTGCCGCCGTAGGTGGCGAAGTCATCCGCCTGGGGCGTGCTGAATTTTACATGGTAGCCACCGGCCTGTTGCTCTTTGAACTTGGTCCTTACCTGGTTGGTGCAAACCATGGCCACGTTGTGGCGGCTGATGTCGGCGCGCAAACGCCGAAAGCCTTCGCTGATCTTGCCGGCTGCCCGGGGAAAATCTTTGACACCCCAATCCTGTTCGATTTCAGCTTTGCAGGATGTGCCGGCGACGGTATCAATGATGAAGAAGCCAAATATCACCTGAGGTTCTTCCTTGGTCTCCTTGGCTTCTTTTTTGGCCTCGGCCTCGGCGTTTTCGATGATTTCCAGAAATTTGTCCGCCGCCTCAAATACCTGTTCGATGGTATCGCACAGGCCGATGCCTGTCTTTTCCATGGCAATTGTTTCGACGATCTCCTGGCCGTTTTCGTCGTAGGTGACGTCGCGGATGGAGACCTTGAACCCTTTTTCCAGGGAGCCTTCGTTGTCGACGTAGGCCTTGATCAGCCGGACTCGTTCCGGGTCTACCCGCTTGAGATTATAGATAAAGCCTTTGCGGGACGTTACCTCGTAAATGTGCTTGGCTTGAAAGCGGCACATGGACCTGATCATCATGGCGGTTTTGCCACAGTTTTCCAGGCCAAACACCTCGCTGATACGGCCAAACGGAAAGCCGCCAACGAATGTGTCGTAAGAATCATTTCCAGTGAGCAGGACGTATTTCACGTCCCCCAATATTTCCTCATCGCACATGGTGAATTCAAATGTCCCGACCCCAACTTTCTTGGGCCGGGACATATTGATTGACCGTACGAAGAGTTCCGTCAGGTCCTTAGGCATATCGATTTAGCGGCTTTTGGCGGTCAGATTGGCTAAACGGCTGCGGAGATCGGACGAACTGGCCACCTGCCGCCGTGGGAGTGGGGCAGCGGGGACTTCCGGTGGGGCTTCTTCAGCAGCCACAGATTGTCGGACAGGCGGAGCCGGGTCCTTCTTTTCCTCGGGCACGTTGTCTTCTTCCTCGTCAACTCCAGGTGTTCCGGTAGCTGCGGGCTGTGCCACCGCTGCTGCTCGCCGGGTCGGCGGTGTAGCCGGGTCCTCTGGCATTTCATTACCATTATCCTGGGTCGCTTCAGCTTCTTCAGCGCGCCGAGCTGGCGGTGGCGGAGCAGTGGGCTGCCTACCACGCCGGGCAGGCGGAGGTGCCACTGGGCTTGGATTTTGGTCCTGGGCCATATCGGCTTCAGTGACAGGTTCCTCGGCGGGTTCGGCATTTTGAGCTGTCCGCCGGGCTATGGCACCCTGCGGGCGCTTGGCTGTAGGAGCAGGCGCGGCTTCTTCTTGGGAAGGAAGCTGTTCAGGAGCCGGCGCACGGGTTGTTGCTGTTGCTGTCCCGGCTGTCGGAAGGGAGCGGCGGGCTGGCGGTGCTGCCGCAGCTTCAGGCTCTGGCTCGGGTTCTGGAGCACGGCGGCGAGTGACTGGTTCCGGCGCGGGAGCTTCTTCAGCCCGGCTTAAATCACGCCGGCTGGTATTGCGTCTGGAAGGAGCATCGTCTTCGTTGTCCTCGCTAAAGCTGGAGCGGCCGCGACCACGGCCACGAGCACGGTCGTCATCATACTCATCACCGGCTTCGTATTCAGCACGGCCACGGCGGCCACGGCCACGGTCGTCATCTTCACCCCGGCCTCGCCGGCTGATGCCGCCATGTTCAGCGAATTCTTCAATTTTGACTGCAAATTCGAGCAGCTGTTTCTCGCTGGGAATGGCAATGCGCGGGGCCTGTATGCGTGACCAGATTTTGGCGATGTATTCGTCAAACTTGGGATCGGTTAGGGGGAAGATCGGGCTTGGATCGCACCGATCAAGTGTGACCCCCTTGCCACCCTGGGTGGCCAGCAAGTCACATCCGGTTTCAATATCCATGACACCCCATTCAGAGGCCTCGTTGCCGCCGCGCCGGCCAGACATGGCCCAGGATTGAAACTTTTTGAAGCGGTCCCAGGTGGTCTGGTACATGTCGAATTCGTAGGGGTTGAGGATGTCCTCCATCCTTATTTCGTCGACATTGCCCCGGTGGTCTTCCATTTCAAACACCAGGCAGAAGCCGCGCACCCGGAGGTTGCAGCGCGCCTTGAAGCCAATGCCACTGATTTCTTCGGAACTGGACTGAGAAAGCCGGTCGGAAACGTCACAGACCGGGCAGGGAGCGTCCGGTTTTCCGCCCCAGGCTTCGCCGGTATTGCGCGGGCAGGTGATGGGGGCTTTGTTGTACCAGTGCTGGGCGATGTCAACGAAGGGTTCCTTGTCCGGTCCCAATTGTACGGGCAGCAGCC
>JBEKZM010000196.1:0-6042 GCA_049509875.1 Verrucomicrobiota bacterium | reverse complement strand
CGCGCGGCGACGGTGCCGGCGGAAATTATCCGCCTACGACGACCTTGTATGGAGGCATTTACGCGGCGGAATATCTGTTGCGCCTTTCGACGCTACCGCAAATGAGTTTCGTCGGGCCCTATCAATTGCTGGATGCCGCCGGCATCGACCAGACCAACAGCTTTAACCAACCCGTTGCCGCCGCCTACGACGGCGGTTTCACCACCAATACCGCCGGTTGGCCGTTTGGATTTTATTTGAGCGCGCAGGTTTGCGGCTCGTCGATAGCAAACTGGGCTCTCACCCGGTCTATCGCGGTGTATCCGACCACCGTTGGCACCAATGGGCCGACCGTGCCGACGGACACGAACGGTATCGGCACGATTCCGGCCGTGTATGCGCAGGCGTATCAAGGCGGCAATGGGAAACGTTATGTTTTGTTGACCAACAAAGGCTCGAACACCGTGCCGGTGCTAATCACCCAGGACGGCATGGTGCTCACAAACCAATTCCTCGAAACTTTCGTAACCGGTAGCGATCCAAGCGCAGTCAATTCCAATCCACCAACCACGAACAACGTTGTCATCCAAATCATGATCGTGACTAATCCGGTGGCGATTTCGCAATACGCAGTCGTGCGATTGGAATGGACGGTACTGAATGTGCCGCAGCCAAAACTCGCGCTCACAGTTTTGAATCAGGTGCAAAACCTTGGCTGGACTGGATTGACAAACGTGGCTTACAACGTCCAAGGTGGCAATCTGTCGGGAAGCTGGACGACTTTGGGAAGAGTGATGAACTCCGCGACTAACATGGGCTTCACCAACTGGAACATGGATTCGCAACAATTGTATCGGCTGGCGGTGCCATAGGCAGAAAAATACCGAGGGGCTGGACTCCAAATAAGACTTGCAAATCTATTGTGCGGGAAGAGAATCTGGTAGAGTGACCACACCGGTGATGGCTAGAAACCAAATGGGAAAACGCCGGTATTTTAATCCCGCGCCGCTTTATATGCACAAAAATAACAAGCATTCCGCCCGGCAGTGGAACGGGCTTTCGTATCTTTTCTTCGGGCTGGTCTGCTGCCAGGCTTTGACCGCTCAGGCCCAGGTTCCGGCCGAGTTCGCCGGGCTCTATCTGGTGATGGAGGCCGATTTGACCAATTTTGAGGCGACGGTGGACACCGGCTGGAATGGCATCGAATCCGACTGCCAGTTCGCCAGCGTACTCCTACCCGCAACCGATGGCGGGGAGGGCTCAGCGGCGTCCAACACCAATTACCTAAAAAACGCGGTGATACCATTTTTGACCGGACTCACCAACCTGGGAATCCGAACCGTCAAGTTCTCGATCAGTTTCCCGACTCTTTATCAGCCGTATTACGATTCGACTAACGGCCTGAATTTTCCGGCGGGCTACACGAACATGCTGAATTTTTACACGAATCTGGTCGGCCTATTGCGGCGGGACGGCTTGAAGGTGATTATTCCCACGCAGAATATTTTCCCCGTGGAACAGCCGGCGATCAGTAATTACTACAATTCCATCACCTTCGCCGAATATACCAACGGCCGAAGCTCGCAAATCAAACTGATCGCCCGGGTTTTGAAGCCGGATTATCTATTGATGCAGTCCGAGCCGATAACCGAGGTGGACAATCTTCCCGAGGCCTTGGGGAGCCGGTTGAACAACCCGGTGACGGACACCAACATGTTGATGGGCTTTCTGAACGACCTCCAAAACGCCGGCCTGCGCACGACGAACATGCTGGTGGGCGCCGGGATGGGCACTTGGCAGCCGGAATTCGACACCTATCTGACTAATTTCGTCCAGTTGCCCCTGGACATCCTCGATGTGCATGTCTATCCCATCAACAGAACCACCAACAGCGGAGTGGTGCAGGATTTTCTGGGACGCATCTTGACCATGGCCGACGTGGCGCATTCGCATGGAATGAAGGTGGGCATGGGAGAGTGTTGGCTGCAAAAGGAATACGACGATGAACTGGCGGATCCGCCGAGCACGTTGATTTTTCAGGGGCGCGACACGTATAGTTTCTGGTCCCCGCTGGACAGCGAATTTTTGCTGTGCATGGTCGAGGTGGGGCATTACAAGCAATTTGAGTTCATCGATCCGTTTTGGACCGACTATTATTTTGCCTATTTGGATTATACGAACGAACAACCTAAACTTTCGGGTCTGTCGGCCGATGCTGCCGCAAGCGTCCTTAATTCGGACGAAAACTCAGCAGCATACGCGGCGCTGGCCGCGCATTCGGTCACCAATACCGGCCTGGCCTACAAGGAGTATTTGCAGACCAACCCGCCATCGTTGACTTTAACGCTGGCCAACGGCAATTCGCTGAACCTCGCTTGGACGCCGGTGGCGGTCCATTATCTGCTTGAACAAACAAGTGATTTGCAGGTGACGAATTGGACTTTCTTGGCCATTCCCGGACGGAGCGTGGGTGCGGATTACTCCGCGCCCATGATCATGAGTAATAATCTGGAATTTTTCAAGTTGCAGTTGCCTTGAATCAACCGGGCTCGGCTTTCACCAATCCGCCCCAAGTCTGATCTGGCTCAAGTCCTGGTGCGTACGTTTCTGCAATCTTTCTGCAATAGTTGGCGCATGAGTGATCGACCAATGTTCCGGCCGGAAGCCCAGGCCGATGCCGCGCACGAGCGCAACGACATTCGGAACAGCAGCGTTTACCAGCAATGGGACGACATGGACCAGCGCAGCAAGTCATTCAGCAACTACGAACTTGGCTATTTGCTTGAACTTCAATGGCAGTTCCAACTGGTTGTCCTGCTGGTTCAACACGCCTGCAAAGCTCCCATGCCAGCCGGCCGGGCCAAGCGCTACGGGGTTCGAGCGAGTTCCAGGGCTTGGGCGACTCCAATCTCTATATTGGCCGCAAAGGCTACCAACTCGTCTTATCCACCGAACACCGTGCCGCCCCCTTCCGCTATCATATCCCGCTCCAACTTTCAGATGCGGGCTCGGTTATGGCCTTTCAGGTGATGGACCGCTCCGCGGTTGACCTGGGGCCTCCGCTCGCAGCGACTGAACGTGTGCGCCACACTCTGGCTCAAGCTCGGGAATCGGCCCCCGTCCAGCAATTGCGAAAACAACGATAGCCCGTTGACAGACCGCCGCCGTCTCGCTAGACGCCATCTACTTTTGAGGAATGAACCTTTACTCTACCAACTGTGCGACTTGGCAGTTTTTAGGCTGCGCCAGCGATCTTAGCATTCCCTCGTCCGGTCAAGTGGCCAAGGCGCAAACAAATTTCGTGGCGGCTTAGAAACGCATTCGAAGCATTTTTGACGCGAACAGGGCGGCCAACGTCATCTGGCTGCGGAATCCGGGCGCGGGCAACGATTCCGCGCCAGGCCAAACCACTGGCGGTTACACTGACGCTTTCTATTCGGCGATGTCTATGTGGATTGCATCGGTTTGGACGCCTCCAAATATAAACGCGCGCAGTTGCGTCATGAGGAAGGTCTGTTACAATATTCGTGTGAGGGGCGCGATTCTAGTTCTCTTTCGTTCGATCTATTGCGCGTTGCTGGCGGGCGGTTTTCCAGCAGTAGCGCAACCGGCTCCCGCCCTAATTTGGATCGCAAATTCCTCGGTCAAGCTTGAACAGGTCATCGGCGACGTGGATTGGGCCACCGGCTCGAAAACTGCCAGCCTGACTGTCACCCGCTTCAACATCGAGGGAACGGACGTCAGCTCGTCTTTTACCTGCGGTAGCAACCGGATATTCTTCTTCGGTGACACCATTGGCTCAAACGTGAATTACAACGCTGCCGACCCGGTGGCGTGGAGCACTACAACCAACGGCGAACAGGGGTTGCTGCTGAACTTTTACACCAACAGCACCGGCTCGAATATTTTTGTCAATCCGGCGGGGATCAGCATGGCCGGCGATGACGTGCCGAATGCCGGCATTTGCATTTCCAATGTGATCTACGTGGTCTGCAACACCGGTGCGGATTCCAGCCTGACGAATCCGCGTGCGCATGATTATTCGGTGCTGGTCACATTCGACCAGACCAACCTGACGTTTCAGACCAACCGCATCATTTCGGTGGTCACGAACGGCGGCCGGTTTGTGATCACCTCGCTCCATCCGTTTGGCACAAATATCCTGATGTTTGGGGCGGGCATGTATCGTGCGAGTGACATTTATCTGTCCACAACGCCGGCCAGCTCGTTTTTGAGCGGCAGCGGAACGCTTTACTTCGCCGGCCTGACCAACGGCCAGCCGACCTGGAGCACGGTGGAAACGAATTCTGTGCCGGTGGTGCAGGATAATCCCACCAACGGCCCGCCGTGGCCAAACGACACGCCCTCGGTCGGAAACATGTCGGTTATTTATTCCACCAATCTTGGTCTCTGGATGATGACCTTTGACGGTGGGCGCAACACCAACGACAAAACCAACTACTCTGGCATCTATCTTTCCTATGCCGCCCAACCCTGGGGGCCGTGGAACACGCCGCAGATGATTTTCAACGCGACGCGTGACCATGGCTTTGGCGTGTTCATGCACAACAGTGGCTATTCGCCGACCGGCCCCGACGGTCCCACCATTGATCCATCCAAGAACGATCCGACCAACGCCACAGGCGTCGTTTATGCGGCTTCCATGATCGAGTCATTCACGCGCATCACCAACAGCACAGTGTTCATTTATTATAACATGGCCACCTGGAATCCTTACACGGTGGTGAAAATGCGTTCGGCGTTTAACATTATCCCGGTCATTGATCCCGCTTCGCTGGTGAAGTTGAAGAAGAAATTCAGATTTGGCTGGACCGCGCCGACGAACGTTGCCTACCAGGTAGATTACTCCACCAACTTGCCAGCCAGTTGGACGACGTTGACCAATCTCATAACCTCGACCAACGGGATTTTCAATTTCACGGACAACGGTAAGAATAGCGGTGGATTTGGCGACACCAAGTTTTACCGGTTGCGCACTTCGCCATGAGAAATATTTTTGTTTCAGCACCGCGCGATATTTCCCCGCCTCCTGATTTGTCTTGGCATCTGTCGATAATAACCTTATTGGCTGTCCTAGGCGCGCCTGACTTCGGCCGCGCGCAGGCTGCGCCGCCCCGGCAGCCGCTCGGCCTCTACGCCCGCGTCACAGTGTCCACCTGTGTTGAAGTTGGCAACGATAGCGCGACTGCCTCGTGCGTATCGAACAAAATCGCGGCTGTGGTGGCAAACCCGGCAATTTCAGGGGTTCTGGCCACTTTGCAATGGAGCGATCTCTGCCCATCAGTTCCCCCTGGCTCGACAAACTCGACGGTGGGCACCAACGATTGGGCCATCTTGGATGCCATTTTCGGCATGGTTCAACAGTGGAACGCGACCAACTCTACGAATATTCCCAAGACCATCATGCTTGAGATCGACCCCGGGTTCAAGACCCCGCAATGGGTTTTCAACAACATGACTTCCTGTGATGCGATGTTTCTGACCAATTCGCAGGGTTCGATCGTAAATACAAATCCACTGGGGCAGTTGGTGCTGGTGGGTGTGAACACTAATAATGTCACCAACACTTGCGGTTGTGCCACTTTCCTGGAGGCGGAAAACCATGCCACACAACCTTTACTCCCGCTCCCGCTGCCGTGGAACAATTATTACAAGCAAACTTGGAAAAGTTACATCCAAGCGGTGGCCGCAAGATATGAAACAAATCCTCTGCTGGTCTCCGTCACCGTCGCTGGCCCCACCTCCTCTTCGGCGGAAATGATCCTGCCCAACGAGACGAGTGACACCACGAATTACTTGAAGTGGAACCCGATGCTCGCCCTTGAATTTCCCAATGATCCCTCCGTCACCAACTCGGATATGAAGTTCATCAAGGAGTGGGAGGATGCCATTGATGTGTTCGGCAATGCATTCAGCAATTTAACCCTGATCGTCACCACCGGCAGCGGACTCCCCAATTTTCTCATGACGAATGGGCTGCCCTACACCAATTACTCAGTGCCGCCCGGTTTCTGCCCCGTTTGCAATTCCAATGCCGAGGCT
>JBEKZM010000195.1:0-6094 GCA_049509875.1 Verrucomicrobiota bacterium | reverse complement strand
AATCCTCGGATTGCCCATACCCAAATCGACGGTTTAGGGCATAGAGCCACCATGTTGTAAATAGTGCTTTTACAACAACTTCCGAGCCTCCCTTCAAATAACTCGTAAACTGGGGCTAGGGCGTCAACCAGACCGCCCGGTAGAACCGCTGCGGAGTCCCCGAAATCGAATTGCTGTCGCTCAATCCATAAGGTGAGCAGGGTAACGAAGGGATGTCTTGCAGCGGTGTCCACGGCCCATTGACGCGGGCGCTCCAGTCCACCCGGTAATGTGACTCGGGGCCGCCGTGGAGCGCAATGGACGGAGTGGACTGGCCCGGTGGACAGATGATGGCCAGGTAAAAGGGAGTGGAAGGAATGTATTCGTAAGCGCCCTCATCGAAGCGGCTGTCATAGGGTCGGACGCTACCGGCAAAGTCGAACCGGGGTGCGTAAATTGGTGATCCGGCCCCGATGGCCGCCGAGGTGGATTTGAGGTGAAAATCGCCGTTGGCCGCCTTGAGGAACCCTGGATCGGACGCCGTTGAAATGTTGTGGTCCATCACCGTGGCCGGATTTTCCGGCGTTTTGATCCCAAAGGCGGACTGCAGCGTTTCAAACGCAATATTGTTGCGGACGATGACATTTTGGGCGTAGTGGTGGTCGGTGGCGATGCCTCCGTAATAGGGCGTGGAAGTGCTGGTGTTGTTATTGTAGGTGGTGTTGTTGATGATGGTGATGTTGCTGGCGTAGTTTTCCGCGCTGGTATAATTAAAATCGTAAAGGAGGATGCCATCGCCGCCGTTGGAATAGCAGATGTTGTTATAAACGTAGATTCCGTTCATATCCCCCAGCCCCTCGGAGGTGATGCCGATGCCATGGGCGTCGTTGTTATGGATCAGATTGTTGTAGGCTGAGATATTGGTCGAAAGCGCCGGTCGAATCTTGTAATAGGCCGGGTCCGAGGCGCCGGCTTCCAGATAAATGCCGTAGCGGCGAATGTTAAAGATCTCGTTGCCCCAGATTTTTCCGTTGCTGGCTCCCTCCTTGCAGTCAATGCCTTCACCGCCGTTGATGGCGTTGGTGCCGTTCTTGACAATATTGGCGTGAATCTGGAAAGAATCAACTCCGTTGGCTATGTCCAGTTGTTCGCCCCACCCGCCGTCGCAACCTTTTTCGATGGTATTGCTTTCAATGAGGACGTTGCTGATCGCCAGGTAGTTGTATATGCCCGGATCAGACTGCCAGGGAACTCCCCAGAAGGCAATGCCAGAGCTGAAGGTGTCATAAGTGTAATTGCCGGAAATCACGTAGTTTCCGCCCGGTCCCTGTACGTAGATGCCGACAGATTCGGTGTTGGGACCCGGATACTGAACCCTGAGTCCCGAAATTTTAATGTAGCTTTCCTGGTTGATGAAAACGCCGGCATGATCCAACACCACCTGTTGCTCCTGGCCGGGGTAAGCGCTGTAGGTGATCCAGGCATTGGACTCCCCGGAGTTGGCCGGAATCAGATCCTCGGAGTAAGTGCCGGCCTTGATATAGACGGTATCGCCGGCTTGCAGCGTGGCTGCGGCCCATCCGAGGGACTGCCAGGGAAGCGCCTGGGTTCCGGGGTTATAATCGCTGGCCTTTGAGTTTGTGACATCCACATAATAGGGGGAAGAATTCGTGAAGGGTGTGATTCCCGAGGCATCCGAAAAATGAAAATCGGTGAAAGCCGCCTCCCACGCGACGCAGTTGACGTCCAGTTCATCAATCGCCTTGGCTGCCCCCCGGGTCACCGTGAACCAGGCATTGAAATTTTCGTCCGAGTTGGTGTAACTCCACACTTGGACGCCATTTAATTTCCCCACCAGGCTCAGGTTGTCCGCATATTTGATGGCTGCCAGCGACCAGAGGACGACCGGTTTGCTGAAAGTGATCCCGGGAATGGAGGTCCCGCCAAACTGAATATTATTGGTGGCCGTCGAGTCTGGCGGGTCGAATCCGGGAGACCACATCAGTTCGCAATTCCAAACGAAAGTCGCCTCAATCCCGGCAGGCAAGCCGGTTAGAGCACCGGCATTTGGCGCTGCCTGGTAGGCGCCGCCCAGTTCGTTGAAGTTTTCGAGGGTGACCACCGGCACCGCGCGCAGTGTTGCGGCCAAGCCGATGACCACAGCCAAGCCGGTTGCCCAAACAGCCAGACGCTTCCGCCCGATAGAAATTGTTGATTTGCTGTACATTATGGCTTTGGTCGGCAACTATCCTCCATCCTTGGCAAAACATCAATCACCCGGACGGGTGAACCCGGCTGAACTCACGGCTTCCCTCGGATTATGTGGACACCGGTGACATCGCTCCCAATTTGCAGGCGGCTTGACTCCTTGGCGAGCGACTCTCCCAGAATTTCCACGTTCTCAAACGTGACGTCGCGGGTCGCGTGTTCCGCACTGGCGGATTCGAGTTGAACGAGATACTTGCCGGGGGCGCCTGAGAGGGTCAGATTCCGGAAGCTCACGCCGCGCACAAAGCCGGGAGTTTTTCTTTCCATGTACTCGTTTACGCTCGGCTTGAGCCGAATGAGTTCGCTTTGGCCTTCGCCATAAATCCGCACGTCCGCAACCTGGATGTCCTCCAACCGCATGTCCTCGCCCGGTTCAAACAGAAAAGCCGTCATGCAGAAATGAATAACCTCCAGGTTGCGCAGCGTCACCTGCCGCATGAATGCCGCGCGGCTTTCATGCCCCAGGAGAAAAATCCGCGCGCGATCACACCACAGCACGCAATTCTGAACCGTTATGCGCTCCACGTTGCTGTTGGCGGCGGAGAACTCGAGCCCTTTTAGCGCCACACAATCATCGTCGGTGCGCAGAAAGCAGTCGCTGACCAGCACGTCCTGCGAGTTGCACACGTCGATTCCGTCGTCATTTTGCACGCGTGATCCGCATAGTTTCACGTTGCGGACGGTCACCTGGCGGCTGTTCCGGGGCACGATGGTCCAGCCAAACGCACCGCGAATCGTGATGCCGGACACCTCCACATTTGTGCCGCAGATGCCAATCGCATAGGGAGTTGGCCCCTTCTGCCATTCCCAATCCGAACCATCCAGGATCCCGCGGCCGGTAATGCATATGTTGCGGCCCTCGGCGACCACGCCGCCTTTGACCACGGCTCCATCGGCCAGATAGAGCGTCTGATTGTTGGTCAGCGTAATCCGTCCCGGCTGGTGGATGCCCGGCCCAAAGTAAACCACGCCGGGATTCCCGGCCTGGGGCGGTTTCTTTTCCAATGGGTTCGCAAAAAGGAGCAGCGGTCCTTTCTTGCCATCAGGCTCCACGCTGAACTGGCACGGTCCCTTCAAGGTGAGAACCAGGATGTGATCGCCTTCGTGAGACACCCGCGTGACCGCCTTGGAGGGACGCACAATCGCATTGCCCAACGAACGTTTGGAGACGATGCGAACCGCAACCGTCCCCGACATGTCGAAGTTTGCAAACGCATACGGGCCGCCGTAATCCCGTCCCGTTTTGTCAAATGGCGGATCGAGCACGCGGGCCGTATAAACAGCCACGGGTTGGCCCGCCACGGAAACGTCGTAGTCAGCGGAAAGCGCCTCACCCGCGGTGGCAGGCGCGGTAACGACTATTGAGCCAAAGCACACTCCGCTGGCGAGGCTCATTAGGGCGATAATCAATGCCGCAAGTTTTCTTTTCATCACCTTTTAGGTCGGGTTATCCTGTCATTTCTCGTCGGTCAAAATATCGAGCTCGGCCATGCTGGCGAAGGGGAATCCGTTCACCTCGGAGCGGCTCACGACTTTTAAATAACGCGCCCGGACTGGTTTTCCGAAGGTTAGCGTCTGCCGTTGGTCGGTGTTGGGCCATTTCGCACTGGCGGCGGGCTTTGACCAGGCTTTGGGATCCAAACTGCAATAAACGTCAGCGTCGGCGATGCGCCCCGTCGGCGCGTCCTGCCGCGGCAAATAGGTGACGCCCTTAACCGTCACCTCCGAGCCCATGTCGATGATCACATAATGCGGCAGGGGATCTTTGGTTGGCTCCCAGCGAGTGTGCCAGATCGTGTCCGGATTGCCGTCGATTATATTGGACGCAAGGTATCTGCTGTCTTCGCTGTCAGTCTCCAGCACCTTCGCACCCATTTTGGACAGCGTGGACGGCTCGATCGCATTGAATAATTCAGCCAGACATTCTTTCGTGATCTGAAATTTGGGATTAAAATCCGTTCCGCCCAGGTAAGTCATCAGGCTGGCGCGCAATTGGCGGGCCGCCGGGCGTTTATCCAAGTCATTTTGGAGATCAGCGGAACAAACCAGCAACTTGCCTTGCCCAACGCGGCACTCCCAGACCAGCCCCAGCTTGCGATTGCTGTTCCAATCATCAATCGGCTGCACAATCGGACGAAAAACCTTGGGCAGCGTGTCCAGCACCATCGCCTGACTGTCAGTCACGATTTCCTGCCATTGGAAATCCTGGAAATATTCAGTCGGAAATCCCGCCAGGGCCGGATGCTTGGGATCACAGAGCAGTCCGAGCGTTTGGAAGCCGGCATCGAACAGGAAGCGGCACCAGAAGATCGGCTCGAACTTGAGCCGAGGATGCCGGCTGGGCAATTTGGCGGGCAGCAGTAGCACTTTGCCTCCGCGTTCCAATTGCGAGATGGTTGGTGCATCAAAGCCGGCCGAAACCAACACGCCAGCCGGTTCGGGACTCTCGATTTTGGCCGGGTAAACCCAGATGGTCCAATCATTTTCAAACACCGCCGAATTGCCGGCAGTTTCCCCGAGGTCCACCACCAGCCTATAGGCCTTGGGCGCAGGCAAGCCGGTCAGCTTTGCCTCAATGCGCCCGAGCCGAATACCCTGGCCCAGCGGCACGGGCATTGGACTGGCGGTTAATATACCCTGTTCCACCACGGCGCCGTCCTTCTGGAGCAGTTTCCAGGTGGCCACGGCATTGACCAACGGCTGGGGTCCAAAGTGCGCCACCTCAACGTCCGCCGTGAGGGTCTCCTGGGTGGTCCAGACCCGCTTGAGCAACCGGGCCAGGGGCACGGTGCGGTTGCAGAACCGGCGGTATTCTTGGGCGGTAACATAACTCTTGGGTTCCCAAAATGGATCCAGAACACCCACCGGCGCCGTGCCCTGCCCCGGAAAATCGTGCAAATCGAGCAGGTGGAATCCGCCTATACCCGGCGTGCGCAAGGCCGCTTCAATCTCCTCCTTGTAGCACAACACCTGGAGCTTGCCGGAGGCGCGCACGAATTCCCGCGCCTGATCCAGCATGCCGTGCCCGGTCAGCGAATCGCGGAAGATTTCGAAATTCCTGGGCTTCAGCGGCCCGGTGTATTTTTTTATCTCGTCGAAGTTGGGGTAAACGCACCACTGGCCCATCTCATGGACAATGGCTGGGGAAGTTAATGTCTCCACACTCTGCCGATAATCCTTGCCCAACCATCCCGCCAGGCCGCGGCAGGGATTTTTGTCGTTGTAAAAGTCGTTATATTGGTTTTCCGGGATGCTGGGAAAGCCTGAGCCGCTGGTATAAAGCCGGCGCGTATCAATGTTTTTCCAGTGAGTCACCCATTGCGTCAGCCACGCGACACGGTTGGTCCCGGCCGGCTCGTTGCCGTAGGCCATGAGCGCAAACGAGGGATGATTGCCGTAGGCCTTGAGAATTCGCGCGCCTTCCTGATACAGCCAGTCATCCACCGGCTTGCCGTCCCCCACGGTGCACCAGGCAGCGACTTCGACCGACAAATAGAAGCCCATTTCATCCGCCGCCACGAAGGCCGCATCCGGCGGACACCAAGAATGGAAACGGATGTGATTGAGACCGTGCGCCTGACAGGCGCGGAGGACGCGCTTCCATGATTCCACATCGGTTGGCGGGTAGCCGGTCAGCGGGAAAATGCAGCACTCAAGAGTCCCCCGCAAAAAGATTTCGTGGCCATTCACGGTGAAATTCCGATCCTCCACGCCCAGCTCGCGCAATCCGAAAACGACCCGGCGCTGATCCTCAGCGTCCGCACCTTCCAGCCGAAGCGAGAGCTGCTGCAAGTTGGGATGGAATTCATCCCAGGTTTGCGCCTCGGCTCCCAGAGCGATTTCTTTT
>JBEKZM010000194.1:0-6099 GCA_049509875.1 Verrucomicrobiota bacterium | reverse complement strand
ATAAGGAGGCTACCACGGTGGCCGTCCCCACGGGGGGGTTGCCCTATAGTGACTGGTTTTGGCTGGCGTACCACGCCTCGCGAGACAAGAACACCGGCACGGTTCCGTGATCCAATCCCATTACCCGCACTCGTGCCCATAAACTGATTTCCCGACGGCGACTTCGAGAACACGTTCCATGTTCGTTGATGCGATTGAGGTGTCGACTCTTAGTGGTCTAATTCTTAAATACGGGCACGTTCGCGGCAAGGGATTTTTGACGCAGGCCAGGCGCGAGCGACGAGCATATCCGCAGGGATCTGGGAGGAGTGAGCAACGAAGCCTGCGGCGAAAAGATCTGCCGCGCTGAGGGTTGCGCCGCATTTGGCCTGTGGTTTCGTTGCTCGTCGGTCACAGCCCCATGAAGGGGATGCTCCCTCCTCTCGCCTCGCCACAGGCCAAATGCGACGCAACGGACGTGTCCGTATTTAAGAATTAGACCACTTAGTGTTTAGCCGCAGCCATAAGTTCATCGCAGGTCTGGTTGAAATATTTTACGCACTGCGCGATTTCAGGGCTTGAGTTATCCCAGTGATATTCATATTCCACGCAGAACGCGCCGTGGAAATTTTGCCGCTTCAACTCGGCCATCAATTCCTTGGTCTTGCCGGCGCCGGTTCCCCAGGGAACGTCGTGCGCATTCGGACCCATTTCATTGAGGTCCTTAAAATGAAGGCAAATGACGCGGCCTTCCAATTTTCTCAGGCATTCCAATGGGTCAAGGCCGGAACGCATCCAATGGCCGACGTCGGCGCAGGCCCCCATCAGCGGTGTGCGCCCCTTGATGGCGGCCAACACGGCGTCAGGATTCCAGTAGATCGAGCGGCCTTTGGGATGATTGTGGATGGCCACCCTTATATTGTATTCCTGGCACAGTTTTTCGACGACATCCAAGGCGTTCGTTTCCGGCTCGGAAACCAAGACATTAATTCCCCATTTCCTGGCGAACTCAAAAACTTTGCGGCATTTGGCTTCATCGGCGGGCAACTGCACGACACCGATGTTGACGAAATGGCCAAAACCGTCGGCCTTTAGCCTCCGGTCAATGGCGGCGCGTTCTTGGTCCGAAAGATTGATCGTGCCGACGCGGTTGGTTGCCCCCAACAGCACCGTGCCGGAAATACTCATGTATTTTACACCCAACGCCGACGTCATATCAATGGCATCGAAGATGGGGAATTTCTGGAACGTATAAGAATGGACCGCGAGCTGCCAGCCGAGCTGGTCGGCGGAACTGGTGACATTGGTGAAAGCCTGCGCCGATGCGCTGATGGACAACAGCATTCCAACCGCGAATAAAAGCAGTCTGTTTTTTTTCATTTTGTGGAATTTGCGAGGTTCAAACCACAGGTTCCCACCCAGGTTCGCATCCGCGCCGCCACAATTTCGTGGCGTCATCGTCCTGTTAAAAAATCGCTGGCGCGGTAATCGCAACTTAGTCCGCAACTGCTTCAGGCTAGCAGTTTCCATCCAAATCGCACTCCCCGATTTCGGGGATGATACGCACAGTACAGATCCATGGCCGCACGGCTGCGGTCTGGTGCGGAATGTCGGCGATTCCGTATGCGTGTTTCGCCTCCTCCGGCTCAAGCCGGGGCAAAGCTCATCCGATCCGCGAAATGTCTTGCAAATACAAGCTATGGGAAGAGAATCGCGAAAACAACCAGCAACCGTCCTTTCAACGCCATGACCAACAAATCAAATTGGGAATCCCGGAAGAATATGCGTCTGATGATGTTGGTTTCTGTGCTGGCCGCGCTGGGCGCCGGCGGCGCGGAATCATTTCCTCCAGTTTCGGAACTCACCTTGCGGACGGAAGTGCCGGACCCGCTGGTCATGCTGGACGGCGGGCAGGTCCGCACGAAGACGGAATGGCTGAAGAAACGGCGGCCGGAATTGGAGGCGCTTTTCCAGCATTACATGTACGGTTGGTTCCCCCCGCCGGTGAAGGTGGAGGGGAAGGTTACATACCTGGACACGGCTTTTTTCGGTGGCAAGGCCACGCTGAAGCTGGCGACGATTCGCCTGGGCCGGGCGCCGGCGCCGCAAATCCATTTGTTGACGGTGGTCCCGAACCGGCGGACCAAACCGGCGCCGGTTTTTCTGGGCATGAACTTCGGAGGCAACCACACGCTGGTCGCCGATACCAACGTGCCAGTGACGGGCTCGTGGTTATTGCCCGAACTGCCGCACGTGGCGAACAGCCATGCCACGGAGGCCGGGCGGGGCACGGAGGCGGACAGTTGGGCGCTGGAACAATCCATTGACCGGGGCTACGCGGTCGCGACATTTTGTTGCGACGATGTCGAAGAGGATAGGACAAATGCCATTGGCGGCGCGCGCGAACTGATCCACGCGCCGCGCGCTGCGGATGATTGGGGAACGGTTGCGGCCTGGGCCTGGGGCCTGCAACGCATGGTCGATTACCTGCGCGAAGACCGGGACATGGACCGCCGGCGCATCGCGCTGGTGGGGCATTCGCGCCTGGGGAAGGCGGCGTTGCTGGCGGGGGCGTTCGACGAACGGGTGGCGTTGGTCATTCCGCTGCAAGCCGGCTGCGGCGGCACAGCGCCCAGCCGCGGCAGCACGGGGGAATCAGTCAAGGAGATTAATACCCGCTTCCCGGAATGGTTTTGCGGCGTATTCAAGGAGTTCAACGACCAACCGGAGCGTCTGCCTTTCGACCAAAACTGCCTGATCGCGCTGTGCGCGCCGCGGCCGATCCTGCTGGGGGCGGCGGTCGAGGACACCTGGGCCAACCCGGCCGGGGCGTTTGAGATGTTGCGATCGGCGGACGGAGCCTACCGGCTGCTGGGCGCGGAGGGCTTGGCGGCGCAGGCGCTGCCGGGAGCAAACCAGTTGATTGATGGCACGCTGGGGTACTTTATCCGGCCCGGCAAACACTCCATGACGCGGGAGGATTGGAAGATATTCCTCGATTTCGCGGACCAGCATCTGCGGTAGGCGGCCCGCTTCCGGGCCTCAGCCGCGGACATGATTGGAGTCCAAATGGGAAACCCTGCTGACATGAAAATCAGATTCTTATCAGAGGCGACCTTTTCTAAGCGGCCAAATGTCAACTTTTGAAGTTTGGAAACCGATTGGAAACCATGACCCAATTGAAAAGCCCTTAAAAAATGGTCGGGGCGGTGAGATTCGAACTCACGACCTCTTGTACCCGAAACAAGCGCGCTAGCCAGGCTACGCTACGCCCCGAACCAGTGCCAAAAGCGTCCCTTATTTTTGTGGAAGACAGCGCCGGGCGCAAGATTAATCGCCGACTAAAAAAGCAGGCAAAACCCTGACGTCGGGGAAGTGTGGCGGACCGGCCTTGAAAGACGAGCAACCGAAGGCCCAAAGTGAACCCTTCCCCGATGATTTCAAATTTGCACGTGGCGTGAAAAGCCAGCCGTTGGTCTGGCAACCGAGTCGCAATGAAAATTCCAGCGGGCTCATGCAACCACGTATCATCATGCGCAACCTTCGCCGGCATCGGAATGTTCCGGACAGATCTGGGTTTCAACACTAATGTGGACCAGCTCTTCGTGGATTTTCAACGCCTGCCGGTATTCGTCCGCGGACTTGGGATGGTGCGCGACAACGTTGATGATGGCGGCAAATTTGTTGATGCCCACCTGCCAGATGTGCAGGTCGGTGATCAACGAATCGCCGTCAGTCTCGATGCCTTGACGGATCACTACCGGCAAGTCGGAACTGGCCGGAATCCGGTCCAAAAGAATCACCGTCGTCTGGCGCACCAGTGAATAGGCCCATTGACCGATGACGGCGCTGCCGACCAGCCCCATGATGGCGTCCATCCAATACCAGCCGAAGTATTTTCCGGAGAGCAAAGCGGCAATCGCCAGCAGCGAGGTCACGGCATCGGCGATGACGTGGATGTAAGCTGACCGCAAATTCAGATCCTGGGAATGTTCATGCCCGTCGTGATGGCCATGCCTGTGATGATGGCCATGATGCTGGTCCTTGAGGATCAATGCACTCACGACATTCACCGCCAACCCCAGGCACGCGACAAAGATTGCTTGGTTGAATTGGATGGCAAGCGGATGAACGAGTCTGCCGAAGGATTCGCCCGCCATAATCAGACCGACACCGCCCAAAACCAGGGCGCTGGTGAAGGCGCCCAGCACGCCGAATTTGCCCGTCCCAAAGCTGAAGCTGGCATCCGTGGCGTGGCGGCGGGCAAAGAAATAAGCCAGAACGGTGATCAGGAAAGCCGCGACATGAGTTCCCATGTGCAGGCCGTCGGCAAAGAGCGCCATCGAATGAAACTTCAGGCCGAAGATGATCTCGGCAATCATCATGGCCGCCGTGAGCAGCAGGACGCGCCGCGTGTTCTTTTCAGCGGTCGAAAAGTCTTCGGTGAAATCGTGACTGTGTTTCCAGGCGGAAGGATTGGTGAGGTGCATGGCTCATGGCTTGGTTTCAGCCGTTGGCTGGTTAGTTGTAGCGGTCGCTGAGGCCACAGGACCTGCGTCAGCATTGTCCTGCTTGTGCGAACTAGCAAAGACGTGCGCGAATTTGATGCCGATTAGCACCAGCAGGATCAGCAGATAAATCCGCAGGGCCCACAAAGCGAACCGGACCATGGGTGTTGTTTTGATGCGTGCCATAAATCAATCAGATTGGGAGTCAAACTTGGTGCCCTTCAGGATGTCCCGGTTGCGGACGATGCCCAGCAGCCGGTCTTGGGCGTCCACCACCGGCAGCATGTGGAACTGGTATTTGGCGAACAGCGCCACCAAATCTTCGCGCAAACAATCATGGTTCGCTGTGACGACGGGGGAAATCATCAAGTCTCCCAGATTGGCGTTCTCCGGCGCAACCACCAGATCGCGCAAGTCCACCACCCCTTGCAAATTTTTTCCTTCGCCCGCCACGATGTAAAGATACGAAAGGTTCTGGTTATTCCCGGCCGAATTGCGGAGGGATTGCAACACTTCGCCCGCCCTGGCTTCCCGCGGAAACGTGAAAAATTTCTCGCTCATCAAGGTGGCCGCCGGCACGTCGGCGTTGGAAATGATGGCCTTGACGCACGTCGCCCGTGCCAGTGACAACAGTTTCGTCAATTCGGCGGCCTTGGCGTGAGGCAGGCTGGAGAATAGGTCGGCAAGTTGCAGCACGGACATGATGGCCAGAACCTGGCGCGCTTTCTCCTCCGACAAAAAGGCGATGAGCTGCCGCTTGGCGCGGGGTTCGGCGGCACTGAGCACTTTGGCGGCCTTTTCGGGAGAGAGCGCCGAGAACATGGCCTGCTGCTCGTGACCGGAAAGAACTTCGAGCGCGTCGGCCAAATCTTCGCTGGGTAGTTCCAGCGCCTGCTCGCGGGCGACCGAGAGCGTTACGACATCCGTGGTATGGTCTTCCACCGACAGCGGCTGGACGTAGCGCCAGGAAATCAACTGGTCCTTCGCCGTCGCGAAGCGCTGCAAACCCCATTTGCGGAGAAAACCGTTGAAGGAGATGTCCACATGCACCAGGATCATCCGGCCTTGGGAGAACAGCAGATGCACGTCGTTCACCACTTCGGTGCGGCGACCGTCGGTATCCAAAATCGTCTGCCCCATCAGGTGTTCGTTCAATAGAATCTAGCCTTTCTGGTCATCGAATGCCGGATAGGGATTGCCCGTTTCGGAGGGCGTGATAAAAATGGCGTTGTCTTCAATGCGCACGACTTTTTCCCACGGGATGAATTCAGTGGGACGCCCTTTGCCGTGTTCGATGTAAATGCCGACCGCTTCGGGATACGGTTCGGAAAGACGGAAAACCAGGTCAGTGAGCCGCCCGTTTTTTTCGTTGGTTTGATCACGGCGAATCCGGCGATCGAGCAGCTTGGAGAAATACAGGAGTTGAAACGCTTCAAATCCGGCCGGCTTGTGGGTGACGTTGTCTGGGGAATTATTCATGGCAAGTTCTCCTAGTGTAGTGTCTCACAAACGACTGGAGTTATTTTTCCTTTGTTTTGCGCATTCTGGGACGAGTGCAGCCGGGTTTAATCCGCTCCAAGGTCTGCTTGCATCGGCTTAATTTTTCGACGAT
>JBEKZM010000193.1:0-8400 GCA_049509875.1 Verrucomicrobiota bacterium | reverse complement strand
TCACTGGTGGGACGGGTGGCATCGGCCTGGCCATTGCGAAATATCTGGCCCAGACGTGCAAAGCCAGGCTGGTGCTCACCAAAAGGTCACCATTTCCCAAAAAGAATGAATGGCAGCCAAGGCTTGCTGCAGGTGATTTGTCCGATTCCGACCAACGCATCATATCCGCATTGCTGGAGATCGAAGCCTTAGGCGGCGAAGTGGATGTCGTGTGCTGTGACGTCTCGGATGGCGTTGGAATGAGAGGCGTTTTCGGGGATGCATGCTCAAAACACAAGATGATTCATGGGGTGATTCATGCAGCGGGGATCATCCGAGATGGCATAATCCAGCTTAAAACGCGGGAGGCGGCCCGCACTGTCTTGGCAGCCAAGGTGGCTGGCGGCTTCGTCCTCTATAATATAATAAGGGAAAAGAAACTCGATCTTGATATTCTAGTTTTCTTCTCTTCGATCGCGTCGTTTGCGCCGCCCCACGGGCAAAGCGACTATTCTGCGGCAAATGCCTTTCTAGACGGATTTTCGCATTTCATAAACTCTAATGCTGGATTTCGAACCCTAGTAATTAACTGGCCAGGTTGGCGAGAAGTCGGGATTCTAGCGGAAACAAAGGTGCAAGCCGGACTTGAGGCCTGGAGAGACGAGGCATTGCAAAAGGCAATTTCAACTCATGATGGGATCGAAGTATTCCGGCGCGCCATGCGAGCAGATGCAGTCCAGCTTATAGTCAGCCCCGAAGATCTTGGTCATGCGATCGAGCAATCATGGACCCACTCTGAGTTTTCCAAAAGCAACAAACAGGTTTTCGCCAGACCTTCGGTAGACCGCAGCGGCGTGGTCGTCGAAGAGCCCCACAATGATGTCCAGCGCGCAATCTCAGATATTTGGGGCGAAGTGCTAGGTATTGCTCCCATTGGTATTGGAGAAAGCTTTTTCGATCTGGGCGGCCATTCGCTGTTGGCCATGCAGGTCGTGGCTAGAATTAGAACCGACTTTGGGGTCAATTTTTCGCTTCGATATTTGTTTGCAAATCCGACAATCAGTGGCGCTGCTGAACAGGTTGCGGCGCTTGTTCGCGGCCCCAGAAGCAAAACCCGGAAGAATGCTCAAACAACATCGGAAGTATTGGATGAAAATTGGTTGAAGAATTTTTCGGTCGACCAACTTAGAACACGAAAAGCCGATCTGATTCAAGTGCATGCCGGAGCCGGCGGGCCCGAATTGGTGTTCTTGATCGATGACGGGAGTCTTGGCCTATTCAAACTGGCGCACTCGTCGGATCAGGACCTGCCGGTATATGCGTCTTTGGTGCCGTTGCCCGAATCAGCGTTGAAAGCTTCAGTGAAAAAGCAGTTTTCCGCGTTGCCACGAATGGAGGACTTGGCCGCGGAACATGTGACTTTGATCTTGAGTCACAAGACGGACTCTCCATTAGTGCTGGTCGGACATTGTTTTGGCGGGCTGTTGGCATTTGAAACGGCCCATCAGTTGCAGCGAGCTGGCAGAACAGTCGAAGCTGTCCTGATGTTGGACACCTGGATGGCTGAGCCGGCTTTTTGGTGGCAAAAAAAAGCGTGGTTGCATGCACATCTCAAGAAACTGCTTCAACAAGGTTCGCCTTATCTCTGGGGAAAGAGCCTGAGAAGAATCAACCTGAAAAAGGACGAATTGGCTTCAAGACTAAACTTGGTGGTCCATGGTGATTATAGCGCGCACGTGCCTTGGAATATTGTCGTAAGGATTTATCAACACGCCATGGACGCTTACCACCCGAAAGTCTTGGATAATCGCGGAATGTTATTCATATCCAAGGAGGACTGGCTTTCGGACGCCTACCGGAAACTGGACAATAGCCTAGGCGTAAGCAGATGGTTTCGCGAAGGAGTTGAGGTCATTGACGCTCCGGGAAACCACGTGACTTTATTGAAGGAAACTTGCCTGCCAGAACTGGCCGCTTGTTTCAATAAAACCCTGGAGAAACTTCGACATGCGCCAATGCGACGCAAAAATCTCTGAGAATGCTGCGTCGCTGGACGCTGCAGCATGGCTTTTGAACTTGGGCAAAACTGGTCAGTTTTGAATTCAATTTGTTGATTTGCAGTCGTTTGCGTTGATTAAATGTCGTATTTTTCCGGAAGACGCCGACTCGTAGACAGAGCCGATCAACCGTGACTATTCGTCGATCGAAGCGGCAGCCGTCAGGAAACCTCGACCGCCTGGAACACGAACCCTGCGTTTTTCGAGCCTTTTTGCTCTTTATCGGCGGCTCATTGTTGTATATCGTTTTTCAGAACCAGTTGGAAGCGAACGATGAAACCAGTCAATTCGATATTGGTGGTGGATGACGACAACAATCTCCGGCAGCTGTTCTCAACCTGCCTGCGTCGTGCAGGCTACCATGTGCTTGAGGCATCCACGGGACGGGAGGGGTTACATGTGGCCCAGACTCGGTTGCCAAACCTCGTGCTGCTGGACGTGCGACTTCCAGACGTCAACGGCGGGGACATCTGCCGCCAAATCAAGAGCGACCCTGCACTCAAGGACGTTTTTGTCGCGCTCTGCTCCGGCGAGGCCACGAGCGATGAAAACAAGGTGGACGGATTGCAAACTGGCGCAGACGAGTATCTGGTCAAGCCTTTTGGCGTTGAGGAGTTGTTGGCCCGGGTGAACGTCTTGGTACGGTTGCGGAACACCGCCGCCGCCCTTCGCGCCAGCGAGGAACACCATCGTCGGCTGATCGACATTTTACCTGACGCCGTCTGCTTGATTCATCCACACGGTCAGTTGCTGGCGGCCAATTCCCAGGCCGTCACCATGCTTGGCTATGCCGATGCCGATGAACTCCTCAAAGCCAGCATCTATCAAATCACCCCGGCGGCCGAGCACGACCGGATCAAGGCCGATTTTGCCGCCGCGCTGAGAACCGGCGTCATCCGTAATCTCGAATATTCCATGCTCAAAAAGGACGGCACCATTTTCGAAGTGGAGTTGAGTGCCACCGCTTCCCTCGGCGTTAATATTGAGCCGGCCGGCTGTTTGATCAGTGTCATCCGGGACATTACCGAACGCAAAAGGGTCCATGAGGCATTGCAGGCCAGTGAGGAACGCTTCCGCCAGATGGCCGGTCACATCCAGCAGGTCTTCTGGATGAGCAATGTTGACAAGTCCGAAATCATTTACGTCAGTCCGGCCTATGAGGAAATTTGGGGACGGCCCTGCGCCAGTCTGTATGCTTCTCCGCGAAGCTGGCTCGAAGCCATCCATCCGGATGATCGAAAGCGCGTGGCCGAGCGGGCACAGTCGGAGCAAACGGCCGGCGTATATAATGAAGTCTATCGCGTCATCCGGCCCGACGGCTCGATTCGCTGGATTCAGGATCGCGCTTTTCCCATTCGCGACGCCTCCGGCCACATTTATCGGATTGTCGGAGTTGCCGATGACATTTCCACCCGTAAACAGGCTTGGGATGCGCTGGGCGAAGGGGAAGCGCGCAAGCGGGCCATCATGGAGGCCGCGCTCGATGCCATCATTACCATCGATCACGAGGGCCGAATGCTCGAGTTGAACCCGGCCGCCGGACGGGTCTTTGCCCATAGCCGGGCCAAGCTCGTGGGGCATAATTTCCTGGAGGTCATTCCCCATTCGCTTCGCCCCTGGTTCCAGCACGGCTTGGCCAGGTGCTTCGCCGATGAAAAAGGCCCCAGCCTGGGAAGCCGGCTCGAACTGCCGGCATTGAGGGTGGATGGCAGCCAGTTCTTCGCCGAATTTACCATCACGCGAATTCGGCTGGAAGGGCTGCCGATGTTCACGGTCTATTGCCGTGACATCACCCAGCGCAAGCGCGCTGAAAGCGAACTGCGGTCCCTGTCACAACGGATCATCAGCGCACAGGAGGCCGAGCGCTCACGCATTGCCCAGGAATTGCATGACGGGGTCAATCAATTGGTGGCTTCGGTGAAGATGCGACTTCACAAGGTCCAGGCGAATCTGCCGGACCTCAAACCGGCGGCCGCAGAAATACTGTCCCGCTGTGATCGTTTGCTCGTCAAAGTGTTGGAGGAGAACCGTAGGATCGCGCACAATCTTCGCCCGCTGGATCTCGATCAACTGGGGCTGGCCGCCGCCTGTGCCAATTTCTCCAGCGACGTCCAGTTGCGGACCAATCTGCGGTTTGAATGCCATATCAGTTCGCAAGTCCAGCGGTTGCGCGGGGAGGTCGGCCTCCATCTTTTCCGTATTGTGCAGGAAGCGATTAACAACATCGAAAAGCACGCCCGGGCAAAATCCGTCAAACTCCAGATCCGCTTCCAGGGCGCTTCAGTGGTTTTGAAAATTCAGGACGATGGGAGGGGATTCGACACCAAAGCGCTTAAGAGCGTGACCAAGAGGCGACACGGTCTGGGTTTCACCAACATGCGCGAGCGGGCTCTGTCCCTCGACGGCACCTATGAAGTCACGTCAGTATTGGGACGGGGGACCACGATCATCGTGCGCGTGCCCGTGAAATCAGACGCAAGTCACTCACATTTGAAGCCGTCGTCAGTCGTTGTCCAATCTGCTTGAAGAAGATTTATCGGTTGCTGCCTTCCACCCAGCAAACGGCGTATCGGATCAGGGCATTCGTATTCTTCAATTTTAACTTCCGGCGCATGCTGTCACAGTGGGCCGTGACCTCTTTTTGCGTTAAACCGCTTCTACCCGAGATCTCCTTGCTGGTCTTGCCCTGGCCCAGCGACTCAAGAACTTCCAACTCCGAGTCGGTAAGTTGATCGAGCGGGCCAACGTGGTTGGTGGCCTGTACCGTTGTGCCGCCATGGCCAAATACTTCTTCACTGACATACATGTGGCCGGCCAGCACATCCCGTATCGCGTGCACAATTTCGTCTGGGTCTTCCTGTTTCATGATGTAGCCGTCGCCACCCGCCCGCAAAACCCGTTGCGCATATATGCCTTCATCAAACATGGAGACCACCAGCAGCTTGGTCTGCATTTTCAAGTCCCGAATTTCCTTGATCAGCTCCAGTCCGCTTTTGTCAGGCAATCCCAAATCGATCACTACTAAATCCGGCTTGAGTTTGACGACCGACTCCAGTCCATGCTTGGCGTCAGCCGCCTCCCCGCAGACGGTCAAGTCCGGCTCTGAGTTCACCAGATTCGCCAGACCGTCGCGGAAAACCGGATGGTCTTCCACCAGAAAAATTCGGTTTTTGCGAGGCTTGATTTTCTTTGAGGCTTTTGTCATCGCTTTTGAATTTTGAGTAGATTCTATATGGCCGCCACGGGCGTACAAGGCAATTGCATTTAAAAACCAAACTCATTGCAATGCGCGGTCGACTGTTTTGATGTCCTCTTAGTGACATGGGATGTCTCAATTTCGCATAGAGAAGTCCCATCTTCCCCCATAGAATGGCGGGAACAAGCGGCAGTGCTGCAGAATCCGACGAAAGTACGTGCAAACCAAACCAGAAACCAAGTCCAAGACCATTCTGATCGTGGATGACGATGACGACACTCGCATTTTGACCAAAATGTTTCTCAACAACTTCGGATTCGAAGTTGACTCGGCAAATTCGACGAGCGATGCATTGGCAAGATTCGATCCGGTTCTCCATGATTTGGTCTTGACTGACAATTCCATGGAGGGCATGACTGGCGGAGAAATGGCGCATATCATAAAACTGCGTTCACCGACCACTCCGGTCGTCATGTGTACTGGAAATCCCCCGAGCGATTGCTCTTCGGTTGATATAATGATCAAGAAACCGACTTTCCTGTTGGCCATTAAGGACGCCATTGACACATTGCTTGTGGCAAAGGTGAATTCTCCAGGGTAAACGCCGAAGTCGCAGCGGACAGGTCCTTGCCCCGCCGGCTTGACCAAATGACGGAAGTCTTTCGTCGCCGGCATTGTTTGTTCGGTGAGGGAGTCCGTCGGGTTTGTGGCCGCTGCGTTTTGCTTTCGCGGGAAGAAACCCCTGCACTTTTCAACACGCGTTGGCTGCGCAACCGTTCCCGGTTGCCGGAGAGACGCCTAAACCGTCGAAGAAAACTGGTCTTGAGAAATGTGTGTTGGGTGCAATTCGCCTCCCCACCGCGACCGCCCGCGCGGCCCAGTTCCAAAAATGTCCGGTATTGCGGCCCAGCCGCCCTTCGCAGTGTCACATTTTGGGCCTGCATCCCGATCAACGTCGGTCTGGACGGACGAGCCTCAGCCAGTTCCGGGCGCCGCCAGCGAGGCTTCTCCAGAAGGTAGCAACTGCATCCAGGGCGAACATCCCGACCGTTCCATCACCATTATTGCCCACTCACCAAAAGCGGCCAGGACCTCCTGCCATTTCCACTAGATGCGTCTTCTAAACTGTCCAATTTTGTTTTAAATCCTCAATGATATCAGCGCCAAACTTGCACTTGCGCTTTTATCCCAGCCATTCAACAATGACAATCGAACATGTCGAAAAAGGTATTGATTACCGGTATCACCGGTCAGGATGGGTCCTATTTGGCTGAATTTTTATTGTCGAAGCGCTATGAAGTCCGCGGCCTTATCCGCCATGCCGGCGCTTTCAAAACTTCCCGACTGGAGAATATCTACGCGGACCCTCGTCAGAATCCGTCCCTGCTTCCCCTTTGAAAGTCGTTCTGATCAACCAGGTGTTTTATCCCGATGTTGTCTCCACCGCACAACACCTGACTGATTTGGCGACCGCGCTGGTGGAGCGGGGGCACGAAGTAACGGTGGTCAGCAGCCAGCAGGCCTATGAGCATCCGGAAACCCGGTTTCCGCCGCGGGAGCGCTGGCGCGGTGTGAACATCTTCCGGGTTTTCTCAACGCGCCTAGGCAAAGGCGCCAAATGGCGGCGGGCAATGGACTTTTCCAGCTTTTTGTTTTTCTGCGCCGGCAGGCTGCTGTTTTTGCCGCGCCATGATGTTGTCGTGACCCTCACGACGCCGCCCCTCATTTCGTTTATCGGTGCGTGGCGCGCGAAGTTGTGGCGCGCGCGGTTTGTCTATTGGGTCATGGATTTCAACCCGGACGAGGCCATTGCCGCCGGATGGTTGCGGGCCGGCTCCCTTGCCGCGAAATTTCTGGAGCGACTATCCCGCTTCAGTCTCCGGCGGGCAGATAATATCGTCGCGCTTGACCGCTTTATGCGCGATCGGATTGTCGCCAAGGATATTCCCCCGCAAAAGGTCACCGTGATTCCCCCATGGTCCCTGGACAATGAAGTTCGGTTTGATGAAAATGGCCGGAGAAAATTTCGCGCTTTGCACGGACTCGGCGGCAAGTTTGTAGTGATGTATTCCGGCAACCACAGCCCGGTACACCCCATGGATACAGTGATGAAGGCGGCCGACAGATTGCGCGAGCACAAAGACATCGTATTTGCGTTTATTGGCGGTGGCAGCGAGTTTGCCCGGATAAAAAAATGGGGCGTCGATAATCCCCAGGTATTGTGCCTCCCGTACCAGCCGTTGCAGCAGCTTTCCGCCTCGCTGTCCTCTGCCGAGGCGCAACTGGTGGTCATGGGCAACGCCATGTTGGGGCTTGTGCATCCTTGTAAAATTTACAATATATTTGTTGTGGGCTCGCCGGTCGTTTACATCGGTCCGGAGGCGAGTCACGTTACGGAGGCATTAAAAACTATTGGTGGCGACATTCCATTTATTAGTGTCCGTCACGGTGAAGTTGAAAAACTGGCGAGTGAGTTGTTGCGCCTGAAGGAACAGTTGCCGAAGACCCGGGTTCAGTCAGCCAATGGTGCGGCGGTGTTCGGCGCCAATCGTCTCGTGCCGCAATTAGTGGCAGTGGTGGAGAACGTCGTACAAGCCTAGCTGACCAGAAAAAATCCGTCATGCACGTCAACCTTTTTGCCACAGAACCAAGAGCGATTGCGTTGCTGGCTCAAGGCCAATCACTGGCCGCCCTGGGGCTCCGTTACCACCGAACCGTTTCGGCCAACGCCTCATGCGAGCGAGCTTGCGCTTCGCCAAGGTGTTGCGCTTGATTCGTTCGACGGTCCGCTGCGTCTTGTCGCAAGAAACTCGGCGTGCTCCTATTGCCCAACAACTCGCGGCGTTTAAAAGCCAAGAGGCACCGGAGTGAACGCCTGGGAAGTCTGGGAATGCCCGCTTCCTTGGGTGGAACATCCCGCGGTCATCATATCCTATTCGGTGGGGGTGGAACGCAAACGACAAATCGTTGTGTAGTCGTGCCATACGATGCGTAAAGAAACTTACCGCGACCCGGAAGGCCAGGAGCCCTACTGGATGGAGCCGACGAGATGGACTGGAAAACCCTTTGCAACTGCGACCTGCACTACACAGTCGCCAAATCCATTTTGAAGTTTCGCCGGTGGACGGTTCATTACGAACGCCATGGGATATTGCCAGAAAAATCTTT
>JBEKZM010000192.1:0-6218 GCA_049509875.1 Verrucomicrobiota bacterium | reverse complement strand
GGGGAGCGGTGGAGCAACTCAAAACTGACAAAAGGCAAATGCAAATGCGCCGAGTAATCTTGTCACTCATTTTGTTATTTGGACTTATGTTCGCCGGGTGCCGAACACAGTCGACCTCTGGCCGTTTGGATCAATTAATCATTACCGAGGCGAAATCATATGGTGGAGTGATTGAGCCCTCATTAATTGACAGTCCACTTCTCGGGAAATGGACGCTCAAAAGAGATAAATTCGGTACCGTCATCACTTGCACCGGAGTCAACTTTCAATCGGTAGACCAGTTATTCAGGAATCGTTTCGGGAGCCCTCATGCGGCTGGGAAGAATGGAGAAGGTAAAGCACAATGGGTCATACCTGCAAAAGTCGCAGGTGTGTCGTTTTGGTATTCTGAACTCGGTGATGGGGTTCAAATTACTGTACTAAAACCGGATAATATGTGGCATTAGTGTTTATGGTTTTCTAATGCGTTAAACGTGCCAGCGTCAGTAAGAACCATCCCGACACTCGGCCTCGCCTCAACCCCGCACCAGTCCAAATTTTTAGCTTCCATTCGCACTTCGCCGCGTATTCTGGGCAGTCTCTGGCCACCAGACGGCGATTGCCCCGTCGCCAAGCCATGCCGGCATTCGCTTCCCCTCTGCGAGAGCTACGCCGCGAAGACCGGCAAGACTTGGCTCCCCCGTGGGTGTTCACTCGTGAGCTTTCCATCGGCGTCACTCCACTTCGCTTTTTGAACTAGCCGCTGATCCGCGGCCCTTTCCCCTACGCGGGCGTCCAGCCCAAACGCTTCGTTTCGTTCCCGTCGCGGTAAACTCCCAAGAGAACCAGAAAACGAAGTTTGGCTCCCGTTGGTCGCAGGAAAAACGGCAGGGAGTGTGTCCCGGTTTGCAGGTCCTTTTTTAGCTGTCCATTCGTTCCAGCCTCTCACCCTCACACGCCTGCTACCACCGGGGGCCGGACGCGGTGCCCTCTAAAGACCACTCCCGCTGGCCGCCCGGTTCCGCAGGCTTTTTGTGTGAAGGGTGAGAGTCCGAGAACGCACAGGATCAGCAGTTTTTTTAAAAAAAAGACCATGCAAACGAACCAACAGAAAAAAGCGCCAGGGCTCCCGAACCGGACCGCACAGGTCAACAAGGTGAGCAAGTACATTGTGATTTTGTGGCACAACCACGAGCAGGTTGTGACCTTTCCCTTTGAAGCCAAGCACGTGGACATTTTCAATTACATCCAGCAGGAATGCGGAGACGTGCAGGCAGTGTCAGCGGGATTTTACATCCACGAGGCAGATGCCTTTTGGTGTGGCGGGGATCCCAGTTAGCCAAGCGCCTTGTGAAAGACTCTTTCACTCTCCACACGGAGTTCCTCCTTTTCGCCCAAGGCTTCGGCGGGACAAGTCGCTTGTGGTGGCCGTGGCGACCTTCCAGCTATGTCGGTGCATAGGCTAAATCTGTCTCCAGTGGCTGGCAATCCGCAAGCACTTCGTTGATCCACGTGCTGGGGCTGTGCGATGCCGTGGTGTTTCTGGTGGTCTGGCCGCTGGGCAAGAAGAGTCGCAAGCAGATCCACTTCAGTGAGGTCAGACTCAGGACATTAAAGACGATGATTATCGCGTCGGTTGGCCGAGGACAACATCGGGGCAGTACCGGGCGAAAGAATACGTCAAAATGGAGTGGCTGTGGCCGGGGCCGTGGTTAGGCGTTTGCTGATATAGATCACAAAGTTCGTATCTGAATACATAATATTATAATCCTTGAGATAATCATTCCAGTCTTCCTCATGTTTTCCCGCATTCAACATGAGCTGCTCCACTTGGTATCGTCGGCATGTATCGACAATCTCCTTCGTGGTGATTTGGTCAGACCAAAATCGCTTCAACGTTACGACTGCTAGTTCCGGTGGCATTGGCAGTTGGACACTGAATGGGTATGCCTCTTTGCTAGATGGTGCATAAACCCAGTGGGTGTGTGCGGCGTAGACCTCCATTTTGGCTATAATTGCGCTGCGGTCGATCCGCTCGCGCTGCCGTAGGTCTTTCAGTCCGCCCTCGAAACGACCTTCGGAACGGACCAAAGTTATGGCGATCAGCGCGCACAATCCCATGGCCTGCCAAGTTCTTTGAGATGACCAATTAAACTGGCCCTTCGTGAAAGGTTCTGGAACTTTGGCGATTGCTTCGCTCACAGCGAAGCCAGCCAGCCAGGACATCGGTATGGCCAGATGCAGGTAGTAGTACATCCACCAAGGGCGATGAACCAAATGGATTGCAAAGGCGGTGCAGATCAAGGTGACCGGAAATGCAAATTCGCGCCATTGCCTCGTACGGGCGACGAAAATCAATCCAACAATGGCCGCACCGACGCATTCGGCATGATCAAAAAACACACTGGATGGCATATGAAAGTCTCCTGGGCTTTGCAATCCATAGACCGAAGTTTCGGCAAAATGTGCTTTCCATGAGGATGCCACGCTGCCACGCCCCCAAATCAGGCAAGCCAGACCAAAAACGGTTCCGATCGCAGCGGCCCATTTGGCGGTAGTTACCAATGCGGGTTTCAGCCACGGATTTCTGCCGTCTATCTGCCACGCCAGGGCTATTTCGATTATCATCGCCGGCGCAACAATTATGGCAGTTAGTTTTATCCCGAGGGCAATGCCCATAATCGCTCCCGAGGCGAGCAGCCATACCCAGTGATGATGCTTGCGCCATTGGAATAGCAACCGCGCCGATGCGAGCGCCGTGCCAAAGGCCGGCACTTCTTGCATTACTGAAACACTGATTTGCAATATCCCTGGCGATGCCAAAAGGAAAAACACGACGAAAAAAGCAGCCCTGTACCCGACCCGCAAATAAACCAATTGATAAAACGTGGCGAACAGAAGCAGCCCAAAACCCGCCGCGATCAATCGTCCGACCAGAATGGACGGCCCCCAGACCTTGAACGCCGAGCCCAGCAACATGAATAAAACCGGTGGCTGATCGCTCCAGATGTCCTGATAGAGCTTAAAGCCTCTGCTCATTAGGAAACTTGGCATCAATTCATAGTCCTCATCACCGCCAAATTGCAGGGCGGAGCCGAGCGGCAACTGTGAATACACAATTAGCACGGCAATCACCACGAGCAAAGATCCCGAAACGTCTCTTAAGAGTCTGTTTTAGTGCGCCGTGGAAAGGTGCAGGACTCCCGTGGGAGAGTGAATCCCACCCGGCAGCTTACGCTCCAGCCGGTAGCAGTCGAGGCGAGTATAGAAGCAATGAAATGCTCGAAGCCCTTGGCGTAAAAGGCCCGACAAAGAAAGCGGGTCAGCGAGCGAACAGGCCGTAATACGAATGAACGCTGAGCAAGTCCCGAAACCATCTAATGTGAATGCCGACCCAGTTAAAACATGGGGAAGGCTGCCATCGAACGGTACGCGAGCGAAAGAAACGCCGTCCGAGTTCACCGGGGCATTGGCGACGGCATGTCCGCAACAGGAGACCTGTGGCAACACGGGAAGTCCCACTCCGCGCAAATATCGGGGATTCCGCGAGGATTGGACCGAGCTGGGTGGGATGGCGGAGAGGCCCGTAGTACCGGAGAAGCCGGGTAACGCCGGTGGAGGGAAGGGGCCTTGGTTCCAGAGCGATGCCCCAAGAAGCCAAGGCGAGGAGATTGGCGCAAGCCTAACAACTCCGAAAAGCGTCTGGGAGCTTCAGCAGGCATTGCATGTCAAAGCGAAGAGGGAACCGGCCTGCCGGTTTCACCGCCTCTACGACAAACTGTATCGCAAAGACGTGCTGTTACACGCCTGGCGGTGCTGCCGTGCCAACGGTGGCGCGCCCGGAGTGGATGGCGTGACCTTTGCCCGGATCGAGAGAGGCGGAGTGGACGGCTGGTTGGAAGAACTGGGCAAGGAACTGCGGGAGAAAAGCTATCGGCCTCAAGCGGTACGCCGGGTTTGGATACCCAAGCCCGGCAGCGACAAGCAAAGGCCGTTGGGGGTTCCCTGCATCAAGGATCGAGTGGCACAGATGGCCGCGGTCGTCGTGTTGGAACCGATCTTTGAAGCGGACCTGCCCGAGGAGCAGTACGGATATCGTCGCGGACGCAGTGCGCACGACGCGATCCGCACCATCCACGGGCTGCTCAACCAAGGACATCGCGAAGTGGTGGACTGCGATCTGAGCGGCTACTTCGATTCGATTCCACACCATGACTTGATGAAGAGTGTGGCGCGTCGCGTCAGCGATGGAGCCATGCTCGCGCTCATCAAGGCATGGTTGCAAACGCCGGTGGAGGAAGACGACCAACGAGGCGGCAGACGCCGTACGACCGTCGCCAAGGACAGTGGCCGGGGCACACCGCAGGGTGCGCCCATCTCGCCATTGCTCAGTAATCTCTACATGCGGCGATTTGTTTTGGGCTGGAAGCAACTAGGTTGGGAGGAGAAGCTGCAAGCGCGCGTGGTGGTTTACGCAGATGATTTCGTGATCCTTTGCCGCGATAAAGCGGAGGAAGCACGGAAGCAAATGCAAACGATCATGAGCAAACTCAAGCTGACGGTTAATGAACAGAAGACACGGGTCTGCCGGGTGCCCGAGGAAAGTTTCGACTTCCTTGGTTACACGTTGGGCCGCTGTTATTCGCCCAAGACGGGACGGTCCTTTATTGGGACCCGGCCCTCACGCAAGCGAATCAGCGTCTTCTGCGACAAACTCAGCTTGATGACACAGCGGAACTCCTATTGGAAGCCCGTCGAAACGATAGTGGAAGAACTCAATCGGACCTTGCGCGGCTGGGGCAACTATTTTTGCCTTGGCTCGGTCAGCCGAGCGTATCGGGTGGTGGATGACCATGCCCGGCATCGGCTGCGTCAGTGGTTGAACGGCAAACACTTGAGTCGTGGCACCCGCCCCATGCGATACGCCCCGGTGTATCTGCATCAACGGCTGGGCTTGTTTCGGCTCGAGCGTAGCCTCCGCAACTCCTCGTGGGCGAAAACATGAGACCTCTTGAACGGAAGCCGGATGCGGGAAACCCGCACGTCCGGTTTGATGAGCGGGGAGTGGAAACGGAAATGCACGACAGACTACTCAGGCACCGGCAACCGAAAGGGCCGGACACGGCTATGGCCTGTCTAACCATCACCGCGCCACTCCTCGACTCTACAAAATAAAAAACGGGCTGATTTTCTGGGGAATTTGATTGGATTGGTTGACAGAAAAGCGCACGAAAATGAAATAAGTTATTGACAATGGCGCTGGCTTAGTCCGGCCATTTTTAAGCGGAAGCTTCCGTTGAGGCGATGAAAAACGCCAAATACGGATCCAGCCTCACCGATGCCCAATGGGAATATATCAAACCTATGCTGCCTAAACCCTCCAAAAGGGGCCGGCCTCGCACCGACCTGCGCCAAGTGCTCGATGCAATCTTCTATGTCGTCAAAGGGGGCATCCAGTGGCGGTATCTGCCCGCTGATTTGCCACCGTGGCAGACGGTCTACGGTATCTTCCGCCGCTGGAAGCTCAGTCATTTTTGGGCAGCCCTCAATGATGCCTTGCGGATCCTGGTTCGGAAAGCGCAAGGCAAGCGCAGCCAACCCACGGCCGCGATCTTGGATAGCCAAAGCGTCAAGTCCGCCGGTCATGGCGGCCCGGTGGGTTTCGACGCTGGCAAGCGCATCAAAGGTCGCAAGCGCAATCTGCTGGTTGATACCTTGGGCTTGGTCCTGGGCGTGGTCGTCACCCCGGCCGACACCACCGAGCGCGATGGCGGCAAGGCGGTCTTGGGCCGGGTGTTGAGCTGGCTTATTTGGCTCCGCCTCCTGTGGGTCGATGGCGGTTACACCGGGGACGCCTTTGCTAATTGGGTTAAAACGCTGCGCCCCAAGCTGGAGGTTGAAGTGGTCAAACGCTCCGATGATGTCCAGGGCTTCAAAGTCCTGCCATGGCGCTGGGTGGTCGAACGCACTTTCGGCTGGTTGATGTACCACCGCCGCTTGGTGCGCGATTACGAACGCACGATCTCCAGCGCCGAAGCGTGGGTTTATATAGCCATGATCCGCATTCAACTCCGCCGCCTGGCCTAATTCCATAACCATGTTGATTTTTAAAACAGACTCTTACCAGGTGGACAATTATGTTTATGGCCGCTTGAGCACTTCGATACAATATGACTCCGCAAATGGGCAGATTGGAGGCGTCGCTGATATTTACGACGCGCACGGCCGGCTGGGCGAAG
>JBEKZM010000191.1:0-6324 GCA_049509875.1 Verrucomicrobiota bacterium | reverse complement strand
CTTCCGGCTTTTTCTCGGGGGCGACCAGGAGGTATTCCGGATGATCCGTGTGCGTCATTCGGCGGATTGTCCGGCGCAAACTCGGCCACGACCGCAAGGAGAAAGTAATTCAAGCTATTTAAAATGCGCTGGTAGAATCGAACGTGCGAACCTGAGCCCGTCATGCCGGAACCTTTCCATCGAGAGGAAGCACTCTTTCAGGCCGCCATCCTTCTGAGCGGCGCGGCGCGGACGGCCTTTTTGGATGCTGCCTGTACTGGCGACCCGCCGCTGCGGGCGCGGATGGAAGCATTGCTGGCCGCGCATTTCAAGCCCGACCCGTTGCCACCCATTTCCGCTTCCGAACTCAAGGCGACGATCAAGCTCGACGCCCCAAACATCCCTGACGAAACGGTTGGCCAGACGCTCGGCCGATATAAGTTGCTGGAGCGGCTGGGTGAAGGCGGCTTCGGCGTAGTCTATGTGGCGGAGCAAGTCCAGCCGGTGCGCCGGCGCGTCGCGCTCAAGGTCATCAGGCTGGGGATGGACACCAAGGCCGTCGTCGCCCGATTCGAAGCGGAGCGGCAGGCGCTTGCGATGATGGACCATCCGAACATCGCCAAAGTTCTCGATGCCGGAACCACTGAGCGAGGGCGACCCTACTTCGTCATGGAACTGGTACGCGGTATCAAAATCACTGACTACTGTGACCAGAACCATCTCACCACCAAGGATCGTCTCAACCTGTTCATCAAGGTTTGTCAGGCCATCCAGCATGCGCACCAGAAGGGCATCATCCACCGCGACATCAAACCTTCCAACATCCTGGTCAGCCTGCGCGAGGACGTGCCGGTGCCGAAGGTAATTGATTTTGGGATCGCCAAGGCCACGGAAGGCCGGCTGACGGACGCGACCGTTTACACACAAATACAGCAGTTCATGGGCACACCGGCTTACATGTCGCCGGAGCAGGCGGAGATGAGCGTCTTGGACATTGACACGCGCAGCGACATTTACAGCCTCGGCGTGCTGCTGTATGAACTGCTGGCCGGCAGCACGCCATTTGATGCCGGCGCGCTGATGTCTCTGGGCATTGACGGAATACGGAAAACAATTCGGGAAAAGGAGCCGCCGCGGCCGAGCACGCGCTTCGCAACACTCATGGGCGAGGAGTTATCCACCGCGGCCCAGCGGCGTTCCACGGACACCTCCAAACTGATGCACGAGCTTAAGGGCGATCTCGACTGGATCGTGATGAAGTGTCTGGAGAAGGACCGCACGCGCCGCTACGAAACCGCGAACGGGCTGGCCGCGGACCTCAAACGCCATTTGAACAGCGAGCCGGTCGTCGCCCGTCCTCCGTCGGCCGCGTACCGGTGGCAGAAAGCCTTTCACCGTCACAAGCTTGTGTTCAGCGCTGGCGCCGCCATCGGTGCCGCGCTGCTGCTGGGTATCATCGCCACCACCTGGCAATCGGTGCGCGCAACCCAGGCCCAGCGCGCAGCGCAGCGAGCGCAGGCTAACGAAGCCCTCCAACGCCGGACGGCCGAAGCCAATGAACGGAAGGCGATCGAGGCGCAGGCTAACGAAGCCAGGTTGCGCGAGCAAGCTCAGGCCGACGAGCTCGTCGCCCGCCAGCGCGCCTACGCCGCCGACATGAATGTAGCCGGTCAGGCCCTGGCGGAAAACAACCTCGGGCGCGCGGTGGACCTGCTCAACCGGCACCGGCCCAGTCCGGGCCAGAATGATCTGCGCGGCTGGGAATGGCGATACCTCTGGCAGCAAACCCGCAGTGATGCGTCGTTCACGCTGTGTCAACAATCCAGCGGAATCCTTTCCCTGTCCGCGTCGGCGGATGGAAGATGGCTCGCCGTGGGCGCGCAAGCCAAAGGCGGAGCATCGGTCTGGGATATATCGGCTCGGCAACGATTGGTCCTGCTCAGCGAAAACGAGGAAGATGTGCGTGTCGCCTTCTCCCCAGTGGCGACGCTGCTGGCCTACACCAGCCGCCTTCGTGCCGATGATGGGGAGCTGCATCACACTTTGCACCTTTGGGATTCCGCGGCGCGCCGGATGCTCGTCCAAGTGCCCTTGGAGGTTGATTCTTGCAACGGATTGGCATTTTCCAGTGACGGCCAACGGCTGGTGACGTCCACCTTTTCCGGCCTCACAAATCAAATCACGCTCTGGAGCCTGCCCGCGGTAACCAAGCTGGCCAGCTGCTTTACCGGTGCCCTGTCAGCAGGGGACATGGCGACCGATTTTGCCACCACCGCCGATTTTCGCTTGGCGGCGTTTCCCACGCAAGATAATCGGATACAGCTGTTGGATCTGCGGGATGGCCGGAAACTTTGGGAGGTGCCGGTCACCTCCGGATTCGTCACGGCTTTGATGTTCTCGCCCGACGGAAAAACCCTGGCGACCGCGGAGGGCTTCAACGAGTCGGACATCCTCTTGTGGGATGTTGCCACCGGCAACGAGGTCGGCCGCCTTGCCGGCCATGGTGCCTGGGTAAATTCCGTGGTGTTCTGGCCCGACGGCAAAACTCTCGCGTCCAGCAGCGCTGACCAGACTCTCCACGTCTGGGACGTGGCCAGTCGGACCTGCTTGGATGTCCTGCGCGGCCACCGGTTTGGGGTCTGGCGGGTGGTCTTGCTGCCGGATGGCAAAACGCTGGCCAGCGGCTGTAAAGACGGCGCGGTGTGTATTTGGGATACCAGCGTCCGGCATCCCCGGCAGCCGCGCCTGACCCTGCCGCAGCAGGTCGTGCGTTGGAGCTTCAGTACCAACAGCCAATCGGTCCAGACCTTTAGCGCGCAGGGCCGCGTGACACGCTGGTCTGGAGCCGCCTTCCAACACGGTGAAACCATCATGGATCTGGGAACAAATTACGATCCCGCTTTTTATTTTTACCCGCTGTTTTCAGAGGACGGGCGGTCGCTGGCGAATGGTTCGGCAAACGGCATCATCCGGGTCTGGGACCTGGCGAACCACACTCTGCTGCGCGCGATCACAAACACCACCGACATCGTCACCCCGGTAAAATTTCTAGCCCAAGGCACCCGGCTGTTGACCGGATCCAAGACCGGTTACACGCTGCACGAATGGGATCTGCCCTCCGGGCGTGAAGTGCAATCCTGGCCGGAGCGACGCGGTGGTGAAGCCGTTCTAGCTGACTCGCAGGATGAGAACCTTTTCGTTACTTTTGTCAATGGCGGCAGCATGCAGTTTTGGCACCTGAACATCGGCGGGGTATCGGAAACCAATTTGAATTTTCTGGGGGCCTACGCGGCGGCATTCTCACCCAACGGCCGGAGTTTTGCCGTCGCCAGCACTTATGGGTATGCCCGCGTTTGGGACTCCGGCTCATGGCGGGAATTGGCGACCCTGGGCGGATTCCTGAGCGGTGTTGATTCCGTCGCTTTTTCACCCGACGGACTCCGCCTGGCCACGGGCAGCGGCAAGCAGCAGGCCTTGAGCCTGTGGGACACCACCAGCTGGCAGAACGTCCTTACACTGGAAGGCCAGGGCGCCGGATTTGTCCACTCGAGTTTTTCCCCGGACGGCAATGCCCTCGGATCGCTCAACTCCGATGGCGACCTGCACCTCTGGCGTGCGCCGTCGTGGGCCGCCATCAACGCGGCGGAGGCAAAAGAGAAAATGCAGTTCCAGCGGCCCTGAGTTCGAACCTCGAAGAACAGTTCTGACCGGTTGGATTCGTCATGCCCCGTTGCAGAGGCAGCCGGCGCTGGTGGATTCCGATTATGAAAACTACAGAACGAAGATCTCCGCAGCAAGTTGCAACGCCGCGCACGCGCATGTCATTATGGTTAAACCTGGAGATCGTTTCGTTTTGAGGTCGTCGCGCGACAAGCTCAGATCTTTGCTTCAGCGGCTCCCGATTGGACCGATACAATACTGGGTGCATGCTTAACTTAGATCGTGGCGTTCGGACAACCAGCCTGCGAATCTTCGGCACCGTTCACTTTGTGGGTCCAGCGTAGTGCCGCCATATAATATCATGAGTCAACCGATCGCCGCGTCCGCCGTGCGGGAATTTCTGTTCCGGCATCTGGCCGAAGTTTTTTCGACGATGCTTTCTTTGCCGGCGCTGCCGGTTACAGAACCGGTTCCGGAAAGCTTGCTGGAACGCATTAGTGGCACAGTGAGTTTCGCGGGTGAGGCCGTGACCGGCGCAGTCTATCTCCATGTCCCGGTTCCGTTTGCCGTGCGCATCACTTGTGCCATGCTGGGAATGCAGCCCGAGGAGGCTCCGGGGGACGCCGATGTGAACGACGTGATGGGTGAAGTCGCCAACATGCTCGCCGGCGGGCTGAAATCCTGGTTGTGCGACGCGGGAGCCGCGTGCGTTTTGACCACGCCGGCCATCATTCGCGGCGCTTCATTCCGCATTTTGGCCAGAGAAGGCGTGTCACAAATTCAATTCCATTTCCTCAGCGACGCGCAATATGGGCTGTTAGAGGTCCATATTAAATTCAACGATAAACCTTCGCGCGACATTGATCACGATCGTGTGGCTGCTGCAACTTGGCTAAGTGAGGAAAAAAAGGGTAACGACCTTCGCTCCGTGGTCTAAAGAATGGGATCCATCTCGGACCTCCAGTATCGACGCTGAAGCCTCCAGGAAGGCTCGTCGATTCTGGCCCTTCCTGGGGTTGCCGCATGGCGCTTGGCCACCCGCAACCCCGCACTTACAAGCACGATTCTTCAGGCCTTTCGATTCACTCCGGCAAGTGTCAATCGCTGGGCCATTTGAAGAAAGATAACGCTTTGGAACACGCTTTACCACTGATAAACCCAGGCATATGTGGTAAAACGCGCTGGCGGCGCATGGTTGAGCATCGAGCCATGGCGGGGGGACGACTTGGAGCACAAACGGCCAAATGTGGGTCTCGACAAGGAATGCGAGCGGTTTGCCGGGCCCAGTGGTTGTGGGCGGAGTGACCTACGCCGGCCCACACTCCAAGCGTTCTTGGATGTTCAACGACAATAATTAGCTCAACTACGTCAAATGTAGGCTTCCCGGACGATACACCAGGATCACGGTCGCGTGCTTTTAGACCAGCGGCGTAACAATCCCTTGGGTACAGTTCGACAGCATCAGTTTCGTGGAAGCAACCCTCTGGACCTGGGGCGTAATACAAGTGGAAACCGAAACTCAGGGAGGTCCGTACCTCCGTTGCCATAGTGCTGCACCAGGAAGCAAGACCACATACAGTCCCACTCACACCAAGGTTGCCGTCGGAAAACCGTGTTGGGTGAACTTGTTTTTCGACGGCGATGCGGGAACGGTGTCCGGTGCGGTCTTCCATCCTGCCAACAACTTCGCGCAAGTGGGAACGAAAATGGTGGCACAAGCGACGCCCGGAGACTCCGTGAGGTTTGGGCAGACCGCCGCTCATGGAAACCATCCGGATGCCATGACGCAAAGCTACTTCGACAAGATCATCATCGATTACACGAATGCCAAATTGCCTCTCGTTCCGCCGCCGTTCCCGAGGTCGAGTTCAACTCCCACGCCGAACACAAATACTTGGCGGCCAGCCAAGCGCCGGTGCCAACCGATTGCTGCTTTTACTTCGCGTTTTCATTCAAAAATGCCACTCTACCATGCCCTTCTGCCAAACCGGGGAACTTCGTAGCCCTACAGAGTTCGATTCCGACCTCGCCTCCAATCCGAACCGTATGTGCGGCAATGGTTTAGGAGCGCGGGCGTCCGTAACGAACACCAAAACGGGCAACTGATTTACTGCTCCGTCAGAACTAAACTTAACGGGTTTTAACTCACCCAATACTCGCTTACTTCCCGGAAGCGGTCTGAATTATTCTTGCGTTTGCATGAATGAAATGAAGACCCGTTACCATTTGACCTGCCGTGGCCACTGCGGCGGAATGTTCTATTGCGTGGACAAGACCACCTGCAAGCGCACCAGCCTCTAAACCACCAACGCTGACGAAGCGCAACAGATCATCCAGGCGAAGATTCAAGCCGAACGCCAGCCGGCACTCAACCTCCAAATCGCCAAGGCATATCCGGCGGGCACCGACAACGGTGTTGCCACCCGCACGTGGCAGCAAGCGCTGGCAAGCCTGATCAGTACCAAGCTGGGGGGCAAACCAGGATCGCTGGCGGACGCTGGCCTAGGACAAGGCGCTGGTACTCTTGGTGCAACTCATACTGACGCAAAAGTGCAAAAGAATTCCACTGCCATCCCATAGAAAAATGAAAAAATGGTTGGAAATTTCGTGAAAACCTGCCACAAGGCAGGCGATGAAAAACACAAAACTTCCAACCGCGTCAAAACTGACCGTTGTCCGTCAGCT